>JAFSMZ010000004.1:0-78140 GCA_017447685.1 Oscillospiraceae bacterium
CGCTTTGCTATGCGTATTTTTGTACAAAACCGGCGCTTTTGACCGTGTTTTCTCTCTCAGAAAGCCTCCAAAACGCGCCGTAAGCCGTTGAATGATCTCGGCTGGTATATTTATATTACCTTCTCTTTTTCATTCAACGTACACGTAAGCAAGAGAGCTTGCAGCAGTCAAGAAAAGTGGACACAAAAAATCATAAGGCAGAAAGGACAATTCACGAAAGTAGACAGATACAATAAAAGTGAAGAAAGAAATGCTTCCAGTAGGTAGACACTCAAATCAGCGTATGGTTTCAGGGTAGTCATCAAAGCGGCTTTCAAAGGTGTTTTTCGGGGAGATCTCGCCGTTTGTGAAGCGTCGGTAAAAGTCGTTTGGCGTGTCGTAACCAAGCGCATAGCTTGGGCGCTGCTCGTTGTAATAGTCGATGTATTCTTCGATGGCACAGGAGACAAAATAGCGTTCCGTTAATTCATTCAGACGGAAGTCAGAAAACAGTTCTTCCTTGATCCAGCCGTTGAGCGACTCGTTCACCGGGTTATCCGTCGGTTTACCGGCTCGGGACATGGAGCGGATGATGTTGGTGTTCTGTACGAGATCGTTGTAGGCCATGGAGGAATAAACCGAGCCTTGATCCGTGTGAAGATATACCGGCTCCTGAGTGGTTCCTTCATACTCCAGAAGATCAAGCACGTCCTGAAGCCCGAAAAGGTAAGGTTCCCTGTCGCCACGGCGATCTGCCAGCCGCCAACTGAGGATTTGTTTCGTAAAGACGTCAAAATACATGGTCAGTTCGTAGTAGCGGTCTCCCGCGTGGAATGCGGTCATATCCGACACGATGACCTGTCGCGGACGGTCCACCTTCTCCCACGTGGAAAAGATGAGATTTGGGTATTTATCCTTAATTTTCCGCGGCTTGCAGCGCTTTTTATGCCTCGTTTCAGATGTGATCCCCAGATAGCGAAAGGCTTTGTAGATCAGCCCGTCCGAGAAGCTGTAATCCGTGTTTCTGCGGATATAGGCAGCCACCCAGCGGTATCCGTGAGAAGGATGACGCCGATGTGTTTCAGATACCAGGACAACGGCATAGCGCAGCTTTTCCGAACGCAGCTTTCCTGCTTTCTCAAGATGCAGATGCTTGTAGTATCCCGATCGGCTGACGCCCATCAGCTCGCATAGATCCTTTACGGGGTATCTTCGGGAGAGTCGTCGGACGATGTCGAACTCATCGCTTCTAAATGTTGAACTTGGATCCGACCATCTGGCGTCGTCCGGACTGCATAGTTTTTTTTAAGCCTTTCGTTCTCGATGGTGAGCCGTAGGATCTCCTTCTTGTAGTTCTCTACGGTTGGATCCAGGCTCCCCGGGAGCAGATCCGGATACCTGCTTCCTCTGGACAGACCCTCGATTCCGGCTGCGTCATACTGATCCATCCATTTCCGAAATGTTTGGGGAGTGACTCTGTTCGCCTCACAGAATTCTCTTAGCTTGAGGCTCGAGTTTTCCCGGAACTGCCGGATCAGAAATTCCTTCTCGAACGGGTTCAATCGTTTCCTGCTCATTTCTTTTCCTCCTTCTTTCAGAGGTCTCCTTTGAGCTCTTTTCTCACTTTTATGATACCAGTCGAGAGTGAATTATTCTATCGTTTTTGTCTACTTTTAGTATAGCAACAACAGGAGGGATCCACCATGAACGAAAACATTCCCTGCACCACCAGTACCGGCCTGCAGACCTTTACCGGCGCGCTCTTTCTTCTGGCCCTGGCCGTGGCCCTGACCCTGATCCTCTTCGCGGTATGATCCGGATATCGAACGGAAATCCGCAGAAAAAGGGCTGTTGCGAAACGTGAAAAAGAGCTCCAAACCCCTGTTCATAACGTAGGGGAGGGCCTTGTGCCCTCCCGGCGGAACCTGGCTGTATTGTGAGAAAAGGTTCGGCGAATTCGTACACTCTGCGAATTTGCCGAACCTTTTCTTGAACCTATGTTTCCTGCTGCCGGGAGGGGCCCCTATCGGCCTTCGGCCACTTCCCCCGGAGGGGGAAGCAAGCCTCCCCTACGGTGCTGACCGGGCTGTGCGCCTATTTGCAACAGTTCCCTCTCAGTCGACGACCTTGACGCTCTCGATCACAGGCTGCTCGCCCTTGGGAATGGAGCCGTTGTTGTCCACGGGTTTGGCGTCCTTTGCGATCTGCAGGGCGATCTCCAGGCTCTCCTCATCGGCGGTCCAGCCGAAAGCGGCATAGGAGCCGTCCAGAAAGCTGGCGTCCCCCACGCAGATGAAAAACTGGGAACTGGCGCTGTTGGGGTCGCCGGAGCGGGCCATGGAGATGACCCCGGGCTGGTGGGAGATGGGATTGTCCCAGCCGTTGCCCGCAAACTCGCCGGTGATATGGGTGCTGCTGCCGCCCATGCCGGTGCCCAGGGGGTCGCCGCCCTGGATCATGAAGCCGTCCATGATCCGGTGGAAAGTGAGCCCGTCATAAAAGCCCTTGTTCGCCAGGTCCAGGAAATTCTGCACCGTGATGGGGGCGGCGGTGGCGTCCAGCACCAGCTTCATGGTGCCGTAGTCCCGCACGGTGATCTCCACGGTATGGAGCTCATGCTCCCCATCCGCCGGGGCGGAGGCCTCAGCCCCTGCTTCCGCCTGGGCGGCGGGGGCCTCGGTGGCCTGGGCGGCGTTCTCCGTCTTCTGGGTGGTTTTGGCCGTGCCGCTCTGGCCGCAGGCGGCGCAGCTCAGGCAAAGGCCCAACGCCAGCAGCAGGCAGAGGATCGCTTTGAACGTTTTCATTTCGTATTTCCTTCCTTTTCCTTGAATTGCTCCGCCTGGCGGACAGTCTCCGTCAGATAGCGGATGGTCTCCACGGGCCACTTGCCCGCGGCGGTCTCCCCCGTCACCATGACGGAGGCCGCGCCGTCCAGCACGGCGTTGAAGATATCGCTGACCTCGGCCCGGGTGGGCACGGGGTTTTGCTCCATGGAGGCCAGCATCTGGGTGACCACCATGAAATCCCGCCCGGCGGCGCGGCAGCGGGAGGCAATGCGCTTCTGGGCTGCGGGCAGTTCCCAGAGGGGCATGGCGTTGCCCAGGTCTCCCCGGGCGATGACGATCTCATCGCAGGCGTCCAGCAGCTCGGGGAGCTTTTCCATGCCCTCCCGGCTCTCCACCTTGGCCAGGAGCCGCACATCGCCGCAGCCTGCCTCGTTCAGGGCGGCGCGCACGGTCTCCAGATCCTCCCGGCTGCGGACAAAGGGCTGCATCAGTGCCGAAACGCCCACTTCTTTCGCCGCGGCGATGTTGCGGCGGTCCTCCTCGGTGAGGGCGGGCAGGCGGATCGTTTTTCCCGGCAGGGCCACGCTCTTGCGGCTCTGCAGCACGCCGCCCCGGTTCACATGGGCCTTGCCGCCGCGCAGGGCGGTGAGCAGCAGCTTTCCGTCGTCCAGCAGCAGCTCCTGCCCCGGTTCGACGGCGGCGCGCACCGCCTCGGGAAAGGGTAGCGCGTCCAGGTCCACCGTCTCCCCGGCGCGAAAGAGCAGCGGGCTCGGGAGCTTCCCGATGCGCAGCTCCGGCCCCTGCATGTCGATGAGCAGCTCCGCCCGCTTCCCGCAGCGCGCCTCCGCCTCCCGCAGATGCCGCAGCTCTCCGGCGGCCTCCCGCAGGCTCACGTGGCTCAGGTTCAGCCGCAGGCCGGTCATGCCCAGGTTCAGCATCTCCTCCAGGGTCTCCGCCTTGTCGCAGGCGGGGCCCAGGGTGCCGTAAATGCGGATCATGCTTCCGCCCCCTTTGTCAGCTTCGTGAGCTTTGCCAGGGATTTGGAGAGCTCCACCGCCTCCGCTGTCACCGGGATCGCCCCTTCCTCCGTGCAGACGAAGTGCTCCATGGGCACATGCCGGGGCAGCACCCGCTCGATCTCATGGGGAATGTAGTGCAGCTGGGTGCAGTGGGGGGAGCGGTCCACGCTGGCAAAGCTGAGGCGCTCCACCTGCCCGGTGCCCAGGACAGCGGTGAGCTTGGTCACCGCCATATTGATGTGGCTGTTTTCCAGGCAGAGGCTGTAGACCTGGTCCGCCCGGGCGGCCAGCTCCGCGAAGGCCTCCGGCCAGACCGACCGCAGGCAGGCGCCGACAATCAGCACCTTTCCCCGGACGCTGTATACGTTTGTCTCCATCAAAGACTTGATTTGCATGTTGTTGCTTTCTCCTGTTTCAGTTGGACGAGCGATGCTCGTCCCTACGGGTGAGGCGCTGGGCGGGGACCTCATCCGTCATCCCCGCAAAACTCAAAGCGGCATCCCCGTCTCCTCAAAACTCAAATCTCAAAACGCAAAACGGAATTCACGCCAGGCCTGGCTTGCAGGGGCGGCCGATGGCCCTTCTGTGGGCAAAGTACAGTTCCTCCGTGGCCAGGGCCATCTTCGTCACGGAGAAGGCGCAGTCGTGGGGATAGATATACCAGGTGTCCTCCAGGGTGTTCAGGTCCACGCAGTCCCCGAACTTGCCCAGGTATTCGTACTCGATATGGCAGGAGTAGAGGCTGGGGACGGGTTTCAGCATCTCGAAGGGGTCCCCGTCCACGTCCGTGCCCCGGACGGTGAAGCCCTCCATGTCATGGACCAGGGTCCCCTCTCCCAGGCGGATGAACTTTTTGGCGTTGGGCAGGGTGTCCACCGTCACCGGCAGCAGGCCGCTGGAATAGGTCCCTGCCTCTACCTCTTTGCGGACGTTTTCCCGCTCCCACTCGTACCAGTCCGGGATGTGGGAAAACTCCGTCTCCCCGCTCTGGGCGGAGAGTTCGGAGAGCTCGCTCATCTCCCAGCGCTTGCCGCAGGCTTTGCAGAAGAGCTCCGTGCCCTTGGAGTCCATCTGAAACTCCGTTTTGCAGTGCGGGCACTGGTACAGGACCTTGTGAAGGCCCTCCGCCCGGCCCTTGTAGGGCGTACGGATCCCCCGCTCCTTCTGCCAGGCAAAATCGTCGTACTGAAAGGCGGCCACCAGCTTTTCGTTCAGTTCGTCCGGGCTGCTCTCCTTCAGCTCCTCCGGGGTGAAGAGCAGGCGGAATTCCGCCTCAGTGGGCTTCACGCCCCGGTCGTGCAGGTTCCAGAAGGGGGAGTTCACGTGGTGGCCGTGGCAGATCAGGGTCACCACCGGGGCGCCCAGGAGCTTGCAGAGCTTGCCCAGGGAGGCGGGCAGCACCGCCGTGGTGCCGCAGAGGGAATAGCGGGCCTCGGGGTAGATCATGGCCACGTCCCCGTTTTGGATGACCTGCTTCAGCTGGCGGATCAGGCTCAGGTCGTTGGTGAACTTCCGCTTGCAGATGCAGCCCACGTCCCGCAGCAGCTGCTCCCGGCCGATGAAGCCGTCGATGGCCACCACGTAGTTGGCCCGGTGGGGAAAGATGGTCCGGGTGGCCACCTTGAAATCCAGAAAGGCGTTGTGGTTGCAGAGCATCACATAGGGAGGCTTCAGGTTTTCGGTGCCGATGCGGATGATCTTTGCCTGATGCTTCCACACGTCCGGCAGACTCAATGCCAGGGTCAGAGGCCGGAGATACCATTTGGTGGGCACAGGCGGCGCCTTCATGTCAAAGCGCTCAAAGGGCTGCTTCACGGGCAATCTTCCCCTCTCGTTTGTTCTCCCCCATACTGTACCATAGTCTTTTCCCTCCTGCAAGACAAAAGCGGCCAGGCGCCGGAGGCGGAGCGATCCGGGGCCGCTCCCTGGGCGTGGCAGCCAAGACGCGCAGGCGACCGCAAGGCTCGCCCTTGCGGCGATAGCCTTAGACCGGCAGGGGCGCGGAGCAGGGGACAGGGCATAAAAAAACACGGTCGAGTTCTTCTTCGATCCGTGCTTTCTTTCTCTGATAAGCCTTGGGGTTTTCCGGGCGGCGGGTCACCGGGCTCAGGCCGCCCCAGCTGCCCCGGCGGGCAGCGTCCCGCACTCGCTTCTGCTTCTTCGAGAGCTTTTCGTAGGGGATGAATTTTTCCATAGGGATCCCTCCTTTTGGGAATATGACGCTGTTCGGGCCCGATTGTTCCCCCCGGAAAGGCGCCTCCCCCGACAGGGGAAGCGCCTTTTGGCGGGAAGCTTTTAGCCCCACAGCGCGGTGAGCATGGGGATGATCTGCTTTTTCCGGGACATGACCCCCGGGAGGAAGACCAGATTGTCCTTCGGCTCCGCGGAGAAGGCCTGGCGGATGGTCTCGTCGCTGCCGATGAAGAGCAGATAGGTCCCCTCCTGGAGCACATCCGTGATCATCAGGATCACCAGGTCGAATTCGTTCTTCTCCTTCAGGCCCGCCATGTACCGGAGGAAATCCTCCTTCCGGTCCAGCAGCTGCTGGGAATCGGCGCAGGTGATCTGACTCACGGCCAGGTCCTGGCCGGAGATGTGGAACTGCTTATAGTCCGTGCGGAAGAGGTCCTCCACGCTCTTTTCCGCCCCGCCGAAGGAGAAGAGGCTCTTGCCCAGCTCTTCCAGGGAGACGTTGGCGATCTGTGCCAGGCGCTGGGCCATGGCCACGTCCCGCTTGGTGCAGGTGGGAGACTTGAACATGACCGTATCGGAGAGGATCGCGCCTGCCATGAGCCCCGCGATCTTGGGCGAGGGCACCACGCCGTACTCCTGGTACATGCCGGTGAGGATGGTGTTGGTGCTGCCCACGGGCTCGTTGCGCACCCGGATGGGCTGGCCGGTCTGGATGTCCGCCAGCCGGTGGTGGTCGATGATCTCCAGGATCTCCACCTGGTCCAGGCCGGGAACGGACTGGGCCGCCTCGTTGTGGTCCACCAGCACCACCTGCTTGCGCCGGGGACGCAGCAGATGGAAGCGCCCCAGGGTGCCCACCACCCGCTCCTCCCGGTCCAGAATGGGGTAGGTGTGGAAGCGGCTTTTCAGCATGGTCTCCCGTACGTCGTCCACATAGTCGTCCAGATGGAACTCAATGATGTTCTCCCGGGAGCAGATCCGCTCCACCGGCAGGGCCTGGGTGATCAGCCGGGAGACCCGCCGTGCGGTGAGGGGCGTGGAGATGATGCAGGTGTTGGCCCGGCTCTCCGCCCACTGGGGGCGAATGTCCGAGCGGCAGATGATGAGGCAGCCAACGCCGCTTTCTATGGCCCGGTCGATGACCTCGGGCTGGTTGCCGCAGACCAGGATGCTGTCGGCAGCGGTCAGGGCGGGATCCTCGTAATTCTGGGGCAGGGCAATGAAAAGCTGGCCGGAGACGGAGCTGACGGAGGTGGCGTATTCGTTCACCAGGGTCCCCTCCAGCACGCTCAAGAGATTGAAGAGCGGAATATCGCTGATGCGGTTTTCCAGCATGGACTTCATGTCGTAGGAGGCAATATCCCCGCTGGAGAGCATGCCCAGGAGCCTCCCCTCCTCATCCACGATGGGCAGGGCCGTGATCTCCCCGTCCCGCATGGTGCGCCAGGCAAGATCGATGGGCACCGAGCCGCTGAGGGCGGGCGGGTGGTCAAAATCCAGGTCCTTCACCTGGGTGCGCATGTTCTTCACCAGGGGCGGCGCCTCCATCCCGAAGCGTTCCAGCAGCTTCTGGGTCTCGTCGTTCACCGAGCCGATGCGCACGGCCCTGTAATTCCGATCCCCCAGCGCCTGGCGCAGATTGGCATAGGCCATGGAGGCCACAATGGAATCCGTATCCGGATTCCGGTGTCCGGTGACATAGATCTCGTTCACAGCGCTTCCTCCTTCCCCGGGCGGGCCCGGCGGAACACTTTTCCTTTCAAAACGTCAAAAGACAGGATATCTTTCCCGTATAATTATAAAAAAAGATCTTTCCCTTTGCAAGCCCTTTTCAGTTTGAAGCAAACTATGCTATACTGCAGGGGAAAAACGTGAAACGGAGGAATGACGATGAAAAGAACGCTCTGCCTTCTGCTGGCCGCGCTGCTCTGCCTGAGCATGCTGACCGGCTGCGCCGCCAAAAAGCCTGTCTCCGCCCCGGCGCAGGCTTCCCCGGAGCCTGCTGCCGTTCCTGTGGAGGAAAAGGAGGAAGCGGCCGCCCCCGTTGAGGAGGCGCCGGAAGAGGCCTCTCCCGAGGAGACGCCCGCGGAAGAAGCGGTCCCCGCCGAAAAGCCCTATGTGGAGCCCACGGATGTGCGGGAGGGTCTGTGGGACCTGATCCCCTTTGACGAGATGCCTTATGAGCGGCCGGATCTGGACGAGATGCGCGCCGCCATCGACAAGGTGGGCGAAGCGTTGGACAGCGGCGCGGATTACGAGACGGTGGAGCCGCTGCTGGACGCCTGCGACCAGCTCTACGCCGCCTTTGACACCATGGTGGCCATCGCCTTCATCCGCTCCTGCCAGGACATGACGGACGAGTTCTATGCGGAGGAGTACGCCTGGCTGGACGAGGCCAGCGCCGACGTGAGCCAGCTCTTTGAGCAGCTCTACTTCCGCTGCGGCATGTCCGACATGGCCCAGGAGCTGGAGGAGAAGTACTTCTGGCCCGGCTTTGCCGAGGAGTATGCCGACGATTCCACCGCCTTCTACGACGACGAGATGGTGGCCCTGCTGCAGGCCGAGAGCAACCTGATCGCCGAGTACCGGGACACGGTGGCAAACCCCATCGTGGTCCTGGCCGACGGCAACGAGGTGGAGTATTTCACGGCTCTGGACGAATACCAGGGCTATGCCTATCTGAACCTGCTCTTCTCCTACTATGACCAGTTCAACCCCACCCTCTCCCGCATCTATATCGACCTGGTGAAAAACCGCCAGGAGCAGGCCAGAGCCGCCGGCTATGACAGCTATGAGGAGCTGGCCTTCGACCACGACTTTACCCGGGACTACAGCCCGGAGCTGGCGGCGGAGTACCTGCAGGGCGTGAAGGAGCACATCGTGCCCCTCTACCGGGAGGTCATGGCCTCCGGCATTCTCTGGGATCTGGAGAGCTTCCCCATCGACGCCAGGCGTCTGGAGGAGGTGCTGCGCTGCGGCGTCAGCGACATGGGCGAAGAGGTGCAGGACGCCTATGAGTTCATGGTGAAGTACCGCCTCTGCGATCTGGACTACAGCCCGCTGAAGGCCGAAATGTCCTTCCAGACCTATCTGCCCGCCTATGAGGTGCCCTTCCTGTTCATGGACGCCGGCGGCACCCTGGACGATATCACCACCTTCTCCCACGAGTTCGGCCACTACCTGGACGGCTACCTGAACTACGGCGCGGAGGAGACCATCGACCTTGCGGAGTGCTTCTCCCAGGCCATGGAGTTGCTGATGATGACCCGGCTGGACCGGGAACTCAGCGGGGAGGAGCTGGAGAACCTCTACCAGATCAAGATGCTGGACATTCTCAACATGTATGTGCAGCAGGCCGCTTTCGCGGAGTTTGAGCACCGCGTCTACAGCATGGCCCCGGAAGAGCTGACGGAGGAATCGATCAACCAGCTTTTCCTGCAGCTGAGCCAGGACTACGGTTTCTGCGAGGCGGGCTTTGAGAGCCTCTACAGCAAGCTCTGGATCGACATCACCCACTTCTTTGAGCAGCCCTTCTATGTGATCACCTACCCCGTCTCCCACGACATCGCCATGCAGGTCTTCCAGCTGGAGGAGGCCCAGCCCGGAGAAGGGCTCGCCAAGTTCCTGGAGATGCTGCCCCGGGAGTATCCGGACATGCTGGACAGCGCCCTGAACGCCGGGCTGGACAGCCCCTTTGATCCGGGCCGTCTCGAAAAGGTGGCGGAGACCATGCGCCGCATCCTGCTGGAGGACAGCGCCGCTGACGCGGCATAAAAGGAGGCGCGTGAAGCCCCTGCCTCCGGCGAGGGATCGCCGCGCGCCGCATGTCACTTTCTGCGAGGTTTTGCTATGATCGAAACGCCCGATCTGTTTTTGAAACAAGCCGTCTTTGAGGACTGGCAGGATCTCTATGTCAACGTATGGCGTCATCCCGAAACCGCCCGCTATATGCTCTGGGACGTGACCGAGAGCGAGGAGGCCGCCCGGGACCGGATGCGGCGGACCCTGCGCTGGCAGGCAGAGCACCCCTATTTTCTGGATGTTTACCGCAAAGTCGACGGCAGGGCCATCGGCTATGCGGGCATGCAGGAGATCGCCCCGGGGATCTGGGAAGAGGGCGGCGTGGCCCTGGGGCCGGACTATGTGGGCCGGGGCTACGGCGGCCAGATCCTGGACGCCCTGATCCGCACCGCCTTTTCCCTGGGGGCAAAGGAATTCCGGGCCAGCTGCCGGGAACAGAACGAGCGATCCCACCGGCTCATCCTCTCCCGGGGCTTCCACCCCGCCGGGGAGGAGTCCTGCGTCGATCCCCGCAATGGGGAGACCTACACCCTGCTGCACTTTGTCCTCAGCGTCCCGGAGCAGGGATCCTGAAAGGAGGCGCGGCATTGGGCGCACCCAAGCCTTTGTCGGAGGGCTTTTCTCCCGACGGATACATCCGGGACCAGGACTGCTTTTCCTCGGTCCGCTACCGCAGCATGCCCGCCAGCATCAACGGCTGCGGCTGGATCGCGGCCTTCGACCTGCTGCACTTTCTCTTCCGGGAGGAGGACTGGGACAGCGTGCGAAGCGCGCTGGATGAGGGGCACCGGGTCCGGATGCCCGGTCCCACCCTGCTGCCCGTGATGCGCCGCTATCTGCTCTCCCGCATACCGGAGCTGCAGGAGCTGCGGGGCCGGGAGGAGGCGCTGGCCGTGGCCCCCCGCAGCCGGGCCGGCATCTTCCGCTATCGGGAGGAGAAGACGCCCCATTTCGTATTCTATTGCCGCACAGAAGAGGGCTTCCGCTTCTTCAACGTCGCGGACGGTCTGGAGGACGCGGTGATGCCCATGGAGCGCTTCGGTGAGGAGCATCTCAAAGGCGGTCTGGTCGTTCTCTTTTTCCTGATTTGAGGTGTCAAACGCCTTGCTTTTTCCCTCTATTTGTGATAATTTAGCAGCAGACAGTTCCAACAGCAAAAGGAGGCTCTGCAGATGAAGATCCAACAGTCTTCAGAAGACTATCTGGAGGCTATGCTGATGCTCAAGGAGAGGCGCGGCTACGTCCGCTCGGTGGATGTTGCGACCCAGCTGGGCGTCACCAAGCCCAGTGTGAGCTACGCCACCAAGCGCCTGCGGGAAAACGGCTACATCACCATGGATACGGACGGGCTCATCGGCCTGACCGACGCCGGCATGGAGATCGCCTCGCGGATCTATGAGCGCCATAAGCTGCTGACCCAGATCCTGATCGACCTGGGCGTCAGCGAGGAGGCCGCCCGGGAGGATGCCTGCAAGATCGAGCATGATCTCAGCATCGAGACCTTTGACGTTATCCGGGAACGTGTCCATCACTGCCATTCAATCCATGTGGAATAAGCAGTCTTTGTCCATCGGCGCGGCGGAAGCTGCGCCGATGCTTTTGGGCAAGCTCCTGGTCCATGACAGTCCCGAGGGCCGCTGCGCCGGCATGATCGTGGAGGCCGAGGCCTATTGCGGGCCTTATGATGACGCGGCCCACTCCTTCGGCGGCCGCCGCACCGCCCGGACCGAGGCCATGTACGGACCGGCGGGGCAGGCCTATGTGTTCCGGCTCTACGGCATGCACCGCTGCTTCAACGTGGTGACCGCCTCTGCCGGCGAGCCCCAGGCGGTGCTGATCCGGGCGCTGGAGCCGGTGGAGGGCCTGGCGCTGATGGCCCAGCGGCGGGGAACAGCGGAGAAGCGCCTGCTCTGCAGCGGGCCGGGGAGGCTCTGCCAGGCCATGGGCATCGGCATGGAGCACTACGGGCAGGATCTCTTTTCCGGCAGCCTCCGCCTGGAGGAATACCGGGCCTTTCCCCCGGAGGAGATCGGCGTCTCGCCCCGGGTGAATGTGGATTACGCCGAGACATACAGGGACAGGCTCTGGCGTTTTTTCCTGCGGGAAAGCCCTTATGTGTCCTCCGTCCCCCGCCGCTACGCCGCCCGCCGCAGCCTGGCTGAAATAAAATGAAGCCCGGCTTCGCCGACGGATTTTCTCCCTTTGGCAGAAGGCCCTTCCTTTCCTCACCTCTTCACGCAGGCAAAAACCCCGGAGCTTTGAGAAAAGCTCCGGGGTTTTGCCTGTCCTCCGCGGATCACAGGTCCTTGATCTCCACGGCGATACCGCCGTTGTCGAACACGGTGATGAGGGCCCAGGTCAGCTTTCGTCCCATGCCGGCTGTGCCGGGGTTGACCACCTTCACCCCGCCGATCTCCTGGGAATCGGCCTCATGGGTGTGGCCGTAGAGGGCAAGCTGACATTCCTGCTCCTGGGCAGCATAGACCAGAGAATCCACGCCCCAGCGGACATTGTACATGTGCCCGTGGGTGATGAAGGCCCGCACCGGGCCCAGGCTCACCACCCCGGAAACCGGCTCCTGGGAGCCGTAGTCGCAGTTGCCGCAAACGGAGTACAGAGGAATGTCCGGGAAGCGCTGCCGCAGGATCCGGGTGTCCCGGTCGTGATCGCCCAGATGGAGGATCACATCCGGCTGCACTTCGGCCACCTTCGCGGCCATGCGGGCGGTGTTGCCGTGGGTATCGGAAAAAACGGCTGCTTTCATACACATTTCCTCGTTTCAGTCAAGTTTCCCGCCCTGCCGCATAGAATGGAGCGAAGGGGAGGGTGATGGTATGCAGGATCTGGAAAAGCTGGCACAGGAGCTGCGCCGCAAGGGGAAGGACGGAGGGATCCGCGCCCTGGCCGAGTCGCGGGACGGGCAAAGGCTGGGCGCCATGTTTGACGGGAAAGAGGCGGAACGCGCCCTCCGCGCCGGGGACAGTGCGGCGCTGCAGCAGCTTTTGCGGGGCGTGCTGGGGACGGCGGAGGGGCAGAGGCTTGTGACCGAGCTGCAGAGCCTGATGGAGAAGTAAGGGGGGCGTGGGCCATGGGAGAACTGGAGGACCGGCTGAACAGCATTCTCAGCGACCCGGAGCAGATGCGGCGCATCAGCAGCCTGGCCCAAACGCTGATGGGCGGGGGCGAGCCCTCCGCCGCGGCAGAGAACGCGTCGAAGCCGGAGGGCGATCTGCCCGGCGCTCCGGGCTCCCTGCCGGCGCCGCCCCGGAGCGGCGGAGACAAAGCCGCCCTGCTGGAGGCGCTGAAGCCCTGGCTCTCGGAAAAGCGGCAGAGGAAGCTGGCAAAAGCCATGCGCCTTGCGCAGATGGCAAGGCTGGCCCGGTTTGCCATGGGAGAAGCGGGAAATGGCGAAGCGCTATGAGGGAAACACCGGCAGGGTCCGTCCCCTGGAGGAAGCGTCCCCGGAGAGGCCGGCTCCCCCGCCGCCAGCAGCCTCCGGGCCTCTGCTCCATCCTGGCCCCGGGCCGGGAGGGAATCCTTTGTCGGAGCTGCTGCCGCGGCAGCTGCAGCGCATGCTCTCCGGCAGCCTTCGGGATCTGGAGACGGAGGATCTGCTTTTGATGCTGATCCTGTATCTGCTCTACCGGGAAAGCGGTGATCCGGAGTGGCTGCTGACTCTGGCCGCCATGGTCTTTCTCTCCTGAACATTGCAAGCGCAGGGGCGTCTCCGCCCCTGCGCAGATCTTATTTCTGTTCTTTCTTCTCGTCGCTTTCGTGGTGGTTCACATGAAGGTTGGGGTTCTTGCGAAAGACGAAGAGCCACACTGTGATGGAGATGCCGAAGGCCAGCACCGCGCAGCCGATGCGGAGGACCGGATTGGTCCAGGTCATGAGCACCGCGGCGATGCCCAGCAGAGCGGAGATGCCGTACATCAGGGCAACCGCCTGCTTCTGGTTCAGACCCATATCCAGCAGCCGGTGGTGCAGATGGCCCCGGTCCGGATGGAAGGGGCTCTGCCCCCGGAGGATGCGGCGGAAGAAGGCAAAGGTCGTGTCGGTGAGCGGCAGGGCCAGGGCCAGGAAGGGCACCACAAAGGTGATGATGGCATGCATCTTGAACAGGCCCAGGATGGACACCGTGCTGAGCACAAAGCCCAGCAGCTGGGAGCCCACGTCTCCCATGAAGATCTTGGCCGGGTTCAGGTTATAGGGCATGAAGCCCAGGCATGCGCCGGTGAGCGCCGCCAGGAGCAGAGACACGGCAGGATCGGAAACGATCAGCGACACCACGAGCATGGTGAGGGAACTGATGGCGGAAACGCCCACCGCCAGCCCGTCCAGCCCGTCGATCAGGTTCACGGCGTTGGTGCAGGCCACGATCCAGAGGACGGTCAGCGGCACGGACAACCAGCCGATCTCGATGAAGGCCACCTCCGAGAGGGGGTTGGGGTTGGAAATGGCGTCAAACACCACGCCGCAGCGGATCACCACCACGGCGGCAACGATCTGCCCCAGGAGTTTGATCCAGGGATTCAGGGACACAATATCGTCCACCGCGCCCATGACGGCGATGATCACCGCACCCAGCAGGATGCCGGTGACCTGGGTGCTCATCGGCACGAACAGCAGCGCCGTCAGTACAAATCCCAAAAAGATGGCCAGGCCTCCCATCCGGGGGATGGGCACCTTGTTGATGCGCCGTTCGCTGGGCTGGTCCACCGCCCCGATCAGCTCCGCAAAGCGCTTCACCGGCGGGGTCATGCCGAAGCAGAGGAGGAAAGCCACCCCTGCTGCCAATATCAATTTGATCCACAAAGCCATGTTCGAAAACATCGCAGATTCTCCAATACTATATCTATCTTCGTAAAGTGAATAGAGAAGAGTGAATAGTGAATAGTTGAGGTGTCCGCTTCGCAGACGATTATAAATCCGTCGGCGGAGCCGACACCTTCACTTTTCACTTTTCACTTTTATCTTACCGCGTCAGCGGTACCAGTCCGACCTTCTTATAGACCTTGCGCAGGGTCTTGTTGGCGATATAGCCTGCCCGCTCGGCGCCCGTTTTGCACAGGGTCTCCAGATAGGCCTTGTCCTTCATGATCTTCTGGGCCTCCTCCCGGATGGGGCGGAGGGTCTCCACCACGGCCTCGCCCACGGCGGGCTTGAAGGCGCCGTAGCCCAGGCCGTCGAACTCCCGCTCGATCTCCGGGAAGGTCTTGCCGGTGACGGCGGCATAAATGCTCATGAGATTTGCCACACCCGGCTTGTTCTCCGGATCGTAGCGGACGCAGTGCTCGGTGTCGCAGTCGGTGACGGCGCGCTTGAACTTGCGCATGATGTCCTCCGGCGCTTCCATGATGACCACGCGGCCGTTGCCGACCTCATCGGACTTGGACATCTTGCTGGTGGGATTGAGCAGGTCCATGACCCTGGCACCCACCTTGGGCACAAAGGGCTCGGGGATCTTGAAGGTCTCGCCGTAGAGATTGTTGAAGCGCTGGGCCACGTCCCGCGTCAGCTCCACGTGCTGCTTCTGATCCTCCCCCACGGGGACGTAGTCCGGCTGGTACAGCAGGATATCCGCCGCCATCAGGGCGGGATAGGTGAAGAGGCCGCCGTTGATGTTATCGGCGTTCTTGGCGCTCTTGTCCTTGAACTGGGTCATGCGGCTGAGCTCGCCGAACATGGTGTAGCAGTTCAGCACCCACCCCAGCTCCACGTGAGCGGGCACATGGCTCTGAATGAAGAGGGTGTTCTTCTCCGGGTCCAGGCCGCAGGCCACATACTGGGCCAGCTGCTCCAGGGTCCTGCGCCGCAGCAGGGCGGGGTCGTTGCGGGTGGTGAGAGCATGGAGATCCGCCATGAAATAGTAGCAGTCATACTGCTCGGCCCGTTCGGCCCAATTCTTGATGGCGCCCAGGTAGGAGCCCAGGGTCAGATCGCCGGTGGGCTTGATGCCCGAGAGCATGACTTTCTTGGCAGGAGCGGTATTTTCCATAAGAACACTTCCTTTTCTGATAAGCTTTCGTCAAAATGGTATTTTACCAAAAGAACTTCATCTTGACAACAGGGAAAATGTAAAATAAGATATACAAGCCCCTTCGGGGCAGTTTCTAGTTTTTTGTTTTTAGGATAAAGGAATACCCCTCCGTCATCCGCCTCTCGATGTGCTTTCTTCGATCAGGCCGGTTGACGGCGGATGACACCTCCCCTTAGGCAGGGGAGGCTATAAGGAAGGAGTTTTATGATGGATACTGTCTGGTTTGACGAAATGGAGTCCCGCATCCCGAAAAATGAGGTGCGCACCCGTTTTGCCCCCTCGCCCACGGGGTATATGCATGTGGGCAATCTGCGCACGGCGCTCTACACCTATCTGATCGCCCGCCACAATAACGGCAAATTCCTGCTGCGCATTGAGGACACCGACCAGGGCCGCCTGGTGGAAGGCGCGGTGGACGTGATCTACAAGACCATGGCCGAGTGCCACCTGGACCACGACGAGGGTCCGGACGTGGGCGGCCCCGTGGGTCCCTATGTGCAGACCGAGCGCCGGCCCTTCTACGGCAAGTATGCCGAGCTTCTGGTGGAGAAGGGCCACGCCTATCGCTGCTTCTGCGAGAAGACCGAGAGTGAGGAGGACACCGGCGACTTTAACCGGGAGGCCAACCCCTGCCGCTTCCTGACGAAGGAGGAGTCCGACCGCCGCGCCGCCGCGGGCGAGCCCTATGTGATCCGCCAGCGCATCCCCGAGGAGGGTACCACCACCTTCCACGACGAGATCTTCGGCGACATCACCGTGGAGAACGCCACCCTGGACGATCAGGTGTTGATGAAGCGGGACGGCCTGCCCACCTACAACTTTGCAAATGTGGTGGACGACCATCTCATGGGCATCACCCATGTGGTCCGCGGCAGCGAGTATCTCTCCTCCGCCCCCAAGTACAACCTGCTCTACCAGGGCTTCGGCTGGGACATCCCCAAATACGTCCACTGCTCCCCCGTCATGCGGGACGCCCACAACAAGATGTCCAAGCGCCACGGCGACCCCTCCTATGAGGATCTGATCGCCCAGGGCTATCTCACCGACGCGGTGCTGAACTATGTGGCCCTGCTGGGCTGGAGCCCCCGGGGCGAACAGGCGGAGCAGGAGATCTTCTCCATGGACGAACTGAAGGCCGCCTTTGAGATGTCCGGCATTTCCAAGTCCCCCGCCATCTTCGATATCGAGAAGCTGCGCTACTTCAACGCCGAGTACATCCGCCGCATGAGCGCGGAGGACTTTGCCAAAGTGGCCGAGCCCTGGATCCGCAGGGCCGTGAAGAACCCGGCCATCGACGCTGCCGCTATCGCCGCCCTGCTGCAGCAGCGCACCGAGGTCCTCACCGAGATCCCCGAGAAGCTGGACTTCTTTGACGCCCTGCCCGAATACGGAACGGAGCTCTTTGTGCACAAGAAGTCCAAGTCCGACGAGGCTTCCTCCAAGGCCGTGCTGGAGACCGTGATTCCCCGCTTCGAGGCTCTGGAGAGCTGGGATGACGAGCACATCCTGGACTGCATGGTGAAGCTTGCCGAAGAGCAAGGCGTGAAGAACGCCAAGATCATGTGGCCCGTGCGCATCGCCGCTGCCGGCAAAGCCGTCACCCCCGGCGGCGCCGTGGAGATCTGCCGGATCCTCGGCAAAGAGGAGACCCTCCGCCGCCTGAAGATCGGGCTGGAAAAGCTCCGGTAAAATTCGGAGTTTGAATTGATAAAATCCGCCTCTTTTGGAAACCCTAAGCCAAAAGAGGTGGTTTTTTTATGAAACGCAAGACCAAGATTCTGCTGCTCTCTTATTTGTCTGTTTTGGTGATCGCCCTGGGTCTTTATGCCTGGGCGGGACAATGGGGTCTGGGCTGGTACCGCCGTACGGCGGAGGAGAGCGCGTCCCTCGCCTATGAGGAGACGGTGCGTGCGGTCCAGACCCTCTCCGCCGTGCTGGAGCAGAGCCCCTACGCCACCGAAAGCGACATGTGCGACCGGATCTGCTGCGAGGCCTACGCCAGCGCCGCCGCGGCGGAGAGCGCCCTGTCCACCCTGCCCTTTTCCACCTGGGAGCTGGAGCAGCTCTCCGGCTTTCTCAACACCGCCGGGGACTACAGCCACAGCCTCTGCGGCCAGGGGCAGCCCTTCACCCAGCAGCAAAGACGGGAGCTGCAGGAGCTCTCCGCCGCCGCGGGAGATTTTTCCCAAAAGCTCCTGGATCTGCGGCAGAACCTGCAGGACAGGGAGCTCAGCATGGACAGCCGGGAAAAGCGCCTGCGCAATGTGGGAACGGAGCCCGTCCCCCGGCTCAGCGAGGAGCTGAAGCGCTGGGAAGAAGACTTTGACCCGGTGGAGCTGCGCTATGACGGCGCCTATGGGGCAGAGGAGAAGAAAAAAACCGGCGGGCTTCTCACCGGGGAGGAGATGCTCACCGCCGCGGCTGTCTTCGCGGGTCTTTCCCCGGAGGAGCTGCGCCTGGACTATCAGGCGGAGGGCGGCGAGGGCCGCCGCTGCTACCGGGCGGAGGAGGCCTGGATCTCCGTGGGCCGGGGCGGCGTGGAGAGCTATAGCTGCAGCCGTCTGGTGCCGGAGGCAGCGCTCACCATGGAGCAGGCCGAGAAAAAAGCAGAGTCCTTTCTCAAGACCCACGACTATGAGGATCTGCAGCTGCTGGAGCAGTCCCAAAGCGCCTGTCTGGCCCTCTTCTCCTATGTGCGCGAGCAGGACGGCGTCCTTTGCCCGGAGGACCCGCTGCGGCTTTCCATCGCCCTGGACGACGGCTCTCTCTACAGCTTTGATGCCACGAAGTTTGACCCGGAACCCATTCAGGTCACCTGGGCGATAGAAGAGGACGAGGCCAGAGAGGCTCTGCCCGCGTCCCTCCGGGAGGCCTCAAGTGTACGGATGATCCTCCGCAGTCCCGGCGGGAGCCCGGTGCCCTGCTACGTCTTTTCCGCCCGGGACGAGGACGGACGTGCGGTGGAGATCTCCGTCAGCGCCGAGACCGGAAAGCAGTTTCGCATCCGGGTGGGGGCGTGAGGTCAATGCGGGATTCGGAATGTGGAATTCGGAATTGAGGGACCTTGGAAAAACCTCCACTATGTAGGGGAGGTCAGCACGTTGACAAGCCCCGAATTTGTCATGGCTTCGCGGAGCAAAGCGAAGGATCTCGTCCCCGTCCCTGCCAAAAGCCTTCCCCTCGAGGGGAAGGTGGCATCCGCCGATCTCCCGCGAGGCGGATGACGGATGAGGTGGCACCTCCTCTCCTTCTTCTCGCCATCGATCTCTGAAGCGAGGTGTCCGGAGCGACACCGGGGATCGCTCCCTGCGCGGGGGCATGGTACGCAGCAAAACAGAGCGGAAGCGCCGACCAAGCACTTCCGCTCTGTTATTATCTAAAAACTCTTTACCTCGCGTGCTTTTCGAACCAGGCGGTGATCTCCTCCAGGCGGCGGAGCCGATGCTTGGGCTTGCCGGAGCGGCTCAGCTCGTGGTTTTCCCCATGGAAGAGGCAGAGCCGGGTCTCCACGCCCCGATCCAGGAGGCTTGCCAGCATCTGCAGACCCTGCTCCAGGGGGCAGCGGTAGTCCTCGTCCGAGTGGATGAAGAGCGTAGGGGTCTTCACGTTTTTGGCGTAGGCCAGGGGCGAGCGGGCCCAGAGCTTCTCCGGACTCTCGTACAGGTCCCCGGCGTTCTGGTCCGGGGTGAAGTCAAAGCCGATGTCGCTGGTGCCCCAGAAGCTGAGCCAGTTGGAGATGGAGCGCTGGCTGGCCGCGCAGCAGAAGCGGTCCGTGTGACCGATGATCCAGTTGGTCATGAAGCCGCCGTAGCTGCCGCCGGTCTCGCAGACTTTTGTCCGGTCGATCTGGGGATAGGTCTCCAGTACCGCGTCGCAGAAGTCCATGAGGTTTTCATAGTCCACGGTGCCGTACTTGCCCCGGATGTCCGCAAAGGCGTTGTCCCTGCCGTCGCTGCCGGTGGGGTTGCAGAAGAACACGAAGTAACCCATGCCTGCCCAGAACTGCATCTCATGATAGAACACCGGGCCGTAAACGGTCTTGGGTCCGCCGTGGATGTCGAAGACGGCGGGATAGCGTTTCTCCGGGTCATAGTCCTTCGGCAGCAGCACCCAGCCGCCGATCTCCGTGCCTTTGGAGCAGATGGTGAGCGGCTGGGGCTTTGCCACATAGCGTCCCTCCAGATTTTCGTCGTTGAAATGGGAGACGCGGCTGATCTCTCCGGTCTTCAGGTCCGCCCGGTAGAGCTCCTGCAGCCTCATGTCGTAGAGGGCGATGAGCAGCGCCTCGTCGCCGTTCAGGTCAAAGGCGTCGATGCTGCCCGCCTTCTGGATGAGAGGCCGGTCGCTGCCGTCCGGGTCCATGCGGTAGAGGCAGCAGTCCCCCTCCCGGGTGGTCAGATGGAAGAGGTTCTCCTCCTGGGGCACATGCTGTCTCCCGCCGCCCAGGCGGCAGTCGCTGCCCACGGAGTTGTAGAGGCTGTATTCCTCCTGCCGCAGCAGCTTCAGCTCGCCCTCAGCGGGGTCCAGGCTGTAGACCCAGTTGTTCTCGTTGAGGCCGAAGCGCCTGCCCTCGGTGGCAAAGATCCAGAGCTTCTCCCCCACAGCCTCCATCCCGGCAAAGCAGAGCTCTTCGTTCCGGCAGAGTTCCCGCTCCTCCCCGGTTTTCCAGTTCCGGGCACGGAGGGTGAACCCCCGGATCTGCAGCTTCTGCTCCCGGCAGTTCACGGCGTAGAGGATCTCCTCACCCAGGACCGTGAAGTCCAGCAAGTCCTCCGGCAGCTCGGTGAGGGGCGTGAACTGCATCGGCTCCCGCTCCACCAGGAAGAGCCGTTCCCGCTGGCCATTGGTGACGCCGGCGCCGTTAAAGCACCAGGGCAGCTCGTCAAAGACCTCGTAGTCCTTGTCCTCCTCCCGCTGCTTGCGGACCTTGGCCTTTTCCTCCTCATCGGCGGCATAGAGCGCGGGATGGCGCTTGTCCACCGTGCCGGTGACGGCAAAGGTATTCTCGTCCAGTACCCGGAGCTTCCCCGCCGCGAAGGGCAGGGTCATAAAGGGCAGGGCCTCCCCGCCCCGCAGGTCCAGGACGTAATAGGATGTAAATTCCTCATGGCCCTCCGCCCGCTTCTTCTCCCTGGCGGAGCGCACCGCCGGAAACAGCAGGCGGTTTTCGTCCAGCCAGGTGAAACGGCCCTCCTTGCCCAGGTCCGTGAGCTGTCTCAGCCCTCCCTTTTCATAGAGCCAGAGCCGCTGCTCGTAGCAGTTCTCCTCCTCGTTGGCGCAGGCCACCACGAAGGCCGCCCGCTCCCCGCAGGGGGCGTAGCGGATGTTGGAGAGGAAGCGATAGTTCAGGATGTCTTTCTTTTCGATGGCTTTCATGGGAAACCCTCCCTTTTTATCTTTGCTGCCATTATACCCTCTATCGAAGAAAGCGTCAAATCGTATGAAGTATGATAGTGCTTCCCCAGCGGAAGAGGAAGAACTTCCTGCCCCGCAGCCAGCTTCATTCCTTCATTTCCTCATTTTCACGCAAGAAAGCCGCCCGGGACGGGCGGCTTCTTTGCGTGATACGATTCGATTTACAGCAGCAGGTTCTTCTCGGTCTCGGGGTCGAAGAAGTGCATGACCTTCCCCTCGAAGGTGACGGCCATCTTCTTGCCGCCGACCAGGCTCTCCCGCTCGCCGCTCTCCAGGCCGATGGTGGGCACGCGCACGATGAGGCGGGTTCCGTCCTCGGTGAAGACGTGCAGGTGCAGCTCGCTGCCCATCATCTCGTTGACCTCCAGGGTCGCGGGGATGGCGGCGGCGTCCCTGGCGTCAGCCAGGACCATATGCTCGGGCCGGACGCCCAGGAGCACCTCGCCCGCGGGGACGTTCTTCTGCTGGAGCAGCTTGCCCTTTTCGCCGGTGACTTCGATCTTGGAGCCGAAGGGGGTGACGAAGTACTTGCCGTTTTCCCGCAGGAGCTGGGTCTTCATGATGTTCATCTTCGGCGCGCCGATGAACTCGGCCACGAAGAGATTGGAGGGCATGTCGAAGCATTCCTCGGGGGTGCCCACCTGCATGATGTAGCCGTCCTTCATGATGACGATACGGTCGGCCAGGGTCATGGCCTCGGTCTGGTCATGGGTGACGTAGATGAAGGTGGTGTCCAGCTTCTGGCGCAGCAGGATGATCTCGGCGCGCATCTGGTTGCGGAGCTTGGCGTCCAGGTTGGAGAGGGGCTCGTCCATCAGGAACACCTTGGAATGGCGCACCATGGCGCGGCCGATGGCCACGCGCTGCCGCTGGCCGCCGGAGAGCGCCCGGGGCTTGCGCAGCAGATACTCGGTGATGCCCAGGATGTCCGCGGCGTTGGTGACCTTTTCGTAGATCTGATCCTCGGGCATCTTCTGCAGGCGCAGGGAGAAGGCGATGTTGTCATACACCGTCATGTGGGGGTACAGGGCGTAGTTCTGGAAAACCATGGCGATGTTGCGGTCCTTGGGCTGCAGGTCGTTGACCACCTCGCCGTCGATCTCCACGGTGCCGCCGCTGATCTCTTCCAGGCCCGCGATCATGCGCAGGGTGGTGGATTTGCCGCAGCCGGAGGGGCCGACGAAGACCACAAATTCCTTGTCATGGATGTCCAGGTTGAAGTCGTGGACGGCTACCACGTTGTTGTCATATACTTTTTTGACATTCGTCAATTTCACACTTGCCATTTGTCTCTGCTCCTTTCAGCACTTAGCCCTTGACGGCGCCGCCGGTGACGCCTTCCACATAGTACCTCTGCAGGCACATGAACAGGATCGCCACTGGCACGGCGACCACCACGCCGCCGGCACAGAACAGCGTATAGTTGTCATGGACCATGGTATCGGTCGCCAGCCACGACTGCAGGCCGACGGCCACGTTCATGGCCTGGGGGATCACCTGAGAGACGTAGCGGGCAAACACGAAGTCGCCCCAGGGCCCCATAAAAGCGGTCAGGATCGTGTAGATCACGATGGGCTTGGCCAGGGGCAGGATGATCTTGTAGAGCACCTGGGCGCGGTTGGCGCCGTCCACCCGGGCCGCCTCGTCCAAAGTCTTGGGGATGGTGTCAAAGAAGCCCTTGGACACGTAATAGCCCATGCCGGAGGAGGCCACATACACCAGGATCAGGCCCGGCACGGCGTTGCCGTACTGGCCGGTGAGATGCAGATCGTCCAGCACGCGGTAGAGGATGATCATGGCCAGCATCCCCGGGAACATGCCCAGGATCAGCATGAACTGCATGAGGGGCTTGCGCATCTTGAAGCGGAAGCGGGACAGGGTGTAGCTCATGCAGAGGACGATCACCGTCTGCACCACGGCCACCACCAGAGCGATGATGAAGGTGTTCAGGTACCAGCGCAGGAAGTTGGTGCTGGGGTCAAAGAGCTTCCGGTAGTTGCCGAGGCCCCAGACCTGGGGGATCACATAGCCCACACGGCCGGTGGATTCCATCCGGAAGGACTGCAGCACGATGCACACGAAGGGGATGAGCCAGATGATGCTGATAACGACCAGCAGGATGTAGATGATGGTGTTGCTGATGCGGGCACTGGCCTTCAGGCCCATGTGCCGCTTTTCCCGCTCGATGGCGGCAGTATTGTTGTTGCTCATCACTGGAAATCCTCCTCATTCTTCACAGAGGGCAGCAGGTTGTAGACCACCAGGGAGATGATGGCAACCACCAGGAACACCAGGATGCCGACCACGGACGCCAGGTAGTACTTGGTGCCGCTGCCGGTGGTGATCTTGAAGAGCCAGGTGATCAGCAGGTCCGTGTAGCCCACGCTGCCCGCGGCGCCGGAGGCCGCCGCGTTGGTGGGTCTGCCGCCTGTCAGCAGGTAGATGACGTTGAAGTTGTTCATGTTGCCGGTGAAGCTGGTGAGCAGATAAGGGCCGGTAATGAAGAGCATGTAGGGCAGGGTGATCTTGGTAAACTGTTTCCAGCCGCTGGCCCCGTCGATGCGGGAGCTCTCATACAGGTCCGCCGGGATATTCATCAGGATACCCGTAGCGATCAGCATCAGATAGGGGATGCCGATCCAGATATTGATGACGATGACCATGATCCTGGCCAGCTTCGGCGTGCCCCAGAAGTCGATGTTCTGCTTGATGAGGCCCAGGGCCTTCAATCCGCCGTTGACCAGGCCGTTCAGGTCAAACATTTTGGAGACGTACAGCAGGGAGATGAACTGGGGAATGGCGATGGTGAGGATCAGGATGGTGCGCCACATCTTCTTCAGATGGATGCCCTTCTTGTTGATCATCATGGCCACGAAGATGCCCAGGAAGTAGTTGGTGAAGGTGGCGAAGAAGGCCCAGATCAGGGTCCAGGTCAATATCTCGCCGAAGGTGGCGGCATAGTTCACGCCGCCCACGTTCCAGGAGAACATGGTGCGGAAGTTTTCAAATCCCACCCAGCCGAAGAGGGCGTTGGTGTAGCCGTTGTGGTCGCCGTCGTAGTTGGTGAAGGCCACCAGGATCATGAAGATGATGGGCATCACCGTGAAGACCAGGATGCCGGTGAGCGGCAGGGCCAGCAGAGTCTTGTGGAAGTTGTCGTCCACCAGGGAGCGCAGGTCGTCCTTGCCGCTGCGCAGGGGTTTGCCTGTGCGCAGGATCTCCTCGGCGATCTTGTTCTGCCGGACGTTGGCGCGCCAGGTGTAGAGGAACGCGGCGATGAAGAACAGGGTCAGCACGCCGTAGAGCAGGATGCGGAAGGAGTTGTCGTGGGGCACCAGGGTGTACTGGTCCAGGATCTCGTCATAGCCCTTGGAGGGGCCCTCCAGACCCAGGCTGCCCAGCATTTTGATCCAGTAGGCGCCGCCGTGGGGGACTACCATATAGAAGATGAATACGATCTCAAACAGCAGAAACAGCAGGCCGCGGAGGACCTGTCCTCTCGCAATGCTGCCGAAGCCCATCACCAGGAAGGAGCTTCTGGTCTTCCAGTCGCCGTTTTTGAAGGTCAGATAGATATCGGAAAACTCCCGGCCGATCCCCAGGCCCAGGTTTTTGAAAAAGCGCCCGATGCTGAGCACCAGGTTCCACATTCCCCGGGGGATCGCCGCGAAAAAGCTTGTCAGCTTGTAGAGGAATTTCTGCCCCTTTGACAGGCGCAGGTATTCCAGATCACTGTATCTTTTCATAGCATAGCCCCTTTTTCTAAAATCCAATCTCCGGGGGAGAGGCTCTCCCCCGAAGAACAAAATGGTTGGAGTCAAGGGATTGACTCCAACCACTCCGTTTCAGGTATCAGCCAAAGTCTCAGTTTTTACTTTGGTAGTGAGTATTCAACTGGAGACGATCAGGCGGGGATCAGGGTGATGGTGCTGTTGTTGACGTCGATCTGGATGTAGTAGGTGCCAGCAGTTTCCACAACGAAGTTGTCGCCGCCGTTGCCGAAGTTGACGTCCCAGCTGCCGCCCTGACGGGCCTTGAACTGATTGCCCTCAGCGAGTTCATATGCTTCGGTGGTCTGCCAGATACCGTCACCCAAGTCTTCCATGGGCAGATCGACCGTCCAGCCATCGCCGTTGATGTCGCCAATGATGCTCCAAGCATTCTTCTCTTCCTCAGTCAAGTTGAAGAGGGCGGTGATCTTGCCGTAGTAGTTGGTCAGAGCAGCCTTCAGGCCGTCCTCGTCGGTGGCAGCCTTCACGTCATCGGCGATGACCTTGGCAATATCCCACCAGGAGCCGTGGATCTGGCCCTGGGGCTTGGAGTACTGGTTCTGCAGCAGCAGAGCAGCCAGACCGGGGTTGGCCTGGACCTCGGGGGAGGCCTGGTCATTCAGGTTGGCAGGACCCCAGGACAGCTCGTTGAAGCGCTCCATCTGAGCCTCTTCACCGGTGAGGTACTGGGCCAGCTTGTGCAGGGCAGCCTGCTTGGCGGTGTCGTCGCCCTGGGGCTTCACGCCCATGAGCTTGCAGCCGTTGAAGGAGCCCAGGTGGTACTCCTTGCCGTCCACCTCGAAGGAGGGCAGATCGGTGACGCCCATGTTGTCGCCCAGGATATCCTTGATGGCCTCGAAGGCCCAGGTGCCGGTGACGACGATGGCAGCGCCGTTGGAGAACTCGTCAGCGGAGGAAGAGGACAGGTGCTTGGGAGAGTCGACCAGCTTCTTCATGCCCTTGACGGCGATGAGGCCGTTTTCGGAATTGAAGTTGTCGTTGACGGAGATGAACTGGCCGTCATCGTCGGTGGTCCAGTCGGACTTGCAGCCGGTGGCGAAGAACCAGGAGGCCAGGTACCAGGCAGAGGTCTGGGCCTCGAAGGCGAAGAACTTGTCCGCCTCTTCGCAGTCGGCGATCAGCTTCTCCAGGGAGTCCACGTCTTCCTCGGGGATGACGCTCTTGTCATAGTACATGAAGTAGCCGTTATCGGAGGTCATGGGGTAGGCATACAGGGTCTCGCCGGAAGTGGCGGCAGCCACAACGCCGGCGTCGTTGGCGGCAGTGACGGTCTCAGCGGCCTTCACGCCCAGGGGGTTCAGAGCACCGGCCTGCACCAGACGGGCGAACTGGTCCTGCGCAAAGCAGTACAGATCGGCGCCGGCGTTCACGTCCACCAGCATCTGGTCAGCGGAAGTGGCCTCAGACACGGGGTGCACGTCAGCCTCGAAGACGATGCCGTCGGGGTTGTTGGCGTTGAAGTCCGCGATCTGCTTCTGGGTCAGGTCAACAGCGGCTTCGCCGACCCAAACGGTGATCTTGTAAGTACCGGCCAGCGCGCTGGAACCGGCAGCGGGAGCCTCGGCGGCAGGAGCCTCGGCAGCGGGAGCTTCGGCGGCGGGAGCGTCAGTCTTGGTCTCGGCAGCGGGGGCAGCGGAACCGCCGCAGGCAGCCAGGGAGAAGACCATCGCCAGCGCGAGAAGCAGGGCAAGAAGTTTCTTCATTTCATTTCCTCCTCATTTTTTCATGGTTTTCACCAATGAATCCAGATTGTTCTTCCTTCCAACAGGGACGAAAGGGCAAAAACGACCTTTTGTCACTTTTGCGTCATTATTATACTCTCCTGCTTTTCCCTTGTCCACCCGGGGAGATTCAAAAACGGGAAGGAATCTTCGCCAAAAATCGTGCTTTGTTTTTGTGCAAAGCGTTCAAAACCCCGGGTTTTTCCTGTAAAAACCCGGGGTTTTGTACAGTTATCTCGTTTTTTGCGTCGGACTCAGCCCTCCGCGTTGAGCATGGCGGCGTCGATCTTGCCCCAGGCGCCGTTGCCCGCGCCCTGGCATTTCACAAAGATGCCCACGGTAACGTTCTGGCCCTCTTCCACCCGGATTCCGGGGATCTTTCCGGTGTCCCAGCTGTCCCAGACCGTGACGGTGAGGGGCGCGGTGGCCACAAGCTCCCCATCCACCAGGGCATAGGCGTAGATCTCCGTCTCTCCGCAGTCGCCGCCCATGATGGAGATGCTGAATCGGTAGCTGCCGGGGGCCAGATCTGTCACGGTCTGCTCCAGGCTGAAGTCCACGCTGTTTTCCTTGGCGCTCCAGAAGTGCATGTGCCACTTGCCGTCCAGAGAGTCGCCCAGCTTGTTCTCCACATAGAGCTGGTCCGCCTTGCCCCGCTCAGTGACGGTCCAGGGCTCCAGGGCGCCGGCTTCAAAATCGCCGTTTTCCAGGTAGTTGAACTCCACCATGTTCACAAGGCATTTTGCGTCCATGCCCTGGGCCTGGCCCATCACCTCGTAGACCGCGGGGCCGCCGGAGAACATCTGCTGGCGCAGAGCATCGTTCAGCTCCCATTCCACCGGGATGGCCTCCCGGCTGTTGTCGCTCATGACGGCGTTCACGGTCTCGGGCATGGAGAGCTCCCCGGCCAGGTCCACCGTGATGCTCGTATCCTCAATAGCGTCGGGCCGGAGGGGCAGCTCGTTCCCCTGCTTCAGCAGGCGGAAGACGCGCAGGGACTCCAGCGGGTGGCCGGTGGGGTCAAAGAAGGTCTGGTTGTCCCAGGAGCAGCCGCCGTAGTATTTGCCCGCGTCGTCCGGGTCATAGGCCGCGGCGTAGCTGCTGGCCCAGCCGGAGCCGAACTGCTCCCAGAGGGGGCTGTTCTGCTCCCAGGACTCGGTGCCCACGCTGATCCAGGCTCCCTCCCAGTAGCACAGGCCGATGCCCCCGGGGATGTGGGCCACGGTGTCGGCCACGTCCCGGACGGAATTGGCCTGGGCCTGCACGGTGAAGGGGTAGTCCAGCTGTAAACCGGAGCCGTCCCCCACGTTGTTGCCGGAGAAGTCCGAATCCTCGCCGGTGTAGGGCCAGGAGGTCTCCATCACCATGACCTGCTTGCCGTAGAGCTGGTGGATGTCCCCCAGGACCCTTGCCAGATTCTGCCGGGTGCCGTGCCAGAAGGAATAGTAGGAGGAGGCGAACACGTCGTAGTCCACCTCATAGTAATCCAGATACTCGGCGTAGTTGGCGTAACTGCCGGAGCGCTCGGGATTGGCAAAGTGCATGGCCACCAGAGCCTGGGGGCAGACCTCCCGGATGGCCCGGGACCCGGCCTTCATCAGCAGCTGGATGTTGCTCCAGCGATCCTCGCCGCAGAGGGCGCCGTTGGTCTCGTTGCCCACCTGGACCATGGCGATGTCCGCGCCGCCGTCCATGAGCTTCTGCAGGCTCTCCTTCGTATAGGCGTAGAGGGCCTCTGCCTTGGTCTCCACGTCCATGTCCGCCCAGGCCCGGGGCGCCATCTGCTTGCCCGGATCGGCCCAGAAGTCGGAATAGTGGAAGTCCACGATGAGCTTCAGGCCGTATTGCGCGGCCCGCTGCCCGATGGCGAGGGCCTTGTCGATGTCGCAGTTGCCGCCGCCAAAGCCCCTGCCCTCTTCGTCATAGGGCTCGTTCCAGACCCGGACGCGGATGTGGGTCACGCCGTTTTCCGCAAGGATCTCCAACAGATCCTTTTCCTCACCGTCAAAGTCAAAGTAGCGCACGCCGCTCTGCTCCTCGGCGATGAGGGAAGAGACGTCCATGCCCAGGATGAAGTCCTCCGGCAGATCCTCCACCTTTTTCACATACAGGCTGCTCTCCACGGTCTCCGCGCTCTCCTCCGGGCTTTCCGTCTTCTCCTGCGTCTGTGCCGGGCTGCCGCCGCAGGCCGCCAGCAGCAGGGCCGGCAGCAGAAGCAGGGCGATCCAGGTCTTTTTCATGCCGTTCTCCTTTACCAATATGAAAATGAAGAAATGAAGCTGCTTCGCAAAGGAAGAAAGGAAGAAATTGCTGTGTGCCCCCTCGCGGCACGCATCGGATCCTCCCCTATCCCCAGTGTGCGCACTGGGGACTTCCCCCAGAGGGGGAAGCGCGGGATTCCCGGGCCTCCCCCTCTGGGGGTAGCTGTCATCCGCCGATCCCCCGCGAGGCGGATGACGGAAGGGGCGCTTCTTCCTTCCTTATTTCAGCTTCAGCAGAGCCTCCGCCACGCGGAGGGCTGCCCCGTCGCCGCTGCCCAGGTGGGGCGATTCGGCGTTAAAAAACAGATAGTAGCTCTCCCCCGGCGCATAGCCCATGAAGGAGGCCGCAGCGCCCGGCTCCCCGGGCCCCGAGAGCTTCACGCCGTACGCGACGCCGTCCCGGACATAGAGCTCCCGTCCGCCGGTGTCCAGGGTCTCCCCATCCAAGGGGGCGAAGCTGGGCAGCATTTCCGCCGCGTCCGCCTCCCGCACCGCGTAAAGGTCCGCCTCCAGCAGCTCCCGGTTGCCGAAGGCCGCGTAGGAGAAGGGGTGGACCTTGACCATCTTGATCCCCTGGGGCTTTTCCTCCTCCAGCTTCAGCGTCAGCTCCACACTGCGGCAGTCCTCGGTCTGCACATAGAGGGTCACCTTTTTTTCGGGCACGGTGTCGGTGAGCAGAGTGAAGATCCAGGCCCAGAAGATGGTGGAGAGCAGGGCCCAGAACACAAAGCGGTGCAGTTGGGACCAGATGTTTTTCAATACTCTCATGCGTCCCCTCCGATCCCGGAAACATAGCCGCCCGCCAGGGTCAGCGTGACCGTCTTTCCGTCATAGGGCCGCAGGGCGCGCACCTTGTTTTCATTCACCTTGAGGCGCTGGGTCTTCTTTCCGTCCTCCAGCAGCAGGATCCGGATGCGGATGCTGTCCCGGATGCGGAGCCTGTCTTTCGTGACGGTGAGCTTGCCCCGGACCGTGCTTTTCTCCGCCGAGAGCAGATAGTGCGCGTGCTCCCGCTCATGTTTGGCCTCCAGCGCCCCGAAAAGGCGGCGGTAGATCACAAGCCAGCCGCCCACACAGGAGGTGATGAGGGTGGCGAGCTCCATGCGGTTGGCATTGGCCGTGGTGGTAAGGCAGCAAAAAAGCACGCAGAGGGAAAGCGTCAGTCCGCCCAGGGCCCAGACCCACGCCCGCTCGCGCTTCTCTTTTTGTTGCAGCCGGTCCAGATCCTCCGGCCGGTAAAAATCCATAGCTTCCATGCCTCGATTATAGTCAAGCCTTCCCGTTTCGTCAAGGAGCGAAACGTGTCCCGGGCGCTCCCTCTTCCCGCTTCCCGCTTCCCTCTTCACTCTTCCTTGACAATTCCTCTTTTCTCGGCTAAACTTTTATCATCAAATGCATATTCCGGAGGTGTTACCTATGAAGCGCAGCTCCCTTCTTGCCCTGATCCTGGCCCTGCTGTTCCTGCTGCCCGCCTGCGGACAGCCTGCGGCAGCCCCGACCGAGGCCGCACCGACGGCAGAGCCCGCGGAAGAATCCGCCGTGCCGGTCGAGGAAGTCCCCGAGACCGGGCCCGCCCGGGACAACACCGGCCTCTATCTCCTGAGCGACACGGGCGAAGCCATCGTTGACGACGTGGATCTGAGCCGCTATGCGGAGACGGAGGACAACGCCCGGGTCTTTTACGAGATCTTCGTGGGCTCCTTCTCCGACTCCAACGGGGACGGCATCGGCGATCTGCGCGGCATCATCGACCGCTTTGACTATCTCAATGACGGGGACCCCGCCTCGGGTCTGAGCCTGGGGGTGGAGGGCCTCTGGCTGACCCCGATCTTTGACTCCCCCTCCTACCACAAATACGACGTGACGGACTACTACACCGTGGACCCGGACTTTGGGACCATGGAGGATCTGAAGGAGTTGGCTGATCTCTGCGAGAGCCGCAACGTGAAACTGATCCTGGATCTGCCCATCAACCACACCGGCCGCCGCAACGCCTGGTTCTCCGCCTTTGTGAACGCTCACCGGAACAAGGACGAGGCCGACCCCTACTACAACTTCTACTGCTGGTACGGCCCCGGGGAGAGCGCCCCGGCGGGCCGGCACTACGCCCCCGTCTCCGGCACGGAGGACTATTACGAATGCAACTTCGACTCCGCCATGCCCGAGCTGGATTTTGACAGCGAACTGGTGCGCCAGACGGTGCTGGACGTGGCGAAGTTCTACCTGGACCTGGGGGTGGACGGCTTCCGCTTTGACGCCGCCAAATACGTCTATTACGGTGACAACGGCAGCAGCGCCGCCTTTTGGGACTGGTACATGGAGGAACTGCGGAAGATCGATCCGGAGATCTATGTGGTGGCCGAGGTCTGGGACGGGGACGGCGTCACCGACAAGTATTACGGCTCCATGAACTGCTTTAACTTTACCCTGGCCCAGTCCGGCGGCCTCATCGACGAGACTGCCAAAGCCGGCAACGCCGGGCGCTACGCAAGCTATGTGGAGAGCTACCTGAACACCGTCCGTGCCCTGCGCTCCGACGCCATGCTGGTGCCCTTCGTCTCCAATCACGACATGGACCGGGCCTCCGGCTATCTCCAGTCCGCGAACGGCCAGATGCAGATGGCCGCCAATCTCTACATTCTGGGTCCCGGCTCCCCCTTCCTCTATTACGGGGAGGAGATCGGCATGCGGGGCTCCCGGGGCGGCGCCAACACCGACGCCAACCGCCGGCTCGCCATGCGCTGGGGCGACGGGGACACGGTGCGGGACCCGGAGGGCAGCACCTATCCCGACCAGGAGGAGATCAGCGTCCAGGCCCAGTTGGACCGGGGCCGCAGTCTGTATAACTACTACAAGCGCCTCATCCTGATCCGCCGGGCCAATCCCGAGATCGCCCGGGGGACCTACACCGCCGTCTCCGTGCCGGACAGCAAGGTGGGCGGCTTCGTCTCCACCTGGGAGGGCAGCGCCGTTTGCGTGCTCCACAACCCCTCCCAGGGGGCCAAGACCGTTGACCTGGCCGCTCTGGGTCTGGACTTTGATACCATCGCCGCCTTCATCGGCGCGGGCGAGGCCACGCTGGAAGGCAGCAGCCTCCGCCTGGAGGGCCAGACCAGCGTGGTGCTGCGCTGAGTGCCGCTCCAAAGCCTTCCCCTGGAGGGGAAGGTGTCATTCGGCGTGTTACGCTCCGCCGAATGACGGATGAGGTGTCTTCCTCTCTGTCATCCTGAGGGGGACCGCGACTGAAGGCCTCTCACCGGCACAATCCGACCTTTTTCCTATTTACCCGCTTCCTGCTTTTCGTCTTTTTTGTCCTATCCCGGAACTTTGATTGATGTGTATCGTCATATTTTCTATCATTTTCCAGGGAGGCGTCTGTCATGAAGCGCGTTCTTTCTCTGCTATTGGCGCTGATCGTCCTCTTGTCTCTGTGTTCCTGCGGTGTCGCTCCCTCCAGTCCCGTTCTGGCGGAAGCGGTCTATCCCTCCATGGCTCCCCGTCCTCGGCAGGAAGACTACGTCAAACCCAATGGCTGGGAGCTGAAAGACAGCTATTTCGATGCATTTGGTGCCTGGCGAGAGGACCTGCAGAGCTTCCGGTCCCAGACTCTCGGCTATAACTCGGCGCTGGACCCCTGGTTCGGCGGCTTCATCCGTCAAACTCTGTCCTGCGCCGGAAACGAAAACCGGGTGGTCTCTCCGCTGAATGTCACCATGGCTCTGGCCATGCTGGCTGAGGTCACAGGCAGAAACACCCGCCAGCAGATCCTGGATCTGCTGGGTGCGGAGGATCTGGATACTCTCCGGAGCACCGCCCATGCGCTCTGGCTGCAGAGCTATCAGAACGACGGCCAGACCGCAAGCATTCTGGCCAACGCGTTTTGGCTGGCCGAGGGGCGCAGCACTAAGCCGAAAGTTCTGGAGGCTCTGTCCAGTCAGTACTATGCCTCCGTCTTCCAAGGGCGGATGGGCAGTCCGGAATACGACGCGCTGCTGCAGAGCTGGATCAACGAGCAGACCGGCAGCCTGCTGCAGGAAGAAGCCTCCGGCCTGCATTTGGATCCCCTCACTGTCCTTGCGCTGACCAGCGCTCTATATTTCAAAAGTCCCTGGGTCAGCGGCTTCTGGAAAGATCTTACCGAACCGGGGTACTTCTACGGTCCGGACGGCGAGCAGACCGTGGACTATCTCTTCCGGACCGACGAGCTCACCGTTTATTGGGGCGAGCGCTTTACTGCCATCCCTCTCTCCATGGAAAACGGCGGGGCCATGTGGATCCTGCTGTCGGATGAGGGTATGACCGCGGAAGACTTACTGAACAATCCGGAGGCCATGGCCTTTCTGCTGCTGCGTGACAAATCCAATTGGGAAAAGCAGCGTTTTATGGAGGTGGAGATCCACATGCCCAAGTTCGATGTGCGCTCCAACCTGGATCTGGTCGAGGGTCTTCAGGCTATGGGCGTCACCGATGCCTTTGATCCTTCATTGGCAGATTTCACACCTCTCACCGGGAAATCGGACCCGCTCTTCGTCTCCAAGGTTGCGCATGCCGCCCGCGTCAAGATCGACGAAGAGGGATGCGAGGCCTCCGCCTATACCATCATTGAGGCCCCGGCAAGCGAACCGGCCCCTCTGGAGGAAAAACTCGTCTTCTTCGTGGATCACCCCTTCCTCTTCTGCATTACCAATGCCGGCGGTCTTCCCCTCTTTACCGGCTTGGTCAACCGCCCCGTCGCGTAAGCCGATACATCAGAAAAACCGTGATGAGAAAGATCTCATCACGGTTTTTCTATTCGTTTGGAATAAAACTTACTTCCGCTTGTTCCGGCCCCAGAACACATTGTAGCGGTCCGGCTCCCAGCCGGGCTTCACGTCCTTCACCGCCTGAGCGGCAGTGATCTCGGCTTCCCCGTTATCCAGGTCGATGAGGGTATAGCGGTCGTTGCCCATGCCGAGCTCCTTCATGTAGCTCAGCTGCCGCAGGCCGTGGCGGGTCTCAACCCGCTCGATCATGGCCTTGCCGCCGCCTTCAGGCAAGTTGTAGATCAGGTCCACACAGGCGTTGTCCACCGCCAGGATGTCCAGGGAGGCCAGGATGCCGATGTCCGGCGTGACCACGGGCTCCGCCTCGGGCCCTTCGCAGTCGCAGGAGACGGACATGTTGCGCATGACGTTGATGAAGCAGACGTGGGGCGCAAAGTGGTCCACGGTGGCCTTGGTGCTCTCGCTGATGCGCTCCATCAGCTCTTCCTCGGCGATGCTCCACATGCCGCCGTTGGGATAGCTGTGGATCTCCTTCTTGCCGATCCGTCCGTCGGCGCAGCCGATGCCGATGTTCTTGTTGCTGCCGCCGAAACCGCCCATCACATGGCCCTTGAAGTGGGTCAGGGTCAGGAGGGAGTCATAGTTCAGCATGCTCTCGCCCACATGCATCTCCGTAAACCACTTGCCGCCCTTCACCGGCAGGGCCGCCACGCCGTGCTCATCGGTGATGTCCACGGGGCAGAAGGTCCAGCCGTTTATCTCCAGGGTCTTGCGGTGGGCCTCGGTGGTGTAGCGGCTGCCCTCGTAATAGGTGTTGGTCTCGATGATGGTGGCCTCGGGCAGACGGCTGGCCAGCAGTTCCTTCACCCAGGGGCGGGGGATGATGTTGGGGCCCTCGGCCTCGCCGGTGTGCAGCTTCACCGCCACCTTGCCCTCGAGAACGGAGCCAACCTTGTCATAGATCTTCTTCAGTCCTTCTTCGGAGAGGTCGCGGGTGAAAAACACCACGGAATTCTCCCCTGTGCGCTCTTCAAATGGCACATACTTGTTGCCGTCTTTTCCGGGCACCGGTTTCTTCTCACGCATGGGGATCCCTCCTGTTCAAAATTTAACCAAATACAGTATAGCAGACCCCGCCTTGTTTGAAAAGCATCTTTTTTCCACTCCCCTCTTGACAAAGCCCCGATGCCGCGCTAATATATGAACAGTGATTCATATGAACGGAGGTTCAAGTAATGCCCCACGACCATGAAGCTATCCTCCAGAAGGTCCGGCAGGATCTGCCCACGGATGAGCTGCTCTGCGATCTGGCGGATCTGTTCAAGATCTTCGGCGACACCACCCGGGTGAAGATCCTCTATGCCCTGCTGGAGTCGGAGATGTGCGTGTGCGCCATCGCGGATCTGCTGGGGATGACCCAGTCCGCCATTTCCCATCAGCTGCGCATTTTGAAGGACGCGGACCTGGTGGGCAAACGCCGGGAGGGCAAGACCATCTATTATCACCTCTCCGACGACCACGTCCGCACCATCGTCGCCCAGGGCTTCGAGCATCTGATCGAGGAACACCTGGAAGAGGGCGAAATGCGGAATTAGGAATTCGAATTTCCCTTATCCCGCGTAGGGACTGCCATTGGCCGTCCGCGTCCCCTCCCCCGCGTAGGGAGCGATCCCCTGATCGCTCCGTTTTCCCCCCTCGTAGGGACGGCCATTGGCCGTCCGTGGCCCCTCCCCCGCGTAGGGAGCGATCCCCTGATCGCTCCGTTTCCCCCATGACAGGGGGCAAAAGTTGAAAGGAATATCCCCCACACGCTTCGCGGGAGCCCCCTTTAGACAAGGGGCCAATAAGGAAAGGAAGACCCCTCAGTCTGCCACCTTGCGTGAGTCGGCGGCAGACAGCTCCCCTTAGCAGGGGAGCCTATAAGGAAAGGAAGACCCCTCAGTCTGCCACCTTGCGTGAGTCGGCGGCAGACAGCTCCCCTTAGCAGGGGAGCCTATAAGGAAAGGAGATTGTATTATGAAAAAGACCTTTAAGCTGGAAGACCTGGACTGCGCCAACTGCGCCGCCAAGATGGAGGCCGCCATCAACAAGCTGGAGGGCGTGCAGAAGGCCACCGTCAGCTTCATGACCCAGAAGCTGACCATCGAGGCCGAGGACGACAAGTTTGACGAGGTGCTGAAGGCCGCCGTCAAGTGCATTTCCAAGGTGGAGCCGGACTGCCGGGTAATCCTGAAATGAGCCGCAAGCAGAAGAAGACCCTGCTGCGCATCGGCCTTGCGGCGCTGCTTCTGGCGGGAGCGGCGCTGCTGCCCGCGGAGGGGCTCTGGAAAGCCCTGGCTTATGCTGTCCCCTGGCTGGTCATCGGCTGGGACGTGCTGTGGGACGCCCTTCGCGGCATCGCCCACGGCCAGGTCTTTGACGAAAAGTTCCTCATGGCCATCGCCACCATCGGCGCTTTCGCCATCGGGGAATACCCGGAGGCCGCCGCCGTCATGCTCTTCTACCAGATCGGCGAGTGGTTCCAGTCCGTGGCCGTGGGCCGCAGCCGCAAATCCATCGCCGCCCTTATGGACATCCGGCCGGAATACGCCGTGGTCCTGCGGGAGGGCGAGGAGCAGGAAGTGGACCCGGAGGAGGTCGCCATCGGGGAGACCATCATCCTACGCCCCGGCGAGCGGGTGCCTCTGGACGGCAGCGTGCTGGAGGGCTCCGGCAGCCTGAACACCGCCGCCCTCACCGGCGAGAGCCTGCCCGTAGACGTGGGGCCCGGGGACCGGGTCATCAGCGGTTCCATCAATCTGACGGGGCTGCTCCGCGTCCGGGTGGAGAGCACCTATGAGGACAGCACCGTCTCCCGCATCCTGGAGCTGGTGGAAAACTCCGCCGAGAAGAAGGCGAAGGTGGAAAGCTTCATCACCCGCTTTGCCCGCTGGTACACCCCCTGCGTGGTCATCGGCGCGCTGCTGCTGGGCCTGATCCCGCCCCTCTTCGTGGGCAACTGGGGCGAGTGGATCCACCGGGCGCTCATCTTCCTGGTGGTGTCCTGCCCCTGCGCCCTGGTGGTCTCCGTACCCCTGAGCTTTTTCGGCGGCATCGGCGGCGCCTCCCGGGCGGGCATCCTCATCAAGGGCGCCAACGACCTGGAGACCCTGGCCTCCGTGGACACGGTGGCCTTTGACAAGACCGGCACCCTGACCCGGGGGAGCTTTCAGGTGGACGCGGTCCATCCCAGAGAGCTGGAGGCCGACGCGCTGCTGGACATCGCCGCCGCGGCGGAGAGCCACAGCACCCACCCGGTGGCGGAGAGCATCGTGAAGGCCCACGGCGGCCACATCGATCCCGCCCGGCTGGGTGAGATCAACGAGCTTGCCGGCCTTGGCCTGCAGGCGGAGGTGGACGGCGAGACCTTCTTCGTTGGCAACGGCAAGCTGATGGACCAGGTGGGTGCCGACTGGCACGAGTGCCATCTTCCCGGCACGGTGGTGCACATCGCCCGGGGGAAAGAGTATCTGGGCCACATCGTCATCAACGACACCCTGAAGCCCGACGCCGCCTCCGCCATGGCCGCCCTCAAAGAGCTGGGCGTGAAGCGCACGGTCCTCCTCAGCGGGGACCGGCAGCGGGTGGCCGAGGCCGTAGCCAAGGACCTGGGTCTGGACGAGGTCCGGGCAGAGCTTTTGCCGGAGCAGAAGGTGGAGGAAGTGGAAAAGCTGCTGGAAAGCGGCGCGAAGCTGGCCTTCGTGGGCGACGGCATCAACGACGCCCCGGTGCTGGCGAGGGCGGACGTTGGCATCGCCATGGGGGCTCTTGGCAGCGACGCCGCCATCGAGTCCGCCGACGTGGTGCTGATGGACGACAAGCCCTCCCGCATCGCCCTGGCGGTGAAGATCGCCCGGAAGACCATGGGCATCGTGCGGCAGAACATCGCCTTTGCCCTGGGGGTGAAATTCATCATCCTGATCCTGGGCGCGCTGGGCATCGCGGATCTGTGGCTGGCCGTCTTCGGCGACGTGGGTGTGCTGATCCTGGCGATTTTGAACGCCATGCGCTGCCTCCTCCCGGTGAAGGAATAAAAGAAACAACACAAGGCGACCACAGGTCGCCCCTAAAGCGGGTATAGGAGATCCTCTTCGCGGGGACCTCATCCGTCATCCGCCTTGCGGGGGTCGGCGGATGCCACCTTCCCGTGCGCGGGGAAGGCTTTGACGGACGAGCGGTGGAGGGGCCCTGCGCTCTCTCTTGCAATTTCGAACTCTCTCCTTCCCGCGCCGCGCTCTTGCGTCTGCCGGCTATGCGCGGTATAATACTCCCGTACAAAAGGAGGCGATGCGCCATGCTGGAAAACGCGGAAAAATTCTTTGAGCTCTATGCCAAGGACGAGGAGCTGCGCCGCCGGGTGCTGGAGGCCGAGGCCAACTACCCCGGCAGCCTGGAGATCCGGGAGGCGGTGGTGGAGGACGTGCTGCTGCCCATCGCGGACGAGCTGGGTCTCCCCTTCACCCTGGGGGATCTTCGGGCCTTTGAAACCAAGCACAAGCTGAAAAACGCGCCAAACCTGGACGTCCCCATCGAGGAGGGGGAGCCCATCGAGGACCCGGTGGACTACTGGCTGCTGGACAAGGGCTGGACCTACGACTACGAAGGCGCCATTGGGGACAAGTGAAGAGAGAAAAGTGAAAAGAGAAGAGTGAAGAGTTATGGTGTCGCCTTCGGCGACGGATTGTAATCCATTTTCCGAAGGAAAATACCACAACTTTTCACTCTTCGTTTTTCACTATTCCCTTTTACAGCAGCGGCGCCAGGACCTTCATCAGGATCCCCTCCAGCTTGACGCGGAGCTTTTCGTGCTTCACGGTCTCGGGCGTCACGGTGCGGCACTTGGCCTGGGTCTCCAGAAAGTCCTGCTCGATATCCCGGATGCAGGCGCTTCCCCGGAGGAAGGTGCCGCACTCAAAATGGTGATAGAGGCTGCGGTAATCCAGGTTGACGGTGCCCACGGTGGCCTCCCGGTCGTCGGAGACGAAGACTTTGGAATGGACAAAACCCGGCGTGTACTCGTAGATCCGCACCCCGGAGGCCAGCAGGCTCCGGTAGTGGGTCTTGGCCAGGGCGTAGGGCAGACGCTTGTCCGGGATGCCGGGAAGGATGAGGCGTACGTCTACGCCCCGCTCGGCGGCGAATTTCAGCGCCGTCTCCATCTCCTCGTCCAGGATCAGATAGGGGGTCATGATGTGCACATAGTGCCTTGCCCGGTTCAGAATGTCCAGATACACCCATTCGCCCACCCGTTCCCGGTCCAGGGGACAGTCGGCATAGGGCATGACGAAGCCCGCTGCCCCGGGGCAGCGCTCCGCCGGCGCGTCCAGTCGCTCCCGGCTCTCCAGCCTGCCCGCCTCCAGGTCCCACATCTGCAGGAACATCAACGTGAAGCTGCGCACCGCCTCGCCCCACAGCAGCACGCCGCAGTCCTTCCAGTGGCCGAAGCGGCGCACCTTGTTGATATACTCATCCGCCAGGTTCACGCCGCCGGTGAAGGCCACCTTCCCGTCGATCACCAGGATCTTCCGGTGGTCCCGGTAGTTGTAGTGGGTGGACACAAAGGGCATCACCGGCGCGAAGGCCTTGGCCTGAATGCCCAGCTTTTCCAGGCGCCTGGCATAGTCCCGGGGCAGGGTGAAGAACTCGTTGGTGCCGTCATAGAGCACCCGCACGTCCACCCCCGCGGCGGCCTTGCGGGCCAGGATCTCCAGGATTCTGCCCCACATCTCCCCTTCCGCGACCACGAAAAACTCCAGAAAGATGAAGTTCTCCGCCTTTTCCAGCTCCTCCAGCAGGGCCGGGAACAGTTCGTCCCCCAGGGGATAGTAGCGCACCTCGGTCTCGTCACACACCGGGAAGCAGCCGGAACGGTTCACATAGCGGGCGATGCCCTTCATCTCCGGCGCCTCGTCGGTGAGGCGCACCAGAGTATCCACCGACTGGGGCAGGCTGTCCCGGGTCTGGCGGGAGATGGCGGCATAGCGGTCCCGCAGGATGCGGTGGCCGATCTCGCTTTGGGTGTAGATGTAGAGAAGCCCGCCGAAGACCGGCAGCAGCAGGATCACCAGCAGCCAGGTGAGCTTGGCGTTGGGCTCCCGCCGGCTGTTGATGAGGAAGAGGCCCATGGCCCCGGTGAAAGCCAGCGAAAAGGTATAGTAGTGGGGCATGAAGTTTTGCAGATAGCGGAAGCCCTCGATCAGCAGCAGGATCTGAAGCAGCAAAAAGAGCGCGATCATGCCGGCCCGGCTGAACACTGCCCGCCACAGGCCCCGACGGCCCTTTTTCAGCAGACGCAGCCCCCGGGTATCCGTTTCCAGACTGATCTTGTCCTTCATGCTTTCCTCCGTTTTTTGCCGCCTTGACGCGATTTTTCCGCAATGGTATGATTGTGCAGACATGAAATTATACCGCCAAAGCGCTTTCCCGTCAAGGGAAGGGCCTGGCGGAACGAAAGGGATGCTTTCCGTGCTTTTCCTATGGAGCCTTTTGGCACTGCTGCTTCTTTGCCTGGCCATCGCCTACGGCGCCTACCGCTTTGCCTATTATTCTCCCCACAAGGGGCAGAACGACCCCTACATGAGTCCCTACGGCAAGCCCTATACCCCGGAGGACCAGCCCATGTACGACCTGATCCGCTCCATGGAGGCCCTCCCTTGGGAGGAGGTCTGGATCCGCTCCCGGGACGGGCTGCGCCTCCACGGGCGCTATTACCATGTGAAGGACGGCGCTCCTCTCCAGATCCAGATGCACGGCTACCGGGGCCATGCCTTCCGGGACTTCTGCGGCGGCAACAAGCTGGCTCGGGAGGCCGGGCTCAACACCCTGGTGGTGGATCAGCGGGCCCACGGGGAGAGCGAGGGCCACGTCATCAGCTTCGGCATCAACGAGCGCTGGGACTGCCTGGCCTGGGCGGAGTACGCGGCGCAGCGCTGGCCCGGCGTCCCCATCAGTCTGGCCGGGGTCTCCATGGGCGCCGCCACGGTGCTCATGGCCTCGGATCTGCCCCTGCCGGAGGAGGTCAAGGGCATCATCGCCGACTGCGGCTATTCCTCCCCCCGGGCCATCATCAAGAAGGTCTGCTGGAATCTGCCCAAATATTTCCGGGTGCTCTACCCCTTCACCAGCTTCAGCGCTGCGCTCTTCGGCCGCTTCGACCCGGACAGCGGCAGCGCCCTGGGCGCCGTTTCCAACACCCGTCTCCCCATCCTGCTGATCCACGGTGAGACGGACGCCTTCGTCCCCTGTGAGATGAGCCGGGAGATCCAAGAGGCCTGCGCCTCCCCCGTCCGGCTGGAGACCTTCCCCGGCGCGGGCCACGGGCTCAGCTACCTCTCCGACCCGGCGCGTTACGGCCGGGCGGTTCTGGACTTTCTCCGCTCCGTCGGCGCCGCTCCCTGACGCGCTCTCGCTTCCCCCTTTGGGGCTGCGGGCCCTGCGGGTCGAAGTGGCCGCAGGCCGATAGGGGACTTCCCCCTCTAAGCATCGGCCATTGTCCGTCGTTCTCTGATTTCCCCGGCTCTTCATCTCCCCTCCTGCGCAAAAGCCCGCGGCGTCCCTGATGGGACGCCGCGGGTCGTTTCTTCGCACCTTGCCGGCGGAACGGACGCGCAATGCTCGTCCCTGCGGATTCACTTTTCCAGCTCCAGCAGGGTCTGGGTGAAGCCGTAGCGCCCGGCGATCTCTCTTGCCAGGGCACGGCCCTTGTCGCTCTTCCTTCCGTTGCGTCTGGCCCGGAGCATCAGGTTCTTGGGGGAGTTTTCCAGGTCGGTGAACTCGATCACGTCCACGGTATAGCCCCGGTCTTCCAGAACGAGGGTGCGGATCTCATCGGTGAGCAGGGCGGTCATCCGCTCCCGGACGATGCCGTGGCGGAGGAAGACGTCCAGCTCCCCGCCCTTTTTCATCTGGAGGTTGATTTCATGCTGGCAGCAGGGCACGGAGAAGATGAGTCCGCGCCCTTTTCGATGGCGTAGTGCAGGGCATAGTCCGTGGCCGTGTCGCAGGCGTGGAGCGTCACGATCATGTCCACACGCTCGCCGTAGAGGGCGTCCCGGCTCACGTCCGCGTGAACGAAGCGCAAGCCCTCGTAGCCGTACTTTTCCGCCACGGCGTTGCAGTGCTCCACCACGTCCGCCTTGAGATCATAGCCGATGATCTTCACCCGCCTCCCCTGCTTCACCGCGAAGTACCAGTAAAGGATGAAGGTCAGATAGCTCTTGCCGCAGCCGAAGTCCAGCACCGTGAGCTCCTCCCGGCCGTCCTCCCGGAAGGCCTGGTCGATGAGCTCCAGAAAGCGGTTGATCTGCCGGTACTTGTCGTACCTGGCGCGGACGATCCTGTAATCCTGGGTGAAGATCCCCAGATCCACCAGGGCGGGCACCGTCTCCCCCTCGCCGATGAGATAGCGCTTTTCCCGGTTGTTGCCGGAAAGGCCGGCGGGTCTGGGCACGGCGGCGGCAGCGGTGTGGCGCTTGTAGCTGCCGTTTTGTTTGAGGCTGTATTGGGCGCTCTCCGTCTCGGTTACCAGCAAAGCCTGGCGGAAGCGTCCGTCCAGCTCGCTCTCGAAACGGCGCAGCAGGCTCTCCTCATCCAGATTCTCGTGAAAGGCCTTGTTGTCCCGAAAGCGCTCCAGCTGGTAGAGCCGCTCCCCCCGCAGGTACAGGGGTCGGATTGAGACCTTCTGGTCCCCGGTCTTGTCGATGGGCTGGCTCAGCACCAGGCGGGTCAGCCTGGGGAGGGCCGCGGCCAGATCCTGGGTCAGGCGGCTCATGCCTCGCCTCCAAAGAGCTTCTTGAGCCGCAAAGAGGCGGCCTTCAGCTCGTTCTTGCTGTAGGAATTGTTCTCATCCGCCAGCACCGCCGCAACTGCCTCCTTGGGGGAGAGGCCCTTCACCATGGCGTCCACCAGCATGGCCTCGGGAGAGACGGCGTGCTCCACCTTGTTGAAGACGTAGTCCTTCCCCACCTCCAGGACGATGGCGTATTCGCCCTTGTCGTAGTTGCCCTTGGCCAGCAGCTGCTCCTTGACCTCCGCGGGGGTGCCGCGAAAGCTCATCTCGTGGAGCTTGGTCATGTCGTTGCAGAGGCAGAGGCGCACATCCGCCTGCTCGGAAATGAAGAAGTCCACCAGGTCCATGATGCGCTTGGGGCTTTCGTAGAGGGCAAAGGTCCGGGTATCGCCCCGGCGCAGCTTCTCCAGGAGCTTGCGCCGCTCCGCGTTCTCCCGGGGAAAGAAACCGAAGAAGGTGAAGGAGCTGAGATCGAAGCCGGAGATGGCCAGGGCGTTCACCGCCGCGCAGCAGCCCGGCACCCCCACCACCCGGATGCCCGCCTCCACGGCGGCCTTGATGAGCTCGTTGCCGGGATCGGAGATGCAGGGGGTGCCCGCGTCGGTGATAACGGCGATGCTCTTGCCTTCCTGCAGCTGGGTGATAAAGTGCTTCGCCTTGCCGTATTCGTTGAATTTGTGGTTGGACACCAGCTTGTTGCGGATGCCCAGCTTATTCAGCAGCACCATGGAACGCCGGGTGTCCTCGGCGGCGATCAGGTCCGCCTCCTCCAGGATCTGCCTGCCCCGGGGAGACATGTCCCGGGAGTTGCCGATGGGGGTGGCCACGATGTAGAGCGTGCCGCTGCCGCGGACCTGCTCCGTGCCCTCCTCGATCTCGATTTCCGGCTCCAGGGCCATTTTCAGTTCTTCGTCCATAAAAGTTCTCCTGTGTCTGTGGTCTAAAAAAACGGAGGAGTTTCGCTCCTCCGTTTTTGTAATGTCAGGCTTCGTCATCAAGCCACTTCGCAAAGCGCTCCTCGGGCATGTTCAGCTTGCGGGAAAGGAAGGCGACCATCTCGTTGAAGTTCAGCTTCTTCAGGTGCTCATAGTTGGTCTCGCCCTTTTCCTTGGTGCCGATGTTGCGTCCTTCGATGTATCCGCAGTTGTAGCACATCTCAAGGGGGATCTTGCGATGGGTGTCCAAAACCATTTCGCTGCCGCACTGAGGGCATTTCATAGCCGATTCCTCCTGTCGTACTTGTTCCGCAGGGTCTATGAACATGTTACCGCAGAGAGCGGAAATATGCAAGAGGAAAACTGCTCCGCCCGCCGGGAAATCGCAAACAATGTCCATACGAAAAAGGTGCCGGCAAAAGCCGGCACCTTTTTTCGATAGATCCGATTTATTCGCCGTCGTCGCAGATGAGGCCGTAGCCGCCCTGCTTGCGCTTGTAGACCACCGCGATGGCATCTTCCGCGTCCATGTTCCGGAACACGAAGAACTCATGGTCCAGCAGGTTCATCTGCAGGATGGCCTCCTCGGGGGACATGGGCTTGATGGAGAAGCGCTTGGAGCGCACGATCTTGAATTCTTCATCCGCCTCATCCTCCAGAGGCATAAAGGCAGGCACGGCGTCACGCTCCTGCAGCACCCCATCCCGGAGGCGTTTCTCCAGACGGGTCTTGTTCCGACGGATCTGCCGCTCGATGGCGGCCACGCCGGAATCGACGGAAGCGTACATGTCATTGGTAAGTTCGCTTGCCCGGTAGTACAGGCCGTTGTTGTGGATGGTGATCTCAGCCAGGAAGCGTCCGCGCTCGATGCTGAAGGTGACAAAGGCCTCCGCTTCGTTCTTGAAGAACTTGTCCAGCTTGCTGATCTTTCGGGTGGCGTAGGCCCGCAGATCCTCCGAGGAATCCATCCGCTTTTCGGTGAAAGTGAACTTCATGGTGCCAACTCCTTTCAATGATTGCTGTTCAGAAAAGGAACGCCTTTTCTGTTTTCAGTATAACACAAAGCGCACGGGAAGAAAAGAGCTATTTCAGAAAGATGTCACCGCTGCTCAAAAGACGATCTCGCACTCCGGCAGGGCCGTGCGCAGCGCTTCGATCTCCTCGGCGCTGATGGGGTTGCCGCTCAGGTCCAGCTTCTTCAGCTGTTTGAGCCGTGCCAGACTCTGGACCGAGCTGATCTGGTTGCTGCGCAGATCCAGCGATTCCAGGGCCGTCAGGGCCGAGAGGGGCGAAACGTCCAGGATTTGGTTGAAGCCCAGGTCCAGGGTGCGGATCGTGGCCCGGGAATGGGTATTCTGGAAGGCGGAGATGCTCTCGATCCGGTTCCGGCCCAGGCGCACCGTCTCCAGGCAGTCAAACTTTTCCAGACCGTAGACGCTGCTCAGCTCCGTGTTTTCGATGACAAGCTCGGTGATGTCCGTGCGATAATCCACACCGCCCAGGGCGACCGTATACACCAGCGTTCCGAAGCTGATATCGCAGGTGGGAAGGGAGGCGCGCAGGGCGCTCATAGCCTCGGCGGTAAGGCCGTCATTGCGCTCCAGGGCAAGGCGGTTCAGTTTTTTGAGACCGTACAGCTGTTCCAGATCCGCATCGGTCAGGCCTGTGTTTTCCAGGCGCAGGCTCTGCAGCTCGCTGAGCTTTTTCAGGCCCGAAAAGTCCCCGATGGGATTGTCCGACAGGTCCAGGGTCTGCAGCACGGCCAGGCTCCCTACCGCGCTGGTCTCCGTCACGGCGTTTCCCGTGACCTCCAGATAGCGCAGTGCGGGCAGGCCGATGAGCGGGCGCAGATCCGTGATCTGGTTGCCGCTGATGCGCAGCTTTTCCAGCTTCTGCAGATTCATGAGAGGGCTCAGATCGCTGATCTCGTTGTTGGTCAGATCCAGGCTCCTCAGCTCTGTACACAGGCTGAGACACTGGATCTCCCGCAGACCCAGACCACTCAGGCTCAGTTGGGAACTGCCGGTATCAAAGCGTTTGCCGCAGAGCCAGATGCTGGCCACGCCCTCGGTGTCGCTGTCGGTCAGGATGGCGCAGCCGGGCAGGATGGTGGTGAGCTGCTCCAACTCCCCTTCCCGCAGGCTGACGCCCCGCAGGCTCAGGCTGCCCAGCTCCTCCAAACGGTACAGCGGGCTCAAATCCCCCAGAGGGTTGCCGTCCAGATTCAGACTGTGCAGCTTGCTCAGCTTCCCCAGCTGGCTGATATCCCGGATGTCGTTCCCGCTCAGGTCCAGGGTGCGCAGTCCGCCCAGCTCGCTGATGCTGCCCAGATCATCGATCCGGTTGTCCGCCAGGGAGAGGCGGGTCAGGGCATGCAGCTGCAGTACCTCCTGCAGCACGCCGTTTCCCAGATCCCGGTCTCTCAAATCGAGTTCCGTGGCCGTGGCGGGGAAGTTCTCCCCCGCAATCACCCGAAGGCCTTCTCCCTGCTGCTGCATCCGCCGCTGTTCCACAGCGGCGATGCGCTCTGTCACGGTGGCGTCATTCCGGTCCATCCGCCGCAGGGTCTCCAGGGCCAGCTCCCACTTGCCCTGGGCCTCATAGCAGTCCGCCATGAGCATCAGCACATCCTCGCTGCTGCGGATGGCCTCCGCCTTGCGCAGATCGCTGAGGGTCTGATCATAATCCCCCTTCTGATAGCTGGCGGCGGCCTGCTGCCGATAGCGCTCATAGCGCTGCTCCTCGGAATTTCCGTGGAGCAGTTGGGCCAGGACCAGCACCAGCACCACCGCGGCCGCAGCCGCGATCAGGGTCCGGCGCCGTCTGCGATCGTCGGGGGTCTTTTGCGCTTTGGTATTCCTGCTGTCGCTCATGGGTCCTCCGTGGCAGTTTCCGGTTTTTCCGGAGAGGCCGGCTCTTCCAGGGGGTAGGCCGCGGCAGCCACCGTCTGGGCGCTCAGTTCCTCCACCGGGATCTCCTCAAGCGGGATCTCCTCCTCGGGGAGAGCAGCCTCCGGCTCGGGCTGGGGCTCCGGTTCCGGTGTCGGTTCGGGCATCGGCTCGGGTTCGGGCATCGGCTCAGGCTCCGGCTGCGGCTCGGGTTCCGGCTGCGGCTCGGGTTCCGGCTGCGGCTCCGCGGGCTTCTCCTGCTGATTCGCTTCCTGCTTTTTCTGCTTCTCCAGCCTGCGTTTTTCCCGGCGGGAAAGCTTCTTCTCCTCTCCGGCGGCGGGGACGGTCTCCTCTGCCGGGGCGGCGGGCTCCGCTTCCTTCTCCGCCGTGGCAGGGATCTCCCCGGTTTCCGGCTTGCTCTTTGCCGCCTTCGGCGCGCTCTTCATGGCGAGGCTGAGAAACAGCATGGAGAGGATGATCCCCAGAATGCTCATCTCCTGCATCCCGGACACAAAGCTCACCGGGTTCTCCGCATCCATCAGTTTCGGCAGATCCTGCACCCCGATGTGATAGGCGAATACCCCCAGCAGCACAAGGGCCAGCGCCCATTTCAGCTTGGGATAGGAGAAGACCATGGCATAGAGCACCATGACCACCAGATAGACGATGATCCAGCAGCCCCGGAGCCACTCATTTTCCATGCTCATGGCGCGGAAAATGAAGAATACCACGCCCATTGCCACCGGGACCACCGTGGTCCAGAAGGCGCGCTTTCCAAAGAGGATCAGGCACAGGATCAGCAGCAGCCCGCAGAAGATGGGCAGCGCCACCTGGGTGCTGAGAAAACGCTTGTCATCCCAGCGGCCGATGCTGCCGATCAGCAGAAAGACCATCGCCAGGGCCGCGAAAACCATGGCAGCCTCCGTCCAGAAGCCGTCCTGTTCCACATACAGTTTTTTCTTGGTTCCTTCCATGAAGCATTCCTCCTGAAATCGATCTCGTTGTCAATTTTTCGGTGCGTTGGTCTGCAGCTCCTCCTGGGTCAGCACTTCGTTGGCAAGGACCTGCGTCACAAGCTCTCTTGCATAGTCCCGGTTGTTGGCGTAGGGCACCATCACATAGGCATAGGCGCCCAAAGACCAGGCGTATTCCGTGGCGCCGTAGCCGTCCACACTGTAGGTCAGCACCTTCCAGTCCCCCTTCTTGCGATCCAGGGTCAGCTGGACCAGATCGCCGATCATGGAGCGGGAAGCATTGGTCTGCAGACAGCCGGCCATTTCGTCCAGAAGCTCGGAATAGTTGGTGATGATCTTGGAGGACATGAGGCCATTGATGACGCCCTTAATCACCGCCATCTGGTGGCGGCCGCGGGCCCGGTCCCCTTCTCCGAAGGCATGGCGGTTGCGCACAAAGCCCAGGGCCGCTCTGCCGCTGAGATGGTTCATTCCCTTGTAGTACTGGTGTCCGTCAAAGCCGAAATCGGCGTCGGACTCCACATCCACCCCGCCCAGGGTGTCGATGATGTCGATGAAGCCGGAGAAGTTCACCCGCAGGTAGTAGTGGACAGGAAGCTCGTAATAGTCTCCCAGTGCCCGCATGGAACCTTCAATGCCGTAAATGCCCGCATGGGTCAGCTTGTCCATGGAGCCGTTGACCGGTGAAAACTGGAAGGGCACATAGTAGTCGCGGGGCGTGGAGATCAGCAGCACCGTCTTGGTCTTGGTGTTCACAACGGCCAGGATGTTCACGTCGCTGCGGCTGCGGGTGGTAACGGGGCCGTAGGTGTCGATGCCGCTGACGTAGGCACAGAAGCTGTCCTTCCACAGGGCGGGATCCCGCAGGCCCAGATCCTCCGGTTTATTCTTTTCCGTATGTTCCAGGACGGGCGGCACCAGGATCTCCGTCTTGAAGCTGCCCGCATACAGGCTCCTCAGGCCCTGGCTGAATTCCTCGAAGCTCTCAAGGCTGTCGATCAGGTCCAGATAAGCGGAGGAGACCAGCATGGCATCGATCTCTCCCTCCCGCATGGCCTTGGCCAGATCGGCCAGGGAGCTGTAGCTCACGATCTTCATGGTCCGGCCGTACTGTTTTTCAACATTCCCCCGCACATGGTCGACGGCCTCGGTATCGACCCCTTCCAGCACGCCCACGCGGTACTGCCGTTCCACAGCGTACTCGATGGTCTGGGCCTTGTCCTCGTTTTTCACATAGAGCCCTACCTCGGTGTACTGGCTGTGGACCTCGGTGACGTTGCGCATCTTGCTGTTGTACTGGTGGACGAAGTAGGCCCCCGCCCCCTCCAGGATGCTCAAAAACAGCAGCAATACAATGGCGGCCACCCGTGCGCCGGTCTTCTCGTGCTGTCCTTTCTTCTCCTTCTGCAGCAGAAAGAGCAGCAGCGGGATCAGGATCAGCAGGCCCGCCGCCAGGTACACATACTGACTGGGGATCAGGTGCGTGTCGTACAGGGACCAGCCCAAAAAGCCCGCCAAAAGCAGATTTGCAGCAAAAACAAGGTAAAAAATGATCGTTGAAGCCATAATTCGTCTCCGTACCGCCTACTCTCCGCGGCTTTCATTTCATTCGATGGTGATCGTCTCTTCCCGCCCGTCCAGCACATAGCTGACCGCAAGGCCATATTGGCTGTGAACACGGATCTGCTCCGCGTCCCGCAGGCGAAGAAGTCTTTGATAATAGGCCAGGTCTTCCTCAGACCAGCGACCCATATCGTCGGAATGGAGCAGCACCCCGCCGAAGAGGGCGTTCACCTCCGCCAGGACCCGCTTTTGCGCCGGGCTGAGCTTCAGATTCTCCTCCCGCAGGAAAAACACGTCCGGGTCGTTGAGAAAGGCCCGTCCGTTCAGCTCCCGCCGGTAGATGCTGTTGCCGATGGCCTGCCGGGTAGAGGGCCGCTCCCGGTTGGTGCGGCGCATAAGAGGCGTGTTGTCCCAGTCCAGGCTCACGTCGCAGCCCACCCGGCAGTAGTCCGCCAGGCCGAAGGCCGGCATCAGCGGTACGCCGCAGCCCAGGATCTTCTTCTCCCCGCAGAGCCGCCGCAGCAGCTCCATGGCCCGGATCATCCGTCCCGCCCGGGTTTCCGCCTCCCCGCCGAATGGAGCGGCGGCGTAGAGGAAGTCCAGCTTTACCAGGTCGTAGTCCCAGTCCTCCAGCACCCGGGAAAAGACCCGCTCCAGATAGTCGATCACCTGGGGCTTGTCGATATCCAGGGCGTAGAAGCCGCCCCAGCCGATCCCGGCCAGCCAGGGCCGGCCGTTTTTCCGCAAAAACCAGTCCGGATGCTCCCGGAAAAGCCGGGAGCTGCGCTGGGCCGCGAAGGGCGCCAGCCACAGGCCCGCCTGGAAGCCCTTTTCATGGATGGCGTCGGCGGCGGCGCGCATCCCCTCGGGAAATTTCTTTGGATCCGGCTCCAGCCAGTCGCCCACCCGGGGCTCCCAGCCGTCGTCGATCTGGAAGAGGTCCCCCGGGACCAGGCGTCCGGCGCAGCCCAGAAGATCGTTTTCGATGGTACGGGCGGAGATCTTCTGGTAGCGGTTGTACCAGCTGCAGTAGCCGGTGAGACGCCGCGCAGTCCTTGGCTTCACGCCCAGGGCGTCAAACCAGGCGTCAAAAACCTCATTCTCTCCACCTGTTCCAAGAAACAAGTCGAAAACATGAAATAGTCCTCCACATTTCAGCCCTTTGCAGTCTCTTTGGATGCTCAGGGCTCCACCGGGAACGTCATAGGCAAAGAGGGTGTAGCCCGGGCGCTCGTCCAGCGAGGCGAAGAGCCGGAAGCGCTCCCCCTCCCGGAAGTAGCACCAGCTCTCCCCGTGGGTCTGCCCGCAGCCCTTGGGATAGGGCACAAAGTCATAGTCCCCATAGGAGCGGATCCCCAGTCCCCGGAGCAGAAGTTCCGGCAGCGGTCCCACATCCCGGGTCGTGCCGAGGCGCCCGTATTCCGGGCAGTAGGTCCAGGTCTGGTAGCCGTTCATGAAGATCTTTTCCGACTCTCCCAGGGACAGTTTTCCCCGGGCGCGGACGGATTCCAGCTTCCCTTCCGGCAGCGGGAGCACCAGCCGGTTCTCCCCCTCACGTAGTTCCCAGTCTCCGCAGATGGGGGTCTGTCCGCTGACGCGGACTTCATAGCGCAGCAGCATGGCCGTCTCCTCAATCTTCCACGGTGAAGCGCAGGGTCACCGGCGCGCACTGTCCGCAGCGGATGTGCAGGACGCCCTCGCCGGTCTCGCCGGTGGTCTTCACATAGCAGCCGGTGCTGCCGCCCTCGGCGCAGACAAGCTCGGGTCCTGCCAGCGCGACGGCGCCCTCGGCCCGGAGCTGCAGAGGCAGCTGGGCGTAGGGGGCCAGGCAGTCATGCTCGTCCAGCACCCGGATGCGCACTGCCGCCATGTCATAGCGGTCGCCCTCCCGCAGGCGCAGGGAGCTGACCTTCACCTCCAGGTGCAGATCCTGCCCCGGGCAGCGGGTGGCGCTGGCAATGACCTGACCGTCCTTCTTGCCGTCAAAGCGCCAGACGGTAGCCTCGCCGCCCCAGTTGCCGATGTATTTGCCGTAGAGATCGGACACATCCTTGACGCTCATGCCGTAGCGGGTCATCAGGGCCAGACCGATGGCCTTATCCTCAAGATCCAGGTTGCTGGGGCCGTGCTTGCCCAGATTCAGCAGCAGCTTCTTCACCAGGGCCGCTTTGGTCTTGTCAAAGCCCTCCTGTGTCTCCAGCAGGCAGCCGATGGTATCGTCGATCTGCACCGGACCGTGGGGCAGGCCTTTCCAGCCCCTTGGCCGGAAGCTCTTAACAAAGCGGTCGTTTTTATAGAGCGCCACCTCGTCGGCATTGGTGAAGACGTAGAGCTCCCCCAGGTTGCCGCCGGGATAGTCGCCGATTTCCATGGGGGTGCCCAGCTCCAGCACGGGAGTCTCCTCCCCCTGGCTGGCATAGAGGGCCGCAGCCAGCTTGGGGTTGCGGAAGGCGTCCATCACCCCATGATAGCAGATCTTGTCCCCGGAGCCGAAGTCCTTGTGCGTGGCATAGTCGAACATGCACCAGCCGAAGCAGCCGGCGTGCTCCCCGTCTGCCCGGGCGTCGTTCTGGACCCGGGCGTGGCGCAGGGCCTGCTCCTGGCGTTTGGCCCAGGTGTCATAGCTCTTGGTGGGGAACATGTGCCCGTTGTGCTCGGACACCAGCAGGGCCTTCTCCGGGTGGGTGCTGACCTGCTTTTTCGGCAGCACCCCGGGATTGTCGCCCACGTGGGAAAAATCGTTGTAGGCGTAAACATCCTCCAGCAAGCTGGACTTCTGCAGAAAGCGCACCCCGGAAGTGGGGCGGCTGGGATCCAGTCTGTGACAGAGGTCGTTTGTGCGCAGGTAAAAGGCGTCATCGTCCTGGCTCTCGTTGATGCGCACGCCCCAGAGGACGATACTGGGATGGTTGCGGTACTGCCGCACCATCTCCTCCACGTTCCGCACCGCCTGATCCTTCCAGGCCGCGTCCCCGATGTGCTGCCAGCCCGGGATCTCGGTGAAAACCAGAAGGCCCAGCCGGTCGCACTCGTCGATGAAGCTTTGGCTCTGGGGATAGTGGGAGGTGCGCACGGCGGTGCAGCTCAGCTCCTCCTTCAAAATGCGGGCGTCCTCCCGCTGCAGGCTCTCCGGGGCTGCATAGCCGATGTACGGATAGCACTGGTGCCGGTTCAGGCCCCGGAGATAGCTGGGCTTTCCGTTGAGGAAAAAGCCCTCCGGGCGAAATTCCACGGTGCGGACGCCGAAGAGGGTCTCCTGCCTGTCCAGCACGGCGCCGCTCTCATCCAGCAGCTCCGCCCGGGCCAGATAGCGCTTGGGATTTTCCGTGCTCCAGGGCGTCAGTTCCGGGAGCTGCAGGGAAAAGCGATCTCCGCCCGTCTCCCGCAGGAGGCAGCGTTCTCCGTCCCAGAGGGAGAGGCGCACCGGCATCCCGGGTCTGGATAGTTCCAGTCTGGCCTCCAGACAATCCAGGCTTGGGGTATAAACGAAGAGGTCCTCGATATACTCCTGCTCCCGCAGGTCCAGCCAGGCCTCCCGATAGAGGCCGCCGTAGGTCAGATAGTCGATGACGAAGCCGAAGGGCGGGATAGAACGGTTTTCCGTGCAGTCCAGCTCCACGGCGACGCGGTTGTCCGCACCGAACTCCACCAGCTCCGTGATCTCCGCCCGGAAGGCGGTGTAGCCGCAGCGATGCTCGCAGCAGAGGACTCCGTTGCAGTAGACCCGGGCGATGTGGGCCGCGCCGTCAAACTGCAGGAAAACGCGTTTCCCCTTGGCCTCCGCCGGCAGGCGCAGGATCCGGCGGTATCCGCAGATACGTGCATAGTCCCGGGGTCCGGAATAGTGCAGCGGCAGCTCCTTCACGTTGTGAGGCAGGCGCACCGGCGTCCCGGTCCCTTCTCCCCGCAGGAAGGCCTCCGACCACTGCTCGGTATATTCCCATCCGCTGCAAATACTGATCATGTGCTCTCCTCCGTGTATTGACAGTTATTCATTTTATTGTATCATTGAAACGTCCCAGATACAAGCCCCGATTTTCACCCTGTCCATCATGCTGCGGGGCTCCGGCGCGGGAGCAGGCCCATTATTCCCTCACCCTCCCGGTATACGCCCCGGGACCGTTTTTGGATCGATCCGCCGCGTTCCGCCCCGCTGTCTGCCCCGGTCCTTTCGGTTGACAAAGGTCTTGCGGGTCTGCTACAATCATGGAAAGAGTCCTTTGGGGCCTAAACAAGCAAGGAAGGAATCGAACGCCGGGTTTCGTCTCCCTTGGTTTTCTCTGCGGGAACGGGTCCCGACTCCGTGACGGATTATGATCAAAAGGTTCAAAAATATCAAGCCCCGCGTTTTGCTGGCCCATCTTCTCGTTACGCTGGCCTATCCCTGCGTGAGGGCCTTCACCGCCGCGAACAATCGTCTTCAGGTCTTTACGGATATCCTGACCATCGTCGCCCTTTTTCTTGTGTTTTTCGGTGTGTTCTACAGTCTCTCCCTTCACGGAGATTTTGACCTTACCGCCTATTTCTTTCATCGACGCATCCAGGAAGAAACGAAAAAGGATTTTGAAGCCTATGAAGCAGATAAAAAAGAAGAAAGAGAGGCAGCTTTCAACTATCCTCTCTTTCTCGGGCTGTTTTATCTCGCCGTGTCGGCAATCATCGCCTACGGCGTGCTTTGAGAAAACTCCGATCAAAGCTTTTTCGGCTTTTTCCGCAGAGGGTGGGCTCCACGACAATCTCGCGGGGCGACTCTCAACGGCTGATTCATTGTTTTCTTACTTCTTGGCGCTCTCCATTCCCTTCAGTTTCCTGTCATAGTCCGCGAATTCGCTTTCCGTGGCAAAGACATAATGGTCGGGGCGAATCTCCCGCAGCTCGCGGGGGGCGCCGGACTGATCCAGCTTGGACGGATCGTACACGATATGCTTTCTGGTCTTCTCCACGATGGGGTCCGGCATGGGCACTGCGGAGAGCAGCGAGATGGTGTAGGGGTGAACCGGATACTTGAACAAGGTCTCGGATTCAGCGATCTCCACGATCTCGCCCCGGTGGATGACCGCGATCCGGTCCGCAATGAAGCGGACGACAGACAGATCATGGGCGATGAACAGGTAGGTCAGGTCCTTTTCTGCCTTCAGTTTGTTCATCAGGTTCAGCACCTGGGCGCGGATGGATACGTCCAGCGCGGAGATCGGTTCATCGGCCACGATGAATTTGGGTTCCATGATCATGGCTCGGGCAATGCCGACGCGCTGGCGCTGGCCGCCGGAGAACTCGTGCGGATAACGGGACTTGTGCTCGGGCAACAGTCCAACCTCCTCCAGAGCCTTGTCCACCTTCGCCACGCGATCCGCCTCATCCTTGTACAGGTGGAAGTTATAGAGGCCTTCGGATACGCAGTATTCGATGGTCGCGCGCTCGTTCAGCGAGGCGGCCGGATCCTGGAAAATCATCTGGATATTGCGCACGACGTTGCGGTCCTCCGCTTTGGAGATCTTGCCGGAAATGCGCTTGCCCTCGAAAAGGATCTCTCCTGCGGTGCAGGGATTGATCCTTAGGATTGCGCGGCCCAGCGTCGTTTTGCCGGAGCCGGATTCGCCGACCAGCGCAAAGGTCTCACCCTTATAGATGTCGAAATTCGCGTCTTTTACGGCGACGAATTTCTTTTTATGCCCGACGTCGAACGCAACGTCCACATGCTTGATGGATAGGATGACCTCTCTGTCTGCGTTATTGCTCGACATGGAATGCGCCTCCCTTATCCGTCATTAATTGAATCTTTTCATGCAAATTCTGGATGACCTCCGGTTTCTCCAGCTTCGGAGCGCGGGGATCAAGCAGCCAAGTCTTGGCATAGTGGGTATCACTGACCTTGAAGAACGGCGGCTCCTGCACAAAATCGATCTGGAGCGCATGCTCATTGCGCGGCGCAAACGCGTCGCCGGTGATCTTGTTGTACAGAGAGGGCGGCGTGCCCGTAATGTAGAACAGGTCCTTGCCCTTCTCGCCGAGCTGCGGCAGGCTGGACAGCAGCGCCCAGGTATAGGGGTGGCGGGGATCAAAGAAGATCTCTTCGACCGTGCCATACTCGATGATCTGTCCGCCGTACATAACGCCCACGCGGTCGGCCACGTTGGCCACGACGCCAAGGTCGTGCGTAATGTAGAGTGTGGTGAACTTCAGTTCCCTCTGCAGGTCGCGGATCAGGGAAATGATCTGAGCCTGAATGGTGACGTCCAGCGCTGTGGTCGGCTCGTCGCAGATCAGGATCTCCGGGTGGCAGGACAGGGCGATCGCGATGACGATGCGCTGTCTCATGCCGCCGGAGTACTGGAAGGGGTACTCGTCGAAACGGTCGGCCGCGTTCTGGATGCCCACGCGCTCCATGATTTCAATGGCCTGCGTCTTGGCCGCTGAGCGAGAAATACCCTGGTGCTTCTCGATGACCTCAGTGATCTGAGAGCCGATGGTGCGGATGGGGTTCAGGGAGGTCATCGGATCCTGGAAGATCGTGGATATCTTGGCGCCGCGGATGCCTTCCCATTCCTTGTCCTTCTTCAGCTTGGTCAGATCCTTGCCGTGGAACATGACGGAGCCGTTGGTAATGCTGCCGTTGGATTCCAGCATGCCGGTGAAGGTCTTGGTGAAGACCGATTTGCCGGAGCCGCTTTCGCCGACGATCGCGAAGGTCTCGCCCTCGTACAGGTCGAGGGAGACGCCGCGGATCGCCGTCAGATAGTTGTCACGGACGCGGAACTTGACCTCGATATCCTTTGCGGAAATGATCACGTTTTTCTTTTCATCCATAGTCCTGCCCCCCCTTACATATGCGTGCGCGGATCGGTCGCGTCGGCAAGCCTCTGACCCACGATGTACAGGGAGATGGAGATGATCGCAACAACGCTGACGGGGATCCAGAACAGATGCGGATAACCCTGCATGTACGAGGTGTACATGGAGATCATGCGGCCGAGCGAGGCGTTGGTCGTGCCGAGGCCGAGGCCAAGGTAGCTCAGAAAGACCTCGTAGGAGATGATCGACGGGATCTCACGGGAAATATAGGTCATGATGACCGAGACGAGATAGGGCAGAACGTTCTTGGTGATGATCGTCCAGGTCCCGGTTCCCAGGCACTTGGAGGCCATATTGTACTCGCGGTCACGGATGATCATGACCTGCGTACGGATGAAGTAGGCGACATAGATCCAGTTTGTGCAAGTCATGGTGATGATCAGAGAGCGCATGCCAGCGCCCAGCACGTAGGACAGGATCATGGCCATCAGCAGGAAGGGAATGTTGGCGATGACGTTGTAAACCTCGATCATCCACTTGTCAACCTTCTTGGAAAAGCCCCAGATCGCACCGACCAGGACGCCGATGAGCATGTTGATGCCGGTACAGACGAAGCTGACGATGATCGAGTTGCGCGCGCCGGCCCAAACCGCATCAAAGACCTCGTTGCCGATATTGTCCGTACCGAAGGGGTGCTCAGCGCTGGGCTTGAGGAACTTCATGTCCGCATTGTTGATGTTGGGGGCAACGGTTGGACTGTATCCGGAATACAGCGGCTGGATCAGGGCAAAGGCGACCAGCGCGATCATCAGGATCGAAACGGCGACCGTGAATTTGCTCCGGAAGAAGGTCCTCCACACCGATTTCCAGTAGGAATAGCGAGGGGCGGCGATATGCTCGGATTCGAGCTTATCGAAAGCCGCAAATTCGAAGAGATCGGCCGTTTTGTTTTCCATATCCATCTTTACGACCTCCCTGCCTTCTCGCTGAGTGAAATACGCGGATCGATCTTCGTGATCAGGATGTCTCCGGCCAGAACCGAGAGGATGAAGATCGTCGAGAACATGAACGCAAGCGCTACGACCATCACGTTGTTGTACTGCTTGATCGCATTGGGCAGCATCTTGCCCATGCCGCCGACAGAGTAGATCGACTCGGTGATCAGCGCGCCGGTGATGCAGCCCGCCAGCGAGGTCGGGATGCCGTGCGCGATGGGGATGCTGGCATTCTTGAAGATGTGCTTGTTGAAGATCTCGCTCTGGTTCAGGCCCTTGGCCTTGGCGAATTTGACATAGTCGGAGTTCATCTGATCGACGACGTAGCGTCTGGTCCAGAGCATGAGGCTGGCGATGGAAGGCATGGCCAGCGAAATGATCGGCAGCACCCAGGAGCGCCAGTCGCCCGGCCCGTAGGTGGTGAACACCGAAGGCAGTTCAGTCGCCGAGGTGGCCAGGTAACGGAAGAGATAAATATATGCCAGCGAGGGCACGGCGATGATGAAGATGATATACGCCATGCCGAGCTTGTCTGCCAGCTTGTCCTTCCGGCGCGCCATCAGGATGCCGATCGGCAGACCCAGACCGTAGGCCAGCACCATGGCGATGATGCCCATGGAGAAGGACGTGCCTACCATGGAGGGCTGGTCCTTGAAGGTTTCAAAGGTGGCGTAGTTGTCGACGAATTTCTTTCTGTCCATTCTGTCGATGATGGACTTATATTGCAGCGTGCCGAAATTGATGGCGGACTCCGCCTCGTATCCAGTTTCGAAGGTGACGTGCCGTTTCACTTCCGTTCCCTGGGGCTGGAACAGCACGCGCAACACCTGCACGCCCTGATATGTGGGGTAGGAGGTGCCAAAATTCAGCTTGATAATATTCTGGTGAAGCCACGGAAATCTGCTGTCGGTATACAGCAGATATTTGTGGATCGATCCGCTGCCGATGAGAGCAACGCCGCCGGTGGGCGTCCGTCCGAAAGAGAGCTTGCGCTCGAGGTCGGGATTGTTCTCGTCCTTCACGGCGTTGGGGGTATCAATGACAATCATCTTTGACAGCCACAGGAGCATCTGCTTGATGACCGGAACATCCTTATATGCATAGTACCGACGGCTGCCTTCAAATTGCTCTACCGTATAGCCATTTTCGCTATAGATCCGAACAAAATCCTGGCTCTCGGGAGAATCCGGCTCTACGGCCGCGCCCATTTCGGGGCTGCCGGCTTCATACAGCGTGAGGCAGTAATCGTTAATCCTGACATAGTCCAGGTAACCGAGCTTCTGCCAGGTGGAATACACATATTCCGTCTTGTCGTCGGATTTACTGGCCAGCTTGCGGTAAGTGCTGTCTTCAAAGAAGATGTTTTCGCGCGGCACCATCGTGTACACCATGGTGAACACGATGATCATGATAATCAAAATGGAAACAAGCGACCTGAGCAGCCGCTTCCACACATAACCTTTTTTCATAGAAGGTACCGCTCCTTACTTCATAGCTTCTCAAACGCCTGGTGCCCCCCGGGCCGGGAGGCGGAGCGTACAGGAGTGGGATTGGTGTGAAAAAAGGGAGCCAGAGGACATCGCCCGTCCGGCTCCCCCTCTTCAGTTATTGTTTATGCGTTAATCCGGGTTTTGCAGATCAGTCGCCGGCGAGCCAGGCTTCCTTCGCAGCGTAGTAGTCATCAGCGAGAACGGGCTCGTTGAGGAGCTTCATGAACTTGAAGTAAGGCACCTGGTTGTAGGCAGCCTGGCCGTAGAGGCCATAGGCAGCCGTGAAGGGCTGGACCTTGCTGACCGTCAGGCTGGCGCCTCTGGTGGAGTAAGGACGGAGGATGCCGTTGGCAAGCAGCATGGCCTCGGCCTGGGCAAAGAGCTCGATACGCTCGTCGCCGGTGGCAACGTTAGCCTTGTCGACGATGGCCTGAACATCTTCCAGACCCAGAGTCTTCAGAACTTCCTTCTGGACGTCGTCCTGGCCCTGGCTCTCATAGTTGATGCCGGAGTAGTTCAGCATGTCGCCGTCGTGGATATCGAAGCAGTGCAGGTAGGTCAGAGGATCGCCGTAGTCCGGGCCCCAGCCGGCGCCGAAGACGAGGTCGATGGAGTTGGACACGCCGTCGGGCTGGTTGTAGAACGCGGAGTAGTACACGGAGGAGTTGCCTTCCAGGAACTGCAGGTCGATCACGACGAAATCGCCGATGGCAGCCTCAATGGATTCCTTCATGGCAAGCTGCATGTTCTTCTGGTTCTCAGAAGCGGCATACACGGGAACGTCCAGGTGGACAGGCCACTCGGTAACGGAATCGCCCAGCTCTTCCTTGGCCTTCTCAGCGAAGGTCTTGGCGAGTTCAGGATTGTACCAGCCGTCCTGGCCGTCGTTCAGGTCGATGCCCTTGAATTCGGGAACCAGCTCCTCCACGTACTTGGTGACGATGGAGCCGATGGCGCGGCCGTCAGAAGTGATGGAGAAGGTGTAGGGAACGAGGGTATTGCGGATGACGTCGTCGGCGCGCTCCTCACCCTGGGTGATGGCCTCAACGGCGTGAGCAGAGTAGGCGGCGTAGACCGCGCGGCGGAAGTTGGCGTTCAGAATGGCGTTGTAGGTGTCGGCCTTCTGCTCGTCAGTGGTCTTGCTGGTGGTGGAGACAGAGGGGTCGTTGTACAGGTTGAACAGACGGCGGTCCCAGTTGAAAGCGCCCCAGTAAGAGGTAGCGGTGGTCATGGAGATGTACTGGTTGTCGGGATACAGCTCATCAGCCTTGGCAACCACATCGGGCAGAGAAGAGTTGATGGCGGTGGAGGTCACTTCGCCGTTGACGAACATGTTGAAGTTCTGGGCGGGATCCTGGCCGTCAGAGTAGGTCACGACAACGTGCTGGACGAAGACGTGATCAGCATCATAGTAGTTGGGGTTGGCGTCGAAGCGGACTTCCTGAGCGGGAACCAGGGAGCTCAGGATGTAGCAGCCGTTGTAGAGGATGGAGTCAGCCTGGACAGCGCCGAAGTCCTCACCCTTGGACTCGAGGAACTCAGCGTTGATGGGCCACAGGATGGAGTAGGTGGTCATGCCATCGAAGTAGCCGCAGGGGCCGGTCAGGGTGTAGGTCAGGGTGTCGCCGTCAGCAGTGATGCCAACGTCATCCCAGGAGCCGGTGCCTTCGGAGTAGGCGCGCAGACCAACGATCAGGTCAGCAACCAGGCCGAGGGTCTCGGACTTGGAATCGGCAGCGTGCTTCAGACCGGTGACGAAGTCTTCAGCGGTAACGAAGTCGTACTCTTCGCCAGCGCTGGTGGACCACACGGCGTCGTCGCGGATGATGAAGGTCCACTCGGAGCCGTCGTCATTGGAGCTCCACTCCTTCGCCATGCCGGGGATCAGCTTGCCGTGGGAGTCCTGAGTCAGCAGGCCCTCGATGAAGTTCGAGGTGTAGTCACCGTTGGAGGACTTGTTGTTGTAAACATAGTCCAGGGTGGTGATGTCGAAGTTCGCGATCATGGAGAAGGTGTCCGGACCTTCATAGGGCTCTTCCGCCTCAGCGGCGGGCTCCTCCGCAGGGGCCTCTGCCTCAGCAGCGGGCTCCTCCGCAGGGGCTTCTGCCTCGGCGGCAGGCTCTTCAGCAGCGGGAGCTTCGGCAGGGGCCTCTTCCTTTGCAGGAGCAGGAGCCTGACCGCAGGCGACCAGAGCGAAGATCATGCTCAGAGCCAGAAGCAGTGCGAGAATCTTTTTCATGGTTTTTCCTCCTAATTATTCTTTATTAATCGCAAATCAGTTGCGAATAATAAGCAAAAACCGGTGTTCCGTTCCCATCGCCTTCCCGGCGGGACGAACAGAAAACAGCAGCCCTGCGGTCAATCGATCCTCGCCGGATCCCTCGCCCGCAGGGGCAAAAGTGCGCTTTCAGCCGGCGCGCAGCCCTTCGACACTTTTATACGGTAAATTCATGTACTTTTTTCAGGTTAGATTTTAGCATACACTGCCGTTGATTTCAAGGACTTCTTTTCGTCCGCCTCTCCAAATCTCCAAATTTCAGCCGTCCTTTTTGTGGAAATCTCACAAACAAGCGGACAGTAACTGGTATTATCTGGGACTGATTCGGCCGTTTTCCGTCCTTTTTCGCCGCTCTTTTTTCGTTTATTTCTCTGTTTCGCTAAAAGCGCTTTCTCCCGTTTTTGCCGGATCTTCCGGGCTTTTCGGGCTGTACCGCCCCTCTGCTTCCGCCTCTTCTGCTCTGAACCATGCGAGATAAAGAGAGGGCGCATCCCGAAGGAAGCGCCCTTTTCTTTGTCAAATTGTCCCAAGGTCCTGGAGTCGTCCGGCCTCAGTTGAATACCAGGATGAAGAGCCCTGCGAGAACGATCAGCACCAGCGCGATGGGGATGCCCACCGTGAGCACGCCGGCGATCCACATGGCCAGAGTGTCGTTCTTCTCCAGCTCGGGCATGTCCTCTTCCCGTTCCAGCTTTTCAGGATCTTCCATGGCTTATTCCTGGGCCTGGGCCGCGGCCTTCGCGTCGTTTTCGGCCGCGATGGTCTTGGTGGATTTCTTGATCTCAAAGAGGTACTCGCCGTTCTCGCCCAGCTTCCGCTCGGGATAATGGCAGGCGCAGAAGTGGCCCGGCTCGATCTCCACAAGCTCCGGCGTCACGCGGCGGCATTTCTCCGTTGCCATGTAGCAGCGGGTGCAGAACTTGCAGCCGTCGGGCGGGTTCACCGGGCTGGGGATATTGCCCTCCAGGATGATGCGCTCCTTGTCCGCAGAACCGGGATCGGTGGTGGGGATGGAGGAGAGCAGCGCCACAGTGTAGGGGTGGCGGGGATCCTTGAAGATGGTCTTCTTGTCGGTCAGCTCCACGATATTGCCCAGGTACATGACGGCGATGCGGTCGGAGATGAACTTGACCACAGACAGGTCATGGGAGATGAAGAGGTAGGTCAGGTTCTGCTTTTCCTTCAGCTCCTGGAGGAGGTTGATGATCTGGGACTGGATGGACACGTCCAGGGCGGAAACACATTCGTCACAGACCACGAACTTGGGCTGCACGGCAAGGGCGCGGGCGATGCAGATACGCTGGCGCTGGCCGCCGGAGAACTGGTGGGGGAAGCGGTGCAGCATGTACTCCTGCAGGCCGCACTTTTCCATAGTCTCCACGATATACTCGCGCATTCTGGCGGAGCCGTGGCGGAAGAAGTGGTGGGTGACCAGGCCCTCTTCGATGATCTGACCCACGGTAAAGCGGGGGTTCAGGCTGGAGTAGGGGTCCTGGAAAATGATCTGCAGGTCCTTGCGCAGCTTGCGCATCTCGGCGTACTTCAGGCGGGCCAGGTCCACGCCGTTGTCACGCAGGCCCTCGTAGTACTGAAACTGCTCGTCGCTGCCATAGCTGGCGCGCAGGGCTTCCAGCTCCGCAGTGATCTTGTCCACCTGGTCCTGGGCAGCCGCCTCGTCCTTCTGCAGGGCGCTGAGCTTCTCCCTGGCGTCGGCACGCTTCTTTTCCAGTCTGGCCTTCTTGTCGGGATCGGCCTCCTGGTACTCCTGGTCGAAGTGCTCGGATGCAACCTGGTGCAGGCGCACCTTTTCCGCCGCCTCGTTGCGCTTCTTGCAGGCCTCATACTGCTTGTGCAGCAGCTCGATGCCCTTCTTGTCCTCACAGGGATAGAAGCCGCCCAGGATCTTCACCAGATTGCTGACGTCGGTCTCCATCTCGCCCTTGGCCAGATGCTCCGACTGCAGCAGATAGAAGTCCGCAGCGTCCTCGCCGCCGGCCTCCTCTACCTTCTTGTGGAGCTCTTCGTACTTCTCGGTGGATTTCTTCAGCTTGCGGCGGTACTTTTCGTGATGGACGATGGTATCCTCCACATAGCTGGGGGTCAGACGGTCCAGGGTAGTGCCGTAGTAGAGGGTGCAGCCGGCGGTCTGGGGATAGAGCTGCAGCAGCACGCGGCCGAAGGTGGATTTTCCGCAGCCGGACTCGCCCACGATGCCCAGGGTCTCGCCCTCGTAGATATCGATGGTGATATCCTCGTTCGCGCGCACATACAGCGTGTTCTTCTGGAAGATGGAGGTTTTGGCTACCGGAAAATACTTCTTCAGATTAGTGATTGACAGTAATTTCTTGGTGTTCGGCACTGTTCCGTTCCTCCTTGTTGGGATAGAAGCACCGCACGAGCTGATTGTCGTGGACGTGGATCAGCTCCGGTTCTTCCTCGAGACACTTCTTGGTGCAGTATTTGCAGCGCGGCGCGAATTTGCAGCCCTTGGGCAGCGCCAGGGGGTGCGGGACAACGCCGGGGATGGGGTCGAGACGCTCGGCCTCGGTGTCCAGCCTGGGGATGGACTCCATCAGGCCCTCGGTATAGGGGTGGCTCTCCTTGCAGTCCTGGAAGATGACTTCCGCGGGCGCCCGCTCCACCACCTGGCCGCAGTACATGACGGCCACGTCGTCCGCCATCTCGTTGATCACGCCCAGGTCATGGGTGATGAAGATGATGGCCGTGCCGGTGGTGCGCTTCAGTTCGTTCATCAGGTGCAGGATCTGCGCCTGGATGGTCACGTCCAGAGCCGTGGTGGGCTCGTCGGCGATCAGGATCTTGGGCTTGCAGGCCAGGGCCATGGCGATCATGACACGCTGGCGCATGCCGCCGGAGAGCTGGTGGGGATACTGCTTGATGACCACCTCGGGATTGGGGATCTGCACGTCATAGAGCATCTGCAGCGCGTGCTCGTGGGCCTCTTTTTTGTTCATGCCCTGGTGGATCATGAATGGCTCGCTGAGCTGCTTGTCCACGCTGAAGACAGGGTTCAGGGAGGTCATGGGCTCCTGGAAGATGACGGAGATCTCGTTGCCGCGGATGTGGTTCATCTGCTTGACGGAGAACTTGGTAAGGTCCTGGCCGTCCAGGAGGATCTCACCGCTGTCGATGTATCCGTTGCCGTCCAGCAGCTGCAGGATACTCATGGCGGATACGGATTTGCCGGAGCCGGACTCACCGACGATGCCGATGGTCTTGCCCTTCTCCAGCGAATAGGACACACCGTTGACCGCTTTGACGATGCCCTTCTTGGTCCTAAAGAATGTGTGCAGGTCTTTTACTTCAAGTAACGGCATTACACATTCCCCCCCTTACTTATCATTGGAGGACTTGGGGTCCATCACGTCGCGGATCGTGTCACCGATGGTGTTGATACAAACCGCGGTAAACACAAGGATGATCGAGGTAAACAGCCACTGCCACCAGAAGTTGATGGCCGCGGTGGCGTTGCTGGCGCGGGTCAGCATATTGCCCCAGCTTGGCTGCGGGTACATGACGCCGAAGCCCAGGAAGGAGAGGGAGGTCTCCGTCTGCATGGAGGCTGCGAAGGACAGCACGATGTTGACCAGGATAACGGAGATGATGTTGGGCAGGATGTGCTTGAAGGCGATCCGCCCCTCCTTGACGCCCATGGCCTGGGCCGCGGTGACGTACTCGCTCTCGCGGGCCACCAGGATCTGGGCACGGGTGATGTAGGCAAAGCCGGGCCAGCCCAGTACGCCCAGGATCACCATGATCATCAGTAGTCGCTGATTCTGGGTCAGGGAGGCCTGGGCCAGCAGCGAGGACAGGATCAGCATGAAGGGATAGAGCGGGATGGAGTAGAACACCTCCGCGATACGCATCAGCAGAATGTCCACCCAGCCGCCGGCATAGCCGGAGATCAGGCCGATGGTGACACCGATCAGGATCTCGATAATGACGGCGATGGCGCCGACCGTCATGGTGACGCGGCCGCCTGCCACCACACGGGAGGCGATGTCAGCGCCGGCGTCGTCGGTGCCGAAGAGGTAGCCCTTCAGGCCCCATTTGCCCAGAAGCTGGTCGTTTTCATCCACCGCGTAGCTCTGGAAGGAGCCGGTGTAGACCTTGGCGGCGTTGGTGATCTTGCCGGTGGGGGCTTCCGCCTGGTAGAAGTGGTCACCGCCCCAGCTGTAAACGTGGCCCAGGTTGGTGCAGGCGGTAAAGTGATAGGCGCCGCCCTGGATCTCGGTATAGTACTCACCCTCGGCAAGGGTGGGGACCTGGATGGTGTCCGTGGGGAAGTCGCCCACCAGGGCGACAGAACCGTCGTCCAGCAGGCAGCAGATGCTCTTGGTAGTGGCCGTGACACTCTCGATCTTGCGGCCGGCCAGGAACTCGGTCATCTTCGTGCCCTTTTCGCCGATGGAAGCGCGGGCGGTGTTGTACAGGCCGCGGACGCCGCAGAAAACGCTGTTGCGGTCCTTGGTCAGGCCCACGACATAGTTCAGCGTAAAGTCCACGTCCTCCATATTCGTCTTGCCGATGAAGGAATCGATGTTGGAGTAGGCCTGCTTGTTGCCCCAGATGTAGAGGGTGCCGTCCTGCATCAGGATGGCGCTGGCCTGGTAGCCGCTGGTGACCTTCTGGATCTGGTCGGGGTCCACCCCATCCAGCACCTCGTCAGGCACAGGGGCCAGGTTGGGGTTGGAGAGCACCTTCTCGTTCACGGCGTACTGGCCGAACTGGTTGCTGCCCCAGCCGTAGAACTTGCCGTTTTCGTCAATGGCAATGATATGGTCGATGCCGGCGGAGACCCACTCGATCTTGGCGTTCTGCACCTCTTCGGGGATGTGCTGGACGTCAAGGCCGGTGGCACCGATGCGGGTGATGCCCCAGACGTAGACCTTGCCGGAATTGGAAAGGCCCACGGTGAAGCTGCCGTAGTTGTCGATCATCTTGATGTCGTTCTGCAGCTCCTTGGGGACCTTCATGAACGACATGGTGGGCGGCAGGTCCTTCTGGGTAGTCTCGGTATAGGCGTCATAGTACTTGGGCATGAAGAGCGGTCCGATAAAGACGACGCAGAACATGATCAGCACCACGCCTACGGAGATCACGGCGAACTTCCGCTCAAAGAAGCGCTGGAGGACCTGGCGGCCAGGGCTGACGATCAGCTCGGAGTCGTCCGGCTTGTTCTCCCCGTCCTTTTTCTCCTCGGCCTTCTTGCTTTTCCGGTACATCCTGTCCTCATAGGCAGGACCCATGAACATACGGGTGACCCAGCGGCCGAGCTTCTGGAAGATGTTTTCCCTATTTTCTTTCATCGCTACTCACCCCTCACTTGCTGATCCGGACACGCGGATCGACGAGACCATAGCAGAGGTCGGACACCAGGTTGCTGAACAGGCCGATAAAGGTATAGATGACCTGCATGAACATGATGAGGTCGTAGTCGGCGGTTCTGACGGCGTTGAGGTACAGAAGACCCATGCCCTTGAAGCCGAACATGGTCTCCATGATCATGGCGCCGGAGATGATGCCGAAGAAGCCGCCCACAAAGATGGACACCAGGGGGACCAGGGCGTTGCGCCAGGCGTGGGAGTAGATGACGACCTTCTCCCGCAGGCCCTTGGCCCGGGCGGTGCGGATGCAGTCCAGGCTCAGGGCGTCGATCATGGAGGCGCGGGTGATACGCATGATGGAGGCCAGAGAGCCGAAGGTCAGGCAAATGCAGGGCAGCGCCACGTGGTGCAGCACATCCTTCGCGTTGGTCCAGCCGGTGGCCGTGCTGCCGGGCGTCTTCATGCCGGAGACCGGGAACCAGCCCAGGATCGAGCAGAAGAACACGATGAACAGGATGTAGATGATGAAGCTGGGCGTGGAGAAGCCGATCAGCGTGAAGACCTGGGTCCCGCGGTCAAAGCGGCTGTTCTTTTTCACAGCGCACTTGATGCCCAGCGGGATGGTAACGCCCAGAACGCAGATCTCCGAAATGAGACCGATGAGCATGGAGTTGCGGATCGCGGGTCCTACGACCTTAACCACGGGGGCATTGTGCTGGTAGGAGAAACCGAAGTTGCCCTGGAAAATGCCGTTGCACTTGCCGTCGTAGAAGGGATAGAGACCCAGCCAGCGGAGGTACAGGATCATCTTATTATTGGTGTCCGTACCGTAGCGGCGCTGGTATTTCAAATATAATTCCTGAAACTTTGTGTCCTGCTCGGCGGCACTGAGGGTGTTCTTCAGGCCGGCCAGCTCCGTCTTGGCGTCGGTATAGGCGCGGTTGGCAGGCATGAGCTGATAGAGCAGGAAAAGCAGAAACGTCAAGAGAATAAAGACGAAGATCATATAGACCAGTCTTTTTACGATATATCTTCCCATGGGATTCTCCTTTGTGCGTGCGCGGACGCAGTACTTGGTTGTTTGGATCCCCCCGCCCCAGGGGCGGGAAGCGGCCCTCTCGGCCGCTCAGCATTGTGGGAGATGCACAGCTAAAAGATCGCGGCGAATAGGAAGGCGCAAAGAACGCTATGGATGCAGATATGAGACAGGCCGCAGATCGCGGCCAAAAAGCAGATGATGGGAACAAATCCGCATCCGACGGCTTGCGTCGCCGGATGCGGAAATGTGCTTCGTGTCAGGGTCCGAAGACCCGCGCGGGGATCAGGCCAGCCACATAATGTCGGCGTAGTCCTTGATGTAGTAAGCGGAGTAGTCGTCGTACATGGCCGGGTCAATGGTCATGTTCCAGGAGTAGTCGTAAGCAGCGCTGTTGAAGCCGGTGGCGAAGTTGAAGGCGCAGTACATGGGGCTGCCGGCGTAGTAGCCGTAAACAGCCTGCTGGTACAGCTCGTCAAGCATCGGGGCGAAGTCGCCCAGGGTGTTGTACACCACCATGCCGGCGGCAGCAACATTGGCGTTCTCCTTCAGGCCGGTCTGCAGCAGGTCGGTGAACTCATTGGGAGTGGTGCCGTACCAGTTGATGACCAGAGGCATGAGGAAGTAGTCGCCCATATCGACGGTCTTGTAGGTGCCGTCAACGGACTGGTAGTTCTTGTCGTCCTCGCTGATGACCTCAGCAGGGATGGCCTTGTAGCGGACGCCCTCGCCGCTGTACTCGGTGCCGTCGGCGTTGTAGACCCAGCCGTCAGCCTCGAGGACATCGATGGCGGAGTCAGCGCTGGTGGCGTAGGAGTCGAGCATCATGCCCTGCTCCACGGCAGCCTTGTACATCCAGGAACCGGTGTAGTAGGGGCCGTCAACAACACCGCCGTAGCCGCCGGTGAAGTCCTTGGCGAACTGAGCGCGATCCATGCAGAAGGCGATAGCCTGACGGACAGAGGCGAACTGAGCGGGGCCGTAGTCGGCGCGGAAGCCCAGCTTGCCGTAGCCGGCGCGGCTGTAGTGAGTGTAGACGTACTTGCCGTCGGAGCCGTCGGCAAGAGCAATGGCCTCGTCGGTGGCAGCGCCGCCGGTGATGGCCGCGATGACGTCAAGACCGCCGGCCTTGAAGTCCTCGAGCTGGGTATCGTCAACGACCCTCTTGTAGATGATCTTCTCGATGTGAGGAACAGCGCCCTCGTAATTGCCCTTGAAGTTGGGGTTCAGCTCCAGGACGGCCTCGGAGGTGGCAGAGTCAAAGCTCTTCACGCAGTAGGGGCCGGAGTAGGGGAAGGCAGCGTAGGCTTCCTCGGTGGTGAGGGTGAAGTTGTCCTTGATCTGGGTGGCCTGGGTAAAGGTGTCGCCGTCCTTGGCATAGAAGTCGCCGGTGATGTAGACGCCGTTGCCGTCGTCAGCAAGATCGGAGTTCTCGCCCAGGTACAGGGCCAGAGGAGCAGCGGAGAATCCGCCGTAGGTGATGTCGTAGAAGTACGGCAGCTGGTCGGCGGGGATGGTGACGGAGAAGGTGTAGTCGTCGATCAGACGGAGACCGGCGAGCTCGGGAGTGCCGGAGCCTTCGGTGCCGTCATAGGTCTGGTAAGCGCCCTTCCAGCCAAGGATGGTGCGGCCGTTGGTCTCCATGCCGGCAGCCTGGGTCCACACGGGAGTCAGGCGGGCAGCGGAGGTAACGAGGTAGTTCTTGGCAGTGACAGCGGAGCCGTCGGAGAGCTTCAGATCGTCGAAGATGGTGATGGTGATGGTCTTGTTGCCGTCAGCATCCTCCTCTTCGGTGTGCTCCTTCACGACGGTGGGGTTCCAGACGTAGCCGCCTTCCTTGGTGGTGGAGACGGTCTCAAGGCCAACGGTCAGGCCCTCAACATCGTTGTCGGAGGAGCCGGGGCTGGACTTACCGAAAGCGGCGTAACGGAACTGGCCGGAGAGCTCGGTGGAGCTGCCCAGGATGATGCTGCCGTCTTCCTTCTCGGAGGACCAGTCGATCAGAGCGCTGGCAGGGCTCCAGAACGGGTTGGTGGGGAACTCCTCAACGCCCTTGATCTGAGCGTTGTAGAGGTCGTAGTACTCGTTGGAGTACAGGGGAACCTCGGGCAGGAGCATGTTCCAGCGGGTGATGTACAGACGCCACCAGGCGGCGTAGACGTCGTCGGTCGTGGCATAGTCACCAGCGGGCTCGTTTTTGTACACCATGGACATGGTCAGGAAGTCCAGGCCGAGCTCATGCTGCTCGCCGTTGACCTCGATGTAGGCCAGGCCGGTGTCGGGGTCTTCGATCACATCAGCGATGGTGTAATCGATGCCATTCTCCTGCATGTACTCGTAAAGGCTCATATAGTCTTTACCGTACTCCAGGGAATCGAGCTTCATGGAGTCATACTCGGGGGACTCGACAGCGGTGATTCCACCCTCTGCCGGTTCCTCGGCAGCAGGCTCCTCTGCAGCGGGCTCTTCCGCAGCAGGGGCTTCCGCAGCGGGCTCAGCAGCAGGGGCATCCTCCTTGGCGGGGGCTGCGGCCTGTTCACCGCAGGCAGCCAGGGCGAAGATCATGCACAGAGCCAGGAGCAGTGCGAGAATCTTTTTCATTGTTTTTCCTCCTATTTGATTTTTTATTAAACGCATTTTCTGCGAATAATAACGATCGGATCTTCCCCTCTCTTCCGGAGATCCGGAAGGCGGGAAGATGAAGCCGACGGCAGCAGCCGCGGCTGCAGCTCTCTCCGACATCACAGCTTATGAGCCGTCCTGCCGGCGATATCCCCTGCGGTTTTATATCGGCAAAGATACTCCCCCACAGTTACGCTTTGTGTAATTGTACCACAGCAATACCCTCATTTCAAGCCAGAATTCGAAGTAACTCTTTTGCGGCTCCCAAAAATTTGCTCCCAATTTGTGCAGATTTCACAAAAGAGGCCGCGAAGAGGCTGGGTTCGAGCTGCTGGAAACCTGATTTTTTCTCCAAATTCCGGGCCAAAATCGCCGATTTTTTCTACATTTCGCTATCGCAGTAAAGCAAGACAGCCCTTTGTGACAATTGCAGAGAGCGCTTCGCTTCCTTAGGCCTTGACCAGCCTCTTTTCCCGGTCAGAGAAGGCTCTCCATCAGGAAAACCACCGCACAGCAGGCGGCGGCCACCGTCACCATGCTCCCCTTCTTCCAGGCGATGAATGCGCCAACCAGCAGCGCGGCCACGCCTGCTGCCAGCTTGTCCGTGGCCTGCACGATGGCGGGGAAGGTCATCACCGCCAGGGTCACATAAGGCACATAATAAAGAAAGGAGCGGAGGAACACGCTCTTCAGCGGTTTGCGGATGAGGGTCAGCGGCAGCACCCGGATGGCGTAGCTCACCAGGGCCGCCGTCAGGATCGCAAGCCAGACGTTCATACAGCGCTCCCCTCCTCTCTCACCGGGAACAGCAGGGCCGCTCCCCCGGCGATCAGCAGAGTCAGCAGGATCGTTCTGGTGCCCGCTGAAATGGCGGACAGGACCGGCAGCACCGAGAAGAGGCCGCTGAGGAGAAAACTGCAGACCACGCAGGCCGCCACCACCCGGTTCTCCCGGGCAGGAGGGATGATGATGGCCAGGAACATGCCGTAGAGGGCCACGCTCAGCGCGCTCACCACCCGGCCGGGCAGGAGATTTCCCATCAGGATGCCCAGTGCCGTGCCGATGGCCCAGAGGGGTGTGGCCACGGTGATGGCGCCGTAGTAGTAGGCCGGCTCCAGATAGCCGGGCCGCGCGATATTGATGCCGAAAAACTCATCGGTGACAAGGCCGCCGAAGAGATAGCGGTGATAGTCGGGCATCGTGGGGGAAATGCGCTGGCTCAGGGCAAAGCTCATCAGCAGATAGCGGGCGTTGGCGATCAACGTCACCAGCGCTACCTCCAGATAAGTCCCCCCTGCTCCGATCACGGTGAAGAGGGCGAACTCCCCCGCCGACGCGTTGCAGAGAAGGCTTGCCACCAGGCCCTGCAGCGCACTCATGCCGGCGCTGCGGGCGGCGATCCCCAGGGAAAAGGCCACCGCAAAGTAGCCCAGGCCAATGGGCACGCCGTCCCGCATGCCGTCCCGATAGGCCTTGAATTTCTCAGTCTTGCTCATGCTGCAATCTCAAAATGCAAAATTCAAAATTGAGCCTTTGAAAACCTGGTTTTCAAAGGCTCAATTTATCTTGTTCCGATCAGATCAGCTCGATCACGGCCAGCTCAGCGGCGTCGCCGCGGCGGGTGCCGATCCGGGTGATGCGGGTGTAGCCGCCGTTGCGGTCGGCATACTTGGCGGACAGCTCGTCCTTGACCTTCTTGGCCACGTCCTCGCGGGTCAGGAAGCTGAGCATCTGGCGATAGGAAGCCAGATCCTTCTCCTTACCCAGGCTGATCATCTTCTCAGCCATGGGAGCGATCTCCTTGGCGCGGGTAACGGTGGTCTCCATGCGGCCCTTGTCCAGCAGATCCGTGGTCTGCTGACGGAGCATCGCCAGGCGCTGGTCGGTGCTCTTGCCGAGCTTTCTAGTTCCGGGCATATTGCAATTCCTCCTGTATTACTGATTGTCCTCGCTGGCCAGGCTCAGTCCCATCATCTGGAGCTTGTGCTCCACCTCTTCCAGGGACTTGCGGCCGAGGTTGCGGACCTTGATCATCTCATCCTGCGTCTTGTTGACCAGGTCCTCGACAGTATTGATGTTGGCACGCTTGAGGCAGTTGAAGCTTCTCACGGACAGATCCAGTTCCTCAATGGTCATCTTGAGAACGGTGTCGGGCTCCTTCTCTTCCTTCTCCACGACGGTGGAGTTGGCGCCGATGGAGTCGGACAGGTCCGTAAAGAGCGTGAAGTGATCGCAGAGTATCTTGGCGCCCAGGCTCAGCGCGTCGCGCGCCGCCATGGTCTTGTCCGTCCAGACTTCGATGGTGAGCTTGTCAAAATCGGTCTGGTTGCCTACACGGGTGTTCTCCACGGTGTAGTTCACCTTGAGAACGGGGGTGTAGATGGAGTCGACCGGGATGGTGCCGATCGCGGTGGTGGGAGACTTGTTCTTCTCAGCGGAAACGTAGCCTCTGCCATGGTCCAGGACCAGCTCCATATTCAGAGCGCCGTCGGGACCGAGGGTTGCAATAGGCTGCTCGGGATTGAGGATCTCCACCTCGGCATCGGGCTTGATGTCACCGGCGGTGACCAGGCCCTCGCCGGAAGCCTCGATGTATACGGTCTTGGGACCGTCGCAATGAAGGCGGGCGATGATGCTCTTGACGTTGAGGACGATCTCCGTCACGTCTTCCTTCACGCCGGGGATGGTGGAAAACTCATGCTGCACACCGGCAATCTTGATGCTGGTGCAGGCCGTACCGGGGAGAGAGGAGAGGAGTACCCTGCGAAGAGAGTTTCCAAGCGTAGTGCCATAGCCGCGTTCCAGAGGCTCAATGACGTACTTGCCGTAATGGGTCTCATTGGGGTTTTCCATGCACTCAATGCGCGGCTTCTTAATTTCGATCATGTGGTTCCTGTACCCTCCTTGTTCAAATTGCGCCGCTATGGCGCGGTGCGTGGTTCAGCTTACCAAATTGAGGGTGTCGGGAAGTGCGGGAGGCACTTCCCGTTTATTCTGATTACTTGGAGTACAACTCGACGATGAGGCGCTCTTCCACGGGGAAGTCGATGTCCTCTCTGGTGGGAGCGGCCACGACCTTGCCGATCATGTTGGCAGCGTCAAACTCCAGCCACTTGGGGATCACGTGGTAGGCGTTGTTTTCCAGGTTCATCTTGAAACGCTCGATGCTGCGGCTGGACTCCTTCAGGGCAACGACCATACCGGGTTTGACCTGGTAGCTGGGGATGTTGACCTTCTTGCCGTTGATGGTGAAATGGCCATGGTTGACCATCTGACGGGCCTCGCGGCGGGTAGAGGCATAACCCAGGCGGAACACCACGTTGTCCAGGCGGCTCTCCAGCTGGATGAGCAGGTTGTCGCCGGTCTTGCCGGTCATGCGCTCAGCCTTCTCGTAGTAGCCGCGGAACTGCTTCTCCAGCACGCCGTAGATGAACTTGACCTTCTGCTTCTCCTGCAGCTGGGTGGCGTACTCAGACTTTTTCTTGCGGGTCTGGTTGTTGCTGTTGCGGGTGGTTTCTTTCTTGAAATAGCCCATGGTGGCCGGGCTGATGCCCAGAGCCTTCGCGTGCTTGGCGATGGGCTGTCTGTTCTTAGCCATTACAGTGTCCTCCTTTCCTTATACACGACGACGTTTCGGAGGACGGCAGCCATTGTGAGGAATGGGGGTAACGTCCTTGATCATCGTCACTTCGAGGCCGGCGGTCTGGAGGGCGCGGATGGCGGCTTCACGGCCGGAACCGGGACCCTTGACGAAGACCTCGACGGTCTTCAGGCCGTGCTCCATGGCTGCCTTGGCGGCAGTCTCAGCGGCGGTCTGAGCGGCAAAGGGGGTGGACTTTTTGCTTCCACGGAAACCGAGGCCACCGGCGGAAGCCCAGGAAATGGCGTTGCCCTGGGTGTCGGTAACGGTAACCATGGTATTGTTGAAGGAAGAGCTGATATGGACCTGGCCCTTTTCAATGTTCTTGCGCTCTCTGCGGCGAGTTCTGACGACTTTCTTCTTAGCAGTTGCCATGATTCATATCCCTCCTTTACTTCTTCTTGTTCGCGATGGTGCGTTTCGGGCCCTTGCGGGTGCGGGCATTGGTCTTGCTCCGCTGGCCGCGCACGGGCAGGCCGCGGCGATGGCGCAGACCACGGTAGCAGCCGATCTCGGTCAGGCGCTTGATGTCAAGCGCGGTCTGACGGCGCAGATCGCCTTCCACGATGAAGTTGTGGTCGATGCACTCACGCAGCTTGGATTCTTCCTCATCGGTGAGGTCCTTCACACGGGTGTCGGGATTGATCCCAGTCATGTCCAGGATCTTCTTTGCGCTGGTTCTGCCGATACCATAGACATAAGTGAGACCGATTTCGATTCTCTTGTCTTTGGGCAGGTCAACGCCGGCTATACGTGCCATACTTTTTTCTTCCTTTCGAAATGTTTTTCCGCATTTTTTGCGGACACAGGGACTTATTCCCGCCGGAGGGAGTCCCTGATCCATGCGGGATTGTTTTTCAGACAGGAGCTCTGCCCTGTCGCCGGGGCTTTCGCCGAGGCTTGGATTTTTCTGCGTAAACAGCATACAAGGAGCCGATCTCCTTCAGCTTTTTGGGCAAAAATCATCCAGTCGCAGCGAAGAATTATTTTATCAAAGACATACCGGATATGTCAAGTAAAATCTTTTCGTCTGCAAGGATTTTTTTGCCGCCGGCTGTGACCGACCCTTGTATTCCTTATCTTAACCCTGGCGCTGCTTGTGCTTGGGGTTCTCGCAGATGACCATGACTTTGCCCTTGCGCTTGATGATCTTGCACTTCTCGCACATGGGCTTCACGGAAGGTCTGACTTTCATTTATGATACCTCCTGCTTTACTTGCTTCTCCAGGTGATGCGGCCGCGGGTCAGGTCGTAGGGAGACATCTGAACCGTGACTTTGTCGCCGGGAAGGATACGGATAAAGTTCATCCGGAGCTTTCCGGAAATGTGGGCCAGGATGATATGGCCTCCGCCAATATCCACCTGGAACATGGTGTTAGGCAGGGATTCTACCACCGTGCCTTCGAGTTCGATTACATCGTCTTTTGCCAAAGCTTCATTCCTCCAGATCTGAATCAGATGTCGTCCGCCATGGTGAGGATCTCCGCTTCCCCATCGGTGATGAGGATGGTGTTCTCATAATGGGCGGCCAGAGAGTGATCCCTCGTGACGACCGTCCAGCCGTCCTGCAGGATCCGAATACGCCAGTCCCCCGCGCAGACCATGGGCTCCACGCAGATGGTCATGCCCTTGAGCAGCCGGGGATTGGCCCGGCGGGCGTCGGGGCGATAGTTGGGGACCTCCGGAGCCTCGTGCATGCCCCGGCCGATGCCGTGACCCACGAAATCCCGGACCACGGAAAAGCCGTGGCTCTCCACATAGTCCTGCACCGCTTCTCCGATATCGTAGACGCGGTAGCCTACCTTGGCGAACTTGATCCCTTCGAAGAAGGCCTGACGGGTAACTTCCATCAGCTTCCTTGCCTCTTCGCTGACCTCTCCCACCGGGTAGGTGCCGGCACAGTCGCCGACGAAGCCCCGGTAGGTGGCGCAAAGATCGATGGACACGATATCGCCGTTGGAAACGATCCTCTTGCCGGGGATGCCGTGGATGACCTCATCGTTGACGGAGACGCAGGTCGCCGCCGGGAAGCCCTCGAAACCCAGACAGCTGGGTTTTGCGCCGGACTTCACGATGTATTCATGCACAGCCCTGTCGATTTGCTTTGTCGTCATGCCGCTCTTCACGGCCTGACGTCCGACGGACCGTGCGCCGGCCGCGATCCTCGCGGCCTGACGCATGATCTCGATCTCGTGAGGGGATTTGATGGTAATGCTTTCTGCCATTTCAGATCTCCAGAGCCCTGCGGATCGCCGCAGTGGTCTCTTCGATGCTGGGCTGGTTATCCACCGTGCGCAGCTTGCCCCGGGTCTCGTAGAAGGCCTTCAGGGGCTCGGTCTCCCGATGGTAGGTCTCGAGCCGGGCCCGGACCGTCTCGGGAGCGTCATCCTTGCGGATGGTGAGCTCGCCGCCGCAGTTGTCGCAAACGCCCTCCACTTTGGGAGGATTGTTCACGATGTGGAAGGTGGTGCTGCAGTCCTTGCAGGTCCGACGGCCGGCCATACGCTCCACGATGACCTGGTCCTCCACCTCAATGGAGAGGGCGCAGTCCACCGCGATGCCCATCTCTTCCATGGCTTCCGCCTGGGGGATGGTCCGGGGCACACCGTCCAGGATGTAGCCCTTCGCGCAGTCCGGCTCGGAAAGCCGCTCCTGGATGATGCCGATGATCACGGCATCGGGGACCAGCTTGCCTGCCTCAATGAATGCCTTGGCCTCCAGGCCCACCTTCGTGCCGTTTTTGATGGCGGCACGAAGGATGTTGCCCGTGGAAATGGTGGGGATCTCCAGCTCGCGGCTCAGGATCTCCGCCTGGGTCCCTTTACCGGCGCCGGGGGCGCCCAAAAGGATAAGCCTCATAATCTCTCCTCCGGAATCAATCCAGGAAACCTTTGTAGTTGCGCATGAGCATCTGCGCCTCGAGAGCGCGGACAGTCTCCAGTGCAACGCCAACAGCGATCATGATGGACGTGCCGCCCAGGGACAGGCCCGTGAGCCTTGCAGCGTCGCTGAAGTGGGAGATCAGGATGGGGACGACGGCGATGATGCCCAGGTAAATCGCACCGAAGAGGGTGATCTTGTTGAGCACCTTCTGGATGAACTCACTGGTGGGCTTGCCGGGACGGAAGCCCGGGATGTAGCCGCCGTTCTTCTTCAGGTTATTCGACACCTCGATGGGGTTGAACTGGATCGTGGAGTAGAAGTAAGCGAAGAAGATGATCAGCAGGAAGTAAATGATGGCATAGGGGATGGAGGCGTTGCCGAACCAGGTCTCCACCCAGGTGCCCTCGGTGGACTTGCCCGCGAGACCGGCGATGGTGGCAGGCAGAGAACCGATGGAGGAGGCGAAGATGATGGGCATAACGCCGGACATGTTCACCTTCATGGGCAGGAAGGTGCTCTGGCCGCCGTACATCTTCCGGCCGACCACGCGCTTGGCGTACTGGACCGGGAGACGGCGCTCGGCATCGTTGACGAAAACGATCAGGACGATGATGGCCAGGGCGCCCAGGAACATCAGCACGGCAGCCCACCAGGCCAGCTCGCCGCGGGCAACGTTCTGCACGGTGGCGATGATGGAGCGGGGCAGACGGGCCATGATGCTCGCGAACAGGATGATGGAGATACCGTTTCCGATACCGAACTCGGTGATCTGCTCACCCAGCCACATGATCAGAGCGGAGCCGGAGGTGAAGGTCAGGATGATGACCAGCGCGGTCCAGAAGCTCTTTTCATAGCCGGCGCTGATGAGCTGGTAGTTGCGCATCAGCATGTAGTAGGCAAAACCCATGAGAAGGCCGATGCCCACGGTGGCGTAGCGGGTGATGGAAGCGATCTTCTTGCGGCCCTCTTCGCCGCCTTCCTTGCTCAGCCGCTCCAGGGCCGGAATGGCGATGCAGAGCAGCTGGATGATGATGGAGGCGTTGATGTAGGGCTGGATGGACAGTGCGAAAATGGTCGCCTGGGAGAAGGCGCCGCCGGACATCATGTTATAGAGGCCCAGCATGGTGCCCTGCACACTGGCGAAGTAAAGCTCCAGGGCTTCCTTGTTCACGTAGGGAACAGGGATGGCGTTGCCCAGACGGTAGAGCAGGATGATCAGCAGTGTGAAGAGGATCTTTCTGCGAAGCTCCTCGATCTTCCAGGCGTTTTTCAGCGTCTGAATCACTTTAGATCACCTCTGCCTTTCCGCCGGCCGCCTCGATCTTCTGTTTTGCGGTTTCGGAGAAAGCAGAAGCCTTTACAGTCAGCTTCTTGGTAACTTCACCGTTGCCAAGGAACTTAACACCATATCTGCACTTGGAAATGATGCGGGCGTCCAGGAGGGCCTGGGCATCCACAACGGAGCCGTCCTCAAACTTCTCCAGTACGGAGACGTTCACAGCCTCCAGAGGCTTGGCGAAGATGTTGTTGAAGCCCCGCTTGGGGATGCGGCGAGCCAGAGGCATCTGGCCGCCTTCGAAGCCGATGCGGACACCGCCGCCGCTGCGAGCCTTCTGGCCCTTGTGGCCGCGGCCTGCGGTCTTGCCGTTGCCGGTGGCGTGGCCTCTGCCCTTGCGCTTGTCAACGTGGGTGGAGCCGGCGACCGGAGAAAGGTCATGAATATACATTCTCTAGCCCTCCTTCTTATTCTTCGGTGACCTTCAGCAGATAGCCGATCTTGGCGATCTTGCCGCGGGTCTGGGGATTGTCGGGCTGTACGGTCTCGTTGCCGATCTTGTGCAGGCCGAGAGACTGGGCGGTAGCGATGTGGCTGTCCAGTCTGCCGTTGAGGCTCTTGACGAGCTTGATTCTAAGATTAGCCATGTTTCGCCCTCCTTAACCCTGAACTTCTTCAGGCGTCTTGCCGCGGACAGCGGCGACCTGAGCGGCGTCACGCAGGGACTTGAGGCCTTCCATCGTGGCGGCGACGACGTTCGCGGGGTTGTTGGTGTTGAGGCACTTGGTACGGATGTTGGAGATACCGGCTGCCTCGACGACTGC
>JAFSMZ010000053.1:0-72198 GCA_017447685.1 Oscillospiraceae bacterium
CCGCTTTGCTATGCGTATTTTTGTACAAAACCGGCGCTTTTGACCGTGTTTTCTCTCTCAGAAAGCCTCCAAAACGCGCCGTAAGCCGTTGAATGATCTCGGCTGGTATATTTATATTACCTTCTCTTTTTCATTCAACGCATGTGAAGCAACCAGCAAAAGTGAAGTGCAGGTTTTGAGGGTAAAATGGGAGAAAGGAGGTAGCACATGCAGGACATCAACCCCTATCTCGCACACAGCCCAACGGATGCACACCCGGAGGGCCAGTCGCTGCAGGATCATCTGGAAAACGTTGCGCAGCTCAGCGCCTCTTTTTCGCGCCCCTTCGGTGGGGAGCAGGATGGATTTGCTGCCGGTCGTTATCACGATATCGGCAAATTCTCCGATCCCTTCCAGCGTCGTGTTCGAGGCGGCGCTGAAAAGGCAGACCATTCCTCTGCAGGCGCTCTGCTCTTATTTGAAAAGCGAAACCTTCCGGCCTCGATGTGCATTGCCGGCCATCACAGCGGCTTGATGGACGCCGGGACCCGCAATGACCTTTCCGGGACCTTTATGGCGCGGATCCAAAATGCCAAAGTGGGCGGAATAGCAGACTGCAGCGCCTGGCAGCAGTTTATCCCGCCTCCATCCTCCGCCGACAGCAGGCGCTTTCCCGGACTGGGGAACTACTTTTACATCAAGATGCTCTTCTCGTCATTGACGGACGCGGACTGGCTGGATACGGAAGCCTATTTTCAAAACACGCCCTATCGTCCGTCAACGACAGATTTCCAGCATCTGCAGGAACTCCTGGACAAGCGTCTGGCCGAATTCGGCCCTCCGCAAACGGAACTCGCCCAACGGCGGAATACGATCTTGCGCGCAGCTCAAGAACATGCGGAGGATGCGCCGGGCCTCTTCTCCATGACCGTCCCCACCGGAGGCGGCAAAACGCTGTCCTCCATGGCTTTTGCCTTGCGTCACGCTCTTCAACACGGACTGCGCCGGGTCATCTACGTGATCCCATACTGTTCGATCCTGGAGCAGACGCAGGCTGTTTTTGAGGAGATCTTCGGCAAAGAACCGATCCTTGCGCATTACTCCGGAGCGGAGTATGAGCATCCGGAGACAGGAGAGGATCGTCGGGCCTTCTCGGCGGAGAATTGGGACGCGCCGGTTATTCTGACCACTGCCGTCCAGTTTTTCGAATCTCTGTACGCCAACAAACCCGGCAAAGTTCGGAAGCTCCACAACATTGCCAACAGCGTGATCGTTTTTGACGAAGCGCAGATGCTGCCCGTGCCCTTCCTGAAACCTTGCCTGGCGGGGATCTGCCAGCTGGTGGAGAACTTCGGCTGCTCTGCCGTCCTCTGCACAGCCACTCAGCCTGCGGTGGAGCCGCTCCTTCGGCAGTTTCTGCCGAACCGACCGATCCGCGAGATCTGTCCCGATCCGAAACAGATGTATCTGGATCTCCGCAGAGTGACCTATGTGGATGATGGATCGCTTTCCGATGAGGCCGTGGTCTCACAGCTTCGGCGGCGCAGGCAGGTCCTCTGCGTGGTAAACAGCCGCCGCCAGGCGCAGGAGCTGTATCGCGCGCTGGGCGAAGGAGAGGGAAGCTTTCACCTTTCCACGACCATGATCCCTGCCGATCGGAAAAGGATCCTGCAGGAGATCCGCGCGCGGCTTCGGAATGGGCAGGATTGCCGGGTGATCTCCACAAGCCTCATCGAGGCGGGTGTGGATGTGGACTTTCCGGAGGTCTACCGGGCCATTGCCGGGCTGGATTCGATCATCCAGGCGGGAGGGCGCTGCAACCGGGAGGGGCGCCGCCCGCGGGAGGACAGCCTGGTGCATATCTTCCGGACAGAGGCAAGGGCACCCCGAATGTTGGAACAGAATATCAGCGCCGCTTCCCGTACCCTTCGGCGCACAGATCAGGCGGATTCCCCGGAGGCGATCCGGGACTACTTCCAACTGCTGCTCTACACGCTGAAAGACGGATCTCAGCTGGACGAGAAAGAGATCCTCCCCTGTGCGGAGAAGCTGATGTTTGAAACGGCGGCGGCACGATTCCACATGATCGACGGCGCGGGCTTTACGGTCTACATCCCCCGCGGAGATGGCGCGGCGCTGGTAAACGCCCTTCGGGAGAAGGGGCCGTCCCGTGCGCTGCTGCGGAAGCTGGGGGAGTATGCGGTAAGCCTGTACCGGCGGCAGTTCGAGGAACTCTGCAGCATCGGCGCCGTGGAAAAGCTGTCTGACACGGCAGGCGTTCTCATAGACGAGAGGCTGTATTCCCCGGAAACGGGACTGCCTTTTGTGATATCCGAGCAAGACAAAGCGATTTTTGTATAAAGGAAAGGAAGTGAAGGATTTGGCTGTAAAAGTTGAGGCCTGGGGAGATTACGCGCTCTTCACCAGACCCGAGATGAAGGTCGAGCGCGTGAGCTATGACGTGATGACGCCATCCGCCGCCCGCGGTCTGCTGGAGGCGATCTACTGGCACCCGGGGATGCGCTGGGTCATTGACAGGATCTATGTCCTGAACCCGATCCGCTTCACAAACATCCGCCGCAACGAAGTGTCCGCCACGGCGTCTGCGGCAAAAGCCCGCGCCGTCATGTCCGGCGGGGAGGCGGATCTTTACATCTGCACCCGGGATTGCATCCAGCAGAGGGCGGCCATGGTGCTGCAGGACGTGCATTATGTGATCGAGGCCCATTTCGTCCTGACCGACAAGGCCACCCCGGAGGATAACGCCGGAAAAATCTGTGACATTATGCGCCGCAGGCTGGAAAAAGGCCAGTGTTATCACCAGCCCTGTTTTGGGACGCGGGAATTCCCGGCCCATTTCCGTCCCTGGCGGGGCGGAGATCCGGTGACCGCCTATCCGGACACGGATCGAGAACTGGGCTTCATGCTCTATGACATGGATTATTCCGACCCGGAGAACATCCGTCCCCAGTTTTTCCGGGCGGAGCTGCAGCGGGGCATACTGGACCTGCGGGATTGTGAGGTGTTCCGATGATCCTTCAGGCTTTGGTGGATTATTATGAGGAACTGGCCTCGCAGGGAAAGCTTCCCCGTCCCGGCTGGGCAACAGTAAAAGTGTCCTGGGCGCTGGAGATCGACGGATCCGGCAGGCTTCTGGATGTGCTTCCCCTCCGCCATCCCAGCGAGGACGGGAAGAGGATGCTGCCTCTGGAGATGGAACTGCCTGCTCCGGTGAAACGCTCCTCCGGTGTGCTGCCGAACTTCCTGTGGGACAACTCCTCTTATCTCCTGGGGCTGGACAACAAGGGAAAAGCAAAACGGGCGGAGGAGTGTTTTGCAGCGGCAAAAGCCCTGCACCTCAAATTGCTCTCTGATGCGGACAGCCTCACAGCGAAAGCAATCTCTGCGTTTTTCTCCACCTGGGATCCGAAGACGGCGGACAAGATCTCTGCCTTTGCTGCCCATCGGGAGGACCTGCTTGCCGGGGAAAACCTGTGCTTCTTCTGCTGCGGCGTCTTTGCGCAGGACGACCCGCTGATCCGGGAGATTTGGGAGGCTGCTTATGAGGAAAGCGCCGAAGGAGAAGCCGAGCCCTGCCTCATCACCGGAAAGGAAACTGTCCCCGAGCTTGTACACCCTGCCATCAAGAATGTCCGGGACGCCCAGTCCTCCGGCGCGGCGCTGGTCTCCTTCAATGCTCCGGCCTTCTGCTCCTACGGAAAAGAGCAAAACGCCAACGCGCCTGTCAGCAAATATGCGGCCTTTGCCTATACCACGGCGCTGAACCGCCTCCTGGCGGATCGGGAGCATGTCAAGGTCATCGGCAATACCACGGTGATCTATTGGGCCAAAAGCGCTGAGAGCCAGTATCAGGATATTTTCACCGCTCTGCTTGACGGCGCGGGCGACAGCGTGACCGACGCCGATCTCAATGCGCTCATGACCTCCGTCGCCGCTGGCAAGCCCTACAACTATGACGGGCTTCCCATCGAGCCGGAGAACGAATTCTTTATCCTTGGCATCTCGCCCAACGCAGCCCGCTTGTCCGTCCGCTTTTTCTATCGCAGCAGCTTTGGCCGCGTCGTGGAGAACCTGAAACGGCATTATGACGATATCCGGATCGTCTCCGACGGACGCAGCAAGTGGAACACCACGCCCCTCTGGGCGCTTCTGCGCGAGACGGTGAACCAGAAAGCCAGCGATAAAAGCCCGCTTCCCCAGCTGGCCGGAGACATGATGAAATCCATGCTCGGCGGCGGGAGATATCCGGAGACGCTCATGCAGCAGACCCTGCTGCGCATCCGGGCGGAGCATATCGTCACCCGCGAAAAAGCGGGTATCGTAAAAGCCTATCTGATCCGCAATACAGAAAATCATCCCCAACGGGGATCCATCATGGAGGTGACAACCGTGTCCTTGAATCCCGAAAGCGCGTATCCCCCTTATGTCCTCGGACGGCTCTTCGCCGTGCTGGAGGGCGCCCAGCAGGCGGCCAATCCCGGCATCAACGCCACCATCAAAGACCGCTTCTTCAATTCCGCCTGCGCAACGCCTGCGGCGGTCTTCCCCCTCTTGCTGAAGCTCTCCAACAGCCATCTGAAAAAGATGGACGCGGGAAAAGCCATCTGGTGGTCCAGACAGATCGGAGAGCTCATCGACCGGCTCGGCGTGGACTTCCCCGCGCACCAGACGCTGCAGGAGCAGGGCGCTTTTATCCTCGGCTATTACCATCAGACCCAGAAACGTTTTGAAAAGAAAAACAATACCGATAAGGAGGCAGAATAAAATGTCTGAAGCGATCAAGAACAGGTATGAATTTGTGGTGCTCTTCGATGTGGAGAACGGCAATCCCAACGGCGACCCCGACGCGGGCAACATTCCCCGGGTCGATCCCGAGACGGGCTACGGCATTGTGACCGACGTCTGCCTCAAGCGCAAGATCCGCAATTACGTGGAGACGGTGAAGGAAGATCAGCCCGGCTTTGAGATCTACATCAAGGAGGGCGTCCCCCTCAACCGCAGCGACCGGCGCGCCTTCGAATACCTGGGCCTGGAAGAGGGCAAGGTCAAGGAGGCAAAGAAGGCCGACAAGGATCTGGACCGCAAAGTCCGGGACTTCATGTGCCGGAACTTCTTTGATGTCCGTACTTTCGGAGCGGTCATGACCACCTTCACCAAAAACGCCCTCAACTGCGGCCAGGTCCGCGGCCCCGTGCAGCTCTCCTTTGCCCGCAGCGTGGACCCCATCGTCCCTCAGGAGCTCACCATCACCCGCACCGCCATCACCACCGAGGCGGATGCGGAGAACAAGAAAACCGAAATGGGCCGCAAATTCATCGTGCCCTATGGCCTCTACCGGGCCGAGGGCTATGTGTCCGCCAATCTGGCCCGCAAGACCACCGGTTTCTCCGAGGAGGATCTGGAGCTTCTCTGGCAGGCGATCTTGAACATGTTTGAAAACGATCATGCCGCCGGAAGAGGCAAGATGGCGGTACGCAAACTCATCATCTTCAGGCATGATTCCGAGCTCGGCAATGCCCCGGCCCATAAGCTCTTTGACGCGGTCTCTGTCAAGCGTCTGGACGAGAGCAGCCCCGCCCGCTGCTTTGCCGATTACGTCCTCACCGTGGACGAGTCTGCGATCCCTGCCGGCGTGACCGTGGAGTACAGGGAGTAAAAAGTCTCGCCCCACGTGGGCGAGTGGATTGAAATAATGTGATCCCCTGCAGCGATTTCCGCGTGGAATAGTCTCGCCCCAGGCGGGGCGAGTGGATTGAAATCCTTCTTCCCGCCCAAACGCGGCACCCCGCGCCCGTCTCGCCCCACGCGGGGCGAGTGGATTGAAATGGAAAGAATCATCTGTAGGAGGGATGAAATTGGCGTCTCGCCCCACTCGGGGCGAGTGGATTGAAACTCGCCCAAAAATTCCTTCGTATGTTTCCACACGGTGTCTCGCCTCATGCGGGCGAGTGGATTGAAATTACGGCAATCCCCAGAATTGCGAGCTGCCCATCTTGTCTCGCCCCACGCGGGGCGAGTGGATTGAAATCTGCAGTGTCATAAGTATGCCCACGGCAAATGCAGTCTCGCCCCACGCGGGGCAAGTGGATTGAAATCTCGTAGGTGATGCGCTCATCTCCGATCACAAGCTGTCTCGCCCCATGCGGGGCGAGTGGATTGAAATTACATGCCGGTGCAGCCTGCCGGTTACGGCTACGGTCTCGCCCCGAGTGGGGCGAGTGGATTGAAATCCTGTGTTTGCCAATATCGGTAACCAGCCTGTTTAGTCTCGCCCCAGGCGGGGCGAGTGGATTGAAATCTTGACCACTGCATCTACGAGCTGGACAAGCACAGTCTCGCCCCACGCGGGGCGAGTGGATTGAAATTTGGTGCGAGTTTTGGCCAACGCCACAGCCTCCTTGTCTCGCCCCACGCGGGGCGAGTGGATTGAAATAACGGAGAAATTGGTGAGCTGCCTGGTTGCCGCTGACTCGCCCTGCTTGGGCGCGTGGATTGAAATTCGCCGAAAAACTCTTTTGTTTGCTTCCACACGCCTTCTCGCTCCATGTGGGCGAAGGGATAGAAATAACATCCTGAAACTTGTGGTTGGATTTATCGTGGGTCTCGTCCTACAAGGGGTGAGTGGATTGAAATATCATGGACATTGACCGAGGTATCAACACCAGCGGTCTCGCCCCATGCGGGGGAGGGGATTGAAATGTACAGGTACGGATTGGTACGCCTTATTTGCATGTCTCGCCCCACGCGGGGCGAGTGGATTGAAACTCGTTCCGGATGATCTTCCGGCGGGCAATCTCCGTCTCGCCCCACGCGGAGCGAGTGGATTGAAATAGTGCCTTTTTTCAAGCACTCCTTTCAATTTGGTGTCTCGCCCCACGGGGGGCGAGTGGATTGAAATAACGACCTTGAGCTCAACTGCTACATGGTGGCCGTGTCTCGCCCCACGCGGGCGAGTGGATTGAAATATCGAGAACGTGGGCGCACCTGTCCTGAAGGGTACGTCTCGCCCCAGACGGGACGAGTGGATTGAAATACCAAGGGCATTGCTTACGCCGAGTTTTTTGACGTGTCTCGCCCCACGCGGGGCGAGTGGATTGAAATAAAAAGACAGGCCGGCACTTTCCCATTGAGGATCGTCTCGCCCCACGCGGGGCGAGTGGATTGAAATCAGATGCAGAAGTGGCTTGAAAAGTCTGCTCTTTGTCTCGCCCCACGCGGGGCAAGTGGATTGATATTTCTTTTGGGCTTCGTATTTGGAAATCTCGCTCATGCCTCGCCCCACGTGGGCGAGTGGATTGAAATGGCCTTAGATTGATATAAAAACCGCAGTGCTTCGGTCTCGCCCTACGCGGGGCGAGTGGATTGAAATTCTCCGAAAAACTCCTTGGTATGTTCCCAGACCAAAGTCTCGCCCCACGCGGGGCGAGTGGATTGAAAGGTGTCGTCAATCTCATAGCCCTTCGGCGTGTCGAAGTCACCCCCAACGAAAAAAGCAGAGGCAAAAGCCTCTGCTTTTTTCATAAAGAAAGACGGATTGTACCCGCAGGGCAGGCCCTACGACCAGTTTGAGAGCAGGTCTTGCGATGACAGTGTAATTTGAAGCGAGTCTTTTGTTATCTCTGTCGTCGCTCTTCCGCCTTCCGCTCACTGCTCTTTCCTTTTCCGGAACAGGTATTCGTCCAGCTCCTTCTTCACCTTCTCGGGGATCTCCCGGCCCACCGGGCAGACGGCCGCCTGGCACATCCGCCGGGTAAACTCCGCGATGAAGGCGATGTCCTTCTGCAGCTGCTCCATGCTCAGCACCTCGGGCCGGTCGTAGCGGCAGTGGATGGGGGCCACGTTGGTGCCGGCGATCCGCGCCAGGGACAGCGCAGGCACGCCCTTGTCGGCAAAGGGGGTGGAGTCGCTGGAATAGACGCCGACGCTGGCCGTCAGGGGGAAGCCCAGCTCCGCGCCCATGTAGCTCAGATAGTGGGCCAGCTTCTCCTCGGCGGAGACCCGGGCGATGAACTTGCCCATGATGGTGCCGATCATGTCCAGATTGATGTTCAGGGCGACCTGCGAAAGCTCCTCCTCGTGGGCCTTCACATAGGCCTTGGAGCCCAGCAGACCCCGCTCCTCGCTGCCGCAGAACACAAAGCGCAGCCCGTAGCGGCGCTTTTTGCCCTTCATGGCCTCCAGCACGCCAAGCAGCCCTACGCAGCCGGTCATGTTGTCATAGGAACCGTGGGAGAGGGCGGTGCTGTCGTAGTGGGCGGAGAGGACGATCCACTCCTCCGTCTCCCCGGGCAGCTCCGCGATCACGTTGTGGGAGGCGCCCTCGTATTCCTTCTGCCGGATCCGGATGCGGATGCGCTGCGCCTTGTTTTTCACGAGACTCACCGCGCTCTCGCTGTGGATCATGGCGCAGAGCACCTTCCGCTCCTCGCCCACCACGTGGGCCCGCAGGTCCCGCTCGTCGATGTCCCGGTTGGGGAAGTGGAGATTACCGTACTGGAACAGGATGCCCCTGGCCCCGGCCTTCATCAGGTCCTGATAGGGGAAGAAGCCGATGCCCTGGCTGTCCAGCAGCACGATCTTGTCCTTGGCCCCGGCGATGGAGACCTTGTCCAGCCCGGGCATGTAGTAGAGCTCGCCCTCCACCTCGCCGCTGCCGCAGCAGAAAAAGCCCTTGCAGGGGATCTCCTTCCCGTCGGCAAAGACCCGGGCCTCCTCCATCTCCGCCATGGGCACGGGGAAGCTCTCCAGCCAGGCCTTCGCGCCCAGCGCCTCGCAGCGGGCCTTCAGATATTCCGCCGCCTGCAGCTCCTCAGGCGTGCCGCTGCGGTGGACAAAGTCGGTGTCCAGAAAGATCTTTTTCAAAGCGCGTTGATTCATGATGCTTGCTCCTTTCGTCTTTCTTGCCCCCACATCATAGCAGACGCCGCCCGGAAACGCAACAGGGCGGCGCCTGTATTTGTCGCCTGCCGCGCGACCTCTCCCGTCCGAAGCCGCGCTATACTCAGGCTGCAATCAAGAAAAAGGAGGAACACAGCATATGTTCAACGAAAAAATGGATCAGCAGAACGAGAAGAGAGAGGACCTGACGGAGCTTGTCTTCATCCTGGACCGCAGCGGCTCCATGAGCGGCCTGGAGGGGGACACCATCGGCGGCTTCAATTCCCTGGTGGAGAAGCAGAAGCAGCAGCGCGGCAAGTGCCTTGTCACCACCGTGCTGTTCGACAGCCGGGTCGTGACCCTGCACGACCGGGTGGAGCTGCAGGACCTGGGCCCCATGACCCGGGAGGACTACTGCGTCGGCGGCTGCACCGCGCTGCTGGACGCCCTGGGCGGCACCATCCGCCACATCGCCAACATCCACCGCTATGCCCGGCCCGAGGACGTGCCCGCCCGCACCTCCTTCGTCATCATGACCGACGGCCTGGAGAATGCCAGCCGCTGCTTCGGCAGCGACGAGGTCAAGCGCATGATCCGCCACGAGAAGGAGAAATACGGCTGGGAGTTCCTCTTCCTCGCGGCCAACATCGACGCGGTGGAGACGGCGGAGCGCATCGGCATCCAGCGGGACCGGGCGGTGAATTACCACCCGGATAAGATGGGCGTCCGCGCGGCCTATAAGGCGGTGTCCGACGCGGTCAGCGCCCGCCGGGCCTGCGCCGAGCCCCTCTCCGCCGACTGGAGCGAGGAAGTGGACCGGGACTATCAGAACCGGAAGCGCTGATGGCCGGGAGGCTCGCGTTTCCCGCGGGAAGCGGCGGCTTCGGCATGGGCAGCCCCGGGAGGGCAGCGGCAGCCTCTTTGCCGCTGCCCTTTGCGCGAAAAGCGATCGGTTGCTCCGAGTTGACAAAGAATAAAGAAGGAATTATAATACAACAGATAATGCCAAAGACAGGAAAACCGGAGACAGCCTTATGATTCATCCTTCTCTCGTTTCATATATTGACCCCGGCACCGGCAGCATGCTGTTCACCATTCTGGTGGGCGTTCTGGGCGCCGGGCTTTATGCTGCTCGGGAGGCAGTGGTAAAGCTGCGCTTTTTCTTCAGCGGCGGGCACGCCGTCCGGAAAGAAGAGGAGCGCATGCCCTATGCCATCTTTGCGGATAACAAGCGATACTGGAATGTGTTTGGCCCGATCTGCGAGGAGTTCGAGGCCAGGGGAGAGGAACTGCATTACCTCACCGCCTCTCCCGACGATCCGGCGCTGGAGCGGGAGTTTCAGCATGTGAAATGCCGCTTCATCGGGGAAGGGAACAAGGCCTTTGCCGTGCTGAATATGCTCAAGGCGGATGTGCTGCTCTCCACGACGCCGGGCCTGGAGGTCTACCAGTGGAAACGCTCCAAAGGCGTGGGGTATTATATCCATATCCTGCACGCCTGCAGTGAGGTCACGCTCTACCGCATGTTCGGCGTGGATTACTATGACGCGCTGCTGCTTTGCGGCGAGCATCAGATCCGCGAGACCAGGAAGCTGGAGGCCCTGCGGGGGCTGCCGCCCAAGGAGCTGGAGCTGGTGGGCGTCACCTATATGGATACCCTGCGCAAGCGCCTGGAGCAGGCGGAGCCTCTGCCGGAGCATGAGACCACGGTGCTGCTCGCGCCGTCCTGGGGCGAAAGCGCCATCCTGAAGCGCTACGGGGGAAGGATCCTGGACGCGCTGCTGAACTGCGGCTACCATGTCATCGTGCGGCCCCATCCCCAGTCCTTCAGCTCCGAGAAGGAAATGATCGAGGATCTGATGGCCCGCTATCCCGAAAGCGAAAAGCTGGAGTGGAACCGGGACCGGGACAACTTTGAGGTGCTGCGCCGCTCGGATATCCTGATCTCGGACTTTTCCGGCGTGATTTTTGACTTCGCGCTGGTGTTTGACAAGCCCATCCTCTATGCCGACACCTCCTTTGACCCTTCGCCCTATGACGCCTGCTGGCTGAAGGATGAACCGATCTGGAGCTTTGAGATCCTGCCGAAGCTGGGCATGCAGCTGACGGAGGAGGGCCTGGACCAGCTGGATGAGATCATAAGCGCCTGCCTGGAGGATCCGCGCTTCCGGGAGGGAAGGGAGCTTGCCAGAAAGCAGAGTTGGACCCCGCGAGGGGACGCGGCCGCCAGGACGGCAGATTTCATGATGCGAAAGCGCAGGGAGCTGCTGGAAAACGAAAAGAAGGCCGCAGAAGGTGCAAAATAATGAATTGAGAGCTGCTGACGGAAGGTCGGCAGCTCTTTTTTGGATCAATAAATACCTTATCGCAAAGGGGTGGGGGTCAAAAGCCTTCCCCCCCAGGGGGAGAGCTTTTGGCGGCCGACCGATGGACGTCCCTACGGCGGGGGACTCCCTCAGTCACGGCGGCAGCACAGACAAAAAACAAACAGGACACAAGGAGGAAGATCCTTGTGCCCTGTTCGTGAAAAGGAGAAAAAACGAGAAAACGTACGGAAAAGAGGGGAGACGCTCAGCCCATGACGGCGCGGACGGAGACCAGGGAGCCGGCAGGACGGAGCGGGATCAGGCAGCCGGGCTGCTTCTCCCCATCCACCCAGAGCTCCCGGATGCCGTGCTGCACACCGTCGGGGTTTTCCACCTGGATCTCATACCTGGCGCCCCGATACAGACGGGAGAGGCTGAAGCCCTGTACGTCCGCGGGGATGCAGGGGTCGATCTCCAGCCCGTCCAGGCTGGGCTTCACGCCGAGGATGGCCTGGGAAATGCTCAGGAAGGTCCAGGCTGCGGTGCCGGTGAGCCAGCTGTTTTTGCCCTCGCCGAAGCTGGGAGCGTCCCTGCCGGCGATCATCTGGCTGTAGACATAGGGCTCAGTGCGGTGGATGTCGCTGATGTCCTCGATATAGGCGGGGGCGGTGCGGCGGTAGACCTCAAAGGCCCGGTCGCCGTGGCCAAGCTCCGCCTCGGCGCAGACGATCCAGGGATTGTTGTGGCAGAAGATGCCGGCGTTCTCCTTATAGCCGGGGGGATAGCTGGAGATCTCGCCCAGCTCCAGGTGGTAGCGGGTGTAGGCGGGCTGCAGCAGCACGATGCCATACTTGGTATCCAGCCGCTCCCGCACGCTCTCCAGCGCCCGGGCGGCTTCTCCGGTCTCCTTGCCCACGCCGGCCATGACGCACATGCCCTGGGGCTCGATGAAGATCTGGCCCTCCTCGCAGTCCCTGCCGCCCACGACCTGGCCGAAGGCGTCATAGGCACGGCGGAACCAGGCGCCGTCCCAGCCGGCGGTGAGGAGCGTCTGCTCCATGGCGGCAACGGCCTGCTCCGCCTCCACGGCTTCGGCTTCCAGCCCCAGGTGGCGGCAGATGGAAACCCAGGCGCGGCCGTATTTCACGAACATACCGCCGATGAACACGCTTTCCGCCACGGGGCCCTCGCTGGGGCCGGTGGTCTGGAAGCTCTCACCCGGCTGGGCGGAGAAGCAGTTGAGGTTCAGGCAGTCGTTCCAGTCCGCCCGGCCGATGAGGGGCAGACCGTGGGGGCCCAGGTGGGTCAGCGTGTAGCGGAAGCTCCGCCGCAGGTGCTCCAGCAGAGGCTGGGCCAGGGCGGGGTCGTTGTCAAAGTCCACGCTCTCGTCCAGGATGCTCCAGTCCCCGGTCTCCCGGAGATAGGCGTCGGTCCCGGCGATGAGCCAGAGGGGATCGTCGTTGAAGCCGCTGCCCACGGCCAGGTTGCCCTTCTTGGTGAGGGGCTGGTACTGGTGATAGGCGCTGCCATCGGGAAACTGGGTGGCGGCAATGTCCAGGATCCGCTCCCGGGCACGCTCCGGGATCATGTGCACAAAGCCCAGCAGGTCCTGGCAGGAGTCCCGGAAGCCCATGCCCCGGCCCATGCCGCTCTCATAATAGCTGGCGGAGCGGCTCATGTTGAAGGTCACCATGCACTGGTACTGATTCCAGATGTTCACCATCCGGTCCAGCTTCTCCGACCCGGCGGATACCTGGAAGCGGCCCAGAAGCGCGTCCCAATAGTCCTTGAGGGCCGCGAAGGCGGCGTCGAAGGCGCTGGGATCGGCGTAGCGGGCCATCATGGCGTGGGCGCGGTCCTTGTTGATCACGCCGGGAGCGCTGAATTTCTCAGCCTCCGGGTTTTCCACATAGCCCAGGCCGAAGAGCAGGGTGACAGACTGACCGGGCTGCAGGCAGAGGTCGAACTGCTGGGCGGCGATGGGCTGCCAGCCGTGGGCAACGCTGCCGGTGCAGCCGCCGCCGAAGACCGCTTCCGGCTTCGCGGGGCTGCCGTAGACGCCCAGGAAGGCGTCCCGCTGGGTGTCAAAGCCGTCGGGCTCCCGGTTGCACCAGAAGAGAGAATAGTGGTCCCGCCGCTCCCGGTACTCGGTCTTGTGATAGATGGCCCGGGGCTCCAGCTCCACCTCGCCGGTGGAGTAGTTGCGCTGGAAGTTGGAGCCGTCGTCCATGGCGTCCCAGAGGCAGAACTCCACATAGGAGAAGAGGCGGAAGGACTTGACGGCCTCGCCCTCGTTGGAGAGGGAGAGGCGGATCAGCAGGCAGTCATCCCCCTGGGGGACCAGCAGCTCCTGGCGGGCGGCAAGGCCGTTTTTCGCGCTCTCCAGAACGGTGTAGCCCAGACCGTGGCGGCAGAGGTAGCGGTCCAGCAGCGTCTGGCAGGGCTGCCAGCCCGGATTCCAGACCGTGTCCCCATCCTTTATATAGAAGCGGAAGCCTTCGGAGTCCAGGGGGGCGTTGTTGTAGCGGTAGCGGGTGAGACGGCGCAGGCGGGCGTCCCGGTAAAAGGCGTAGCCGCCGGCGGTGTTGGAGCAGAGGGCGAAGAAGGATTCGTTCCCCAGGTAATTGATCCAGGGCAGGGGCGTCCGGGGCGTGGTGATCACATACTCCCGACGGGGGTCGTCAAAGTAGCCGTATTTCATAAGGAAGCTCCTTTGGTACCATTGATGAATGAGAAAGAGAGCGGAAAATGGTACAAGAATTTTAGACACTATAACGTTTAAGGTACAAGTTCCACTATAGGGTAACGGATTTTTTCGCAAATTGCAAGGCCTTTTTCAAAAAAATCAAGGAAAATCTTCATATAATTTGAGGGCGAAGGAAAGAAACGGACCCACAATTGGAAAGAATGCACAAAAAGCAGGCGGCGGAATTGTGCTAATATACGAAAGTGAGAAAAAGCCCGTATTTTTTCGAAAAGAATACTTGCACTTTTTCGGGAAATGTTGTATTTTCGAAATGCGAAAACGATTAAGTAAGGAGCTGACCGAAGTGACGTCCCTGAAGGACATTGCAGCTGCATGCGGGGTATCTGTCGCCACGGTGAGCAAGGCGCTGAACGGCGCGCCGGATATCGGCGAGGAGACCCGCCAACGGATCCGGGAGAAGGCCGAGGAACTGGGTTACATGACCAACGCCTCGGCAAGAGCGCTGAAGACCAAGCGGACCTACAACATCGGGGTGCTGTTTGTGGACCCGATGCACGGAGGTCTGGCCCACGAGTTCTTCTCCACGGTGCTGGACGGGATCCGGGCCGAGGCCGAGCGCAGCGGCTACGACATCACCTTTATCAACTGCAACATCGGCAGCCAGCCCACCAGCTACCTGCAGCACTGCCTGTACCGGGGCGTGGACGGGGTGGTGATCGCCTCGGCGGACTTCAAGGACCCCATGGTGCTGGAGCTGGTGAATTCCAGCCTGCCGGTGGTGACCCTGGACCATGTGTTCAACGACCACATCTCGGTGGTGTCCGACAACATCCGGGGCATGGAGGAGCTGGTGCGCTACGCGGCGTCCAGAGGCCACAGAAAGCTGGCCATCATCCACGGCGAAAAGACCAGCGTGACGCTGAACCGACTGGCGGGCTTCCACAGGACCTGCGAGGAGCTGGGGATCCCGGTGCGGGAGGAATGGGTCCGGGAGAGCGCCTACCACGATCCCCGCGGCTGCTACCGGGTCACCAAAGAGATCCTGGAAGGGAAGGAAAGACCCAGCTGCATCATCTTCCCGGACGACTATTCCTATGTCGGCGGCTTCAACGCCATCATGGAGGCCGGACTTCGCGTCCCGGAGGACATCTCCGCCATGGGCTATGACGGCATCCCGCTCTCGCGGATCATGCATCCGGTGCTGACCACCTGGCGGCAGGACACCACGGGCCTGGGCAAAACGGCGGCGGAAAAGCTGATCGGCCTGATCGAGCGGCCCAAGACCGCCATCTTCGACCGGATCGTGGTAAAGGGACAACTCCAGGAGGGCGGCACCGTCGCCCAAATCGAAAACGTGTGATAAGCGGGGGAACCCGCTATAAAATAGTCACAAAAAATAAGGAGGATCATACAATGAAAAAGATCATCGCACTGCTTCTCGCGCTCGTGATGGTTCTGGCCCTCTGCGCCTGCGGTGAGACCAAGCCCGCCGAGAGCAAGACCGAGGAACCCGCTGCCGAAGCTGCCGCCGAAGGCAAGGTCCTGAACATCTACGCCTGGAACGAGGAGTTCAAGGGCTTCTTCGAGAAGTACTACACCGTTCCCGAAGGCGTGACCGTCAACTGGATCATCACCCCCAGCGACAACGGCGCCTACCAGCAGAAGCTGGATGAGGCTCTGCTGAACCAGGCCACCGCCGCCGACGACGAGAAGGTCGACATGTTCCTGGCCGAGGCCGACTACATCCAGAAGTACGTGGACAGCGACTACACCCAGGACATCACCGCCATGGGCGTGACCGACTTCTCCAACACCTACAAGTACACCGTGCAGGCCGCCTCTGACGCCAGCGGTGTGGTGAAGGGCGTTTCCTTCCAGTGCTGCCCCTCCGCGCTGATCTACCGCCGCTCCATCGCCAAGGACGTGCTGGGCACCGAGGATCCCGCTGAGGTTCAGGCCCTGCTGGACAGCTGGGACAAGTTCAACGCTGTGGCCGCCGACGCCAAGGCCAAGGGCTACCTGATGACCGGCTCCTTCGCCGAGACCTACCGCGTGTTCTCCAACAACTGCACCATGCCTTGGGTCGATGCCGACAACAAGCTGCAGTTTGACCCCCAGATCGAGGCCTGGATCGACCAGACCGATGAGTTCGTGAAGAACGGCTACACCCTGACCGCCGGCATCTGGGACCAGGAGAAGAACGACCAGATGTTTGCCGACGGCAAGGTCATGTGCTTCTTCGGACCTGCCTGGTACTTCAACTTCTGCATGGGCAACGCCATGGATCCCGATAAGGGCTGCATCGGCGACTGGGCCATCTGCGAAGGCCCCGCTGCTCACTTCTGGGGCGGCACCTGGCTGCTGGCTCCTGCCGGTACCGACAACGCCGGGCTCGTTGCGGATATCATGAACACCTTCATCAACAACGAGGACGTCTGCTCCAAGCTGGTTTCCGACGAGGCGCAGTTCAGCAACAACATGAAGGTCAACGCCAAGTTTGCTGAGGATCCCAACTACGGCAGCGAGTTCCTGGGCGGCCAGAACGACGTTGCGGTCTTCTCCGCCATGACCGACAACATCGTGTGGCAGAACCACACCATTTATGACCAGCTGCTGAACGAGGGTCTGCAGAACAACCTCCGCGAGTACTTCCAGGGCACCGTTGACAAGGAGACCGCTCTGGCCAACTTCTACAAGTACATCAACGAGACCTATCCCACCATCGTCACTCCCTGACGCCGGGATATAAGAGAATCGATCTGAACCTTTTGACGGAGGCAAGGCTTTTTGCCTTGCCTCCGTTGATCGCATGAAAGCGGAGGCGACTCCTTCCGTCATCCGGCTCGCGGGAGATCGCCGCATGCCGCCTCCCCCTCGAAGAGGAAGACGATTGGGCGGACGATCAATGGTCGTCCCTACGGGGGAGAGAAACGGTGAGTTGACGCGTAAACGGAGAGAAAGGCAGATCGGGACGCAGGCGAAGGCCTGCGCCGCGATGCGCCTTTCCGTAAATACAAGATACCCAGGGAGGGAAGCCATGATGGAAAACACAAAAAGATCCCGCAAACGCGGCGTGAGCTATGCCAAGTGGGGCTATATCTTTATTCTGCCCTTCTTCGTGACGTACATCATCTTCACGCTGACGCCGCAGATCATGACGATCTACAACAGCTTCTTTGAAAACTACCGCAACGGCCTGACCCAGGTGGGCCCCAATTTCGTGGGTTTTCAGAACTATGTGAAGCTCTTTACCCCGGACAAAAGCGGAACGGTGGACGTGCTCAAATACTTCGGCAATACCGTCCTGCTCTGGGTCATGGGCGCGGTGCCCCAGATCCTGGTGGCGCTGCTGCTGGCGGTCTTCTTTACCAGCTACCGGCTGAACCTGAAGGGACAGCAGTTTTTCAAGACCGTGATCTACATGCCGAACCTGATCATGGCCTCCGCCTTTTCCATGCTGTTCTTCACCCTGTTCTCCCCGGTGGGACCGGTGAACCAGGTGATGCTGGCCGCCGGCTGGGCCGACAAGGCCATCGACTTTTTGTCCCTGAAGATCCCGGTGCGGATGCTCATTTCCCTGATGAACTTCCTGATGTGGTTCGGCAACACCACGATCCTGCTGATGGCGGGCATCCAGGGCATCGACCAGAACATGTTTGAGGCGGCGGAGATCGACGGGGCCAGTTCCCTGCAGGTCTTCTTCCGGGTAACGCTGCCGCTGCTGGCTCCCATCCTGGTTTACACGGTGATCACGGCCATGATCGGCGGCCTGCAGATGTTCGACGTGCCCCAGATCCTGACAAACGGCAAGGGCACCCCGGACCGGGCCAGCATGACCCTGGTGATGTACCTGAACAACTACCTGCAGACCAGCAAAAACTACGGCATGGCCGGCGCGGTCAGCGTGGTGCTGTTCCTCGTGTCCTCGGTGCTGAGCCTGTTTGTGTACAACACCCTGTCCAAGCAGTACAGAGAATCGCCCCGGAAACGGGATCGGATCTGAGGAGGGGAAATCATGGACAACAGAGAAAACAGAAAAGGCCGGATCCAACTGATCGTGGCCCGGACGGTGGCCTACATCATCATGATCTTCCTGGCGGTGATGTGTCTGTTCAGCTTTTACATGCTGATCATCAACGCCACCCGCTCCAACGCCCAGCTGCAGGCGGGCTTCACCCTGGCGCCCAGGGACAATTTCTTCGTGAACCTGAAAAACGCATGGAACGACGCTTCCATCGACATTCCCAGAGGCATGCTGAACAGCTTCCTCATCGCGGCGGGAAGCGCACTGCTGACCACCTACTTCTCCGCGCTGACGGCCTACGGCATCCATGCGTACAACTTCAAGCTGAAAAAGGCGGCCTTCTACTTCATCATGGCCGTGATGATGATCCCGCCCCAGGTGTCGGCGGTGGGCTTTATCCAGCTGGCGAACAAGTTCCACCTGACCAACAACTACATCCCCCTGATCCTGCCCAGTATCGCGGCGCCGGTGGTGTTCTTCTACATGAAGCAGTATCTGGAGAGCGTGCTGCCCATGGAGATGGTGGAGGCGGCCAGAATGGACGGCTCCGGAGAGTTCCATACCTTCAACCGGATCGTGCTGCCCATTATGAAGCCGGCGCTGGCGGTGCAGATGATCTTCTCCTTCGTGAGCTCCTGGAACAACTACTTCATTCCGGCCCTGCTGCTGGACCGGAAGGAGCTGAAGACGGTGCCCATCATGATCGCCCAGCTGCGCTCTGCGGACTACTCCAAGTTCGACATGGGCAAGGTGTACATGTTCATCCTGCTGGCCATCCTGCCGGTGCTGGTGGTGTACATCATCCTGTCCAAGTCCATCATCAGGGGCGTCACCGCAGGCTCGGTGAAGGGATAAGAACAGAAGGGAATGGGGATGTGAACAGATCACATCCCCATTGTTTTGAGCTTTGCAATTTGAGTTTTGAGGAGAAACGGGGAAAAAGGAGAAGGAATATGCTGAAAGAAATGGGCTTTTATAAGGGCGTGAATCTGGGAGGCTGGTTTTCCCAGTGCGATTACAGCCGGGAGCGGCTGGACAATTTCATCACGGAAAAGGACTTCGCACAGATCGCCGCCTGGGGATTTGACCACGTGCGCATCCCCATCGACTATAACGTGATCCAGAACCGGGACGGCAGCATGATCGAGGAGGGGCTGGCGCGGATCGACCGGGCCCTGGCCCTCTGCGAGAAGTACGGCCTCCATACGGTGCTTGACCTGCACAAGACCCAGGGCTTCTCCTTCGACGCGGGGGAGAAGGAGGAGGGCTTCTTCCGGAACAAAGACGATCAGGAAAAGTTTTACGCCATCTGGGACTGCTTTGCCCGCCGCTGGGGCGAACGGGCGGACCGGGTGATGTTCGAGCTTCTGAACGAGGTGACGGAGAAGGCCTATCTCCCGGACTGGAAGCGGATCAGCCGGGAGTGCGTGCGGCGCATCCGCCAAAGCGCCCCGGAGGTACTGGTCCTGCTGGGAAGCTACCAGTGGAACAGCGCCCGGACCCTGCCGGAGCTGGATCCTCCCTATGACAGCCGCGTGCTGTACAACTTCCACTTCTACGAACCCCATGACTTCACCCATCAGGGAGCCTATTGGGAGGCGCCCTACCGGGACATCAGCCCCCGCTATACCTACGCGGAGAGCGGAGCGGGGGAGGCGTACTTCGAGGACTTCCTGCGGCCGGCTCTGGAAAAAGCGGAGAAGGAGGGCACTGAGCTCTACTGCGGGGAGTACGGCGTCATCGACGTGGTGCCGCCTCAGGAGGCGGTGAAGTGGTTCCGGGACCTGCATAAGGTCTTCCAGCGCCACGGCATCGCCCGGAGCCTCTGGAGCTACAAGGAGATGGATTTCGGATTGCAGGATGCGCGGATGGACGGCGTGCGCGCCGAGCTGCTGGAGCTTTTATAACAGCAAAAAGCTTGCCTGACAGCGGCTTCCTGGTTTATACTGGTTTCAAATCCAGAAGGAGGAGAGACGCATGAGAGCAATTTTTGAGCGTGTGAGCATCCGCAGATATGAGGAAAGACCCGTGGAAGAGGAGAAGCTGGAAGCGCTGCTGCGCGCGGCCATGGCGGCCCCCTCGGCGGGCAACCAGCAGCCCTGGGAGTTTTACGTGATCCGGGACCGGGAACTGCTGGAGAAGCTTTCCAAGGTCAGCCCCTATGCCGGCTGCACCGCGAAGGCGCCTGTTGCCATCGTCAGCGCCTACCGGGAAAAGCTCTGGGCGCCGTCCTATGCCCAGATCGACATGAGCATCGCCATGGAGAACCTGTGGCTGAGCTGCGGCGAGCAGGGGCTCGGCGGCGTGTGGCTGGGCATCGCCCCGGTGGAGGAGAGGATGCGGGCTGTGGAGGAGATCGTGGGCATCCCCGAGGGCCAGCGGGCCTTTGCCATCTTCCCCCTGGGCTATCCCGCAGAGAGCCGGGCCCAGCAGGACCGCTGGGATCCGGAGCGGGTCCACTGGATCGGGTGAAGGAAATTCGGAATTCGGAGATCGGAATGGAGGGAAACACGTAGGGAACGATCCCTTGATCGCTCCGCTTCGCGGGGACCTCATCCGCCCCAGTGTGCGCACTGGGGCACCTTCCCCGTGCGCGGGGAAGGCATTGCTGGCGATCATCCCCCTCCCCTAAAAACGAGAAACTAAAACCTAAAAACTGCAAAAAGCAACGGGCATCGGGAAGAAATTCCCGATGCCCGTTGCTTTTTGCTTAACTCACTCGGCGGTGTAGTTGTCGAAATAGCCCTGGATGAAGACGATGGGGGTGCCCTTGTCGCCGGAGCCGGAGGTCAGGTCGCAGAGGGAACCGATCAGGTCGGTGAGGCGGCGGGGGGTGGTGCCCTCGGAGGCCATCTGGCCCACCAGATCGCCGTCCTTCTTGCGGATCTCCTCCTCAATGGCTTCGCGGAGGGCGTCGCCGGAGAGGGCGGCAAAGTCATTGTCCGCCAGGTACTTGAGCTTCAGCTCGTTGGGGGTGCCCTCCAGGCCCTTGGTGTAGGCCGGGGAGACCACCGGGTCCGCCAGCTCCCAGATCTTGCCGATGGGATCCTTGAAGGCGCCGTCGCCGTAGACCATGACCTCGATGTTCTTGCCGGTCTTTTCCTTCAGCTCCGCCTGGATGGCATCCACCAAAGGCTGGCAGTCCCGGGGGAAAAGCTTGACCTTGTCCTCGGTGGCCTTGTTGGAGCCCAGCAGACCGTAGCGCTCGTTGTAGCCGCTGCCGTTTACGGAGGCGGTCATCAGCTCGTCCAGGCCGAAGACCCGCTCGCCGCCGGCGGCCTTCAGGATGCGGGAGGTGCGGGCGCGGGTGTGGATATCGCAGTGGATGACGTTTTTGGTGTAGTCCAGGATGCGGCGGGCGTCATTGGCGAAGATCACTTCCACCTCGGCGCCGGATTCCCGGATCAGCTCAGCATAGTAATCCACGTAGTCGACGCCGGTGAAGCGGTGGACACGGTAGCCGAAGAGCTCCCGGTAGCGCTCCAGAGTCAGCAGATCCCGGTAGGGATCCACGCCCTTCTCGTCCAGACTGTCCCAGTCCACCAGGTGGTTGCCCACCTCGTCGGAGGGATAGGAGAGCATCAGGACCACTTTCTTCGCGCCCTTGGCGATGCCCCGCAGGCAGATGGCAAAGCGGTTGCGGCTGAGGATGGGGAAGATGACGCCGACGGTCTCGCCGCCCAGCTTCTCCCGCACGTCGGCGGCGATATCGTCCACCGTGGCGTAGTTGCCCTGGGCCCGGGCCACAATGGCCTCGGTCATGGCGACGATGTCCCGGTCGTGGAAGGCGAAGCCCTCCTGCTCGGCGGCGGCCAGGACGGATGCGGTCACGATCTGCTTCAGATCGTCTCCCTCACGGATGATGGGGGCGCGGACGCCCCGGGAAACAGTTCCTACCATACGACTCATAGATTATTTACCTGCCTTTCTTTTGCTGCTTCCGGGATCGGAGCGAATGTTCTCCTGATGACGGTGTCTGTTAACGGAAATACTTGACGGCGGCCTCGAACATGCGGAGGTCGTAATTGCCGGGAACATTTTTATAGAGATTGGAGCCGATGCGCTCGGCATGGCCCATCTTGCCGAAGACGCGGCCGTCGGGAGAGGTGATGCCCTCCACGGCGAAGAGGGAGCCGTTGGGGTTAAAGTGCACGTCGGCAGTGGCCTTGCCTTCCAGATCCACATACTGGGTGGCGATCTGTCCGTTTTTGGCCAGGGTGCGGATGGTGGCCTCGTCCGCCAGGAAGCGGCCCTCGCCGTGGGAGATGGGCACATTGTACACCTCGCCCACCTGGGTCAGCGCCAGCCAGGGGGACTTGTTGGAGGCGATGCGGGTGCGGACGATGCGGCTCTGGTGCCGGGCGATGGTGTTGAAGGTCAGGGTGGGCGCCTTTTCATCCGGCTCGATGATGCGGCCGTAGGGTACCAGACCCAGCTTGATGAGGGCCTGGAAGCCGTTGCAGATGCCGCAGATGAGGCCGTCCCGCTGCTCCAGCAGCTCCATGACCCCTTCCTTCACGGGATCGGAGCGGAAGAAGGCGGTGATGAACTTGCCGGAGCCGTCCGGCTCGTCGCCGCCGGAGAAACCGCCGGGGATGAAGATCATCTGGCTGTCCCGGAGACGCTTGGCGAAGTCCTCCACGGAATGGGCAATGGCGTCGGCGCTCAGGTTGCGGACGACGAAGATCTCCGGCTCGCCGCCGGCATCACGCACGGCGCGGGCGCTGTCGATCTCGCAGTTGGTGCCGGGAAAGGCGGGGATCAGCACCCGGGGTTTTGCCGCCCGGATCGCCGGAGCCGGACGGCTTTCGGCGGTATAGGAGAAGGTCTCCAGGGGGATCTCGGGCGTGGGGATGTTGCAGGCATAGACGCTCTCCAGCTTGCCCTCGTAGAGCTCCAGGAGCTTTGCGCAGTCCAGAGACGCATCGCCGTAGGTGAAGCGGCCGTCGTCGGTGAAGACGCCCAGGCACTCGCCGGGCACGTCCTCGTCCGCCTCCAACAGGAAGGCGCCGTAGTCGTAGCTGAAGAGACGGTCCAGGGGCAGATCTTCCCGGAAGCGGAAGCCCAGGGCGTTGCCGATGGCCATCTTCCAGATCGCGGCGGCGTCACCCCCCTCGCCGGGAGTGTAGCAGGCGTAGGCCTTGCCGCTGTGCAGAAGAGCGTTGACGGTATCGAAGAGGGAGAGGAGGGAGGCGGCGGTGGGCAGACCGTTTTCGTCCTGTTCGGGCGCGAGACGGATGAGCTTGTGGCCCGCCTGCTTTGCCTCGGGGGTCACGATATCGCCGGTTTTGGCGGTGGTCACGGCGAAGGAGACCAGGGTGGGGGGCACGTCCAGGGTCTCGAAGCTGCCGCTCATGGAGTCCTTGCCGCCGATGGCGGCAACGCCCAGGCCCATCTGGGCCTCAAAAGCGCCCAGCAGGGCGGCCAAAGGCTTGCCCCAGCGCTTGGGATCCTTGCCCAGACGCTCAAAGTACTCCTGGAACGTGAGGTACACGTCCCGGAAGGCGGCGCCGGAGGCAATGAGCTTTGCCACCGATTCCACCACGGCCAGATACGCGCCGTGATAGGGGCTCTGCTCCGAGAGGAAGGGGTTGAAGCCCCAGGACATGAGGGAGCAATCCTCGGTATGGCCCTGCTCCAAAGAGATCTTCTGCACCATTGCCTGGACCGGGGTGAGCTGATATTTGCCGCCGAAGGGCATCATCACGCTGCCGGCGCCGATGGTGGAGTCAAAGCGCTCGCTGAGGCCCCGGCGGGAGCAGCCGTTCAGGTCCGAGACGGTCTTGCCCATGGCCTCGGCAAAGGAGGCGGCGGGCTGAGGCGCCAGAGCCTTGGGGGCGGCGGCATCCACGGTGATGTGCTTGGCTGCGCCGTTGGTGTCCAGAAAAGCGCGGCTCAGATCCACGATGGTCTTGCCGTTCCAGTGCATCCGGAGGCGAGGCTCCGGCGTGACCACGGCCACGGGCACGGCCTGCAGGTTCTCCTGATCCGCCAGGGCCAGGAAGGCGTCCCGGTCCTCGGGGGCGATGACCACGGCCATGCGCTCCTGGCTCTCGCTGATGGCAAGTTCGGTGCCGTCCAGACCCTCGTACTTCCGGGGAACGGCGTTGAGGTCAATGTTGAGACCGTCGGCCAGCTCACCGATGGCCACGGAGACGCCGCCGGCGCCAAAGTCGTTGCAGCGCTTGATCATACGGGTGGCGGCGGGGTTGCGGAAGAGGCGCTGGAGCTTGCGCTCCTCGGGGGCGTTGCCCTTCTGCACCTCGGCGCCGCAGGTCTCCACGGAATGGGCGTCATGGGCCTTGGAGGAGCCGGTGGCGCCGCCGATGCCGTCCCGCCCGGTGCTGCCGCCCAGGAGGATCACCAGATCCCCGGGGGCGGGCCGCTCACGCCGCACATTGGAGGCCGGGGCGGCGGCAATGACCGCGCCGATCTCCATACGCTTGGCGGCGTAGCCCGGGTGATACCACTCGTCCACGATGCCGGTGGCAAGGCCGATCTGGTTGCCGTAGGAGGAATAGCCTGCGGCGGCGGTGGTGACCAGCTTCCGCTGGGGAAGTTTGCCGGGGATGGTCTCGCTGACGGGCTTCAGGGGGTCCGCCGCGCCGGTGAGGCGCATGGCCCCGTAGACGTAGGCCCGACCGGAGAGAGGGTCCCGGATGGCGCCGCCGATGCAGGTGGCCGCGCCGCCGAAGGGCTCGATCTCGGTGGGGTGGTTGTGGGTCTCGTTCTTGAAGAGCAGCAGCCAGGGCTCGGTTACGCCGTCCACGGTGACCTCGGTCTTCACGGTGCAGGCGTTGATCTCCTCACTCTCGTCCAGCTTCGGGAGCTTGCCGGCCTTCTTCAGGGCTTTGGCGGCGATGGTGCCCAGGTCCATCAGGCAGATGGGCTTGGTGCGGCCCAGGGCCTCACGGGTGGCCAGATAGTCCTCCCAGGCCTGCTGCAGCAGGGGATCGGAGAAGCGGGCCTCGTCGATGACGGTGTTGAAGGTGGTGTGACGGCAGTGGTCGGACCAGTAGGTGTCCAGCACCCGGACCTCGGTGATGCTGGGATCCCGGCCCTCGGTGCGGAAATAGTCCTGGCAGAAGGCAAAGTCGTCCCCGTCCATGGCAAGGCCGAGACGGCGGCCCAGGGCCTCCAGCTCCTCCCGGGGAAGCTCGCGGAAGCCCTCCAGGGTCTCCACGCTCTCGGGCAGCTCATAGCGCATGGCCAGCGTCTCCGGATGGCTGAGAGAGGCCTCCCGGGCCTCCACGGGGTTGATAACGTATTTCTTGATCTCTTCCAGCTCCTCCGGCTTCAGGTCGCCGTAGAGGGCGTAGACCTTGGCGGAGCGGACCAGGGGCCGCTCGCCCTGGGAGAGGATCTGGATGCACTGGGCGGCAGAGTCCGCCCGCTGGTCAAACTGGCCGGGGAGATACTCCACGGCGAAGACCAGAGCGTCCCCCGGGTCGATGCTCTCCGAGGCCAGGTCCAGCTGGGGCTCGGAGAAGACGGTGCGGATGGCGGAATCGAAAAGCTCCCGGCTCAGGCCCTCCGCGTCGTAGCGGTTGAAGAGACGGACCTTGGTGAGGCTCCGGATCCCCAGCAGGCCCCGGGCGTCGTTCAGCAGGGCGCGGGCCTCCTGGTCCAGGCCGGGCTTCTTTTCGACGTAAACTCTATAAACCATGTTATACCTCTTCCTTCGCGCACAGGGCTCGCTGTCCGATGTCCCGGCGGCAGAAGGCATTTTCAAATTTCACTTGATCGGCCAGAGCGTAGGCCGCTTCGATGGCGCGTGGCAGGCTCTCCGCCACGGCGGTGCAGCCCAGGACCCGGCCGCCGTTGGTGACGAGACGCCCGTCCTTCAGCGCGGCGCCGGCCACGTAGACCCGATCGCGGATGGCCTCCGGGATCTCCAGAGGGAAGCCCTTTTCGTAGCTGCCGGGGTAGCCCCTGGAGGCCAGGATCACGCAGCAGGCGCTCTCCGGGCGGAACTTGACTTCCACATCGCTGAGGCGCTCCTCGGTGACGGCGCGCATGATGGTGAAAAGGTCGCTCTCCAGCAGGGGCAGCACCACCTGGGTCTCCGGGTCGCCGAAGCGGCAGTTGTACTCGATGACCTTGGGCCCGTCCTTCGTGATCATCAGCCCGAAGTACAGGCAGCCCTTGAAGGGACGGCCCTCGGCCTGCATGGCGCGGACGGTGGGCAGGAAGATCTCTTCCATGCAGCGCCGGGCCACGGCCTCGGTGTAATAGGGGTTCGGCGCAACGGTGCCCATGCCGCCGGTGTTGGGGCCGGTGTCCCCGTCAAAGGCGCATTTGTGGTCCATGGAGGAGACCATGGGGACGATGGTCTTGCCGTCGGTAAAGGAAAGGACGGAGACCTCGGGACCCTCCAGGAATTCCTCGATGACCAGCTTCTCTCCGCTCTTGCCGAACTTGTGGTTCTCCATGCTCTCCCGGACGGCCTGCTCGGCCTCCTCACGGCTCCGGGCCACCACAACGCCCTTGCCCAGGGCCAGGCCGTCCGCCTTCACCACCACGGGGATGGGGCAGCTGCGGACGTAGTCCAGAGCGGCGTCCAGCTGGGTGAAGACCTCATAGCGGGCGGTGGGGATGTTGTACTTCTTCATCAGGTCCTTGGCAAAGACCTTGCTGCCTTCGAGGATGGCGGCCTCGGCCCGGGGGCCGAAGCAGGGCACGCCGATCTCCTCCAGGGCGTTGACGCAGCCCAGGACCAGGGGATCGTCCGGCGTGACCACCGCGTAGTCGATGGCGTTTGCCTCGGCAAAGGAGACGATGGAGGGGATGTCCTTGGCGCCGATGGGAACGCAGGCGGCGTCCGCCGCGATGCCGCCGTTGCCGGGCAGGGCATAAATCTCGGTGATGTCAGGGTTCTCCTTCAGCTTGCGGATGACGGCGTGCTCCCGGCCGCCGCCGCCGATAACCATTACTTTCATGTTGAACTCCTCAAATGTGATAGTGCGGATGGGCTTCCACCTCATCCGTCGCCTGCTCCGGAAAGCGGGGGAGGAAGGCTGAGAGGAAGAAATAAAAACCTCATCCGTCATCCGCCTTGCGGGGGACGGCGGATGCCACCTTTCCGCCTTGCGGTTCCCGAAAAACCGTTCGGGCTTACGCTGATCCTCCGGTTTTTCGACCGCTGCGGAAAAAGCGCGCTGCCTTCTCCTGCCGCCGGCAGCGGCAGCACGCTTTTCCCTCAAGGGGAAGGCAAAGAGGATAGGATGATTAGTGGTGGAACAGGCGCATGCCCGTGAAGGCCATGACCATGTTGTAGCGGTCCGCGGTGGCGATGACGTGATCGTCCCGGATGGAGCCGCCGGGCTCGGCAATGTACTGCACGCCGGACTTGCGGGCGCGCTCCACATTGTCCCCGAAGGGGAAGAAGGCGTCGGAGCCGCAGGTGACGCCGCTCTGAGTGGCGATCCAGGCCTTTTTCTCCTCGGCGGTGAGGACCTCGGGCTTCACCTTGAAGATCCGCTGCCACTCGCCCTCCCGGAGCACGTCCTCGTACTCATCGGAGGTGTAGATGTCGATGGCGTTGTCCCGGTCGGGGCGGCGGATGCCGTCCACAAACTGCAGGCCCAGCACCTTGGGATGCTGGCGGAGATACCAGTTGTCCGCCTTCTGGCCGGCGAGACGGGTGCAGTGGATGCGGCTCTGCTGGCCGGCGCCCACGCCGATGGCCTGGCCGTCCTTCACGTAGCAGACGGAGTTGGACTGGGTATATTTCAGGGTGATAAGGGCCACGATCATGTCGATCTTGGCCTGCTCGGGCAGTTCCTTGTTCGCGGTGACGATGTTCTGCAGCAGCGCCTCGTCGATCTTGAAGTTGTTGTGGCCCTGCTCAAAGGTGATGCCGAACACGTCCTTGTACTCCTGAAGCGCGGGAACGTAGTCGGGATCGATCTGGACCACGTTGTAGCCGCCCTTTTTCTTGGTCTTCAGGATCTCCAGGGCTTCCTCGGTGTAGCCCGGGGCGATGACGCCGTCGGAGACCTCATCCTTCAGATAGGCGGCGGTGGCGGCGTCGCAGACTTCGCTGAGCGCGGCCCAGTCCCCGTAGGAGCAGAGACGGTCCGCACCGCGGGCGCGGATGTAGGCGCAGGCGATGGGGCTGAGCTCGGCCTCGGGGGCGACGAAGTAGATCCTGCGGTCAGTCTCGCTGAGGGGCAGGCCCACGGCGGCGCCGGCGGGGGAGACGTGCTTGAAGGAGGCGGCGGAGGGAAGACCGGTGGCCTCCTTCAGCTCCTTGACAAGCTGCCAGGAGTTGAGAGCGTCCAGAAAGTTGATGAAGCCCGGGCGGCCGTTCAGAACGGTGACAGGCAGGTCGGAGCCGTCCTTCATGAAGATGCGGGCGGGCTTCTGGTTGGGGTTGCAGCCGTATTTGAGTTGCAGTTCGTTCATATCGATCAATCTCCCAAATGTTTATTGAATAGTTTGACTTCGCCCTTTACGTTAGCGTAAAGGGAAACTTTGTTGTCCTTGTTGAGGGCCTCCCAGACCTGCTCGGGCTCGGGCATGTCGATGCAGAGCGGCTCGCCGGTGAAGCTGGGCAGGGGGCTGCCGTCTCCCTGGTAGGTGCTGATGAAATAGCCCTTGCCCTCGTCGCAGCCTTCGTAATCGTAGTAGCAGCGGAGGCAGCGGCCGTCCACGTGCTTTAGGATGGAGAGGGAAAAGCTGCCGTCCTTGTGGCAGATGGCGGAGATGCGGGGGGTCCAGTTGGGCTCGTCGGGCTCATATTCCCGGGTGGAGAGAGCAGCGCGGAAGTCGCCCATGTCCCGGATGGTGTCGGTCTGGTTGCCGTTGGTGACGATGAGATCCTCGCCCATGGAGCGGACGGGGTGGTAGATGATGAGGCTGGGGTCGGACAGCTTGGAGGCGTCATAGGCCTCGGTGCGGATGCCGTCTTCCGTCAGGGAGAAGATGCGGTTGCGGCTGTTCTCGCTGCGGCCCATGATGAAGTAATAGACCCGGTCCTTGCCCACGGCGATGCCGCGGCCTGGGTAGCTGGTGTTTCTTAAAAATTCCAGAAAGTCGATCATGTTCTCTTCTCCTTTTTATTCAAATGCAAACTCGTTTGCATTTGTGATACACGCGCTTATCGCACGCGGCGCTCTGGAACGCCGCGTTTGGTCGGCGCGTGGGCTCGCTCAGCTCGCCTCAGGGTGTTTTTGCCGCGGCAAAGCCACGTCAAAAACTATTGAATAACTGAGGTCTGCGAGGTGAGTTTACTGCTTCTCGTGTTCCGCTTGCTCTCTCATGAGCTTGGCGGAGACCAGCTCCGCCGCCTGGGGCAGGAGGATCCATTCGGCCTGCTCCATGACCCGCCGCTGCAGGACCTCCGGCGTGTCGCCGGGGAGAACGGGGACGGGCTGCTGCAGGAGGATCTCTCCGCCGTCGGGAATGTGGTTTACATAATGCACGGTAGCGCCGGTGTACTTGACGCCCCGGGCCAGAGCGGCCTCATGGACCTTGAGCCCATAGAAGCCTTTGCCGCAGAAGGAGGGGATCAGGGAGGGGTGGACATTGAGGATGCGGTTTTCCCAGCGCTGGGTAAATGCTGCGCTGAGGATGCTGAGGAAGCCGGCCAGGATGATGAGCTCCACGCCCCGCGCATCCAGAGCCTCGTTCAGGGCCGCTTCAAAGCCCTCCTGTCCGCCGCAGGCGGAGCGGGTGAGGGTCAGCGCCTCCACCCCGGCGTTTTCCGCGCGGGTGAGGGCATAGGCCCCGGGCTTGTTGGACACCACCAGGACGATCTCACCGCTGCGGAGGACGCCGCTTTTTTCCGCGTCCAGCAAGGCCTGGAGATTGGTGCCGCCGCCGGAGACCAGCACGGCGATTTTGGTTTTGCTCATGCCTTGTTGCCCCCTCTCAGCAGCTGCAGGCAGGGGATGAAGAGACCGCCCAGGCTGTTGCCCAGGACCACCAGCAGCAGGAACAGCAGGCTTCTGCCCTGGAAGACGGTGCCCGCCAGAGAGAAATAGAACATGTCCGCGATGGAGTGCTCAAAGCCGGAGAGGATGAACACCGGGATGCAGAAGAGGATGCCCACCACGGTTTTCTTTTCCCGGTAGACCCAGACGGCCACATACATGAGGACGCCGCAGAAGAAGCCCCGGAACAGGGTCTGCAAAGGCAGCTGGGTCAGGCGTTTTTCGCAGGCGGCCAGGGCCGCCTCCCGCAGGGCGGGGACAGCCAGAAAGACCAGAAGGCCCGCCAGAAGGGTGCCCAGGAAATTCCCCAGCAGGCCCACGTAAGCGGTGGAGAGAGCCTTGCCGCTGTGGTCCATGGCCAGGAAGCCCACCTTGCCGGTGTAGAGGTTGAAACCGAACCAGCAGATGGTGAGCAGGGCAATGCAGAAGAGAAAAGCGCCGGCATAGCGGTTGTCGCAGGAGAGGAGCACGGCCCCGCCGATGGAGACCAGAAAGCCCGCCAGGACGCCGTCGATCAGATCCCGTCTCAGCATAGGGCGATCTTCTCCTCTCCGGAGACGATCTCTCCGATGACGTAGGCCTCCACACCCTGCTCCTGCAGTGCGGCCAGGGCCTTGTCGGCACTGTCGCGGGAAACGGTGAGGCTCATGCCCACGCCCATGTTGAAGGTGTTGAACATGTCCCGCTCGGGAATGTTCCCCAGCTTCCGGATCAGGTCGAAAATGGGAAGCACCCGCACGGCGCTCTTTTCGATCTTTGCGCAGAGTCCCTGGGGGATGGAGCGGGGGATATTTTCGTAGAAACCGCCGCCGGTGATGTGGCTGACGCCGTGGACCTGCGCGGCCCGGAAGGCGGCCAGAACGGGCTTGACATAGATGCAGGTGGGGGTGAGCAGCACTTCGCCCAGCGTCTTGCCCAGCTCGGGGACGGTTTTGCCCAGATCCGCGTGCTCCACATCGAAGACCTTGCGGACCAGAGAGTAGCCGTTGGAGTGGATGCCGCTGGAGGGAAGGGCCAGGATCACATCCCCGGCGGAAACGCTCCGGGGATCCAGGATCTTGGCCTTGTCCACGATGCCCACGGAGAAGCCCGCCAGGTCATAATCCTCGGGGGACATGGTGCCGGGATGCTCGGCCGTCTCGCCGCCGATAAGGGCGCAGCCGGCACGGACACAGCCCTCGGCCACGCCGGAGACCAGGCTTGCCACCTTTTCGGGCTCATTTTTGCCGATGGCGATGTAGTCCAGGAAAAAGAGGGGCTTGGCGCCGCAGCAGACGATGTCGTTGACGCACATGGCCACGCAGTCGATGCCCACGGTATCGTGCTTGTCCATGAGCTGGGCGATGCGCTGCTTGGTGCCCACACCGTCGGTGCCGGAGACCAGAACGGGCTCCTGCATGCCGCTGAGATCCGGGGCGAAGAGACCGCCGAAGCCGCCCAGGTCCGAGACCACGCCGGGGATGAAGGTGCGCTGCACATGCTTTTTCATGAGGCGCACACCCTCATAGCCCGCTTCGATATTCACGCCGGCCGCGGCGTAGGAGGCGGAATGGGAAAGTTCCATATCTGTTGTACCGTCCTCTGTGAGATAGAATTCTTTGGAAAAGGGGGATGTGTTGGAGCGGGATGGAAACGGGGAACGGCGCGATTCGTAGATCGCCCTGTGACAGGGGATGACACCTCATCCGCCCCAGTGTGCGCACTGGGGCACCTTCTCCTCAAGGAAAAGGCGATGGGGCGGGCGATTCGTGAATCGCCCCTACAGGGCAGGCGGGAGGCTTATTCTTTACCGGTCCAGCAGTAGGTGCAGATCTTGTCCCGGTCGATGCCGATGGCCTCCAGCAGCCCGTCCAGGGACTGGTAGCCCAGAGAGTCGAAGCCCAGCTTTTCGCAAATGGCGCGGAGCAGACACTGGCCCCGCTGGGTCTTGGCGTCGCCGTATTCCTCCAGATGCTCCAGACCTTCCGCGCCGTCCAGCTCGTTTACGATGCGGCGGGCCAGCAGGTCCATGTCGGAGTTGTTGCGGGAGAAGTTCAGATACTTGCAGGCGTACATGATGGGCGGGCAGGCAGAGCGCATGTGTACCTCGGCGGCGCCGGACTCATAGAGAAAGTCCACGGTGCTCTGCAGCTGGGTGCCGCGGACGATGGAATCGTCCACAAAGAGGAGCTTTTTGCCCTCGATGAGCTCGGGCACCGGGATCTGCTTCATCTTGGCCACCTGATCCCGCATGGCCTGGTTGGAGGGCATGAAGGAGCGGGGCCAGGTGGGGGTGTACTTCACGAAGGGACGGGCAAAGGGCTTGCCGCTGCGGTTGGCATAGCCGATGGCGTGAGGCACGCCGGAATCGGGCACGCCGGCCACATAGTCCACCTTGGGAAGGCTGCCCCGGGCGACTTCGTCCCGGGCCATGATCTCGCCGTTGCGCACGCGCATGACCTCCACGTTGACCCCCTCGTAATTGGAATTGGGGTAGCCGTAATAGGTCCAGAGGAAAGCGCAGATCTTCATGTCCTTCCCGGCAGGGGAGAGAGTCTCATAGCCTTCGGCGGTGATGCGCAGGATCTCCGCCGGGCCCAGCTCATACTCGTTCTTATAGCCCAGCTTCTGATAGGCAAAGGACTCAAAGGCCACGCAGAAGCCGTCCTCGTCCTTGCCCACATGTACCGGGAGACGGCCGAAGCGGTCCCGGGCGGCGATGATGGCCCCATCCTCCGTCATGAGAAGGATGGTCATGGAGCCGTCGATGCGCGCCTGGGCATGGCGGATGCCGTCGGTCAGGTTCCCGCCCTGGTTGATGAGGGCGGCCACCAGCTCGGTGCTGTTGACCCGGCCGGAGCCCATGGCCATGAACTGATGGTCTCCGTTGGAGAAGTAGTCCTGGACCAGCTGCTCGGCATTGTTGATCTGGCCCACGGTGGTGATGGCGTAGGTCCCCAGGTGGGAGCGGACCAGCAGCGGCTGGGGATCGGAATCGCTGATGCAGCCGATGCCGATGTTGCCGGCAAAGTCCGGCAGGTCCTTTTCAAAACGGGTGCGGAAGGGGGTGTTGGCGATGGAGTGGATCTCCCGGGTGCAGCCCTTGTCCGGGCTCCACACCGCCATGCCGGCGCTGCGGGTGCCCAGGTGGCTGTGATAGTCCGTGCCGAAGAACAGGTCCATCACAATATCGCGGTGGGAGACCGCGCCGAAGAAGCCGCCCATTATGCGAAGAAGAGCTTGGACAGAGTCATCGGATCGATGTACTCGCCATCCTTGTACACGCGCATGTTGCCGGAGGCGATCTCGTCGATGAGCATGACCTTGCCTTCCGCATCATAGCCGTACTCAAACTTGATGTCATAGAGGACCAGACCCCGGGCGGCCATCTCGTCGGCCACGATCCTGGTGATCTTCTGGGTCATGTCCTTGATCTCGTCATACTGCTCGCCGGTCATGACGCCCAGCACGATGAGGCCGTCCTTGGTGACCAGGGGATCGCCCTTCTCGTCGTTTTTGAAGGTCATTTCCACATAGGCGGGCAGATCGGCGCCGGACTCCACGTAATCGCCGTAGCGGCGGAGGAAGGAACCCACGGCCTTGTAACGGCAGATGACTTCCAGACCCTTGCCGAAGACCTTGGCGGGGAGGACTTCCATGGTGGTGTTCTCCAGATCCGCGGAGACGAAGTGGGTGCGAATGCCGGCGGCGTTGATCTTCTCGAAGAAGTAGATGGACATGCGCAGGTTCACATCGCCCACGCCCTCGATGGTGAGGCCGACGCTGTTCTCGCCCGGATCGAAGACGCCGTCCTTGCCGGTGCAGTCGTCCTTGAACTTGAGCAGGTAGTTGCCGTTGGGCAGAGCGTAAACATTCTTGGTTTTGCCGGTGTAAACGAGTTTGTTTTCCATAGTGATCTATCTCCTTTTGATTAGAATACAGAATGGGGAACACCCCTACCGCCCCAGTGTTCGCACTGGGGCACCTCCCCCAAAGGGGGAGGCAAGGGGAGGGATATTCTTGCTTCCCCCTTTGGGGGAAGTGGCCGAAGGCCGATAGGGGGGGTCACAGCCTTGCCGCGATGCCGGCGTCCTTTTCCAGGACCTTGGCGGTATCGGCGGCGCGCTTGGCGGAGAGACGGTCGGCCAGGGCCGTGTCCTCCACGGCCAGGATCTGGGCGGCCAGGAGGGCGGCGTTGGCGCCGTTATTTACGCCAACGGTGGCCACGGGGATGCCGGAGGGCATCTGGACGGTGCTCAAAAGCGCGTCCATGCCGTCCAGCGCCGGGCCCTTGCAGGGAATGCCAATGACGGGGAGGGTGGTGTTCGCGGCGATGGCCCCCGCCAGGTGGGCGGCCATGCCGGCTGCGGCGATGATCACGCCGAAGCCCTGTTCCCGGGCGGAGAGGGAAAAGTCCCGGGCCTCCACGGGGGTGCGGTGGGCGGAATAGACGTGGACCTCAAAGGGGATCTCCAGAGCGCGGAGCTGATCCACCGCTTTCTGGATCACGGGCAGATCGCTGTCACTGCCCATGACGATGCCGACTTTTTTCATCGATCCGTTCTCCTTACTTGATGGTGGGGGAGGTGTCCTTCTGCAGCACGTCGTGGGCGCCGCCCTCCACGATGGTGGTGGCGGAGACCAGAGTCAGGACGGCCTTCTCCTGGAACTCGGGGATGGTGAGGGAGCCGCAGTTGCACATGGCATGGCGGACCTTGGAGAGGGTCATGGCCACATTGTCCTTCAGAGAGCCGGCGTAGGGCACATAGGAATCCACTCCCTCCTCGAAGCTCAGCTTCTTGTCGCCGCCCATGTCGTAGCGCTGCCAGTTGCGGGCACGGGCAGAGCCCTCGCCCCAGTACTCCTTGTAATAGGTGCCGCCGATGTTGACCTTGTTGGTGGGGCTCTCGTCGAAGCGGGCGAAGTAGCGGCCCAGCATCACGAAGTCCGCGCCCATGGCCAGGGCCAGGGTGATGTGATGGTCATAGACGATGCCGCCGTCGGAGCAGACGGGAACGTAGATGCCGGTCTCCTCAAAGTAGCGGTCCCGCTCGGCGCAGACGTCGATGAGGGCGGTGGCCTGACCGCGGCCGATGCCCTTGGTCTCCCGGGTGATGCAGATGGAGCCGCCGCCGATGCCGACCTTCACAAAGTCGGCGCCGCACTCGGCCAGGAAGCGGAAGCCCGCGGCGTCCACCACGTTGCCCGCGCCAACCTTCACACTGTCGCCGTAGCGCTCCCGGACCCAGGAGAGAACGAAGCGCTGCCAGTCGGTAAAGCCCTCGGAGGAGTCGATGCACAGTACGTCCGCGCCGGCCTCCAGCAGAGCGGGGATGCGCTTTTCATAGTCCCGGGTGTTGATGCCGGCGCCCACCACATAGCGCTTGTGGGCGTCCAGCAGCTCGTTGGGGTTCTGCTTGTGGCTCTCATAGTCCTTGCGGAAGACGAAGTAGCAGAGACGGCCGCTGTCGTCGATGATGGGCAGGGAATTGAGCTTGTGCTCCCAGATGATGTCGTTGGCTTCCTTGAGGGTGGTGCCCTCCTTGGCCCAGACGAGCTTTTCAAAGGGAGTCATGAAGCTGGAGACCTTGGTGTCGGGCTCCATGCGGCTCACGCGGTAGTCGCGGCTGGTGACGACACCCACCAGCTTGCCTTCAGCGGAGCCGTCCTCGGTGATGGCGATGGTGGCGTGACCGGTGCGCTCCTTCAGCGCCAGCACGTCCCGCAGAGTGGCCTCCGGGCTCAGGTTGGAATCGCTGCGGACAAAGCCGGCCTTGTAGCTCTTGGCCCGGCGGACCATGGCGGCCTCATCCTCGATGCTCTGGGAGCCGTAGATGAAGCTGACGCCGCCCTCTTTGGCCAGCGCAACGGCGAGACGGTCCCCGGAGACAGACTGCATGATAGCGGAGACCATGGGGATGTTCATGCGGATGGGGCATTCCTCTTCCCCCTTGCGGAACTTCACCAGGGGGGTGGCCAGATTGACCTTTTCGGAACGGCAGGTGATGGGGGTGTAGCCGGGGATCAGCAGATATTCATTAAAAGTATGGGAGGGCTCGTTGATGATCTTTGCCATGTCATTTCTCCTTATCTTTTATTGTCTTTTGTTTATTGCGAAACACGTTTCGCAGGGACTTAGTTCGCTTTGGTTTCGCAGTAGAGGCAGCGGTAGACCTTGTGCTTGCGGTCGGTGAGGACGAAAACGTGCTTGAGCTCCTGCTCGCAGGAGGTGATGCAGCGGGGGTTCTTGCAGAAGATCACATTGGTAAGGGTCTCGGGCATGTCGATGCGCTTTTTCTCCACGAGCACGCCGCCGTGAATGATGTTGACGGTGACGCCCGGGTCCACATAGCCGATCACGTCCAGGTTCACGGGAATGTCGGCGTCGATCTTGATGATGTCCTTCTTGCCCTGTTTCTGGCTGTGGACGTTCTTGATGATGGCCACGGAGCAGTCCAGCTTCTCCAGGCCCAGCAGGTCGTAGAGCCGCATGCCCAGACCCGCCGTGATGTGGTCGATGACGATGCCGTTCTGGATGGAGTCAATGTTCATAGGGTTCCCGCCTCCTTCAGAAGCTTCATGATGAGCGCCATGCGCATGTACTTGCCGTTGAGGACCTGCTTGAAGTAGCAGGCGCGGGGATCGTCGTCAATGGCGACGCTGATCTCGTTGACACGGGGCAGGGGGTGGAGGATGGAGAGGTCGGACCTTGCGTTTTTCAGCTTGTCCGGGGTGAGGATGTAGCTGTCCTTCAGGCGGAGGTAGTCCTCCTCGTTGAAGAAGCGCTCCCGCTGGACGCGGGTCATATACAGGATGTCCAGCTCCGGCATGGCGCCTTCCAGATCGGTGGTCTGGGTGTAGGGGATGCCCTTTTCCTTCAGGGCGTCCTGCTTCACGTAGCTGGGCAGCTTCAGCTCCTCGGGGGAGATGAGCACGAATTTCAGGCCCTCATAGCGGCTGAGGGCGGAGATGAGGGAATGGACGGTGCGTCCGAATTTCAGGTCGCCGCAGAGGCCCACGGTGAGATGGTCGAAGCGGCCCTTTTCCCGGTAGATGGTGAGCAGGTCCGCCAGGGTCTGGGTGGGATGATTGTGTCCGCCGTCGCCGGCGTTGATGACGGGGATGGAGGCTGCGTTGGCGGCCACCAGGGGAGCGCCCTCCTTGGGGTGGCGCATGGCGATGATATCGGCGTAGCAGCTGATGGTCTTGGCGGTGTCGGCCACGCTCTCGCCCTTGGCGGCGGAGGAGTTCTGGGCCGCAGAAAAGCCGATCACATTGCCGCCCAGCTCGTACATGGCGGCTTCAAAGCTGAGCCTTGTGCGGGTGGAGGGCTCGAAGAACAGGGTGGCCAGCTTCTTTCCGTGGCAGACCTCGCTGTACTTTTTGGGGTCGGCGATGATGTCGTTGGCTACGTCCACCAGCTCCTGCAGCTCTTCGGTGGAGAAATCCAGAATGTTAATGAGGTGTCTCATGTCATGCTCCTCCAGCTGTCGTCGTTGGGATCATCGCGAAAGGCCAGCAGGCGCTTCACATCTTCGGGGCGGATATAAGCCTCCTCGGCGGCCACCCGGGCGATGACGTCAAAATTGGTGAGACTGTGGTTCTCCACCCCGGCGGCGGCCAGACGCTCCAGGCCCCGGCGCATGCCGTAGGTGAAGATGCTGACGATGCCCAGGACCTGGGCGCCGGCCTCCCGGAGAATGTCTACCACTTCCAGGACGCTGCCGGCGGTGGAGATGAGATCCTCCACCACCACTACCTTCTGGCCCGGCTCCAGCCGGCCTTCGATCTGGTTTTTGCGGCCGTGGTCCTTGGCGCCGGAGCGGACGTAGCCCATGGGAAGTCCCAGAAGCCAGGCCGTGATGGCCGCATGGGCGATGCCCGCGGTGGAGGTGCCCATGAGGACCTCTGCCTCGGGGTAATGCTCCCGCACCAGGTCTGCCAGGCTGTTTTCCACATCCCGGCGCACGGCGCGGTCGCTGAGGGTCAGGCGATTGTCGCAGTAGACGGGGCTCTGGATGCCGCTGGCCCAGGTAAAGGGCTCGTCCGGCCGGAAAAACACGGCCTGGATCCGCAGCAGATCCCGCGCGATGACTTCTTCTCTCATCTCAAAAACTCCTTTCGGCATCTCTGCCAGGCGGCGACAGGATCTTCCGCCTGGGTGATGGGGCGGCCCACCACGATATAGTCCGAGCCCAGCTCTCTGGCCCGGGCGGGAGTGGCGATGCGCTTCTGGTCATCCTTCCCCGCATCGGCAAAGCGGACGCCGGGGGTGACGGTGACAAAAGCCTCGCCGCAGACTTCATGGACCTTGCCCGCCTCCAGGGGAGAGCACACTACCCCGTCCAGCCCGGCCGCCGCGGCGTTGCGGGCATAGGAGAGGACCACGTTCTCCAGGGGCTTGTCGATGAGCAGCTCTTCGGTGAGGGCCGTCTGGTCGGTGCTGGTGAGCTGGGTGACGGCGATGAGCAGAGGCCTGGTCCCGTCGGGACGGGTGAGCCCCTCCAGGGCCGCCTTCATCATGGCCCGGGAGCCGGCGGCGTGGAGATTCACAAGATCCACATCCAGGCCGGAGAGCACCCGCATGGCCTTTTTCACGGTGTTGGGGATGTCGTGCAGCTTCAGATCCAGGAAGATCCGGTGCCCCCGGGCCTTGATCTGGCGCACGATCTCGGGGCCGACCGCATAGAAGAGCTCCATGCCGATCTTCACAAAGGGCTTTTCTCCGCCGAAGCGGTCCAGAAAAGCGAGGGTCTCCTCGGCGCCGGGAAAATCGCAGGCGATGATCACGTCTTTAGCCATGTGCTCCTCCTATGATTTCACGGATATTTTCCGCTCCCATCCGGTCCAGGACCGCGGGGAGCGTTTGGATGATCCTGGGGCAGGCGAAGGGGTCCCGCAGATTGGCGGCGCCCACCTGCACGGCAGTGGCCCCGGCCAGCAGCATTTCCGCCGCGTCCTCCGCGGAGGAGACGCCGCCCAGGCCGATCACCGGGATCTTCACGGCTTGGGAGACCTGCCAGACCATGCGCAGGGCCAGGGGGAAGATCGCGGGGCCGGAGAGGCCGCCGGTGGTGTTGGCCAGAATGGGCCTGCGGGTCTTCAGGTCGATGCGCAGGGAGAGCAGGGTGTTGATGAGGCTGAGCCCATCGGCCCCCGCGTCCTCGCAGGCTTTGGCGATGGAGACGATGTCCGTCACGTTGGGGCTGAGCTTCACGATGACGGGTTTCGTGGTCACGGCCTTCACCGCGCGGGTGACTTCCGCCGCCGCCTTGGGGTCGGTGCCAAAGCTCATGCCGCCGCCGTGGACATTGGGGCAGCTGATGTTGACCTCCAGCCAGCCCACCTGGGGCTCGGCGTCAAACTTGGCGCAGACAGCGGTGTATTCCTCCGGGGAAAAGCCGCTGACATTGGCAATGACGGGCTTGTAAAAGACCTCTTTGAGCCGGGGGAGTTCCTCCGCAATCACGGCGTCCACCCCAGGATTCTGGAGCCCCACGGCGTTCAGCATGCCGGCGGGGGCCTCCGCAATGCGGGGCGTGGGATTGCCAAAGCGGGGGGAAAGCGTGGTGCCCTTCATGGAGAAGGTGCCCAGAATGTTCAGGTCGTAGAATCCGGCAAACTCGTGGCCGTAGCCGAAGGTGCCGGAGGCGGGGATGATGGGGTTCGAAAGCTCGATCCCGCAGAGAGAAACGCTCAGTCTGTCCACAGCAGTTCCTCCTTGTCAAAGACCGGGCCGTCCTTGCAGACCCGTCGGGGGCCGCTTGCGGTCTGAATCGTGCAGCCCATGCAGGCGCCGAAGCCGCAGCCCATGCGGGCGTCCAGGCTGACCTGGCCGGAGACGGGGCTTGCTTCACACACGGCCCGGAGCATGGGGGCGGGGCCGCAGGCGAAGAAAAAGCTGTGGGGCAGGTCCATGGCTTCGGTCACGCGGCCGCGGATGCCGAAGCTGCCGTCGTCGGTGGTGACGGTGGGGGCCAGGCCCAGACGGAAAAACTCGTCCAGCAGGATCAGATCCTCCCGGCTGGGAAAGCCCAGGATCACCCGGGGAGAGGCGCCTTGGGTCAAAAGGCGTTTGGCCAGACCCAGCAGGGGCGAGACGCCGCTGCCGCCGCCGATGAGCAGGGGAGCTTCTCCGGATTTGGAAAGATCAAAGCCCTTGCCCAGGCCCGTGAGCACGTCCAGCGCAGCACCGGGCTGCAGCGTGCGGAGCAGAGCCGTGCCCTTGCCCGCCTCCTCCACGATGAGGGAGAAGCCGTGCTCGTCCCAGTCACAGACGGAGAAGGGGCGTCGGAGGAAGAAGCCGGGCAGGGAGAGGGTGACGAACTGTCCCGGGCCATCGATGGCGGAGCAGTCTCCCCGCAGGCGCAGAAGGGAGAAGCGGGAGGTCAGAGCCTCGTTTTCGGTGAGGGTAAAGACAGATTGCTTCATAAATCAGGCGTCGATCGTGGAGACCGTTATGGTGGTCTCCTCCAGAACGTCCAGCAGCACCCGGACCGTGTCCAGAGAGGTGAAGATGGTGACGTTGTTTTCTGTGGCGCACATGCGGATGGCCACGCCGTCCTCCAGGTGCTTGCCCCGCTGCAGAGCGCGGGTGTTGATGATATAGCTCACGTAGCCGGCGCGGATGGAGTCCAGGATCTCCTCGCTGCCCTCGCTGATCTTGCGGCGGATACGGGTGCGGATGCCGTGCTGCTTGAGGAAGGTGGCCGTGCCCACGGTGGCCTCGATGTTGAAGCCCATGTCGTAGAAGCGGCGCACCAGGGGGAGAGCCTCCTCCTTGTCCTCATCGGCCAGGGTGACGAACACGGTGCCGTAGTTCTGCAGCTTCATGCCGGAGGCCTGCAGGGCCTTGTACATGGCGCGGGAGAGCTTGGCGTCGTAGCCGATGGCTTCGCCGGTGGATTTCATCTCCGGGCTCAGGTAGGCGTCCAGGCCCTTGATCTTGTTCCAGGAGAAGACCGGGACCTTTACATAGTGGCGCTTCTTTTCCTCGGGATAGAGATCGAAGATGCCCTGCTCCTTCAGACTCTTGCCCATGATGACCTCCGTGGCGATGTCCGCCAGGGAGAAGCCCGTGGCCTTGGAGAGGAAGGGGACCGTGCGGGAGGAGCGGGGGTTGACCTCGATGATGTAGACGTTTTCTTCCTTATCTACAATGAACTGGATGTTGAACAGGCCGATGATGCCGATGCCCAGACCCAGCTTTTTGGCGTACTGCAGGATGATGCCCTTGACCTTGTTGGAGATGGAGAAGGAGGGATAGACGCTGATGGAGTCGCCGGAATGGACGCCGGTGCGCTCCACCAGCTCCATGATGCCGGGAACGAACACGTCTCGTCCGTCGCAGATGGCGTCCACCTCTACCTCACGGCCCAGGATGTACTTGTCCACCAGGACGGGCTTGTCCGCGTCGATCTCCACGGCGGTCTTCAGATAGTGGCGTAACATCTCCTCGCTGGCCACGATCTCCATGGCCCGGCCGCCCAGGACGAAGCTGGGGCGGACCAGCACCGGGTAGCCGATGCGCTCCGCCGCGGCGATGCCGTCTTCGATGTTGGTCACGGCGGTGCCGGTGGGCTGGGGAATGTCCAGGGAGAGGAGGATCTTTTCAAAGCTGTCCCGGTTCTCTGCCCGTTCGATGGCCGCGCAGTCGGTGCCCACGATGCGCACGCCACGGTCCATGAGGGGCTGGGCCAGGTTGATGGCCGTCTGCCCGCCCAGGGAGGCGATGACGCCTTCGGGCTGCTCAAAGTCCAGGATCGCCATCACGTGCTCCGGCGTCAGAGGCTCGAAGTACAGCTTGTCGCCGGTGGTGTAGTCGGTGGAGACGGTCTCGGGGTTGTTGTTGATAATGATGGCCTCGTAGCCGTTGCGCTTGATGGTCTGCACCGCGTGGACGGTGGAGTAGTCAAACTCCACGCCCTGACCGATGCGGATGGGGCCGGCGCCCAGGACCACCAGCTTCTTCTTGTCGGTGAGGCGGGAATCGTTCTCCCCGGAATAGGAGGAGTAGAGATAGGCGATGTATTTGCCGGTGTGCAGGGTGTCCACCATGCGGAACACCGGCGTGATGCCCAGCTTGCGGCGCCGCTCGTAGATCTCCGTCTCCGAGAGGTTCCAGAAGCAGGCGATGCAGCTGTCGGAAAAGCCCATTTTCTTGGCTTCGCGGAGCAGGGCGGCGTCGTTGATGTGCTCCCGGAGGGCGCGCTCCATGTCCACGATCTTCCGGAAGGATTCCAGGAAGAGCTCGGTGATGCTGGTGAGCTCATGGAGCTTTTCCACGGAAACGCCCCGGCGCAGCAGCTCGAACACGGCGAAGACGCCGTCATGCCGGAACTCGGAAATATAGGAGAAAAGCTCTTCGTCCGACTGCTCGTCAAACTTTGCCATATGGAAGTGATCCACGCCGATTTCCAGGGAGCACACGGACTTGAGCAGGCATTCCTCCAGATTGGAGCCGATGCCCATCACCTCGCCGGTGGCCTTCATCTGGGTGCCCAGGGTGTTGGGCGCGGAGGTGAACTTGTCGAAGGGGAAGCGGGGGAACTTGGCCACGATATAGTCAAGGCTGGGTTCCATGGCCGCGGTGCCGCCGGCCACGGGGATCTCCTCCAGGGCCATGCCCAGGGCGATCTTCGCCGTGACACGGGCGATGGGATAGCCGCTGGCCTTGGAGGCCAGGGCGGAGGAGCGGGAGACCCGGGGGTTCACTTCGATGAGGTAATACTCACTGCTGGTGGGGTTCAGCGCAAACTGCACGTTGCAGCCGCCCTCGATCTTCAGCTCCCGGATGATCTTGATGGCGCTGTCGTTGAGCATTTTGAGATCGTGCTCGTTCAGGGAGAGGATGGGGGCCACCACAATGGAATCACCGGTGTGCACGCCTACGGGGTCCACGTTCTCCATGCCGCAGATGGTGATGGCGCGGTCGTTGGAGTCCCGCATGACCTCAAACTCGATTTCCTTATAGCCCTTCACGCTCTTTTCGATCAGGACCTGGTGCACGGGGGAGAGGCGGAAGGCGTTGACGCCGATCTCTTCCAGCTCCTGCTCGTTATAGGCAAAGCCCCCGCCGGTACCGCCCAGGGTGAAGGCGGGGCGCAGCACCACGGGATAGCCGATGCGTTCCGCCGCGGCTTTGGCCTCCTCCAGATTGTAGGTGATCTCGGAGGGGATCACCGGCTCGCCGATGGCCTGGCACATTTCCTTGAAAAGCTCCCGGTCCTCGGCCCGCTCGATGCTTTCGCTGCTGGTGCCGAGAAGCTTGACCCCGCACTCGCGGAGGATGCCCTTGCGCTCCAGCTGCATGGCCAGGTTCAGCCCCGTCTGCCCGCCGATGCCGGGGACGATGGCATCCGGCCGCTCATAGCGGAGGATCTTGGCCACATAGTCCAGGGTCAGGGGCTCCATATAGACCTTGTCGGCAATGGAGGTGTCCGTCATGATGGTGGCGGGGTTGGAGTTCACCAGCACCACCTCGTAGCCCTCTTCCTTGAGGGCCAGGCAGGCCTGGGTGCCGGCATAGTCGAATTCCGCCGCCTGGCCGATGACGATGGGGCCGGAGCCGATGATCAGTACTTTTTTGATGTCCGTTCGTTTTGCCATATTATTTCTCCCGGTAAACCGTCTGCCCGCTGTAAACCGTCTGCAGGCATCTGCCGAAGACCCTGCGGCCGGTGAAGGGACTTGCTTTTCCCTTGGACAAAAAGTCCGCGGGATCGATCGTGTATTCTTGTTCCAGATCCCAGAGGGACCAGTCCTCCCCAAGGGGGAGAGCGAAGCGCTCACGGGGGCGCTCACAGAGAAGCGAGACGAGGGCCTCCAGCGTGAGGACGCCGGATTTCACCAGCCCGGTGTAGAGCAGGGGAAAGGCCGTTTCCAGGCCCACGATGCCGAAGGCGCTGCCCTCCAGGCCCCGGGATTTTTCCTCGGCACTGTGGGGAGCGTGGTCGGTGGCGATGCACAGGATGTCCCCGTCGCAGAGCCCCTCCAGCAGGGCCTCCCGGTCCTCCCGGGCGCGCAGCGGCGGGTTCATTTTGAAGCGTCCGTCCTCCTGCAGGTCGTTTTCGTCCAGCAGCAGGTAGTGGGGCGCGGTCTCGCAGCTGACGTCCAGCCCGTCCCGCCGCGCCTCACGGATCAGGCGGAGGGATTCCTTCGTGGAAATGTGGCACACATGGTAGCCGCAGCCGGTTTCGGCCACCAGCTCCAGATCCCGGGCCACCTGGCGCCACTCGCTCTCCGAGCAGATGCCCCGGTGGCCGTGGGCGGCGGCCCAGGCCCCGTCGTGGATATAGCCGCCCCGGAGGAGTGTGTTGTCCTCGCAGTGGGCCACGATCAGCTTGCCGAGGGCTTTGGACCGTTCCATGGCCTCCCGCATCATGCCGTCGTCCTGGACGCCGTGTCCGTCGTCGGAAAAGGCGATCACATGGGGGGCCATGCCCTCCAGATCCGCAAGCTCCTTCCCGGCCTCGTTCACGGTGATGGCCCCATAGGGGCGCACGTCGATGACCGCGTCCCGCCGGATGAGGGAGAGCTCTGCCTCCAGATGCTCCGCACTGTCCGGCACCGGGTTCAGGTTGGGCATGGCGCAGACTGCCGTGTAGCCGCCCCGGGCCGCGGCCAGAGAGCCGCTGCGGATGGTCTCCTTATAAGAAAAGCCCGGTTCGCGCAGGTGCACATGCACATCGCAAAAACCGGGCAGTTTGACATATCCAGTTTTCTCCTGACGGAGGAAGGCGACACAGTCTCCGGCGAAGGGCAGGGCACCAGCGCCGTCCAGCTGCTTGTATCGGGGAAAGACAGGCATGGCAAAACCCTCCGAAAAAAACAAAATCCCTTCCCGGAAAACCGACAAGGAAACAGCGATCCGCACCCCCGAAAGGGGCGCTTTTTTCACCCTTGCCGATCTCACCGGATCGCCTTAAAGACGCCCTGATTATAACGGTTTACGCGCTTTTTTGTCAATCGGCAGAATGCACAGAAAAGAAAGAGCGAAAAGGCCCATTTCCGACGCACTTTCGGAGGGGAAATTCTGACTGTTTTTCGGGAAAGGGGCAGCTTTCCGTGCCTCCGGGATACTGGAGCATTTGCACAAAAGAAGAATCCCAGCTTTGTGCAGCTTGACGAGGGGGAAGAGTTCGGAATTCGGAGTTCGGAATGCGGCATTGTTGGGACGGCGTTTTTTCGGAAGGCGGAAATGAAAAGAGGCGCGGCAGGTCTCCGCATTGCGCTGCGGTCTCGCCGTCATCCTGAGGAGGCAAAGCCGACGAAGGATCTCAGCGCTGCGTTTTTGACAGAGCTGGCAGGCCAAAGTCGCCGCTGCTCGTTCCAAGTGCATCGGCGGCACGATCGGGGCACCGTGTCCTGCGCGAGGGGACGGCTCCCTTCGTCAGCTACGTCTGCAGGACGGAAACGGGCGCTCCCGGAGAGCCCGCATTGGAATAAATATGATATTCTGCGCTTTTGAACAAAAACGAATTGGCAATTTTGTTCAAAAATACAGCTTGAAAATGGCAGGACTGCAATGGACAAAGGACCAGACCGGGAGTATAATACAAAAAGTGGAATGATCCTGTTCGTTCCGCAAAACGGATCGCTTTCCCGCCAAGCGGCGGGAAAAAGAATTGAAGGAGGAAAAACATGAAAAAGGTATTTGCACTGCTGCTCGCGCTTGTTATGGTCTTCGCCCTGGCCGCCTGCGGCGAGGCCAAGACCGAGGCCAAGACCGATGCCGCCGCCGAGGGCGAGCTGGCTGAACTCATCAAGGCCGCTCAGGCCGAGGGCGAGCTGGTGGTCTACGGCTCCTGCGAAGAGGAGTACCTGGCTGCCGCCACGGCTCACTTCGAAGAGCTTTACGGCATCAAGACCTCTTATCAGCGTCTGTCCACCGGCGAAGTCCAGGCCAAGATCGAGGAAGAGAACGGCAATCCTTCCGCTGACGTCTGGTTCGGCGGCACTACCGACCCTTACAACGTGGTTGCTTCCGAGGGCCTGCTGGAGCCCTATGCGGCCGTTAATGCCGCGCATCTGACCAGCGACATGTACAAGCACCCCGACAACATGTGGTTCGGCATCTACAAGGGCATCCTGGGCTTCATGGTCAATACCAATGAGCTGGAGCGCATGGGCCTGGAGGCTCCCCAGGATTGGCAGGATCTGCTGAAGGAAGAGTACAAGGGCCTGATCTGGCTGTCCAACTACAATACCGCCGGCACCGCCAAGCTGGTCATCAACACCATGATCCAGAAGTACGGCCATGACGAGGGCATCCAGTTCCTGGTAGACCTGGACAAGAACATTGAAGTCTACACCAAGTCCGGCTCCGGCCCGTCCAAGAACGTGGGTACCGGCGAGTGCGTCATCGGCATCGGCTTCCTGCATGACGGCATCACCCAGATCCTGGACAACGGCTATGACAACGTGGCCCTGGTCATCCCCAGCACCGGCACCTCCTTCGAGATCGGCGCAACCGCCATCTTCAAGGGCGCCGCGCATCCCAACGCCGCCAAGCTCTGGATCGAGTACGCGCTGAGCCCCGATTGCGTGGAGCTGGGCGCCAAGAACGGCTCCTACCAGTTCCTGGTCATCGACAACGCCCAGCAGCCTGAGGCTGCCGCCCAGTTCGGCCTGGATCCCGAGAACGTCATGAAGTATGACTTCGAGGACGCCACCAAGAACATCAAAACCTATATCGACGAGGTCATGAACGCCATCGCCGCCTCCGGTGCGGACACCGGCGCCGATCGTTTCAAGACCGAGTAAGCACTGCTTCCGCAAGGATGGCGGGATCTCCCGCCATCCTTTTTTATACGAATGTCTGATAAGAAGCTTTCATAGGATTCCGAGGCAGAATTGTGCCGGACGAGGCGCCTTCCGCAGAGCATAATGGAGATATATGGTCAGGCTCAGGGCTCCCATCAAAGCGTCTGCTTTGATGGGAAGAGGAGGCGCAGCGGAGGGAGCGAGCTTTCGTGACGCTTCACGGAAGCGAGACGATCCGGAGCTTGTGCCGACGAAACGAAGTATGACACAATTCTGACCGGAAGGCTTGAATGATTTCTATCAGATATTCGTATCAGATCCTTTCGGGGAAAAGAAGAAAGGAGAGAATTCTATGGCAAGAGGCCAGGGCGCGGCGCTGGACCGGAAAAAGCTGATGGCGGATCCCATCATGGTCACCACCATCGTCGTGCTGATCACATTTCTGACACTGTTTATTCTCTACCCGCTGGCAATTCTGCTGGTGGACAGTTTCGTGGGCGACGGCGGCTTCGGCTTCGGTATTTTCAAGCGGATCTTCGCCATGCCCAACTTTACCCGCGCCATCGGCAACACCCTGAAGATCGGCTTCGTGGTGGGTATCCTGTCTGCTCTCGTTGGCCTGCTCTTCGCCTATGTGGAGGTCTACGTCCACATGAACAGGTTTGTAGGCGGACTGTTCAAGGTGGTGTCCATGCTGCCGGTGGTGTCGCCGCCCTTTGTGCTGAGCCTGTCCATGATCATGCTCTTCGGCAAGGCGGGCCTGGTCACCCGCTTCCTGTTGGGTATCTACGACAACAGCGTCTACGGCTACTGGGGCATCGTGGTGGTCCAGACCCTCACCTTCTTCCCGGTGTGCTACATGATGCTCAAGGGATTGCTGAAGAACATCGACCCCTCTCTGGAGGAGGCGGCACGGGACATGGGGGCCAGCCGCTGGCGGGTCTTCATGGACGTGACGCTGCCTCTGCTGCTGCCGGGCATCGGCAACGCCTTCCTCGTGACCTTTATCGAATCCATCGCGGACTTTGCCAACCCCATGATCATCGGCGGCTCCTACGACACCCTGGCCACCACCATCTACCTGCAGATCACCGGCGCCTATGACAAGGCAGGCGCGGCGGCCATGGCTGTGGTGCTGCTGTGCATCACGCTGCTGATGTTTGCGGTGCAGAAGTACTATCTGGAGGCCAAGACCGCCGCCACCCTGACGGGCAAGGCTTCCCGCGCCAGGATGCTCATCGAGGACAAGAGCGTGAAGATCCCGCTGACGGTGTTCTGCGCACTGGGCGCGGCTTTCGTGATCCTGATGTACATCTGTGTGCCCATCGGCGCCTGCTTCCCCACCTGGGGCTACAAATTCTTCCCTCTCACAGGCAAGTGGTTCGGGCTGGTCTTCAGCCGCTATCACGGCTTCAAGGCCTTTAAGGACTCCTTCCTGCTGTCTCTGATCGCAGCTCCCGTCACGGCGCTGCTGAGCATGATCATCTCCTATCTGGTCGTCAAACGGAAGTTCAAGGCCAAGGGCTTTATCGAGGCGGTCAGCATGCTGGCCATGGCTGTGCCCGGCACGGTGCTGGGCGTGGGATACATCCGGGGCTTTTCCGGCGGACTCTTCCACACCGGCTTCCTCCAGGGCCTCTACGGCACCGGCCTCATCCTGATCATCGTGTTCGTGGTGCGCTCCCTGCCCACCGGCACCCGCAGCGGCATCTCCGCCCTGCGGCAGATCGACAAGTCTATCGAGGAATCGGCCTACGACATGGGCGCGGACAGTCTGCGGGTGTTTATGACCGTGACGCTGCCTCTGATCAAGGATTCCTTCCTCTCCGGCCTTGTGACCGCCTTCGTGCGGAGCATCACCGCCATCTCCGCCATCATCCTGCTGGTGACGCCCCAGTTCCTGCTCATCACCGTGCAGATCAACGAGTTCGCGGAGAAGGGCTCCTTCAGTCTGGCCTGCGCCTTTGCGACCATTCTGATCATCATTACCTACGGCGCTGTGCTGCTGATGAACCTGTTCATGAAGTACTTCGGCACCAGCAGAAAGATCAAGGAGGACTGAGCCATGGAAAAAGTGAAAAAAGGCGTTCGCCTGGAGCATATCTCCAAAATCTATCAGGATCCCAAGACGGGGAAGGACTTTTACGCGGTGAAAGACACCTCCCTGACCATCGAGCCCGGCTCCTTCGTGACCCTGCTGGGACCTTCCGGCTGCGGCAAGACCACCACGCTGCGCATGATCGCCGGCTTTGAGAGCCCGGACGAGGGCGAGATCTACCTGGGGGACGAGCCCATCAACGAGCTGACCCCCAACAAACGGGACACGGCCATGGTGTTTCAGAGCTACGCCCTGCTGCCCCACTACAACGTGTTCGACAACGTGGCCTACGGCCTGAAGCTGCGCAAGGTGCCCAAGGACGAGATCCGGGAGCGGGTCATGAAGATCCTGGACCTGGTGGAGCTGAGCGGTATGGAAGGCCGCATGACCAACCAGCTCTCCGGCGGCCAGCAGCAGCGCGTGGCCCTGGCCCGCGCCCTGGTGATCGAGCCCTCGGTGCTGCTCTTCGATGAGCCGCTGAGCAACCTGGACGCCAAGCTGCGCGTCACCATGCGCACGGAAATCCGCCGTATCCAGCAGGAGGTGGGCATCACCGCTGTTTACGTCACCCATGACCAGTCCGAGGCCATGGCTTTGTCCGACAACATCATCATCATGAACAAGGGCGTTGTGGCCCAGATGGGCACGCCCCAGGAGATCTACTACCATCCGGTGAACGAATTTGTTGCGGACTTTATCGGCGAGGCCAACTTCCTGAGGGGCGAGATGCTGCGCCGGGAGAAGGACATGGCGGTGCTGAATGTGGAAGGCAGCGAGTTGCAGGTCCCTGCCCGGGACGACATGAAAGCGGGAGAGCAGTACACCCTGGTGCTGCGGCCCGAGGCGGCGCATCTTGAGGATGTGGGCGGCCTGCCCTGCAAGGTGGTGCTCAGCTGCTTTATGGGCTCCTACCAGAACTACCATGTGATGGTAGGCAACACCCTGGTGAAGCTGGAGGAGCACAACCCCAAGAACAAGCGGATCTATCGGGTCGGGGAGAGCTGCAATCTTGTCTTCGAGCCGGAATCTGTGCACGTGCTCTGAGAAGGGGCGCGCGAAAAGCGGCTTGCACACGGTTCTCCTGCGCGGGAGGGCTTCCGGTCCTCCCGCGCAGGAGATCCTTTGCGGCATAATCAAAAAAGAATCCGCATATTTTTGAGAAGAAAGCTCTTGACAAAGGGAGAAAGTGCTGGTATATTATCAAAGCTAAAACAAAGCAGGTACGGCATCCCCGGCCTCACCCGGCGGCCTTTTGAGCCAGCCGCGGTCAATAGAAGCAGCGCCCCCAAGGGGGATTTACGGTGTTTTTATGCGCGGATGCTGTGCATCCGCGTTTTTATTTTTCGGAGGTGTTTCCCATCGCAAACGCTGTTCATCAAATCAACGAAGAGATCAATGACAAGGAAGTCCGCCTGATTGGAGATCAGGGCGAGCAGCTGGGCATTATGTCTGCTGCGGAGGCGCTCAGGATCGCAGAAGAGAAGGAACTGGATCTGGTCAAGATCGCTCCGGGCTCCAATCCTCCCGTCTGCAAGATCATGGACTACGGCAAGTACCGCTTCGAGCAGACCAAGAAGGAAAAAGAGGCCAAGAAGAATCAGCGCATCGTGGAGGTCAAGGAGATCCGCATGTCCCCGGGCATCGATACCAATGACTTCAACACCAAGCTGAAGAACGCCCAGAAGTTCCTGGCGGACGGAGACCGGGTCAAGGTGTCCGTGCGCTTCCGTGGCCGCGAGATGGCACATACCGACATCGGCGCGACCCTGCTGAAGGACTTTGCGGCCCAGTGCGCGGAGATCGCCAATATGGACAAAGCCCCCAAGCTGGAGGGCCGGAATATGTCCATGTTCCTGTCCCCCAAGCCCGTCACCCCGGCAAAGAAGCCGGCCAAACCCAAAGCGCCCAAGACCGAAAGCGTCGAGGGCTAACACACGGAAGGAGAAATAGTCATGCCCAAACTGAAGACCCACAGCGGTGCCAAGAAGAGATTCAATCTCACCAAGACCGGCAAGGTAAAGCGCGCCCACGCTTTTAAGAGCCATATCCTCACCAAGAAGGACACCAAGCGCTGCCGTCGCCTGCGCAGCGAGACCTACGCCGACGAGACCAACGCTGCTACCATCAAGAAAATGATCCCTTACAAATAAGGGTTGACGCGAAATAGGAGGAAACACAAATGGCTAGAGTTAAAGGCGCAATGATGACCCGCAAGCACAGAAATAAGGTGCTTGGCCTTGCTAAGGGTTACTGGGGCAACAAGTCCCGTCACTATAAGATGGCTCAGGAGCAGATGATGAAGTCCGGCCGCTACGCTTATGTCGGCCGCAAGCAGAAGAAGAGAGACTTCCGTCAGCTCTGGATCACCCGTATCAGCGCAGGCTGCAAGATGAACGGCCTGAACTACTCCAAGTTCATGTACGGTCTGAAGAAGGCCGGGATCGAGATGAACCGCAAGATGCTCTCCGAGACCGCCATCCACGACCCCGCCGCTTTCACCGCCCTCTGCGATCTGGCGAAGAACGCCCAGTAAATTATCATAAAAAATCCTCCCCTGAACAGGGGAGGATTTTTTTGTGAAAAAGTGAAGAGTGAAAAGTGAAGAGTGAAAAGTGAAGGGTGAAGAGTGAAAAGTGAAGAGTGAAGAGTGAGGAGTGAAGAGTGAAAAGCGAGGAGTGAAAAGGGAAGAGTGAAGCGCTTCCAGAGATTCCTTCTTGCCAGGGAAAGAGCGCAGGGTGTATAGTGGGGCCATGGAAATGACGAGAGAGAAAAAACGCGGCTTTGCCGCCATAGGGAGGCTCTGCCCGTTAAGGCATGTGCTGCTCCTGCTGAACGCCGTCATCATCGGCGTGCACCTGGCCACCAGGGGGAATTATGCCTGGAACCGGGAACTGTCGGGAAACTATGTGCGGCCGGTCCACCGCTTCCTGGCCAAGGCCACGGATCTGCTGCCCTTCTCCCTGGCGGAAGCGATCTACGCCCTTGCGATCGTCGGCGGACTGGTTTACATAATCCTGGAGCTGGTGCAGTGCATCCGCCGGAAGGAATGGGGCAAACGGCTGTACAAGGTGCTGGTGAGCCTGCTCACCGCGGGCGCGGTGTTTTACGGCGGCTTCTGCCTGCTCTGGGGCGTATTCTATTACGGCGACGATTTCATGGCCCAGAGCGGGCTCAAGCGGGAGAAGATCTCCACAGAACAACTGGCGGAAGTCACTGCCTGGTACGCGGCGCTGGCAAACGAGTACGCGGAGCAGGTGCCCCGGGACGAGCGTGGCGTCTGCGATCTGGACAGGAAAGCGATCCTGGCCCGCTCGCCGGAGGTCTACCGGGGACTGGAGCAACGCTTTCCCTGCCTGGAGGGGCCGGAGGTCCACGCCAAGGGGATGGTCTTTTCCCGGGTGATGAGTCTGATCGATTTCACCGGCTTCTTTTTCCCCCTCACTGCCGAGGCCAATGTGAACACGGATTTTCCCAGCTCTCTTTTCCCCTCCACGGTGGCCCATGAGTTGGCCCACCAGCGTGGCGTTGCCAAGGAGCAGGAGGCGAATTTCGTAGCGGTGCTGGCCTGCCTGGACTACGGGGATCCGGAATATGTGTATTCCGCGGCGCTGCTGGCCTACACCCATCTGGGCAACGCCCTCTACGGGGCGGACCGGGCGGCCTGGGAGCCGGTCTACGGCAGCCTCTGTGAGGACGTGAAGCGGGATTTCGCCGCGAACCGCCTGTACTGGCAGCAGTTTGAGACCCCGGTGCAGAAGGCTTCCAACACGGTGTACGAGGGCTTTTTGCAGAGCTATGACCAGGAGATGGGCCTCAAAAGCTACGGCGCCTGTGTGGACCTGCTGGTGAATTATTATTATGAGGCCGGGCAGGGCGCGGGTGCAAACGGATAAAGAGGATAGAACAAAATCGGGCGGACGTGCTGAGATCAGCTGCGCATCCGCCCGATTTTGTGCGCGGGGAATGAGAGCCGGGGCGTCGACCCCTGCTCAAAACTCAAAACTGAAAACAAAAAGGGATGTGAGAAATCACATCCCTTTTCATTTAATAGGTGGCAATGGCGAGAAAGCCGGCGTAGCTGTCCGGGTCTTCCACCACAGTGATGCGGAGCCGGGTGCCGTTGGCTTCATAGTTCCAGTAAGTGGAATGCTCATACAGGTCCGAGGTGATGAACAGGTCATAGGTCCCGTCGGGGTTTACGAAGGCGCCGTCCAGCACCAGGTTGTTCACATCGGTGGCCCAGGTGTTGACCCAGGTCCGGTCCATGAGGGCAAGGTTGATGCGCTGCCACAGCTCGCTTTCCCGGGAAACGTAGCGGGAAAGCTCGCCAAAATAATAGTCATAGGACTGGCTGCCGAAAAAGCCGTAATAGAAGGGCGCAAACTCCTGGGCGAAGATGAGGAAGCGCTCCTTCAACTCCTCGTCACATTCCTCCGCGTATTCCCGGTGCTCATCCAGGGCATCTTCGGGCAGGACAACGCGGTCCGGAACGCTTTCGGGCTTCACATAGCCCGCCGGCTTGGGGGCAACCAGCCAGGCGTTGGGAAGGTCCCGGGTGCCGCCGGCCTGGTTGGAGGAGCGGTTCACAGCCTCGCCGTTGAGGTACATGCAGGTGGAGTTGCCGCCGTCCATGTTGGAGGCGTTGATGCAGCCGAACTTGTCGGCCATGAGGTCAATGCAGTCGCCGAAGGTGACGCCGATGCTGTAGCCCTGGCGGCCGTCAATGGCGACCAGGACCATCACGCCGTCCTCCCGCTGGCCGACCATGGTTCTGGCGCCGATGCCGGATTCCAGCGTTTCCGGATCCGTCTTCACGCCGTCCTGAATCAGAGCGGGGCCGAAGCAGACCGCATCCCGGAGACCCAGGTCCTCACAGTCCTGATAGGTATAGAAGCCGGACCAGAGGCGATTGTTCTGATCCAGACCGGCAATGGGACCGAATTCTTCCTGCTCAAAGTTGATGCCGCGGCTGTAGGTGATGCCCTGGGGGGGCCAGCCACGGCCGCCGCCGTCCTCGTCCTTGAAGCCGCCGGCGTTGACACCGGCCAGCGCGCCGTACTCCTCGGCCAGTTTGTCCAGCGTCAGGCCCTGGCCGCCCCAGGGATTGGGCTCGGGCAGCGCGGTTCCCACGAAGACCTGGGAGGGGTCGAGAACGAAAAGTGCATAGACCGTTGCGCCCTTGTAGTTCATCCGATAGGGGATGATGCCGTCGCCGTCCTCGTCCTCAAGGAGCTCTCCGATGATGGGCTCGGGAGTCGGCTCCGGGGTGGGTTCGGGAGTCGGCTCCGGGGTGGGTTCGGGAGTAGGCTCTGGGGTCGGCTCCGGGGTGGGCTCGGGCGTGGGCTCCGCGGTAGGCTCCGGGCTGGGCTCCGCAGTGGCCACGGCGGGGGCGGGAGTCTCGGGAGGGGGCATGCTGCAGGCCGCCAGGGCAAGGATCAGAGCGGCGCAGAGGAATATGGACAAAGTGCGGGTCAAAACTCTTTTATTCATGAAAAAGTCCCTTCTTCAAAGCAAATCAATGGGATTGTACAATAAGAAACCTGACAAGTCAAGGAAAAGAGACGGGACTTTCGAAAAGAGAGACGGGACTTTCGAAAAGAGCCGATTGCAGAAAAGCGTTCTTTGTGATAAACTAAACAATTAGAGTATAGGGCCTTTATCAGGCGGGATGGAGCGAGAAGCCATGGATTTTACGCATTTTAACGAACAGGGCAGGGCAAAAATGGTGAACGTGGGGGAGAAAAGCCCCAGCGTTCGCAGCGCCACGGCAGCTGCAAGAGTCCTGGTGAACCGGGAGACCTTTGCCCTGATCCGCAGCGGCGGCATGAAAAAGGGGGATGTGCTCACCGTGGCCCAGGTGGCCGGCGTCATGGGCGCCAAACGCACCCCGGACCTGATCCCCATGTGCCACCCGATCCTGATCGACGGGGTGGATCTGCAGCTGAGCCTGGACGAGGAGCGCTGCAGCGTGGAGATCCGGGCCACCGTCTCCTGCGACGGGCGCACCGGCGTGGAGATGGAGGCCCTCACCGCCGTGAGCACCGCGGCCCTTACAGTATATGACATGTGCAAGGCCGTGCAAAAGGACATGGTCATCACGGACGTCCGGCTGCTGCGCAAAAGCGGCGGTGTGCACGGGGATTTTGAGAGAAAGGATGAGGCGCAGCATGGATAAACAGGAGATCACCGCGCTGCTGGAGAGCGTGGCCGCCGGGACCACCCCGGTGGAGGAGGCGGTGCTGCAGTTGAAGACCGCGCCCATCCGGGAGATCGGCGCCTATGCCAAGGTGGACCTGCACCGGGGCCTGCGCCAGGGCGTGCCCGAGGTTATTTACGGCGCGGGCAAAACGCCGGAGCACATCCTGGGCATTGCCAGGGCCATGCGGGAGAGCGGCCAGGAGACCGTGCTGGTGACCCGCATGAGCCCGGAGGCGGCGGCCCTGGTGGAGAAAGAGCTGCCCCTGCGCTACGATCCCCAGTCCAAAACCGGGGTGATCGGAAGGCTACCCGCGCCCACGGGCAAGGGCACCGTGGTGGTGGCAACCGGCGGCACCAGCGATATCCCCGTGGCGGAGGAGGCGGCCGTCACCGCCGAGGCCCTGGGCAACCGGGTGGTGCGGCTTTACGACGTGGGCGTCTCCGGCATCCACCGACTGCTGAGCCATCTGGAGGAGATCATGAGCGCACGGGTCATCGTGGCGGTGGCCGGCATGGAGGGGGCCCTCCCCTCGGTGATCGGCGGCCTTGCCGACTGCCCGGTGATCGCGGTGCCCACCAGCGTGGGCTACGGCGCCTCCCTGGGCGGGATCGCGGCGCTTCTCAGCATGCTCAATTCCTGCGCCAGCGGCGTTTCGGTGGTGAACATCGACAACGGCTTCGGCGCGGGCTATATGGCCAGCATGATCAACCATCTGGATTGAACGAGTTTTGCGTTTTGAGACTTGACCTTTGCGCTATGACGATTCAAGACTTTTTTTCCGAACACCCCAAGGCGGCGCTGGCCTTTTCGGGGGGCGTGGACTCGGCCTATCTGCTGTATGCGGGAATACAGGCCGGGGCCGACATCCGACCCTACTATGCTAAGAGCCAGTTCCAGCCCCAATTTGAATATGAGGACGCCATGCGCCTCTGCCGGGAGCTGGGGGCGGAGCCCAGAGTGCTGCGGCTGGACGCCTTGTGCTCAAAGGACGTGGCGCGCAACGGACCGGACCGCTGCTACCACTGCAAGATCAATATTATGTCAACCGTTTTGAAGGCCGCAGCTGAGGACGGCTATCCGGTATTGCTGGACGGGACCAACGCCTCCGACGACGCGGGGGACCGGCCCGGCATGCGGGCGCTGCGGGAACTGGAGATCCTCTCGCCCCTGCGGCTCTGCGGGCTCACCAAGCCCGAGATCCGGCGGCGCAGCCGGGAGGCGGGGCTTTTCACCTGGAATAAGCCCGCCTACGCCTGCCTGGCCACCCGGGTGAAGACCGGAGAGCTCATTACCAACGAACGGCTCGCGGCCATCGAGGAGAGCGAGGATTATCTCTTTTCCAAAGGCTATACGGATTTCCGGGTGCGCACCATGGGAAAGGCGGCGCTGCTGCAGTTTCCGGCGGAGCAGCTGGAAAAGGCCAAAAGCGAGGAGACGGAGATCGTCGGAAGGCTGAGGGCCTTCTTTGAGAGCATTTCCATAGACCCGAGGGGGAGAACAAAAGGCTTATGAAAACACTGTATTTGGAATGCAATATGGGCGCGGCGGGGGATATGCTGACGGCTGCCCTGCTGGAGCTGCACCCGGAGCCCGGGGCCTTTCTGGAAAAGCTGAACGCCGCGCTGCCCGAGGGGGTCGCCGTTTCGGCGGAGAAGGACGAAAAGCGGGGCATTCGCGGCACCCATGTCCATGTGAATATCCACGGGGAAGAGGAGGGGCAGGAGGTCGGACACCACCACCATCACCACCATACTTCGGTGAGCGAGATCCTGGAGCGGATCCGGGGACTGGAGATCCCGGAGCAGGTGAAGGAGGATGCCTTCGCCGTCTACCGCCGGATCGCGGCGGCGGAGAGTGAGGTCCACGGAGAGCCGGTGGAGAATATCCACCTGCACGAGGTGGGCTCCCTGGACGCCCTGGCGGATGTGCTGGCGGTGTGCTGGCTGCTCTTTGAGCTGGAGCCGGAGAAGATCGTCTGCTCCCCCATCGCGGTGGGCAGCGGCACCGTAAAATGTGCCCACGGCATCCTGCCGGTGCCGGCGCCGGCCACGGCGCTGCTGCTGCGGGGTCTGCCCGTCTGGGCGGGAAGCGAAAAGGGAGAGCTCTGTACGCCCACGGGAGCGGCGCTGCTGGGTCATTTCGCGCAGCAATACGGCCCCATGCCCGCCATGGTCCCGGAAAAGTGCGGGATCGGCACGGGACACAAGGACTTTGCCACGGCCAATGTGCTGCGGGCCTTCTGGGGCGAGAGCGAAGGAGAGCGGGAAGCGATCCTGGAGCTCAAATGCAACCTGGACGACAGCACCGGGGAAGAACTGGGCTTTGCCATGGAAATGCTCTTTGAAGAGGGCGCCCTGGACGTGTTCACCACTCCCATCGGCATGAAGAAGGACCGCCCTGCAGTTATGGTAACTGTTTTATGTAAACCAGAAAAGCGGGACGAGCTGATCCGCTGCCTGTTCCGGCACACCACGACCCTGGGCGTGCGGGAGAGCGCCTGCCTGAGATCTACCCTGCAGCGGGGCTTTTACACGGTGGAGACCGAGGCTGGCCCGGTGCGCTTCAAGACGGCGGAGGGCTTCGGCGTGAACCGGGAGAAGGCGGAGTTTGAGGACCTGGCCCGGATCGCCCGGGAGCAGGGCATCAGCCTGCGGGAAGCCGCCGCTTTGGCGGAGCTGGAGTCATGAAGATCGCGATCCTGGGTTTTTCCGGCTCCGGAAAATCCACTCTGGCCCAGACCCTGGGGGAGATTACCGGCGCGCCGGTGCTGCACCTGGACACGGTCCAGTTCCTGCCGAACTGGGAGGTCCGGGACGGGGCGGAAAAGGAGCGCATGGTGGAGGAGTTCCTGGACAGTCACAGCGCTTGGATCATCGACGGCAATTACCGGAAGCTCTCCTATGAGCGGCGTCTTGCCGAGGCGGATCAGATCTGGATCCTGCTCTTCGACCGGCTCACCAGGCTCTATCGGGTCTGCCGCCGCTACCGGCAGTACCGGGGGAAGAACAGACCGGATATGGCGGAGGGCTGCCCGGAAAAGCTGGACGCAGAATTTATCCGCTGGGTGCTGTGGAAGGGCTGCACGCCGGAGATCGACCAAAGGATGCGGGACATCGTCCGGCAGTACCCGGAAAAGAGCCATCTGCTGGAAAATCAGCACCAGGTGGATACCGCCCTGCGGCTCTTTCGGGAGGGGAGACTGTGATCGGCCGGACCGTTACCGTCGCCGTGGACCGTCCTCTGGGGAGCAGGCATCCGGAGTATCCAGAACTAATTTACCCGGTGAATTACGGCTATATCCCCGGGATCCTCGCAGGAGACGGGGAAGAGCAGGATGCCTATATCCTGGGAGTGGAGGAGCCGGTTCGGACCTTTACCGGCAGGGTCATCGCCGTGATCCATCGGCTGGACGATGCGGAGGACAAGTGGGTTCTGGCCCCGGCTGGCAGCGTATACACGGCGGAGCAGATCGCTGCGGCGACTGCGTTTCAGGAACGATACTTCCGCACATGGATCGAAATATAAAAAAGGAACTGCTCTGTCCCAGCGCGACAGAGCAGTTCCTTTTTGCAATTTGATTTACATAACATCAAGATTATTGAATTAATGTTAACCTATGTGGTTTACATAATTAACAAACCGGAGGAAAGCGGCCTGGCCTGCCGCATCCCGCTTGTAAACGCCGGCGTCGCAGAGGACCTGGAGGAACACGGCGCCCACCTCCTGACGGAGGATCGCCTCGGTGTTTTCCTCGGTGAAGGTATAGCGGGTCTTCAGCTCCTCGGCCCAGTCGGCGTGGGCGGCGGTGAGAGGATCGGCCTTCAAATCGGCACCGGAGAGGATGGCGCTGCGCAGGGCTTCCAGCTCCGCCTTCAGGCGGCTGGGGAGAACGGCAAGGCCCATGACCTCGATGAGGCCGATGTTTTCCTTCTTGATGTGGTGCAGGTTCTGGTGGGGATGGTAGAGACCGAGAGGGTACTCCTCGGTGGTCAGGTTGTTGCGCAGCACCAGGTCGATCTGGTAGTCCTCTCCCCGACGGCGGACAATGGGGGTGATGGTGTTGTGGGGGACGCCATCGGTCTCGGCAAGGATCACGGCGGCCTCGTCGGTGTAGCCCCGCCAGGCCAGCAGGATCTTGTCGGCCAGCTCCGCCAGGCGGAAGCGATCCGGCCCGGTGAGGCGGATCACCGACATGGGCCACTTCACGATACCTGCCTGCACGTCGTCAAAGCCGGCAAAGGAGAGCGGCGTTTCCACCGGGGCTTTGGCCATGGCGAACTCATAGTGGCCACCCTGGAAGTGATCGTGGCTCAGGATAGAGCCGCCCACGATGGGCAGGTCCGCGTTGGAGCCCACAAAGTAGTGGGGGAACTGACTGACAAAGTCAAAGAGCTTGAGGAAGGCGGCCTTGTCGATCTTCATGGGGGTGTGTTTAGCATTGAAGACGATGCAGTGCTCGTTATAGTACACATAGGGGGAATACTGAAAGTACCAGGGCGCGTCGTTGATGGTGAGGGGGATGATGCGGTGATTCTGGCGGGCGGGGTGGTTCATGCGCCCGGCGTAGCCCTCGTTCTCGGCGCAGAGCTGGCACTTGGGATAGCCGGACTGGGGGGCGAGCTTGGCAGCCGCGATGGCCCGGGGATCCTTTTCGGGCTTGGAGAGGTTCACGGTGATGTCCAGATCCCCGTACTCACAGGGATAGACCCATTTCAGATCCTTCTGGATCCGATCCCGCCGGATATAGTTGGAGTCGCAGCTGAACTGGTAGTACCAGTCCGTGGCGGCCTCGGGATAGTCCACCCGCAGGCCCTCGAAGATCGCCCGGACCTCGTGGGGCGGGGGCAGGATGGCGCCCATGAGTCTGGTGTCAAACAGGTCCCGGGCGGTGATGTTGTCCTCAATGAGGCCGCGGCGCACCGCGTCGTCGGTAAGAGCGGTGAGGATCTCGGGCAGCTCCGCCTGCACCGGCTCTCCCTCGGCTTCGTCCAGACCCATGACCTCCAGAAGACGGTTATAGGCCCAGAACTCGTCTCCCTCCTGGATCAGGGCCCGATCCAGGGCGTAGTTCACCAGCGCGTCAAGATAGCCTTTCATGCTTCGACCTCCTCCAGCAGAATGCCGCCCTCGGGGCGGATGGACAGGACCTGGCAGCTGCCTTGCCCCAGCACGGCCTCCATGCCGCTGCGGAAGGAATCCAGCAGATCCAGGGGCACAAAGGCCTGGATGGTGCCTGCAAAGCCGCCGCCGTGGACCCGGCAGGCGCCTCTGCCCCGCAGGAGACGGGCGGACAGGGCCAGGCTCAGGGCCAGCTCCTGGTGCCGGGTGCTGCCGGTGGGGACCACGTTTTGCAGGTAGAGCCAGGAGGAGCGGCCGGACTCGTTCACCAGGTCCAGGAAGCGGGGAAAGTCTTTTGCCTTCAGGGCTTCCACCTGGAGCGCCACCCGGCGGTTGTCCTCAAAAAAGTGCATGGCGCGCAGAGCGGCCCGGTCACCGGCCGCGGCGCGGACCTCTTTTAGGCGGGCGTAGAAGGCGTCCTCGTCCACCTCGCGCAGATGCTCCTTGCCGAAGACGGCGCAGACGGCCTTCATTTCCCGGGGAATGGCGGCATATTCGTCGGTGAGATCCGCATGGTCGGCGCCGGAATTGACGATACAGAGGGCATGGCCGCAGGAGGCAAAGTCAAAGTCCAGGGGCTCCACCACAGGGTGGGAAGCATCGGCAAAGTCGATGGTGACGATGCCGCCCACGGAGGAGGCCATCTGGTCCATCAGGCCGCAGGGCTTGCCGAAGAAGACGTTTTCGGCATACTGGCCGATCTGGGCGATCTCGATGGCGGAGAGACCGCAGCCGTCCAGGCTGTTGATGACGGTCCCCAACAGGACCTCAAAGGCGGCGGAGGAGGAGAGCCCGCTGCCGGGCAGGACCCGGGAAGTCACATAGGCGTCAAAGCCGTGGACCGCATGGCCCAGCTGGGTGATCCGGGCGGACACGCCGCGGATCAGACTCAGGGTGCTGCCGAATTCCGCCGGGCGGACATCCAGCTCCTCCAGAGAGACGGTGCAGAGGGGATAACCCTCCGACTGGACACGGATCACGCCCTCGCCGTTGGGCGCGACGGCGGCCAGGGTATCCACGCTGACGGCGCCGGCCAGCACACGGCCCAGCTGATGATCCGTGTGGTTGCCGCCCAGCTCCGTGCGCCCGGGGGCGGAGAAGAGAAAGCGCGCGGAGCGGCCAAAGCAGGCCGCAAAGCTTTGCTTGATCGATTCGTACATAATTCAGTCCTCCGAGACACATAAAAATCCATATTGAAAATAACACAAACTATTCGGATGGTCAACGGGAAAACGAGACTTTGCATCCGGCGCTCCCGGGCAGGGCAGCGATTGACGAAAGGAAAAACCTTTGCTATAATCTACAGGATAATATGGGGTCTTGCGGGATCACACAGCCGTGGGCTTGCACAACTCGCAGAGAAACAGAGACCCGGAGGAATGGAATGGCGGAAAACATGACGGAATTCACGGTAAAGCTGGCGGATATCCCGGTGAGGATCCGGGCGATCTGGCCGGAGCTGCGGCAGTTTCTGCAGGCTTATCTGACGGAAGAGGAAGCGGTGTTCACCATCGAGACCGGACAGGAGGACATCGACCGGGAACGGGTCATGAGCGCAAGGACCCGGGCCGCGGAGGGCCTGCCGGAGCTGCACACCAGCGACTTCTACCTGGAGACCCTTGCCGTCTATCGAAAGCTGGCGGATGCGCTGGTGGAGCGGGAAGTGCTGCTGTTTCACGGCTCCGTGGTGGCGGTGGACGGGGAAGCCTATCTTTTTACAGCCCCGAGCGGCACCGGCAAGAGCACCCACACCAGACTTTGGCGGGAGACCTTCGGAGAGCGCGCCGTGATGATCAATGACGACAAGCCCCTGCTGCGTGTGAGCCGGGAAGGCGTTCGTGCTTACGGTACCCCCTGGAACGGCAAACATCATCTGGGCGGCAACTGCTCGGCGCCGCTGAAGGCGCTTTGCATCCTGGAACGGGCCAGGGAAAACCATGTGGAGCGTGTGTCTCCCGAGGATGCCTTCCCCCGGATGCTGCAGCAGTGCTATCTGCCGGAGAACGGAGAGAAAGTGGAGAAGACGCTGGCACTGCTGGAACGCATGTGCCAAACTGTGAAGCTTTACAGACTGGGCTGCAATATGAAACGGGAAGCGGCGCTGGTCTCATATCAGGGAATGCAGGAGGAAGCATAAGATGAAACTGAAACAAGGCTTTATCACCCATAATGTGGGAAAGACCCAGATGATGGTAGCCACAGGCCCCGCCAGCTCGGTCTTTCGCGGTCTGGTCCGTTCCAACGAGACGGCGGCCTTTATTGTTGACTGCCTGAAGAAGGAGACCACGGAAGAGGAAATCGTGAAAGCCATGCTGCAGGAATACGACGCTCCGGAAGAAGTGATCGCACGGGACGTGCACAGTGTGGTGGAAAAGCTTCAGGAAATCGGAGCACTGGAATGAGCTCCTTCGAGGAAGAACTGGAGCAGAACGGCACCCTGGTCTTCCCCAATAAGGGGAAAAGCATGCTGCCACTGCTGCGGGAAAACCGGGACCTGATGGTGATTCGGAAAAAAGGACCGGAACGCTGCAAAAAATACGACGCCGTGCTCTTTCGGCGGGGCGAGCAGTATGTGCTGCACCGGATCCTGAAGGTCCGGGAGAAGGACTACTGGATCGTGGGTGATAATTGCTGTACCGGCGACGATGTTCGGGACGAGCAGATCCTGGGCGTTCTGACTCAGGTGGTGCGGGACGGGAAGACCATTTCCACAACGGACCCGGTTTACCGGATCTATGTACACCTGTGGTGTGATCTCTTCCCGCTGCGCTCGGTCCTGCTCCGCACCAGGGGACGGGCATACAGAGCGGGATCCAGGATCAAGAGGATGCTGAAACGATGAAAGAGCGAAAATCCACCCTGCGCTGGCTGATCCGGATCGCGGGCCGGGTCAGACTCTGTGTGGCAGGGCTGACGCTGGCGCAGGTCTTTCTCGGCGGGATCAGCGTGCTCTACGCCTTCCTGATGCGCAGCATCGTCGATGAGGCTGTGGCGGGCAGAAGGGAAGGCGTGGTGCGCGGCGCGCTGCTGCTGATCGTGCTGGCGCTGGCTCAGCAGCTGCTCTGGGCCGGGACCCGCTTCCTGAAGGAATTCGGGGCGGCGGAGTTGGAAAACCGGCTGAAAAAGCGGCTATTCTCCGCACTTTTGCGAAAGGACTATGCCGCGGTGACGGCTCTGCACTCCGGTGAGTGGATGAACCGGCTGACCAGCGACAGCGCTGTGGTGGCCAAGTCCGCAGTCAACATCCTGCCGAACCTGACGGGCATGACGGTGAGGCTGCTGGGAGCACTGACTGCGCTCATCTATCTGGAGCCCCTTTTCGCCGCCGTGCTGATTCCCGGGGGACTGCTGGTGATGCTGTTGACCTATGGCATCCGGCGGCTGCTGAAAACGCTGCACAAACGTATCCAGGAATCCGACGGGCGCTTGCGCAGTTTCCTGCAGGAGCGGCTGGGCAGCCAGCTGGTGCTGCGCAGTTTCGGCGCCCAGGCGCAGAGCGAAGATCTGGCCGCAGAGCGGATGAAGGAGCATAAAAACGCCAGGATCCGCAGAAACCACGTCTCCAACCTCAGCAGTCTGGCCTATGGAATCCTGATTCAGGGGGCTGTGGTGGGCAGTATAGTGTTCTGCGCCTTCGGCCTTCTGCAGGGAACGCTCAGCTACGGCACGCTCATGGCGGTGGTACAGCTGGTGGGACAGATCCGGGGCCCCTTTGCCAACCTTTCCGGCCTGGTGCCGGAATACTATGGCATGATCGCCAGCGCCGAGCGCCTTATGGAGGCGGAAAGCTTTCCCGATGACGGAGGACAGACCCGGACCCGGGAGCAGATCCAGCGCCTTTATGAGGAGGAGCTGGAGTCGCTGGGCCTGGAGAAGGCCAGCTTCACCTACCGTCCGCCGATGCGGGAAGAGGGGGAGCGCCCGATGTCCGTGGTGCTGGAGGACCTGAGCCTGCAGATCCGCAAAGGAGAATATGTGGCCTTCACCGGCCATTCCGGCAGCGGCAAGAGCACGGTGTTGAAGCTTTTGATGAGCATTTATCCGCTGGACAGCGGAGAGCGCTATCTGGAGACCGGAGCGGGAAGAACAGAGCTGGACGCCTCCTGGCGGGGACTCTTCGCCTATGTGCCCCAGGGAAACGAGCTACTCAGCGGCAGTATCCGGGAGATTCTCGCTTTTGGGGACCGGGAGAAGATGCACCGGGACGAGGAGCTCTGGACGGCGCTGCGTATCGCCTGCGCGGAGGATTTTGTCTCTGCTCTGGACAGGGGCTTGGACAGCGAATTGGGAGAGAGCGGCGCGGGCCTTTCCGAAGGGCAGATGCAGCGCATCGCCATCGCCCGGGCGGTGTTCTCGGCCCGGCCGGTGCTGCTGCTGGACGAGGCGACCAGCTCGCTGGACGCCGATACGGAAAAGCAGGTGCTGGAAAACCTGCGCAGCATGACGGATCGCACCGTGCTGATCGTGACCCACCGGCCTGCGGCCCTGGCCATCTGTGACAAGGAGATCCAGCTGGCGGGAGAATAAAAACCGAACACAAAAAGGGATCCCACCGCGGTGGGATCCCTTTTTCAGAGGTTGTAGTATTTTGCAAATTCGGCGGGGTGGGGGATCTGGGAGAGCTCCAGGCACTCCGCCCGTTTGCGCTGGATAAAGCCCTGCAGCAGTTCCTCCGGGAAGACGGAGCCTGCGGTGAGATAGTCATGATCCCGCTCCAGCGCGTCCAGCGCCTGGTCCAGAGAGCTGGGCAGATGATGGAGTTTGGCTTTCTCCGCATCGGAGAGCTGGAAAAGGTTCATGTCATAGGGACCCCAGCCCCGCTCATGGGGATCGATCTGCCTTTGAATGCCGTCGAGACCCGCCATGAGGATGGCGGCATAGCAGAAGTAGGGGTTGCAGGTGGCGTCGGGGTTGCGCAGCTCGAAACGGCGGAGCTTCGGGCTCTTGGCATAGGCCGGGATGCGGATGACGGCGCTCCGGTTGGAGGTGGCGTAGCCCACGGTGACCGGAGCCTCAAAGCCCGGTACCAGACGCTTGAAGGAGTTGGTGGAGGGGTTGGTGATGGCGCAGAGGGAGGCGATATGCTCCAGCAGACCGCCCATGAACCAGTGGGCCTCGCGGCTCAGGTGGGAATAGCCGGCGTCGTCGGAGAAGACCGGTTCCCCGTCCTTCAGCAGAAGCATGTGCACATGCATGCCGCTGCCGGCCTCGCCATAGACTGGCTTTGGCATCAGGGTGGCGCTGTAGCCGTACTTGCGGGCCACATTGTGGATGATGTACTTGACGAACATGGTGCCGTCCGCCATCTTGGACATCTGCATGAGCAGGGGCTCGATCTCAAACTGGCCCGCGCCGCCCACCTCGGGGTGGTGGTACTTCACGGGAATGCCCGCTTTTTCCATCTCCAGGCACATTTCGCTGCGGCACTCGTAGCTCCGGTCCAGGGGCTTGGCGATGTGGTAGTTCTTCTGGAAGGGCACCACATTGCCGCTGCCCTCCACATCGCTGTTCCAGTGGGCCTGGGCGGTGTCCAGATGCATCTCGATCCGGTTGGGAGCTACCTTCCAGCCCACCTGATCGAAGAGATAAAACTCAAACTCCGGCAGGATCAGCATGGTGTCGGCGATGCCGGTATCCTCCATGTACTGCTCGGCGGCGAGAACGATGTTGCGGGGGTACTGCTTCAGCGGGCGGTTTTGGGGATAGTCGATGATCATGGCGTTGCCGATCATGGAGAGGGTTTTGACGCCGCAGAAGGGATCGATCTGCGCGCTGTCCAGATCCGGGATATAGACCATATCACTCTTTTCCACCACGGCGTAGCCGTAGTTGGAGGCGTCGAAGCCGATGCCGTTTTCCATGGTCTCCGCATTGAAATGGGCGGCGGGAATGGTGACGTGGCGGAACTGGCCATCGATATCCACCACCTTGAAGTCCACCATCTGGACGTCCAGCTCCCGGATCATCTGCATGATGTCTTGCGCGGTCTTTGCCATAGCTGCCTCACTTTCCTGCCGATGGCAGGTTCATACATTCTCCGGCATTTGCGCCGGGCGGGTAGGAGAAAATCTCCGAGGGATACTATAGCAGAGTTTCGTGATTTTGTACATCATGTTTTTTGAAAAACAGGCATATGTTTGGAAATTTTACATAAAAACAGCAGAGCGGGCATGCTGCCCGCTCTGCTGCGCGTTTCATTATGGCCGCCTGCCGGGTCCGCCGGGACCTCCGCCGGGGCCGCCGGGACCTCCGCCGGGGAAACCGCCCATGCCGTGGCCGCCCATGCCCATGCCGCCGCCGTAGATCAGGGAATCCAGCGTGATGGTCTGGGTGAAGCTGCCGGCGGTGACGGTGTAGCGCTTGCCCGCCTCCAGGCCCGGGCAGCTGATCAACACGCTCTGATAGCTTTTCTCCGGACTGCAGCTTGCGAGGATCCGGCCGTTTTCGTCCGCGATGCTGACGGCAGTGCCGGCGGCCTGATTGCCCACCGGGAGCAGGATGCTGCCCTGGGTGGAGGAGGGGCCGAAGTTCTCCGCCATGTCGGCGGAGCCCACGGCGATAACGGTGCCGCCGGTGATGCTTCCCTCGGTTCCGTAGTCCAGGGCGCCGTTGCCGCCCCGGGTGGGACCGCTGACATAGATTTCGCCGCCGCTGACGGAGAGAAGCCCGTTGCTGTCCAGCCCGTCCCCCTCGGCGTTCACGGTGAGGACGCCGCCGCTGACGGTGAGGCCGGCGCTGCTGTCGCCCCGGAAGGGGTCGCCCCCAAAGGGGCCGAAGCCGTTGGAGCCGTCGCTGCCGCCGGCGGCGTTGAGTCCGTCGTCGGAGGCGAGGATCGAGAGCGTACCGCCGCGGATCTCGATGACCCGGGCCTCCAGCCCCTCGTAGCTTTGCGCCACGTTGAGGCTGCCGCCGCTGACGGTCAGGCTTTCATCGGCATGGACGCCGTCGTCTCCGCTGGAGAGGAGGAGCGTCCCGCCCTCCACCGTGACAGTTCCGGAGCAGTGGACGGCATCATCCCGGGAGAGGATGCTGGCGCTGCCGCCGGAGATGAGGATGGATCCCGCCGTATCGTCCTTGCCGGAGACCAGCCCCTTGGTGCCGGCCTCCACCGAGAGGCTGCCGCCCTCCAGACCCAGACTGTCCTTGCCCTCCAGGCCCTTTTTGGCGGAGACGACGTTTACCGTGCCGTCCTTGAGCTTCAGATCGTCCTTGCTGACGATGCCGTGACCCGTCTCGCAGGAGAGGTTCAGGACTCCCTCACCGTTCAGGGTGAGATCGCAGCAGGCGAAGACGGCGGCGTCCACGTTTTTGTCGTCCACCTGGACGAAGTTTCCCGCGGAAGCAAGCAGGTTCACGCTGCCGGAGACGGTGGAGAGGATGAGCTTGTCCGCGGAGCGGGCATAGAGCGCGGCATGGCCCTGCCGGGTGACGGAGACGCCGTTGAGCAGGAGCTTCACTTTGGCGTCCTCCGGGGCGTCGATGAGGATCTGCCCGTCGCTCAGCGCGCCGGAGAGCAGATAGGTCCCGGCTTCACGGATGGTGACGGAGCCGCTCTCATCGGAGAGCGTGAGGGGGATGGCGTCTTCCGCTGCACCGCTGCCGCTTTGGACGGCGGCGCTGAGATCCGGGGCCGCCGGGGCGGAGGAGACAGGGAGAGAGACCCCCGCCCCGGAGGGCGCGGGCGCCTCTGCAGAGGGCTTGCCGCCGCAGGCGGAGAGAAGGCCTGCAAGCAGAAGAACAGGCAGGATGACAGAAAGATTGCGTGTTCTTTTCATAGCTTACCTCGTCGAAAAAGAGAATACAGGAGGGAGGGACAGGAAAGTCCGTTCCCTCCGTATGAACACAGGAGGCTTCCCGGGAGAGGAAGCGAGTATCGCCGCTCAGAGCTCCGCCGGGTCCTCAGTCTGCAGGGAGAGGGAGATCTCCAGGTTGCCGTTGCGGCAGCGGAGCTCGTCGATGAGCTCCTTTTCCATGCCGGGCTCCTTCAGCTCGATCTCATAGCTCAGACGGTTCAGACTGCCCAGATTTGCGGTCTTGACCCGCAGGAGCCGGGCGCGGGTGGTATAGCGGGCGAAGAGATCGTCAAAGATCTCCGCGTATTCCAGGCTCTCCGGCACGGTGATGTGCAGGAGGCGGAGCCGCTCGCCGCCCCTGGCTCCGCAGAAGCCGATGACGGAATAGAAAGCGTCCGCAGCGCAGAGGATCAGGGTGAAGAGAACGGCCAGCGCGGGACTGCCCATGCCGCAGGCAAGGCCCGCGGCCATGGAGGTGAACACCGCCGCGATCTCCTTGCCGCTGCCGGGGGCGGAGCGGAAGCGGACCAGGGAAAAGGCCCCCGCCACGGCGATGCCGGCGCCGATGCTGCCGTTGACCATCAGGATCACCACGGCCACCACCGGGGGAAGGGTGGCCAGGGTCACGGCGAAGCTGGAGGTGCAGCGGTTGAAGCGGCGATAGACCAGGGCGTGGATGGCGCCCAGGACCAGGGCCACTGCCACAATGAGCAGGAAAGCGGAGACCGTCACGGTCTCACCGCTATTATAAAGGGTGGAAAAAACAGAATCAAGCACAGAAAACACCGTTCCTTTCTGATGAAATCGTTTTATAGGCCTCGCCGTATTTGGAGAAGGAGGCCTGCCTTACCTGGGCTTTGTCCAGGGCTTCCACCAGCCAGAGGGGGATGGCCTGGGCAGTCTTGACCTCGAAGAGCGACTGACCGGGGAGCAGCAGCGCCTGCCCGCCGATGGGTGCGCTGAGACGCAGATCCTCGCTGCGCCAGCGGATGTTCTTGTCGAAGGTGGCGCGAAAGTCCGGATCGTCGGAGGCATACCAGGGGCTGCGGTCATAGCAGAGGTACACCGCGGGCTGCAGGTCCCGGTAGAAGACACGGCAGTAGTCCAGCTCCCGGCCGATCTGACTGGGCTGGGGCAGGGGCGCCCTGCCCGCCATGAAGGCGGCGGCGTCCCGCTGGGGGAGAAGGATGCGGCGCTTGTAGACCACGCCGGCGTATTTCTTTTTCAGCTCCAGGAACACGGGATCCTCCTCCCGGGCCCGGCCGTAGCTGCGCATGCGCAGCTTTTCTTTATAGACGGGCTTTTCCAGAGAGGCCCGGATCAGCCGGTAATCCGGCGTGTCGTAATAGATGTTGCAGATGGTGCTTTCCCCGTGAGGGTCCATCACCATGCGGCCCCGGAATGCCTGCTCCAGGAATGCGCGCTGGCGGCTGTCCACCAGGAACTTGATCTCCCGCCGCTGAAAAATATCGTTTGCCATAAGGGGGCCTCCTTTCCTTTGATGTGGCCTCATCATAGAACACGAAACTTAGAGGAAGCTTAAGGAAAGAAAAAAGAAAAAAATCTCTCCCTCCGGTAGACGGAACTGGAAAGAAACGGTATAATACGATAAGAAAGATAACAGAAAAACGGAGGGACACAGTATGCTGCAATCGCAAGTGCGCGCGGGCTCCTGGACCCTGGAGCAGGACGGGATGGTCCTGGCCTTCCACAGCGTGGAAAAACCCTTTGCCACCGCCGTGAAGCGGGAGAAGACTTACACCGAAAAGCGCGGGACCTACCGGGAAGAGGTGAAGGAGACCGTCCGGATCCCCCTGAGCAAGGTGAAGCGGGAAGGGGAGCTCATCGTCTTCTCCGCCGAGGGACACCGGCTCTCTCTGCGCACCGAGGCCAGACCCCGGGGCGTGGAGATCTTTCTGCAGGGGGAAGAAGGCTGGGCCTATGAGTTCTCCCTGCCGGCCATGGAGGGCGAGGCCGTCTTCGGCGGCGGCGAGCAGTACCGCAAGACCGATCTCCGGGGCGAGCGGGTGAAAAACTTTGTCTCCGAGCACATCAAGGCCTCCACCATCCTGGAAAAGGCCCTGGTTCCCCGACCCCTGTACCGGGAGAAAAAGCACGGCAGCATCGGCAGCTATGCCCCCATGCCGGTGTTCGTCACCGACAAGGGTCGGCTTATCCGCTTTGACACCGATTCCGACGGCTGGGCGGATTTCGGAAAAGAGGAGTACCGCTTCCAGTACGACGCCTGCCCACGTTCCCTGAGCCTGCAGCGGGGCGGAAGCTTTCAGGAGCTTGCGGCCCTCATCTCCGTCCGCACCCCCAACCGCCAGTACATCCCCGACTGGTGCATGGACGGCATGATCCTGGGCGCCCAGGGCGGCCGGGAGGAAGTGCTGAAAAAGACCTTCTGCCTGCTGGACGAGGGAGCGGCGATCTGCGGCGTGTGGAGCCAGGACTGGTCCGGCTGCAACAAGACCGTGATGGGCTACCAGGTCTGGTGGAACTGGGAGGCGGACGAAAAGCTCTACCCCGATCTGCCGGGCATGATCCGGGAACTGAAGGCCAGAGGCGTGAGGTTCCTGGCCTATATCAATCCCTATCTGGTGAAGGACAGCCGTCTCTATGTGTATTGCAAGGAGAAGGGCTATCTCATCACCCGGCGGGACGGCAGCATCTACCACATCAAGTCCACCACCTTTGACGCAGGCATGCTGGACCTGACCAATCCCGAGGCGGTGCGCTATATCAAAGACGTGCTGATCAAGAAGAACATGCTGGATCTGGGCGTCTCCGGCTGGATGGCGGATTTCGGCGAGTATCTCCCCATCGACTGCGTGCTCCACGACGGGGACCCGGCCAAGCTCCACAATCTCTGGCCGGTGCTCTGGGCCAGGATCAACCGGGAGGCCATCGAGGAGGCAGGGAAAGAGGACGAGGCCTTCTTCTTCACCCGCTCCGGCTACCTGGGGATCCAGCAGTACGCCCCGGTGATGTGGAACGGCGATCAGCACACCGACACCTCGAGAGACTACGGCCTGCCCTGCGTGATGCCCGCCAGCTTCTCCCTGGGCTTTTCCGGGGTGACGCTGATCCACTGCGACGTGGGGGGCTTCTTCTCCTTCGGCAAGCTCAAGCGGAGCCCGGAGCTTTTCACCCGCTGGATGGAGATGTGCGCCTTCTCCCTTATGATGCGCAGCCATGAGGCCATCCGTCCCTGGGCCAACGCCCAGCCCTATACCGAGGAGGTCATTCCCCAGACCGTACGCCTTACGAAGATCCACAAGGCGCTGAAGCCCTATCTCACGCGCTGCGTGGAACTGGCCAGGGAGGGGCTGCCCGCCATCCGCCCGGATTTCTGGGAGGAGATGGACGCGAGCAAGAGCCGGGACATGTATTCCTACTTCCTGGGAGACGAGCTTTATGTGTGCCCGATGATCCGGGAGCATGTGAAAAGCCGGACCGTGTGGCTCCCCAAGGGGAAATGGGTGCACCTCTGGAGCGGCAGGAGCTACAAGGGAGGCAAGAAGATCCGGGTAGAGGCCCCCCTGGGCAGGATCCCGGTGTTCTATCGGAAGGACGGCAAAAACGCCGCGCTCTTCCGGGAGATCGCGGCGCTGTGAGGATAGTTTCCAGTTTTTAGTTTTTAGGAGAGTAAGGGAAAAGCAGCGAGGGAAAACAAGTCGTTTTCCCTCGCTGCTTTTCCTTATGAGAGATCAATAGATCTCCTGCTCAGTGACGCACTCGTTTTTGATCTTGCCCACCAGGAACTGGAGCGCGTCGATGACCCGGGGACGGATGTCCCCGCCCACGAGGACCAGCATGATATCGTCTCCCAGGTCCAGATCCCCCTCGTTGAGCCAGAGACGGACGTGATAGATCCCGGGGAGGGCGCGGGCCTCCTCCAGCGCGCGGGTGACCTTTTCCCGATCCCAGGCAAAGTGCATGCCGGAGACGGGGGCGGTATCCTCCGCGCGGTTGCGGACCAGGGCCCGTGCGGTCTGCCGGACGGTGCCGTTGTGGGCCAGATACATGCCGCAGAGGGCTGCGTCCTTTTCGGCCTTGGCTTCCCGCAGCCACTGATCCAGGGAGGGCATCTGCAGTTTCATAGGCATCGCTCCTTTGCATTTTTTTCAATTGTAACATAGATAAGACAATTTGGAAAGTGAAGGGTAAAGAATCAGGCGTCGCTTTACGAGATTTCTATTCATCCCCGAAGGGGATACCACAACTATTCGCTCTTCACTCTTCACTCTTCACCTTAGTGTAAAATAGATGTAGGAAAAAAGAAGACAGAGGGCACCTCAAAGTGGTTTAATGAATTCACCACAAACCATTAGCCACAAGAAAGAGGTGTCCCCTGTGGAAAAGATCATAAACGAAGTAACGGAAAAACTCAA
>JAFSMZ010000005.1:0-85789 GCA_017447685.1 Oscillospiraceae bacterium
CGCCTTGCCTCTCCCCGCGTCGGGGAGAGGTGTCGCGAAGCGACGGAGAGGGGCCGCCTTGCCTCTCCCCGCGCCGGGGAGAGGTGTCGCGCAGCGACGGAGAGGGGCCGCCTTGCCTCCCCCCGCGCCGGGGAGAGGTGTCGCGCAGCGACGGAGAGGGGCCGCCTTGCCTCTCCCCGCGTCGGGGAGAGGTGTCGCGAAGCGACGGAGAGGGGCCGCCTTGCCTCCCCGCGTCGGGGAGAGGTGTCGCGAAGCGACGGAGAGGGGCCGCCTTGCCTCCCCGCCGGGGGAAGAACAAGTCCTTTCGGCGGATTCTTGGCGTTGTACGAATTCGCCGTGCCATTTTCGTTTACAGACCTTTTTCCGCCGGGCGGGGACAAGCCGCCGCCCCTACTGCTTTGTCACACATTAAGCTTTGCTTTCCACCTCATCCGTCACGGCCCTTGCGGGAGACGGGCCGCGCCACCTTCTCCTCAAGTAAACGATGATTAAATCGGCAAGAGCGAATCCCGAGAGAATTTGAGTTCTGATGAAGGCACTTTTTCTTGAAATACACTGGATATGTATTCCGAGCACAGGCAACAATGCCTGACACAAAAATCTCTCTGTTTGCGGTGCTGCGCAGTTTTGCGCGAGGCATTTTTCGTCCAGACGATATAGAAAAATCCGGGAATACTTGCTGTATTCCCGGATTTTTCTGTGATGGATGGGCGGAAAAGGACCGCGCAAAACCTGTCGTCTCCCTCATTTGCACGCCCTTTCCCAGCGGATCCTCCGTTCATTTTATTCTTTATTTTCCGGATGGAGTTTGCCGCGCAGGAGCAGCAGGGCCGCGCCCAGGAGCACGATGGCGATGCCGAGAAGCTTGCGGGCCGTCAGCTTCTCCTGCAGGAAGAGGATGCCGATGAAGCAGCTGACCACCGGCATGAGCAGCAGGGCAAGTTTCACTTCCCAGACCTCATGGCTCTTCAGGTTCCGGTAATAGAAGAAATAGATCCCGGTCTGGGCAAGGCCGCCCAGGAGGATGAGCCACCAGAGGCTTCCCAGGGGCAGCTGGGACAGGGTCCCCATGTCCCCGGCAAGGCCGGAAGAGAGGCCGAAGAGCAGCAGCACCACGAAGTTGTTGTAATAGGAGATCATGTCCGCGTCCTCGTGGTACTTCTCCTGGGCCCGCTTGATGATGAAGGCGTTTGCCGTGACGCAGGCGGCAGAGAGGAGGAAGAAGAGATCCGTGGCGTGGATCGTCATGCTGCCAAAGTCCACCCCCAGCACCAGCAGAACGCCCAGGAGCATCACGGCGGTGCCCAGCCAGTCCGAGAGATAGAGCCTCTTCTTATAGAGGATCACCGTGACCAGGTTCACCATCAGCACGTCGGTCTTCAAAAGCGCCGTACCGGTGGAGAGGCTGCCCCCGGCGTAGCCAAGGTTCGCGAAGAGGTCCAGCAGAAAGCCGAAGACGCCGATCATCAGCAGGATCTTCACCGCCTTGCCCTGGTGGAACAGGCGGGAAAAACTGCCGTCCAGCACAAGCTGGGCCGTGAGGAACAGGAGCGCCGCCGAGCGAAGCAGGAACCCCGCCAGAAGGGGCGAGCCGGTCTCCCCCACCAGGACCTTGCTGGCCGCATAGTAGACGGACCAGGACAGGATCATACCGCCAAACAGGAAGGCGGTTTTCAGGCTCTGCTTCATGCCAGGGCTTCAAACATCCGGCGCAGGGCAGCTTCGTCCAGCTTCACGGGATTGTTGTTCATGAGGGGATGGGCGGCGCAGTCCCGGCAGAGCTTGTCCAGGTCCACCTCGCCCAGGTCGGAGAGGCGGCAGCGCAGACCGCCCAGCTTCTTGAGCGCACGGATCCGCTCCGCCAGCTCTTCCGTGCCGCTGAGGCCCACCCGGCTGCAGAGCTCCTCCAGCCGGGCGTCGGCATTGATGCGCACCAGGCTGTCCAGGGTGAAGGCGCAGGCCTCCCCGTGGGGCAGATGGTAGTCCTCCGAGAGGGGGTAGCTGCAGGCGTGGCTGGCCGCGGTCTTGGGCAGGGCAAAGCTGAGCCCACCCAGGAGAGCCGCGCGGGACATGTTGGTCCTGGCCTCCAGGTCGCTGCCGTCCCGCCATGCCTTCTCCAGATTCTCCAGGATCAGGCGCACGGCCTCCACGGCCATCAGGTCGGGGATGGGCTGGTGGTTTTTGCTCCAGTAGCCCTCCAGGGCGTGGGCCATGGCGTCCAGCCCCGTGTTCATGGTGGTGCGGGGCGGCACGCCCAGGGTCAGCAACGGGTCCACAATGGCGGCGGCGGGCATGAAGGCGGGGTTGTTGATGGTCTTCTTCTCGGTCTCATGGCTCACCACGGAGACCTGGGTCACCTCGCTGCCGGTGCCGGCGGTGGTAGGCACCGCGATGACGGGCAGGCGGCGCTCCTCCACCAACGCGCGGCGGCCCTCGTAGTAGTCCAGCGCGTCCCCCTCATTGGGGGCCACGGCCGCGGCGAACTTGGCGGTGTCCAGCGAGCTGCCGCCGCCGATGCCGATGACGCCGTCGGCGCCCTTTTCCCGGCAGAGGCGGGTGGTCTCTTCGATGCCGGAGAGCTGGGGGTTCTGCTCCACCCGGGAAAAGACGGCCACGATGCGGCTGTCCGACCCCATGAGTTTCTCCGCCTCCGGTGCAAAATGCCGCCCGCAGCAGAGCACGGCCCGGGTGACGCCGAACTCCTCCAGCACGCCGCCCAGCTTTTTGAATTCGCCCTGGCCGAAGAAGATCTTTACCGGCTGGGCATAGACAAACTCACTTGTCATAGATCTTGTCCTCGATGGCGGAGACCTGTTTGGCAAACTTGTGCATGTTGGCAGCCCGCCAGTCCTCCAGGTCCTGGCACCAGTCGGTGGCCAGGAAGGTTTTGGTCATCTCCACGGCCATTTCGGGTCCCACGATCCAGCCGCCCATGCAGAGGATGTTGGCGTTGTTGATGGCCCGGGCCATCTTGGCGGAGTATACGCCCTCGCAGGCCACGGCATAAACGCCCTTGTACTTATTGGACACCACGCACATGCCGGCGCCGGTGCCGCAGATGAGGACGGCCCGGTCGAAGGTCCCGTTCTGCACCAGCGGGGCCACGGTATCGGCCACCTGGTAATAGGGGTGCACCTCGTTCAGATCCACGGTGCCCAGGTCCTCAAAGTCCGCACCGGACTCGGTGAGATAGGCTTTGATGGCCTCCTTGGCGGAAAAACCGGATTTATCGCTTCCAATGGCTATTTTCATTCCAATCTCCTTTCTTCTTTGGCTCCCCTGCCAAGGGGAGCTGTCTGCCGCCGTCTCGCGCAAGGCGGCAGACTGAGGGGTCTTCCTTCCATGTAGCCTTCCCCTTCAGGGGAAGGTGGCGTCCGCCGATCCCCCGCGAGGCGGATGACGGATGAGGTTCTCCTTTCTTCTTTGGCTCCCCTGCCAAGGGGAGCTGTCTGCCGCCGTCTCACGCAAGGCGGCAGACTGAGGGGTCTTCCTTCCTTATAGTCTTCCCCTTCAGGGGAAGGTGGCGTCCGCCGACCCTCCGCGAGGCGGATGACGGATGAGGTTCTCCTTTCTTCTTTGGCTCCCCTGCCAAGGGGAGCTGTCTGCCGCCGTCTCACGCAAGGCGGCAGGCTGAGGGGTCTTCCTTCCTTATAGCCTTCCCCTTCGGGGAAGGTGGCGTCCGCCGATCCCCCGCGAGGCGGATGACGGATGAGGTTCTCCTTCCTTGTAGGCCCATTTGTCTAAAGGGGGCTGTGCCAGTGCGCACACTGGTACCGGGGGATACTCTTCTATGATTTCAGGCCCCGGGCAAGCAGTGCGGGAGGGGCGAGCCCCTCCCCTACGGACTTGACGGAGACGTCGGATCGGTTATCCGCTTCGCGGGGACCTCATCTGACCGCTTCGCGGCCACCTTCCCCGTGCACGGGGAAGGCTTTGCGGGCGTCTGACAGCCTCCCCTGCAGTCTTATTTCAGCTTGACCGCTTCCCCGGCGGTTTTCACGATATTCTCCACCGTGAGGCCCAGGGCCTCGCGCAGATACGGAAGCTTGCCCACCTCGCCGAAGCGGTCCTGGACGCCCACGGCCAAGGCCGGGATCTTCTCCCGGGCCAGGGTCTCCAGAACGGCGGAGTGCAGGCCGCCGATGACGTTGTGGTTTTCCACCGTCAGCACCGCGCCGGTCTTCCGGGCGGAGGCCAGCACCGTCTCCCGGTCCACGGGCTTGATGGTGTGGACGTTGATGACCTCGGCGTCGATGCCCTTCTCCTGCAGGATCCGGGCAGCGTCCAGGCAGTCCTTGGTCATCATGCCGCTGACAAAGACGCTCAGATCCCGGCCCTCCCGCAGGATGTCGGCCTTGAAGAGATCGAATTCGTAGCCCTCGGGGAAGACGTCGGGCTGGGTCTTGCGGAAGAGGCGGACGTAAACCGGCCCCTCATAGGCGTTCAGCACCGGCATGGCCGCCCGCAGCTGTCGCTCGTCCACCGGCTCGAAGATCACCATGCCGGGGATGGAGCGCACCACGCCCATATCCTCCATGCTCATGTGGGTGCCGCCGTTGAGTTCGGCGGAGATGCCGGGGTCGGTGCCCACGATCTTCACGTTCTGTTTGGCATAGCAGATGGAAATGGCGATCTGGTCGCAGATGCGCCGGGTGGCGAAGGGGGCAAAGCTCTCGATCCAGGGTTTGAAGCCGTAGCTGGAGAGGCCCGCCGCGATGGAGGCCATGTTCTGCTCGGCAATGCCGCAGTCAAACATCTGCCGGGGGAAGCGCTCGTAAAGCTTCAGCGTGCCGCTGGCCCGGGAGAGGTCCGCGTCCAGCACCACCACGTGCCTGTCCTGCTCCATGAGCTGCGCCAGGCATTCGGCATAAACCGCTCTCATTTCCATGTCTCAGCCCTCCCCCCGGATCGCCGCGATGGCCGCTTGGGCCTGCTCCTCGGTGATGTTGGTGTTGTGGTTGGCGGCGCCCAGTTCCTCGATCCAGGGGACGCCGCAGCCCTTGCGGGTGTTCAGGATGACCATGGTGGGCTTTTCGCTGCCGATGCCAAGCTTGGCGTGGGCCACCGCGGCCTCCACCTGGTCCACGTCGTTGCCGTCCTCCACATCGATGACGTTCCAGCCGAAGGCGGCCCATTTCTCCGCCAGGGGGGAGATGTCATTGACCCGGGAGACCGGACCGTCCAGCTGGAGCTTGTTGCGGTCGGTAAAGGCGATGAGGTTGTCCAGCTTCTTGGCAGCGGCAAACATGGCCGCCTCCCAGATCTGGCCCTCCTGGGTCTCCCCGTCGCCGATGATGGTATAGATGATAGCCCCGTCCTGCTCCAGCTTGGAGCCCAGGGCCGCGCCTACGGCGCAGCTGAAACCCTGGCCCAGGGAGCCGGTGGTCATGTCGATGCCCACCGTGAGATTGCTGTCGCAGTGGCTGGGAAGATGGGTGCCGCCCTGATTGAGGGTCATGAGCAGGTCCTTCTCAAAGAAGCCCCGGTTTGCCAGCGCCGCGTAGATCGCAGGACCCGCGTGGCCCTTGGAGCAGATGAGCCGGTCCCGTCCGGGCATTTTGGGGTTCTTCGGGTCGATGCGCATTTCCTTGAAATACAGCACCGCCAGCAGTTCTGCCAGGGAGAGGGAGCCGCCCAGATGCCCCACCCCCAGATGGCCGATGGCGGCCAGGGTGTCGCAGCGGATGTCTTTGCAGATTTCCTTCAGATCAAAATCCAAATCCAGATCTCCTTTCCTGTTCCATCATAGAATCATGAAAAGTGCTCAACAAAAGAATTTTATTCCCGCTCCCCTGCTTTGTCAACTGCATTTCCTCCCCGGTCCTTGACAATCTCCCGCCGTGGGATTAGGATAAATCGAAAATCGATGATCAGGAGGATCATGCTATGCATCCTTTCACCCCTGTGTATGTTCCGGTGGGCGTGCCCACCTTCCATCTGGAAAGTGCCCGGGACCAGTTTGAGCGCAGTATCCGGGTGCTGAAAAGCATCGACGCGGGCTTTGTCTGCCCGGAGGAGATGCTCCTCTCCCTGGACAAGCTCCGCGCCTATCTGGATCCCCTGCAGCCGGATCTGATCGTGTTCCAGAACCTGACCTTTGCCAACGCCGCCTACATGTCCGAGGTGCTGCGCCGCTTTACCTGTCCGGTGCTGCTCTGGACCCTGCGGGAGCCGATGATCGACGGGGGCCGCCTTCGCCTGAACTCCCTCACGGGCGCCTACTCCGCCGCCAACACCCTCCGGGCCTTCGGCGGCCGGGCCTTTGCCTACACCTTCGGCGCGCCGGAGGAGGACGAGGTGGGCAGCGCCCTCCGCGCAAGCGTGGCCGCCGCCCGAGTGAAAAAAGAGATGCGCAGCCTCAAAATGGCGGCCATCGGCCACACACCCCAGGGCTTCGGCTTCGGCCGGGCGCTGGACGGGGAGCTGATGCAGGCCTTCGGCGTGGAGCTGGAGGCCATCGAGGCCAGAGAGCTCATCGACCGGGCCAAGGGCTATAGTGACGAGGAATGCGCCGCCTACCTGGAAAAGACCGCCTGCGCCACCTGCGGGCTGGAGAAGACCCCGGAGCGCAACCGCCTGGACCACGCCCGGCTCTACAAGGCCTACAGCGACTATGTTGAGGCAAACGGCATCGGCGCCCTGGCCAGCCGCTGCTGGCCGGACTTCTTCACCGCCTTCGGCACCCCGGTGTGCACGGTGCTGAGCCTGCTGAATGACGACGGCGTTGCCGCCGCCTGCGAAGCGGACATCTACGGCGCGCTCTCCATGTGGGTGGGGATGCAGCTTTCCGGAGAACCTGTTTTCTTCGGGGATCCGGTTTCCCTGGACGAGGGTGAGAACAGTCTGACCTTCTGGCACTGCGGCGCCGCCGCCTGTTCCCTGGCCCGGAAGGATACCGGCGCAGAGGTCGGCGTGCACCCCAACCGGAAGATCGGCCCGGCCATGAACTTCGGCTGTGAGGCCTTCCCCGAGGCCACCGTCTTCCGCATCGGCCGGGAGCCCGACGGCAGCTTCCGCTTTTTCATCGCCGAGGGCGAGGCCCTGGACAAGCCCCGGCAGTTCATCGGCACCTCCCTCGTCATCCGCACCGACAGCGTAAGCAGGAAGCTGGTGGAGGAGAGCGTGCTGGCGGGCTTCGAGCCCCACTTCGTTGTGATGAAGGGCCGCCACGGCAGGACCCTGGAACAGCTTGCGAAGATGCTTGGCGCGGAGATCTGCAGATACTGATTCGGAGTTTGACGCTTCGTTCCAGTGCGCAAAAAACGGAGAGACGAATCTCTCCGGTTTTTTGATTTGCTGATTCAGTGTCTGCCGCCGGGGCCGCCTCCGAAGCCTCCTCCGAAGCCGCCGGGCTGGCCGCCCATGCCGCCGAAGCCGCCGCCCATCTGGCCGCCCATGCCGCCGCCCATCATCTGATTGGGGATAGAGTCCAGGGTCTGGCCGTTTACGATAACGGTGCCGCCGTTGAGCTGGGCCGTGCCGTCATAGTCGAAGCTGGAATTGCCGGTGATGCTGATTGTGCCGCCGTTCACCACAATGCTGCCGTTGGCGTCGATGCCGTCGGTGTCCCCGGCGCTCATGGCGATGGTAATGTCGCCGCCGTTGATCTCCACGCAGACGGGGTAAGCCCCGGACTTGTTGGCGGCGTTGATGCCGTCGTCCCAGCTCTGGATGCTGATGCTGCCGTCGTTGATCTGCACGTAGCTTGCCTCGATGCCTTCGGCCGCTGCGATCTGGAGGCTGCCGCCGTCGATCTGCACGAAGGCAGTGCCGTGGATGCCGTCGTCGTTTGCGCTGACGGAAAAGCTGCCGCCGCCAATGTAGACAAATCCCAGGGTCTCATCCTCGTCGTTCTCGGCGTGGAGGCCGTCGCTGCCCGCGGTGAGGGAGAAATCGCCCCCGGCGATGCAGATGGAGTCCTTGCCCTCCAGGCACTTCGAGGCGGCGCTGATGACGTAGCTGCCGCCGGTGACCTTCAGATCATCCTTGCTGCTCACGCCGTTATCCGTGGAGGAGACGGTCAGCGTCCCGGTGCCGTTCAGGGTCAGGTCGTCCTTGGAGAAGATCACGGCGTCGGTATTGGTGTCCCCGTCGGAAACGAAGCTCCCGGTAACGGAGAGGCTGCTGTCCGAGAGGGTGGTGAGAAAGACCTTGTCCGCGCTCTTCACATAGATGCAGGGGAAGTCGTCGTTTGTAATGCTGAGCCCGTCCAGCACCAGCTGGACCTTGGCGGAAGAATCCGCCTCCACGATGACAGTGGCGTTTTTGGCGCTGCCCTGCAGGACGTAGACGCCCTCGCTGCTGATGGTGATCTGCTGCCCGTCGCTTACCGTGAGGGTCTGTGCCTCGCTGAGATCCGCGCTCTGCTCCAGATCCCGGGAGGTGAAGAGCTCCCCGGCGTCCAGCAGGGCGCTGCCGGAGGCGGTGTACCCGCTCCGGGTGGCGGAGGCAATGAGCGCGGTGTCCGTGTACACGCCGTCATCCGCGGAGGCTGTGGTGCCGAGCCCCTGCAGCGTGAAGATGGCGCAGCCGCTGACGGCAAGGGCCAGCGCGATAGCTTTGATGATGGTTCTGGTTTTCATATCGGTTCAACCGTCCTTTCTTCTTTGTTGTGGTCACATCTTATAACGCGAGCCTTAGACGAACCTAAGGAAGCAGACTTTTTTCAAAATTCTTTCCGCAGATCGTTTTGGCTTGAAAAACGGCGAAAGGCGCGGTATACTTTTTCCAGCATCGTATTTCCCCATCAATTTGAAATTGGAGGACGTATCATGAATCTTCTGAGTATTCTGCTGAAGGCCCTGCTGGGCAAGTCCACGCTGACTGCCCTGGCCAAGAAGACGGGCCTGAACTCCGCCCAGCTCAAAAAGCTGATCCCCCTGGCGCTGCCCCTGCTGCTGAAGTATCTGACCAGCAATGCCTCCAACCAGACCGGCGCTCTCTCCCTGCTGGGTGCCCTGGGCCAGCACAACAACAAGAAGCCCCTGCCCGAGCAGATCGCCGAGGCTGACAAGACCGACGGCGGCAAGATCCTGCTGCACATCCTGGGCAAGGACAACGACCAGGCCGTGCAGAGCCTGGCTTCCCAGTCCGGCCTCTCCGGCAATCAGGTCAACAACGCCCTGAGCAGCCTGGCCCCGGCTCTTCTGAGCACCCTGAGCTCCGCCACCACCACTGCCGGGAACGCCGGCCAGGGCGGCAAGGTGGATCTCTCCGACGGGCTGGATCTCAGCGACGTGGCGGCCCTTCTGGGCGGCGGCAAAGTCTCCGCCAGCCCCTTCGGTCTGCTGGCCGGTCTGACCGGCGCCGGCAAGGCCAACAAGAAGAACGAGAAGGACAACAGCCTCAACGGCAACGACCTGCTCTCCGCCCTGCTGAGCTTCAAGGGCTGACGAATCCAAATCATTTCCTGGAAAAACGCTCTCCTGCCCCGGCGGGGGGGCGTTTTTCCTGTCTGTTTCATGTATTCTGATACAATATAGGAGAATCCGATGAACGAGTTTTCTGTTGAACGCTGCCTCCTGGACCCGGCTGTCTTTGCCGAGAACCGCCTGCCCGCCCACTCCGACCACCTGGCCTTCCGCAGCGAGGAAGAGCTGGCCGCCGGGGAGAGCAGCCTGCGCCTCTGCCTGGATGGGGTGTGGAAGTTTCACTATGCCAACAACCTCAGCGCCGCCCCGGAGGGCTTCTGGCGGGAGGACGCCGACCTTTCAGGCTGGGACAGCATCCGCGTCCCGGCCCACATCCAGATGGAGGGCCACGACAAGCCCGCCTATGTGAACACTCAGTATCCCTGGGACGCCCTGGAGGAGCTGCGGCCCGGCGAAGTGCCCGGCTATTTTAACCCGGTGGCGGACTATGTGACGGAGTTTAGCCTGCCCCGGCGCTTTCAGGGCATGCAGGTGAACCTCTCCTTCCAGGGGGTGGAGAGCGGCTTTGCCTGCTGGCTCAACGGGCAATACCTGGGCTACAGCGAGGACAGCTTCACCCCCTCGGACTTTTGCCTGGACGAAGCGCTCAAAGAGGGCAAGAACCGGCTGGCGGTCCGGGTCTTCAAGTGGACCCCGGGCAGCTGGTTTGAGGACCAGGACTTTTTCCGCTTCTCCGGCATCTACCGCAGCGTCTTCCTCTACGCCTTGCCGGAGACCTCCCTGCTGGATCTGAAGGTTAGGCCCGAGCTCAGCGAGGACTACCGACGCGGCTCCGTTCAGGTGGAGGCGAAAATGCGGGGCGAGGGCAGCCTGCGCCTGAGTCTTCACCGGGAGGGGCAGGCGTTCTCCGCGGCCGAGGCGCCCATTGAAGAGGGCCTTGTCCGCGCCGCCCTCACGGTGGAATCCCCCGCCCTCTGGAGCGCGGAGGACCCGGCGCTCTACACCCTGCATATGACGGTTCTGGACGCAGACGGAAACACCGCCCAGGTGCTGGAGCAGGAGCTGGGCTTCCGCCGCTTTGAGATGAAGGGCAATCTCATGTGCCTCAACGGCAAGCGCATCGTCTTCAAGGGGGTGGACCGGCACGATTTCAGCTCCGTCTCCGGGCGGGTACCCAATGCCGGGGAGCTGCTGCAGGACATCCTCACCATGAAGCGCCACAACATCAACGCCATCCGCACTTCCCACTATCCCAACCAGTCCGAGCTCTACGCTCTCTGCGACCGCTACGGCATTTATGTAATGGACGAGTGCAACATGGAGACCCACGGCAGCTGGGACGCCTATCTGAGAAAGCAGGAGGGGGCAGACTTTGTGATCCCCAAGGATCATGCAGAATTCGCACCCCTGCTGCTGGACCGGATCCGCTCCATGTACGAGCGGGACAAGAACCACGCCTGCATCCTCATCTGGTCCTGCGGCAACGAGAGCTACGGCGGCAGCGTGATCCGGGACATGAGCATGCTGCTGCGCAAGCTGGACCCCAGCCGCCTGGTGCACTACGAGGGCATCACCTGGGACCCCAGCTATCCCGAGACCAGCGACATGGAAAGCCGCATGTACACCCCCGCCGACGAGATCGCCGCTTTCCTGAAAGAGCACCGGGAAAAGCCCCTGATCTGCTGCGAGTACACCCACGCTATGGGCAACTCCTGCGGCGGCATGGTGAAGTACACCGACCTGACGGACCGGGAGCCTCTCTACCAGGGCGGCTTCATCTGGGACTATGTGGACCAGTCGCTGTATAAAAAGAACCGTTACGGTCAGTGGTTCCAGGCCTACGGCGGGGACAGCTATGAACGGCCCACGGACTATAATTTCAGCGGCAACGGCATCGTCTACGGCGGAAACCGCTCCCCCTCCCCCAAGATGCAGGAGGTGAAGTACAACTACCGGAACATCGCCGTAAGCTTCACCGACACCGCCTTTACAGTCGAAAACAAATTCCTCTTTACGAACACCGATCACTTTGCCGCCGAAGCCGTTCTCCTGAAGGACGGTGCGGAATGGAAGCGGGAGACGCTCTCCGTCGCCGTGCCGCCTCTGGAGAAGGCTAGCTTCCCCATCCCTGAGAGTCTGCTGCGGGAGATGGAGGTCCAGGAGCGGGCCGCCCTTTCCCTGGAAAAGGCCATGCCGGAGTTTGCGCTGACGGTCTCCTTCCGGCTGCAGGAGGACTGCCTCTGGGCCAAGGCCGGGCATGAGATCGCCTGGGGTCAGAAGGTATGGAAGCGGGAAGTGCCGCCCTGTGTCTGCACAGAGCCTCTCACCGTGGTGCGGGGCCGCTGGAACCTGGGCGTCCGGGGAAAAGCCTTCTCCGCCCAGTTTTCCGTTCTCAGGCAGGGGCTGACCTCCTATGTCTACGATGGGGTGGAGCTGATCGAGCAGGTACCCATGCCGAACTTCTGGCGGGCGCCCAACGACAACGACGCGGGGAATCTGATGCCCCAGCGCTATGCCCAGTGGAAGATCGCGAGCCTCTACGTCACCGGCAAGGGTCCCGACGCTCCCCTCTTCCCGGAGCTGGAGCAAAAGGAGCACAGCGTGAAAGTGAGCTTCCGCTACTTCATGCCCACCCGTCCCGCCAGCGAGTGCCGGGTCAGCTACGAGGTCTTCGGCGACGGCACGGTGGAGGCCGCCCTCTCCTATGCCGCGGTGGAGAGTCTGGGAGACATGCCGGAATTCGGCATGCTCTTCAAGCTCAACGCGGACTTTGACCGCTTCCGCTTCTACGGTCTGGGGCCGGAGGAAAACTATGTGGACCGGAAAGAGGGCGCGCGCCTGGGGATCTATGAGACCACGGCGGAGCAGAACCTCTCCCGCTACCTGGTGCCCCAGGAGTGCGGCAACCGCTGCGGTGTCCGCTGGGCAAAAGTCGTGGACCGGCGGGGACGGGGCATGGAGTTTGCCGGGGACGAGCTGAGCGTCAGCGTACTGCCCTGGACGCCTCACGAGCTGGAAAACGCCGCCCACGCCTATGAGCTGCCCCCGGTGCACTACACCGTAGTGCGCGTGGCCCTGCAGCAGATGGGTATCGGCGGGGACGACAGCTGGGGCGCCAGGACCCACCCGGAGGATCTGCTGCCTGCGGGGAAGGATCTGACTCTGCGCTTCCGCTTCAAGGGGATTTGAAAGGGCTGAACACAAAGAAGATGAGCGCTTTTTCCTATCTGATTTTGAACAGCCTCGACGCCGCATGGAATCTGGCCGCGGAGCAACTGATCTTCGACACCCTTCCCCGGGGGGGGAGTTGCTTTCTCCTCTGGCAGAACCGTAGCGCTGTGGTCATCGGCCGCCACCAGGACGCCCTGGCAGAGATCGACCGGACCTTTGTGGAGGAAAACGGCATCCAGCTGGTACGCAGGATCTCCGGCGGCGGGGCCGTGTACCACGACCTGGGCAATCTCAATTACTCCGTTATCACGGAGGCACAAGGCAGCAAGGCCCCGGACATGGCCGTTTTCTGCGAGCCGGTGCTGCGCCTGCTGCAGAGGCTGGGTGTGCCCGCCGAGCTTAGCGGACGCAACGACATGACCGTGCATGGGCAGAAATTTTCCGGCAGCGCCCAGCACCTGTACAGAGGTAGGGTCCTGCACCACGGGACCCTGCTCATCGACTCGGACCTGAACCTGGTATCCCGGGCTCTCCGGGTGGACCCGGAAAAGATCCGTTCCAAGGGTCTGGCCTCGGTGCGCAGCCGGGTGACCAATCTGCGCCCTTTCCTGCCGGAGGAGGTCGACCTGCCCCGCTTCCGGGCGCTGCTGCTGCATGAAGTGCTGGCAGAGCATCCCGGCGAAGAGCTCTCGCTCTCCCGTGAGCAGCTGCGGGAGATCGAAGCGCTCAGCGAAAGCCGCTACCGCAGCTGGGACTGGACTGTGGGCGCTTCCCCGCCCTGCTCCCTGATCCGCCGGCAGCGCTTTGAAGGCTGCGGGACGGTGGAAGCCCGGCTGCAGGTCGAGCACGGACGCATCGCGGCGCTGAGCTTCCGCGGAGACTTCTTCAGCGCGGAGGAGCCGGAAGCCCTGGCAGAGCGCCTGCTGGGTCTTCCCCTGGAGCCGGAAGCCCTCTCCGCCGTGCTGGAGCAGACGGAGGTCTCCCGCTTTTTCCTGGGACTTTCCGAAGAGCAGCTGCTCTCCCTTCTTTTCCGCTAAAAAAACGTCGGGCAAAACCGACGTTTTTTTCGTCTTTTTCCGGGTCCATTTTCTTTCTTTTCGCGGGCAAACGGGAAAGAATCCTTTCATTTCCGGCAGATTTCTGCTTTTTTCCGGTCAAAAACGATGTCAATTTTGTCCTTCCTTTTTCGGAAAAATGCACAAAAACTCATTGCTAAACTATGAACAAGCTGATATAATTGAGCCAGTTCTTTTATCCTGTTAAATTGTGAAAAAGGAGGAGAGGCTTATGGAAATTCTGAAACCGGCCATCGCCGGTACCCTGGAATCCAGTGACGCCCAGGTGGCAGTGGAGCCCGCCGAGGACGGGATCGAGCTGTACCTGGAGAGCAGCGTCATGAACCAGTACGGACGCCAGATCAAGGCCACCGTTCTGGAAACTCTGGAGCGCCTGGGCGTGGACAAGGCCCGGGTCACCGTGGTGGACAAGGGCGCGCTGGACTGCACCATCAAAGCTCGCGTGGAATGCGCGGTCTTCCGCAGCTGCGACGCTTCTGACGCCAACATTCCCTGGGGAGGTGTTGTGAGATGATCCCGAGACCGAGACCGGAGCGCTTCCGCCTGCGCCGGACCATGATGTTCATGAACGCGCAGAAGCCGGGCCTCATCAAGGACGCCTACATTTACGGCTGTGACAGCATCATGCTGGACCTGGAGGACGCGGTTGCCGAGAATCAGAAGGACGCGGCCCGCTTCTCCCTGTACCACGCGCTGAAGACCATCGACTACGGCGAAACCGAAGTGATCGTGCGCATCAACGGCCTGGACACTCCCCACTGGCAGGAGGATATCCGCGTGTGCGTGGCCGGCGGGGCCGACGGCATCCGCATTGCCAAGTGCGAGAGCGCCCAGGATGTGCTGACCGTGGAAAAGGCCGTGGAGGCCGCTGAGGAAGAGTTCGGCGTGGAAAAGGGCAGGACCCTGCTGATGGCCGCACTGGAGAGCCCCAAGGGCATCCTGAACGCCTATGAGATCTGCGCCGCCTCTCCCCGCATGTTCGGCGTTGCCATCTCCGGCGGCGACTTCCGCAAGTGCATGCAGACCACGCCCCAGCGGGACGGCGTTGACATGCTGGCCGCCCGGGGCCAGATGCTGATCGCGGCCCGTGCCGCCGGCATCCAGTGCTTTGACACCGTCTTTACCAACCTGGACGATCAGGAAGGCTTCGAGGCCGAGGTGCTGCAGAACAAGGCCATGGGCTTTGACGGCAAGAGCCTCATCAACCCCAAGCAGATCCGTTTCGTTCACCAGGTCTTCGCTCCCACCGAGAAGGAGATCCGCCAGGCGGAGAAGATCGTGCGCGCCTATCGCGAGCAGAGCGCCGCGGGCGTGGGCGTCTTCACCGTGGACGGCAAGATGATCGACATCGCCTTCATCCCCGGTGCCGAGAGGACCTTGAAGCTTGCCCGCGCCTGCGGGCTCTGGGAGGGTGATCTGGTATGAAAAACGCAGTTGGCAGAGAGATCCCTGATTTCCTGCTGAAGGATGGCAAGGAAGTCTATCAGGGCAAAAACTACATGGATGGCAAGTACATCCAGAAGGCATCCCCCCGCACCCGCCGTTATGAGACGCCCCAGGAGAGCAAGCTGGTGGACACGCTGGCCGACGCCCTCAAACAGTGCGGCGCCAAGAGCGGCATGACCTTCTCCTTCCACCATCACCTGCGGGACGGCGACTATGTGGTGAACATGGTCATGAAGGCCGCCATCGAGGAGTTGGGCCTGGAGGATCTGACCATCGCCGCCTCCTCTCTGGGCAACGCCCACGACCCCATTGCAGATTACATCGAGCAGGGAAAGGTCATCGGCATCCAGACCAGCGGCATCCGCGGCCGCATGGGCGAGGTAGTCTCCGCCGGCAAGCTGAAGACCCCCGCCATCATCCGCAGCCACGGCGGACGTCCCCGCGCCATCGAGGGCGGAGAGGTCCATATCGACATCGCCTTCATCGCCGCCCCCACCAGTGACTGCGTGGGCAACTGCCGCGGCATCGGCGGCAAGTCCAACTGCGGCTCCATGGGCTACGCCATGACCGACGCCAAGTACGCCGATCATGTGGTGGTCGTCACCGACTGCCTGGTGGACTTCCCCAACATGCCCGCCAGCGTCGAGGCCATCGACGTAGACGCCGTTGTGGTGGTGGACTCCATCGGCAATCCCAAGAAGATCGCCTCCGCCGCCGCCCGCATCAGCCAGAACCCCCGGGATCTGATGATGGCGGAGAACGTGGCCAAGGTCATCGCCGCCACGCCCTATTTCAAGGAAGGCTTCTCCTTCCAGACCGGCGTGGGCGGTCCGTCCCTCGCGGCAAACCTGTTCCTGGAAAAGTACATGGACGAGCGGAACATCAAGATGGGCTGGGCCATCGGCGGCATCTGCGGCCCCATGGTGGAGCTCCTCAAGAAGGGCAAGGTGGGCAAGGTCATCGACGTGCAGGACTTTGACCTGGACGCGGTGAACTCCATCAACCAGACCCCCAACCACTTTGAGATGTCCGCCTCCCAGTACGCCAATCCGGCCAACAAGGGCGCCTTCGTCAACAAGCTGGACTTCGTGGTGCTGGCCGCCCTGGAGATCGACACCGGCTTCAACGTCAACGTCCTCACCGGCTCCGACGGCGTGCTTCGCGGCGCCCCCGGCGGCCACCCGGACACCGCTGCCGGCGCCAAGTGCTGCATCATCGTCACCCCGCTGATCCGCGGCCGCATGGCCACGGTGTGCGAGCACGTGGTCACCGTCACCACACCCGGCGACTGTGTGGATGTGCTGGTCACCGACTACGGCATCGCCGTGAACCCCCTGCGTCCCGACCTGATCGAGTGCCTGGACAAGGCCGGCATCCCCCACGTCACGGTGGAGGAGCTGAAGGAAAAGGCCTACTCCCTGGTGGGCCGTCCCGACGATCTGCAGTGGGAGGACAAGGTGGTGGCCGTGCTGGAAGCCCGGGACGGCACCATTCTGGACGTGATCCGCAAGATCAAGCCCTATACCCTGGACGAGGACTGATCCCCCTGTAAACAAGGACGGCTTCGCCGTATCCTTACATTTTTAAGAAAAGAGAGGGAAAAACATGAGTGAAACCTTAGTTGGCATTCTTGGCTTGCTCACCATCATAGCCATCGTTGTCACCCTGTTCAAGAGCAAGACCCAGCCCGCCATCGCCTTTATCGTGTGGCCCACGATCCTGGCGCTGATCCTGATCATCGGCGGCCGTATCACCGGCGAGAACTTCTCCGCCATGCTCAAGGCGGGCTTCTCCAGCACCGGCCCCACCGCAGCCCTGTTCGTGTTCTCGGTATTGTACTTCGGCATCATGACGGACGCGGGCATGTTCGACGTCATCATCAACAAGCTCATGAAACTGGTGGGCGACAGTGTCGTCGGCGTGTGCTTGATGACCGCCGTCATCGCGCTGATCGGCCACCTGGACGGCGGCGGTGCCTCCACCTTCTGCATCGTTGTCCCCGCCATGCTGCCCGTCTTCAAGCGCATGCACATGCGTAAGACCTCCCTGCTGCGCATCGCGGTGCTTGCAATGGGCGTTCTGAACCTGATGCCCTGGGCCGGCCCCACCATGCGCGCCGCCTCCGTTCTTGGCATTGAGGCCGGCAGCCTTTGGCAGACCATCCTGCCCATCCAGATCTTCGGTATCGTGCTGGCTCTGGCCCACGCCTTCCTCACCGGTCTGCAGGAGAAGAAGCGCGGCGCCGGCCTGAACGGCAAGCTGGCCGAGATCGAGGGCACCGTGGAGCTGGAAGAAGCCGCCGAGCAGGCCCAGAGCGATCTGGCCCGCCCCAAGCTCTTCTGGTTCAACATTCTGCTCACCATCGGCGTTATCTTCCTGCTGATCTGGGGCGACGGCTTTGATCTGCCCACCTACTTCCCCTTCATGATCGGCTGCGCCATCGCGCTCTTCGTGAACTACGGCTTCACCGCCAAGATGCACAAGAAGATCATCAACCTCCATGCCGGTCCCGCTCTGATGATGTGCTCCACCCTTATGGGCGCTGCCGTTCTGATGGGCGTGCTGACCTCCAGCATCGGCGCCGACGGCAAGGTCATCTCCGCCAAGGTCATGGAGCTGCCCGCGGATGCCGTCCCCTCTGTGGTCCGCTGCCTGGCCGGCATCGTCTCCGGCATCCTGCCTGAGTTCCTGGGTCAGAACCTGCCTCTGGTCATCGGCTTCCTGTCCGTGCCTCTGGCTCTGGCCTTCGATACCGACTCCTACTTCTACGGCCTCATGCCCGTCATCATCGGTATCGGCGCCGCCTTCGGCGTGGAGGCTCTGCCCATCGCCGTGGCCATGGTGGTCTGCCGCAACTGCGCCACCTTCATCAGCCCCATGGTGCCCGCTACCCTGCTCGGCACCGGCCTTGCGGACGTGGATATCAAGGACCACATCAAGAACAGCTTCTTCTATGTGTGGATCTTCTCCATCCTCTGCATGCTCTTCGCCGTGATCATCGGCGTGATGCCTCTCTGATCGCAGAACCGCACAACAGCAAATCGATCCCCCTGGTTTTTATCAGGGGGATTCTTTTTGAAACGAGGTATGAACATGGCTTCTCTCGGCGAGATCTATTCTTATGACAGGCGCTCCCAGGCGCAGATGGACGCCCTCCTTCTGGCGGAGGGCATCCGGCGGGACAAAAACCTGGACTACAGCTGCGGCGTCTTTGACGAGGACGGCACGCTCATCGCCACGGGCAGCAGCTTCAAAAACACCCTGCGCTGTCTCGCCGTCTCCTCGGAGCACCGGGGCGAAGGGCTCATGAACCAGGTGGTGAGCCATCTGCTGGAGCGGCAGATGCAGCAGGGCAACAGTCATGTCTTTCTCTATACGAAGGCAAAAAACGCCCGGATCTTTGCGGACCTGGGCTTCTACGAGATCGCCCGGGTGGAGGGGGAGCTTGTCTTTCTGGAAAACCGGCGGGACGGCTTCGGCCGCTATCTGAAGGCCCTGGCCAAGACCCGGCAGGAGGGCAAATGCGCCGCCATCGTGATGAACGCCAATCCCTTTACCCTGGGCCACCGGCACCTGGTGGAACAGGCAGCAGCAGAAAACGACTGGGTCCATCTCTTCCTCCTCAGCGAGGAGGCGGGGCCCATCCCCTTCGCCGTGCGCAAGCGGCTGGTGCGGGAGGGCGTGGCGGATCTGCAAAACGTGATCCTCCACGATTCCGGGCCCTATATCATCTCCTCTGCCACCTTCCCCAGCTATTTTCTGCGGGATGAGGACGCGGCCATCCTGGCCCACGCGCGGCTGGACCTGGCCGTCTTCGGGAAGATCGCGGCGGCCCTGGGCATCGAAAGCCGCTATGTGGGCGAAGAAAAGAGCAGCCACGTGACGGCGCTCTATAACGAGACCATGGCGAAGGAGCTGCCCGCACTGGGTCTTTCCTTCCGGGAGATCCCGCGGCTCGCGCTGGAAGGCGAAACCGTGAGCGCAAGCACCGTGCGCCAGGCCGTTCAGGACGGGAAGCTGTCCTCTGTGGCCTGCATGCTGCCGGAGAGCACCCTGCGCTATTTTGAAAGCGCCGAGGCGGCACCGGTGATCGCCGCCATCCGCGCCATGGAAGAAGCGAGGCACTATTGATGCGAGAGATCAGTCTCCAGGAGGTGCTGGACGCCCGGGAGCGCCGGGCCTGGAAACAGCGGGAGCTGCTGCGGCAGTTTCAGCGGCCGATCCTGTCCTTCACCATGAATATCCCCGGGCCGGTCAAGGACAGTTCCCTCATCCGCCGGGGCTTTGACGCGGGCCTGCGCCGGCTGGACAGGGCATTGGAGCAGGCCGGACTCCTGCTTCTCTCCCGGGAAGAACGCCGGGAGCCCACCGGCTGCGAGCTGCTCTGCGCCGTGGAGGCGGAGGCCGCGGCGCTGAAGGCGATCTGTCTGGAGATTGAAGAGCACAGTCCCTTAGGCAGGCTCTTTGACCTGGACGTGATCGGGCCGGACGGGCAGAAGCTGGCGCGGCAGGAAGAGCGCTGCTGTCTGGTCTGCGGCAAAAGAGGCCGGGGCTGCGCCTCTCGCCGGGTGCACAGCCTGGCCGAACTGGATGCCGCCGTCACCGGGCTGCTGCGGCAGGGGCTGCTTGCCGAGGACGCCTGGGCCTTGGACCGGCTTGCAACAAAAGCCCTGCTGGACGAGGTGGACACCACCCCGAAGCCCGGCCTGGTGGACCGGAACAACAACGGCTCCCACCGGGATATGGACCCCGGCACCTTCCGACAAAGCGCGGAAGCCCTGAGGGGCTATTGGAAAGGCTGCTTTCTCACGGGAGCGGAAACAGCGGATGCCTCCCCGGAAGCTGCCTTCGCCGGGCTGAAGGATCTGGGTCTGCAGGCGGAAAACGCCATGTTCCGGGCCACCGGTGGGGTCAACACCCACAAGGGCGCCATCTTCACCCTGGGAACTCTCTGCGGCGCCATCGGCAGGCTCTGGACAGCGGAGGCTCCCTGCCGGGACTTCGGCAGGATCTGCAGCACTGCGGCGCAGCTCTGTTCATCCTCTGTGGAAGCGGACTTTACCGCCCTGGACCGCGGACGCGCACCCCGGACCGCTGGCGAGCGGCTCTATCTCTCCTCCGGGCTCAAAGGCATCCGGGGCGAACTGGCAGCGGGGCTCCCCTCCCTGCTGGAAACCGCCCTGCCCAGGCTGGAAGAGGGTCTGGCCCGCGGCCTCAGCCGGAACGACGCCGGCGTCGCGGCGCTGCTTCATCTCATCGCGCTGGGCCAGGACAGCAATATGATCAAGCGCGGCGGGGCGAAGCTGGCCTCAGCCGTATCCGAGGATCTTCGGGCAGCGCTTGAGCGGGAACCCTTCCCGCCTCTCTCCTGTGCGGAAGAGCTGGACCGGGACTTCATCCGGCAAAACCTCTCCCCCGGCGGCTGCGCGGACCTGCTGGCCGCGGCCTATTTCCTCCACGATTGGAAGGAAACCTGATCTTCTTTTCCATAAAAAATGCACCCCAAAAGGGGTGCATTTTTTATGGCGTATGTAAATTAGCGCATGGGGCTGTTGCTGGCGCTGAGGATCTCGGGCCGCGACTCCATGAACGCCTTCATCTCATCATAGCTGATCTCCGTGCGGCGGCGGATGGTGAGCTCATACTCGGTGGTGCCGTCCCGGCGGCGGTTGACCTTGCTGTCGGTGATCTGGGCGTCCCACTCCTTCAGCTGCTCGGTCAGGGCGGCGTTGAAGTCATGGCCGTTTTTCACCGTAAACTGCAGGCGGTTGCCGGAATAGGCGTCAGCGCCCACGGCATAGCGGTGCAGCAGGATCTGGACCAGGAAAACCAGCAGCGTGCCGGCGACGGCGATCCAGATCATCCCGGCGCCCACCGCCAGGCCCACACCGGCCGTAAACCAGAGCACTGCCGCCGTGGTCAGGCCCTTGATGGTGCCGCCGTTTTTGAAGATAACGCCCGCGCCCAGAAAGCTGATGCCGCTGACCACCTGGGCCGCGATCCGGGCCGGGTCCGTGCCGTGGGTGCCGTAAAGCTCGGCCCCTGCGCTGGTCGTCAGATCCGCAAAGCCGTACTTGGAAATGATCATCAGCATGGCTGCGCCGCAGCTGACGATGATGTGCGTCCGGATGCCGGCCTCCTTGAAGCGCTTGCTGCGCTCCCAGCCGATCACCGCGCCAAGTGCACAGGCGAGCAGCAGCCTCCCGCAGAAATCCAGCAGCTGTATCAGCGGAAACTGACTGTGCAGATGTGCGATCAATGTTTCAGCCATCTCGTTCCGTCCTTTCGGCAAGGATTCTGCCATTTTGCGCTAACATGTTATGCCATGCCGCCGCAAAAGATTCCGAAAAACAAGCCCTCAGGCGATCAGAGCAGACCCACCAGGTTGAAGGCCAGGATCAGGCCGGAGAAGACGATGGAGACCGTGGAGCAGAGCTTGATGAGGATGTTCAGGCTGGGCCCGGAGGTGTCCTTCAGCGGGTCGCCCACGGTGTCGCCCACCACAGCGGCCTTATGCTGTTCGCTGCCCTTGCCGCCGTGATGCCCGGCCTCGATGTACTTCTTGGCATTGTCCCAGGCGCCGCCGGCGTTGGACATGAACACCGCCATGGCAAAGCCGGAGACGGAAACGCCGCCCAGCATGCCCACCACGCCCACCGGGCCCAGGATCAGACCGGTAAGGATGGGCATGACCACCGCGATCAGCGCGGGAGCGATCATCTCATGCAGGGCTCCCTTGGTGCAGAGGGCCACGCATCTGGCGTACTCGGGGTCGGCCTGGTAGTCCATGATGCCCTTGATCTCCTTGAACTGACGGCGGACCTCCACCACAATGGACTGGGCCGCCCGCTCCACTCCGCTCATGGTGAGGGAAGAGAAGAGGAAGGTAAGCAAAGTTCCGATGAAAAGGCCCACCAGCATCAGCGGATTGGTGAGGGACAGGTCCAGGACCTCGTCGGTCTTGGACTGGACGATGTCCACATAGCTCACCAGCAGGGCCAGGGCCGTGAGGGAGGCGGAGCCGATGGCAAAGCCCTTGCCGGTGGCAGCAGTGGTGTTGCCCAGAGAATCCAGGGCGTCGGTGCGCTCCCGGACCTCCTCGGGCAGTTCCGCCATCTGGGCGATGCCGCCGGCATTGTCGGCCACAGGGCCGTAGGCGTCGGTGGCCAGGGTGATGCCCAGGGTGGAGAGCATGCCCACGCCCGCGATGCCGATGCCGTAGAGGCCCATGTTGAAGGACCTGGCGCCGCCTGCGCAGTAGAAGCTCAGCAGCACCGCCGCGGCCACCACCAGGATGGACACCATGGTGGAGCGCATGCCCAGGGAGAGGCCGCCGATGATGATGGTGGCGCTGCCGGTCTCGCTCTCGTCAGCCAACTCCCGGGTGGGCTTATAGGTATCGGAGGTGTAGTACTCGGTGAAATAGCCGATGACGCAGCCCCCCGCAAGACCGCAGAGGATGGCGATGTAGACCCCCCAGCTGTGCAGCAGGAACCAGGTCAGCGGCGCGCCCAGAAGGGCGGCCAGGATGGCGGCGGAGTAGGTGCCGGTGCGCAGGCTCTTCAGCAGATCCTCCTGGCTGGCATCCTCCCTGGTGCGGATCAGGAAGGAGCCCAGGATAGAGCAGATGATGCCCAGCACTGCCAGCAGGAGCGGCAGCAGCATGCCGCTGAAACCGTAGCCCGCGATGGCGCCCAGGGAGAAGGTTGCAAGGATGGAGCCCACATAGCTCTCGTACAGGTCCGCGCCCATACCGGCCACGTCGCCCACGTTGTCACCCACGTTATCTGCGATGGTGGCGGGGTTGCGGGGATCGTCCTCGGGGATGCCCGCTTCCACCTTGCCAACAAGGTCGGCGCCCACGTCGGCGGCCTTGGTATAGATGCCGCCGCCCACACGGGCGAAGAGGGCCATGAAGCTGGCTCCCATGCCGTTCATGACCATGATGGAGCCGATCTGTTCCGGCTGGGTAAAGCCCAGGGCGTAGCGCAGGATGAAAAACCACATGGTCACATCCAGCATGCCCAGACCCACTACGGAAAAGCCCATGACGCTGCCGGAGGAGAAAGCCACCCGCAGGCCCTTGTTCAGGCTTTCGCTGGCGGCGTTGGCGGTGCGGGCGTTGGCGGAGGTGGCGATCTTCATGCCGATGTAGCCGGCCAGCATGGAGAAAATGCCGCCGGTAAGGAAGGCGAAAGGCGTCACCCGGGAGAGCATCCTTCCGCCGGAGGCAAAGGCCATCACCAGCAGCAGCACGAACACGATGCCAAAGACCTTGAACACCGTGCTGTACTGATGCTTCAGATAGGCGTTGGCACCGGAGCGGATCGCCGCGGCGATCTTCTGCATGCGCTCATTCCCTTCCGAAACAGACAGGACCCTGCGCCGCTGTATCACAGAAAAGCCCAGCGCCAGGATCGAACCCAGAAAACCGAGAATAAAGTATTTTTCCATCGTTCTGTCTACCTCCGTCATCTTGATTGGGCAATTGCGAAACTCGTTTCGCAATCGAGAACCCGCGTCTGCGTCAAAGAAAACTTTCCCTCAAAGGCGGAAACAGAATGAACTCCGTTTCGTTTGACGACTGCGCGAGGCCTCGCAGCACGTTAGGATCGCTGCATGCTTCCCGCGCGCCGCGATGCGCGGCTCAGGGTGAATTTGGATCCCGTCCGGAAATGTATCCAAGCTCTGCCGGCGTTTTTCGCAAGCGGCCATCGACGTCCTATGGATCATTCTATCAGAAGAGCTTTCCTCTCTTCCAATAGGACTTTTGTATATCAGCGATAGAAATTCGGAATAGTTGTCTCCGCGTCCCGGAAACTGCCGTCCATAACGCCCGGTGCCTCCCTCCTGAGAGGCACAGGCGGCGGCGTAAAGCAGCGCTGCCAGGATGGGCTTGGCGCGCCTTTCCTCTTTTCTCATACGTTTCCGATCAATTCTTTCAACAGGATAACGCTTTTTCCTCTGTTCGTCAAGCATCAGATTCCCGTAAACCCAGAGTTTTCAGGCAATTTTGAGCTTTTTCTGAACTTTTTCGCGGTATTTCCCGGGTCAATTGCCGCAGCACCCCCTGTTTTCCCGGCATTTGGGCAAAATTGTCTTTTTTTCGTCATTTTTACCAGAAGCATGGAGGTTTCATTCCCCATCCATGAGGGTTCTCGGTGATAATTCACAATTTAGCCCTTGCTTTTAGGGGAAAATGAGAGAGGTACAATTCAAAAGAAAATGAGGGCGATCTTGTCAAGAAGCTACCGGCGGATGTACCGTTTGCTGTGAAACAAGATGCCCTCGCTAACAGAGTAACACGGGGCAATGAATAAAGCAATGGGAAATAGAAAAACAGAACTGTGAGAGATGCTGATCTCACAGCTCTGTTTTTGATGGAAGGAAGCCGCTGTCGGAGCTGACGGTCAGGCCAGGGCTGAATACCGGCCTTATTTCTTCTATTTCCGCTTCAAGACGCTCCTGGCCGCTTCCTCAATGTGCGCGGCGGTGAGGCCGAAGCGCTCCTGCAGGTAGCCCTGGGGGCCGACTTCGCCAAATTCATCCTCAACAGCCACGAAGGCGGCGGGGGTGGGACGGCGCTCAGCCAGGACTTCGCTGACAGCGGAGCAGAGCCCGCCGTAGCGGTTGTGGTTCTCCGCCACTACCACGGCGCCGGTCTTCTCCGCCCAGGAGATCACGGCTTCCGCGTCCAGGGGTTTGATGGTGAACATGTCAACCACAGCGGCGGAAACGCCCTCCTTCTCCAGCGCTGCGGCGGCCTGCAGGGCCTCATGCACCATGATGCCGCAGGCAAAGATCACAAGATCCGTGCCTTCCCGCAGGGTGACGGCCTTGCCGATGGGCAGCTCGCTGCCGTCCTCATAGACCCGGGCATAGCTCTTGCGGCCCACGCGGATGTACTTCACGCCGGGCAGGTCCTTGCACTGGCGCAGGACGCTGATGAGCATGGTGGGGTCGGTAACGTCGATGACGGTGGAGCCGGGAAGGGCCCGGTAGAGGGCCACATCCTCAAAGGGCATGTGGGTGCCGCCGTTGAGGGCGGCGGTGACGCCGGGGTCGGAGCCGATGACGGTGATGTCGTTTTTCGCATAGCCCGCGGAGAGGAAGATCTGGTCATAGCAGCGGCGGGACGCGAAGGGTCCGAAGGTGTGGACGATGGGCTTGAAGCCAGCGGAGGCGAGGCCCGCGGCCACGCCGATCATGTTGGCCTCCGCGATGCCGCAGTTGATGGCCCGGTCCGGGTTGGCAGCGGCCCACTTGGCCGTACCGATGCAGTTCATCAGGTCCGCGTCCAGATAGATCACATCCGGATCCTCAGCCGCCAGGGCGGGGATGGTCTCCCCCAGGATGGTCTTGCAGGGGCGGGGATCCATGCTTCCGTCATATACGATCTTCATTTCTCCACCTCCAGGGCCTTGATCTCTTCCTTGAGCTGGGCAGTCCAGCGCTCATACTGTTCGTCGCTTACGGGCAGGCTGTGGTTCATGGCCTTCTCAGCCACTTCGGCAACGCCTGCGCCCTTCACGGTGTCCATCACGATGGCATAGGGCCTGTCGCCGCCGGCACGGGTGCGCTCCAGCGCGGGGACCAGCTGGTCGATGTCGTTGCCGTTGACCTTCACGGTATCGAAGCCGAAGGCCTCAAACTTGGCGACATAGTCTCCCATGGGGAAAATGTCCTTGGTCCAGCCGTCCAGCTGGCGCTTGTTCCAGTCCAACAGAACCACCAGGTTCCCCAGCTTCTTGGCCGCGGCAAAGGATAGGGCTTCCCAGACCTGGCCCTCGTTGCTTTCGCCGTCGCCCACGATGAGGAAGACGCGGCTGTCCCGACCGCGGAGCTTGTCGCCCAGGGCCATGCCGCAGGCGAGGGAGGTGCCCTGGCCCAGGGAGCCGGTGGTCATGTCCACACCGGGGGTCTTGTTCCGGTCGCAGTGGCTGGGCAGATGGGTGCCGGGGCGGTTCAGGGTCCTCAGCTCCTCATAGGGGAAGAAGCCCTTCAGCGCCAAGGTGCCGTAGACGGCGGGGCCGGCGTGTCCCTTGGAGCAGACCAGCTTGTCCCGCTCGGGCCACTTGGGATTCTGGGGATCATAGCGCATCTCCCGGCCGTAGAGGACGGCCAGCGCATCCGCGATGCTCAGCGCGCCGCCGATGTGGCCGGAGCCGATGGCGTGGATCGCTTCGATGGCAGCTATACGGATCTCAGCCGCAAAAGCCTTCAGTTTGTTGTTTTCCTGCAAGATTACTCCCCCTTTGGATGAATGGCCGAGCCTTGGCGCTGGTCCCTTCCCGCCGCCGGCTCCTCCCCGCTCCAATAACGGATCCGGGCGTCGCCGGCGCAGATACGGTCCGTCTGCTCGGTCAGCTTGTATTTTTCTGTGGCGGCGATGCTTTGGCCGCCGCCTGGGACGGTATGGTCTGAGACGGAGACGGTCCCACGATACCGACCAGTTCCATCTTTTCGATTTTATCATTCTGAGGATAGCTTGTCAAATCAATTTGGCTTTCCGGAAGCCTCCCGGCCATATTCTCCGAACGATGACCCAAGAGCGAATGAATTGATTGCAGCTGACAGAGATTTCAATTCCGAACAGGATGCTCTTGCATGGCTGGGCGGTGTGATCGATTATGACACATTTTGCCAAGCCGTGAATTGATTTCCATGCCATTAGAGACATGTTTTATCCCTTTCAAAAAGATGGCCGCTCAGCAAAATACCGAGCGGCTTTCCTTCTTTTTCATCGAATATTTTACCTTTTCTGTTTGCCTTCGTCATAATGGTGGAAATTCATTTTCGCTGAAATGTAGTAAAAAACTGAATGGGCTCAAATCACAACGATTTGAGCCCTAAAAGATGGTCCGAGTGACTGGATTTGAACCAGCGGCCTCTTGAACCCCATTCAAGCGCGCTACCATCTGCGCTACACCCGGGTCTACTCAGAAGAAGCTGCTCACAGCCCCTCCTGTATCTGAAAGCAAAGCCCCTTGGCCTTGCCGCCCGATTATATTAGCACACTCGGGCGGCAAGGTCAAGCATTATTTTTACTTTTTTTCGTTTTTTTTGGAATCCCTTTCCAGCGGCCGGATCACTCCGTAAAATGGATGTGATTGTTGATATGGTCCTGACAGAAGCAGTGATAGCCCACGCAGCGGGAGCAGTAGCGAAACTCCAGCTCCGGGTTTGAAACATCCGTCCGCCCGCAGACGGAGCATTTGTGCTTGTAGAGTTCCCCTCTCTGCTCTCTGCGGATTCGGGCGCTCTCCCGCCGGAAATTCACCGTCTCGGCGCTGGTCTTCCGGGGACGGCGATTCCAGAGCTCGCCTCCAAAGAAGATGAAGTAATTCAGCACCGCCACCAGGGGCAGCAGGTTTTCCGGGAACCAGGCAAAGCCGCTTACAACGGCATAGGCGAAGAACAGCGCGTCCACAATGGCAAGCCACTTCATTTTCACCGGGATCAGCATGAAGAGCAGCACCTGCACATCCGGGAACAGGGTGGCATAGGAGAAGAACAGGGAGTAATACAGATAGGTTCCGGTGATCTGAGGGCTATTGCCGGTGATAAAGTACACCGCGAAGCCGAACACCACCGTGAAGAACCAGCCCAGCAGAATAAAGATGTTGAACTGTGGCGTGCCCCAATACTGCTCCAGGGTGCTGCCCATCCAGTAATAGAAGTAGAAGGACAGCAGCGCGAAAAGCATGCTGCCGCTGATGGGATAGAACATGAAGGTGACCAGGCGCCACACCTGGCCGTGCAAAATGGCGGCGGCGTCAAAGCTGATGTAGCTCAGCAGGGTATAGTTGCGCAGCAGCACCCCGGCCAGCCAGAACAGGACGTTGCCGCCCACAATATAGCGCATCAGGTTGGGCACACCGAAACGGGGATGCTGATAGGCAAAGCGCTCCACCGATCGCATGGGGTCTTTCATGGAACCACCTTTCTTTTTTCAGGAATGCGGATCATAATCTACCCCGTTATCATACTCTGCCCCTGCCGCAAAGTCTATAAAAATTTGTAAATTTCCAAACTTGTGCTTCCTTTTTACCCGTAGCTGTGGTATGCTTTATCAGTAAAACTATAACTTGGAGTCGTATGCAATGGAGAAAGAATCCGGGATTCAGAACGAGATCATCGAAGGCCGCAACGCCGTTATGGAGGCCCTCCGGGCCGGCCGCGCCATGGACAAGCTCTATATCAGCAAGGGTGAGGTGGACAGGACCCTGGGTCACATCGCCTCCACCGCCCGGGACAAGGGCATCGTCGTGGTGGAGTGTGACCGGCGGAAGCTGGATTTCATGTCCAGGACCCATGCCCACCAGGGCGTCATCGCGCTGGCCGCCGTGCGGGAATACTGCTCGGTGGAGGATCTCTTCGCCATTGCCGAGGAGCGGGGCGAGGCTCCTTTCCTGATCGTCTGTGACGAGATCAGCGACGGGCACAATCTGGGCGCCATCATCCGCTCCGCCGAATGTGCCGGCGCCCACGGCGTCATCATTCCCAAGCGCCGCAGCGCGGGGCTCACCGCCGTGGTGGACAAGGCCAGCGCCGGCGCTGCCGAACATATGGCCGTGGCCCGGGTGCCCAACATCCCCGCCGCGCTCAAGGAGCTGAAGGACCGGGGCGTCTGGGTCTACGGGACCGCCGCCGACGGGCAGAACGACCTGTGGCATACGGACTTTTCCGGTCCCCTGGCCCTGGTCATCGGCTCTGAGGGAGATGGCATGGGCCGCCTGGTGCGGGAGTGCTGTGATTTCATCGTGAGCCTGCCCATGAAGGGTCGGGTCAGCTCCCTCAACGCCAGCGCAGCCGCCGCCATCACCATGTACGAGATCCTTCGCCAGCGCAGTCTGTAATCTGTTATCAGCAGTCAACTCATACCGCATCATGGAAGCAGGGGTTGAAATATGAGTCGTTTTCTCTCGGACGAAGAAGAGAATATGGAATCTCCGGATTACCGGGTCAATGACATCCTGGCGGAGATTTTGGACGATATGCTGCCGGAAGCTGAGCAGACGTCCCCTCCCCGGCGCAGCCTTTCCCGCTCTTCTGCGGACGCTCTGCGCCCTGCGGAAGAATCGGAGGAAAGCGTGCGCATCTATCAGCCGCGGCGAGACCGCAGGGAAACCCAGGAGCGTCTCGCCTCCCGCTGGGGGAAAGAAGCGCCCGCCCCGGAGGATGACCGGGCTATTCCGTCCGCATCCGAAACAGAGGCCTATTCGCCTGCCGAAAAGCCCCGTCCGGATCTGAAAAGTCTGGCAAGCGGTTTTCTTTCCCGTCTCCGTTCCGAAACGAATACCCGTGCCTCCAGGGTCCCTGCCTCTCCGGAGGAACTGCCCAGTTTTGATGAATTGCTCTGGGGCAAAAAGGAAGAACCCGTGCGCATTGAAGAGGAAGAGGACGCGGCTCCCGCTCCGGAACCGGTCCGGCCCGCGGTGTCCGCTCCCCTTCGCCGTGCCGCGCCGGAGGTGGATGTCCACATTCCGGAAGCGGAGCTCAGCGGCCTCTCGGTAGACGCCATTCTGGCGGAATACTGGGGCGGGCTGGAGGAGAGCACCGCGCCCGTTGAGCCCCAGCCCCTCCCCCGCCGCAGGCGGCAGCAGGAGCCTCCCGTCCCGGCGGAGAAGCCCCGGGCCTTTTTCTCCGAGAAGGCCAAAACCGAAAGCAAGCGAAATCCCTTCCAGGATCTCCTGGGCGCTGTGAGCAAAATGCGCCCCTCCCCCGCAAAGAAAGCCTCGCCTTCCCCCGTAAAAAAGGCCAAGCCTGTCCCCGCTCCCGAAGCCGAGCCCGAGACTGTGGAAGCGCCCGCCCGGCCCCTCTTCTCTGAGCCGGAGCCTGACACTGTTGAGGCGCCCGCCCGGCCGCTCTTCCCTGAGGAAGAGACGCCCGCCCCTGCGCCGCGGCCTTTGCCGAAGGACCGGCAAAAAGCCGAACCCGATGTTCTCAACATGTCCGTAAACGACATTCTGTCGGAGTTCTGGGCGGAATACACGGAGCCGGCTGAACAGCCCGCCCCCCCTGCCGACGCGCCCCGTTCCCGTCGGGAAGCTGCCCGCAGGAGGGAGGAGGCCTCCTCTCTCCCCCCTACCGGCGCGGCCCCCTCGGCCGCTGAGAACGCTTCCCGGCGCAGGGAGAAGGAGAAAAGCTCCCGCTCTGCCTCCGGCAGGGAGAGCTCTTCTCCCGCCGCCCGTCCCGCCCGTCGGAAAGGAGCGGCGGAGCGGAGCCGGAAGGATCTCCCTTCCGCCGCGGAGGAGGCCCCGGTCCCCGAGGCCGGGCAGCCCGAACCGCTGGCGCCTTCCGAAGCCGCTGAGACTTTCGGTTTTCTCCGCCGTGACCGGCGCGAGGAGGCCCCTCCCGCCAAAAAGGAGCAGGCCGCTCCGCCTTCCCCCAGGCAGACTTCTTCCCCCCCTGCAAAGCAAAGTCCCTCCCCTTCCCCTCGGCGAAGAGAGATTAAAGATGAGGATGTTGAATTCTCCGCCATGTCCGTTGATGATATTTTAGCTGAATACAACGATATACTCGCCGCCATTCCCGCCGCTGCCGAAGTCATCGGCGAAGAGCGAAAGGCGGAACCCGCCCGCAGGGCAGAGCCTGTCTCCCCTGCCGCGGCTCCTTCCCCCTCTCCCAGATCCGGCAAAGGCGGCAGAGTCTCCCGCATGGAGGAGGAAGCCCGGGACATCCTGCAGCAGATGCGGGGTGACAGCTTCTCCTCCCATTCCGAAGACTCCCGGAGCCAGGGCGGTCTGCGGCGGCGCCAGGCCGAAGCCCCCGCCCCCGAACCGATGCCCGCTTCCCCCGCGGAGGAAGCCGCAAGTCCCGTTCCGGACCTCACCGCCGCGGACTGGAGTGAGAGTCTGCGCCGTCTTCTCGACCAGGACCCCGCTCCTCCCCAGCCGGCGGCCGCGGTGGAGCCCTCCCGGATGGAAGGCAGCGAGCTCAGCCGCCCCAAGCCGGCCCGGAGCTACATCCCCTCCGAGGAGATCGATCCCCGCTTCAATCTCAGCGGGGAGCGGAAGAGCACCATGGTCTTCGACGGCAGGGAGCTGGACCTGAGCGCGGACGAGAGCTATGTCCCTCCCAAGCCCAGCGGCAACGTGGGCTTCCACTGGGTGGCCGGCGAGGAGGAGCTGGCGGAAAAGCCGCTGGAGAAAAAGAGTCTTTTCCGCAAAGGCACAAAGAAAGCGCCTGCCGCCGAGGCGGAGGCGCCCGAACATACCGAGGGCTACGACGACCGCCGCCGGCCGGAATACGCCCCGGATCTGGAGTATGACGAGGAGGACGGGGACGATCCCAACGCCTTCCCCTCCTTTGGCCAGTACCTTTCCGGCATGGCCTCCAGCCTCCTGGTCCGTCTCTTCGGCGCCAGACGCAGCCGCACCGGCACCGCCTCCACCATGGAGGACGAGAGTGAGGATCTGGGCCCCGAGGTCTCCCCTGCCACCGCTTCCAAGTACTACGGCTCCTTCGTCACCAGTCTCCGCATGCGGGTCCGCATCGGGCTGGTGCTGCTGGCGGTCCTCACCTGGATCACCCTGGGGCTGCCGGTCTCCGGCGCGCTGCGCACCGTGGAGGTAGCGGCGGGTCTCTCCCTGGCCATCCAGCTCACGATCCTGCTGCTGGGTCTGGACGTGGTCACCGGCTCGCTGATGAACCTGGCTCGGGGCCGCTTCGGCGCTGACTCTTTGGCCGTCCTCACCTGTATTCTCACAAGTCTTGACGCGCTCTCCGTGTGTCTCGGCTTTATGGGCACGCCCCACATGCCCCTTTGCCTGATTTCCAGCCTCTCCTTCCTGGGGGTGCTGATGTCCTCCCTGGCCAGTGCCAGGGGCCTGCGCAAGGCCCTGCGGGTGCCGGCCATCGGCAAGCGCTGCTACGCGGTCACCGCGGAGCCGGACGTGAAGGGCAACGGCCTGACCCTGCTCAAGTCCATGCGGCCGCCCAAGGGCTTTGTCCGCAGGACGGAGGAGGCCGCCCCCGACGAGACCGCCTTCAACCGTCTCTCCCCCGTTCTCGGGATCCTGGCTGTGCTGATGGCCCTGGTGGTTGCCATCGCCAAGCACGCCTTCCCCGAATATCTGTACATCCTCACGGTGATCCTCTGCCCCGCGGTGCCCATCATGGCGCTGCTCTGCTTTGCCCTTCCCTTCCTCTTCGGCTCCCTGCGCATCTTCCACAGCGGCGCCGCCATCGCCGGCTGGTCCGGCATCAGCGACATCGGCAGCAGCGACAACCTGATCGTCACCGACCGGGACCTGTTCCCCGAGGGCAGTGTGGAGATCGACACCGTCCGCATCTTTGCCGAGGTCCAGCCCGAGACCATCATCTCCTACGCCGGCACCATGATTTGCGCCTCCGGCTCGGATCTGGCCCCCTGCTTCTCCCAGCTGATGGAGAAGAACAACTGCTCCATGCGGCGGGTGGAGGGCTTTGAAAACCTCTCCGGCGGCGGCATGAAGGGCGTCATCGACGGCAGCGTGATCCTCTGCGGCGGTCTGGACCTGATGCGTCTCATGAACGTGCGCGTGCCCTACCGTCTGGTGGGCAGGACCACGGTGCTCCTTGCGGTGGACGGCATCCTCTGCGGCATCTTCAACATGAAGTACGAGGGGCAGCCTCAGGTACGCAAGGCCCTGGTGGGTCTGATCCGCTCCAACCGCCACCCCATCTTCGCCATCCGGGACTTCCTGGTGACCCCCGAAATGCTGTCCGACTGCTTTGAGGTCGCCACCGACGGCTATGATTTCCCGCCCTATGTGGACCGCTTCGCCATCTCCGAGGCCAAGCCCTCCGCGGACAGCAAGCCTGCCGCGGTGGTCTGCCGGGAGGGTCTGGGTCCCCTGGTGCATATGGCCGACACCGCCCGCAGCCTCTATCTCTCCGTCCGCATCAACCTGCTGCTGACGATCCTGGCCGCCGTGCTGGGTGTGTTCGTGGTGTTCTTCAAGCTTCTCTCCGCGGGCGTCGTCTCCGCCGGCTTCCTGCTGCTGTTCCTGCTGCTCTGGTCTCTGCCGGTGCTGCTGATCAGCGCCTTCCTAAGGCTCTGATCTCCCCGCCCGCAGCGTGACCGGATCTGCTGTGCGCGTCAAGCCCAATTCCATCAATGTCACGAGCGTCTTTGCATTGCCGAAATGCAAAGACGCTTGTTTTTCTTTATTCTTCTTCGGGCTTGACAAAAAGCAATGCCTGTGTTATCTTGACTGTACTAAGTCATTTAATACAGTTAGTACAGGAGGTGTCTGCGTGATCCAGATCAACTACCGCGATCCGCGGCCGATCTATGAGCAGCTGCGGGACGGCTTTCGCCAGCTCATCCTGACGGGTGTCCTGGAGCCCAACGAAAAGCTGCCCTCGGTGCGGGAGCTGGCGGCAAGCCTTGCCATCAATCCCAACACCATCCAGCGCGCCTACCGTGAGCTGGAGGCCGAGGGCTGCATCTGCTCGGTCCCGGGGCGAGGCAGCTTTGTCTGCAAGACGGACGCTGCCATGCTCGCCCGCCGGGCCGCGCTGAGCGCGCAGCTGCAGCAGACGGCCGGGGAGCTTCGCGCCCTAGGCATGCGTACGGAGGAGATACTCTCGCTCATCAAGGAGGGAAACGAGCATGATTGAAGGAAGAGCGCTCATCAAGAGCTTTGACGGCTTCCACGCCCTTGACGGGCTGACGCTGACGGCGCCGAGGGGTTCAGTCTACGGTCTCGTCGGGCCAAACGGCGCCGGCAAATCCACCTTCATCCGCCATCTGGCCGGGATCTACCGCCAGGACGCGGGGGAACTGCTGGTGGACGGGGAGCCGGTCTACGAAAACCCCGGCGTCAAGGAGAAGATCGCCTACATTCCGGACGACATTTTCTTTTATACCCAGGCCAGCATCCGCGACATGGCCCGCTTTGCCGCAAGCCTCTATCCCCGCTTTGACCGGGAGCGTTACGAAAAGCTGTCCGCGCTCTTCGGCCTCGATGAAAAAATGCCCATGCGCAAGCTCTCCAAGGGACAGCAGAAGCAGGCCGCCTTTCAGATCGCCATGGCCCAGCGGCCGGAACTGCTGGTGCTGGACGAGCCGGTAGACGGTCTCGATCCCGTGATGCGCCGCCAGATCTGGAGCGTGCTGCTCTCGGACGTGGAGCAATACGGCACCACGGTGCTGGTCTCGTCCCACAACCTGCGGGAGCTGGAGGACGTGTGCGACCACGTGGGGATCATGAACCGCGGCAGGATGATGATCGAGCGCAGCCTCAGCGATCTGCAGGAAAACCTGGTGAAGCTGCAGCTGGCCTACCCGGACGGCGGCGGCCTGCCCGAGGGCCTGGAGATCGTGCACGAGAGCGCCACCGGCCGCCTGCGGCAGCTGATCCTCCGGGGCAAGGCTGAGGAGCTCACCGAAAAGATCGCCGCGACCCGGCCCCTTTTCCTGGACCTGGTGCCGTTGAGTCTGGAGGAAATCTTCATTTATGAGTTGGGAGGTGCCGACTATGAAGTCAAGGATCTCGTTCTTTAACCGGGGAATTGCTCAAAACCTGCTGCGGCGCTTCTGGCCGCTGTGGGCCGCCTATTTCTGCCTGCTGCTGCTGATCCTGCCGGGGGAGCTTGCCTCGCAGACCACGGTCTTCAGCAACATCGGCTCGGGGGCAATCAGCTTTGAGGAAGCCGTAGCGGGCATGGATCTATGCGCCGTAGATGAAGGCATTGCGGTCGTGTACATTTCCGCCTTTGTGGGCGTCATCGCCGCCATGGCCATGTTCCACTATCTCTACCAGAGCAAAAGCTGCGGCATGATGAACTGCCTCCCCCTCCGCCGGGAGACCATGTTCCTCACGGCCTGGCTCACCGGCATCGTCCCGCTGCTGCTCTCCGACCTTCTCGTCGTGCTGGTTACGGCACTGCTCATCTGTACGCGTGGCCTGCTGCACGTCTCCGCACTGTTGGAATTCCTCGTGCTCGCCGCCATGGGCAACATCGCCTTTTACGGTTTTGCGGTCTTCTGCGCCATGCTCACGGGAAATATCCTGGTGCTCCCGGCGGTCTATCTGGTGCTGAACTTTGCCGTGGCGGCAGTCGAGGGCTGCGGGGGTGAGCTGCTGTCCCTCTTCGTCTTCGGCATGGTCAACCACAGCTCGAAGCTCCATTTTCTCTCACCGCCGGTGCTGCTCATGGAGCAGCTCAACATCACCAGGCTACAGCCCCTGGGCTACAGGATCAACGGTCTCGGCGCTCTGGCGGCCTACTGCGCCGCCGGCCTGCTTCTCTCCGCTGCGGCCCTGCTGCTCTACCGCCGGCGCAGGATGGAGACCGCCGGCGACGTGGTCGCCGTCCGGATCCTCAAGCCCGTCTTTCAATACTGTCTCTGCTTCGGCACAGCGCTGGTCATTGCCGATCTGCTGCTGGCCTCCTTCTATCGCTTCTCGCTGCGGGGCCTTTCCGCAGCGCTGCTGATCCTGGCTCTGATGCTCGTGGGCGCCTTCATCGGCTATTTTGCCGCCGAGATGCTGATGCAGAAGACGCTGAAGGTCTTCCACGGCAAGTGGCGTGGCTTTGCTGTGGCCTGCGGGGTGATTCTGCTCTTTGTCGGCGTCTTTGAGTTTGACCTCACCGGCTTTGAAAAACGTGTCCCCTCCCCCGAGGACGTGGAATGCGTGAGTCTCTGGTCCGGCGGGGAAGTCGCGGAGCTGAAAGACCCTGCGCAGATCGCCCGGGCCGCGGCCTTTCACCGGGACCTGATCGCGGACAAGGCCGCCTGCGAAAGGGACGCTGGCGACGCCGGCCTCACGATCTTTTACCATCTTTCCGACGGGCGCACTTTGGATCGCACTTACCGGCTCTCGCTTTCAAACGGAGAGGATCCCGATTCCCTCCTGCGCCGGGCGGAGGCCCTGCTCAACGCGCCGGAGGCGATCCTTGCCCGTGCCCGGGCAGACCGGCCTCTCAGTCCGGAAACCCTTGTGGGCACGGAGATCTCCTACGGATTCCTGGACGAAAGCACCGATCCGGCGCACCTGGTCTGGACCGGCGTGAGTCTCACCGCCGAAGAGGCCATGAGTCTTTATCAGGAGGGCATCCTCCCCGACGCCCGGGACGGGCACATCGCGCTGGCCCATCTTGTGCATGACGAGTACTATGAAGAAAACGTGTATTCCCTTGCCATCAACTTCACCTGCCGCGAGCAGGGAATCGGAAACGATCCCCGCGCGGACATGTTCTACCTGGGCTTTCCCGTGGAGCGCTCTTCCGTGAACACGCTGCAGTGGCTGCGGGAGCATACGAACCTGGAGCCGAAGACCTACGCGGAGCTGGGCGCCGGCTGATAAGCGCCGGACAGCCTCTTCACCCAGCGGAACAAGCACGCTCGATCATGAAACGACCCTGTCGGGAACATAGCCGACAGGGTCGTTTTGTATTCTATCTGAGGTTGAAAAGCAGTAAACTGCTCACACCGCGTGGGTCCTGAGATACTCCAGGAACTTCTGGATGCCGGCGGTGTTCAGGGCCTTGCCGTTCACCGCGGCATAGTCCACGTCCAGCCAGCCGGCCCGGTCGTTCACCGCGTAGGCCGTGTCGCAGTAGTAGACCCCGGTGCGCATGCAAACGGTCCTGATCCACTCGTTCACCGTGCGGATGGTGTTGGCGTTCACGCCGTCCACGCCGTTATAGCTGGTGGTGACGGAGCTCATGGAGCAGACGATGATGACGGTGTTAGGGCTGGCCTCCTTGATGCTCTTCAGCAGGCTCACGTAGCCCTCCACAAAGGTCTCCTCATCCACGCTGTCCAGCCCGTCGGCGCCCAGAACGACCACCAGTCGGGAGGGCTGCGCCTTGGCGGCGGCCTCCGCGGGGCTGATCTCCACGCCCTCCGCCTGATAGCGGATCCGGCAGTCGGCAAAGCTGTTGGAGGGGATATTCCCCGCCGTGCTGCCCCAGACCTGGGTGGTGGCAGTGCCGCCGGCCAGCAGCGCGTAGTCCCGCAGGCCGATGACGCTGCTGTCGCAGAGGAAGGTGAGCCCGTCGATATATCCCTGGCCCGCGTCCTGGCTCTCCGGCAGAGTGCGCAGCTCGCTGAGGATGATCTCCTCCTTCTGCTGGGCCTCCTCCGCAGGCTCGCTGTCCAGCTCGTTCAGCTGTACGCCGCCCCGCTGGATGGGTCCGGAATAGGGCAGGGCCGCGGCGATGATCAGGGCCACGAACAGCACCAGCAGGCACAGGATGATCGACAGTGCCCAGACCATATTTTTCATGACAGACAGATTGCGTTTCATGAAACCACCCATTTACAAGTGAATAGCGAAAAGAGAAGAGTGAAGAGATGTGGAGTCCGCGGAGCGGACAAATTGGAATCATCGCCGAAGGCGAACCCATATCTTTTCACTTTTCATTCTTCACTTTTCTCTTCTTATGCTACACGGCGACCCCGAAGAGAGCCGCCGTGTGTGAAGGAATCCTGTTTATTCCGCCTCGGCCAGAGCCTTGGCCTCTTCGATGACCTTCTGCTGCACGTTGCCGGGAGCTTCCTCGTAACGGATGAACTTGCAGGTGAAGGAACCGCGTCCCTGGGTCATGGAGCGCAGGTCGATGGTGTAGGAGCTCATCTCCGCCATGGGGACCTCGGCCTCCACGGTCTGCATGCCGTCCTCGGCGGTCATGCCCAGCACGGTGCCGCGGCGCTTGGAGCTGATGTCGCTCATGATGTCGCCCAGGTTCTCATCGGGGATGCTGACCTGCAGCAGGCCGATGGGCTCCAGGATGGTGGGCTTGGCCTTGGGGATGCCGTCCTGGTAGGCCAGGCGGGCAGCGGTCTGGAAGGCCATATCGTTGGAGTCCACAGGGTGGTAGGAGCCGTCGTACAGGGTAGCCTTCAGGCCCACCAGCGGGTAGCCCGCCAGAACGCCCTTCTGCACCGCGTTGCGCAGACCCTTTTCCACAGAGGGGAAGAAGTTTTTGGGAACGGAGCCGCCGAAGACTTCCTCGGCAAAGATCATCTCGTCCTGCTCCTCCTGGGGCTCGAAGCGGACCCAAACGTCACCGAACTGGCCGGAACCGCCGGACTGCTTCTTGTGACGACCGTGGGCTTCCACCTTGCCCTTGATCTTCTCGCGGTAAGCCACGCGGGCGGGCTTCAGCTCGGTCTCGACGCCGAAGCGGCTCTTCAGCTTGGCGCAGAGCACGTCCACCTGGATGTCGCCCTGGCCGGAGATGACCATCTGATGGGTCTCGGCATTGTTCACCAGAGTGAAGGAGATGTCTTCCTCGTTCAGTCTGGCAAGGCCGCCGGCGACCTTGTCGTCCTGGCCCTTGGTCTTGGGGGAGATGGCCATGGAGTAGCAGGGTTCGGGCATCTCGATGGCGGGGAGCTCGTCCTCGTTCTTGGGATCGCACACGGTATCGCCGGTCTTCCAGTCCATCTTGCCGACGGCAACGATGTCGCCGCAGCAGGCGTCCTTGACCTCGGTCATCTTCTTGCCGGTGGCGGTGTAGAGACGGCCCAGCTTATCGGTGCTGGAGGCGCGCAGGTTGCGCAGAGAGAGGTCGGAGGTGATGGTGCCCTTCATGACCTTCACGAAGCTGTACTTACCGAACTGGTCGGAAACGGTCTTGAACACGAAGCCCTGGACAGGACCGTTGGGGTCGATGCCCTCGGCCTCGGAGGGATCGGGAACGTAGTCGGCAATGCCCTGCAGCAGGGCCTCGGTGCCGATGTTCTGCATGGCGGCGCTGGCAAACACGGGGATCACGTCACGGGTGGCGACGCCGGCCTTGATACCGGCAATGGTGTCCTCCTCGCTCAGCTCCATCTCCTCGAAGAACTTCTCCATCAGTTCCTCGGTGGCGCCGGCGGCGGTCTCCATCAGCTCCATGCGCAGGTCTTCCACATGACCGGCGTCGGCAGCGGGGACCTCGGTCTTGGTGGTCTTGCCGCCCTTGGTGACGTAAGCCACGTTCTTCACCAGGTCGATGACGCCGGTGCCGTCGGAGGTGGGGATGGTCACGGGAGCGACGATGCTGCCGTACTTCTCGCGCAGCGCGTCCACCACGGCAAAGAAGTCGCCGTGCTCCTCATCGGTCTTGGACACCACAAACATGGTGGGCAGGTTCGCGGCCTTGGTGGCCTTCCACATACGCTCGGCGCCGACAGAGATGCCGTCCTTGGCAGTGACCAGGATGGCGCCGGCTTCCACAGCGCGCAGGGCGCACAGGGTCTCACCGACAAAGTCGAAGTATCCCGGGCAGTCCAGAACGTTGATCTTCTTGCCGCCGAAGGTGATGGGGGCGATGGAGGCGGCGATGGTGATCTGGCGCTTGATCTCTTCCGCATCGTAGTCACAGGTGGTGTTGCCGTCGGAGACCTTGCCCTGACGGTCGATGGCGCCGGTCACAAAGAGCATGCTCTCGGCCAGACTGGTCTTGCCGCTGTTGCCGTGGCCCAGGAGGGCGATGTTGCGAATGTTTTTGGTTTCCATGTGTTGCTTCCTCTCTGAAAAAGTATATATAAGACTTGGTATTACGCCTTAGAAACAGTCCAAATTATTATACACTACAAACCGCTGCTATGGCAAGCATTATTTTTTCTTGTTTTTTCTTTCAAAGCAGTAAGCCCGGATAGCCCCCAGGGTCGAACAAAAACCGCGTGCCTCCCGGCACGCGGTTAACATAACGCAAAAAGCTTCTCTCACCCGCACTGGCCAAAGCTGTTGTCTCCCGCGGCAAGGACCGTTCCGTCCGCAAGCAGGGCCGCCAGATGCGTATTGCTCAGGGCGATGGCGCTGACGCCGGCCCAGTCTTCGCAGTTCAGTGCAGCCGGGGCTTCCGGCCAGGCAAAGGTCAGCACCCGTCCGTCCGTGGTCAGCGCTGCGATGTAGTTCCGGCTGATCTGCAGCCGGGCCACATTCTGCCAGGAGCCCAACTCCGGCAGAGGGGTCTCCTGGGAAGCGGCGGCGGCCAGCACCCGGCCGTCCCCGGTGATGCCGTAGACGATGCTGCGCTCCCGGTCAAGCAGAAGCTGGCGCACATCGGTCCAGGCGGAGGTGTCCGGGATCGGCTCGCCATAGGCGGTGGAGGCCCCCAGGATCGTCCCCTCCCGGGTCAGCCCCAGAGCGAACCAGTCGCCCGCCACCAGCTGGCTGATATTCTCCCAGCCGTAAAAGGGACTGTCCGTGCCGTTGAGGTAGTAGTGCAGGGAGGCGCCGGTACGCACCGTGCCGTCCTCCATCAGGAAGAGGGCATAGTCGGCGTTGCAGGCAACTTCCTTCAGCCCGTAGGCGCCGTCCAGATCCCAGAGCATGCCCTGCCGGCGCAGAACGCTGATCCGGCCGTCCCGGGCCACCGCCAGGGTATCCGGACCGCCGGTGAGGATGTTCACCATGTCATGGAGTTCAGAGGGATCGAAGGCAAGCTCGGGAGCCGCGGCCAGAACATGACCGTCCCCGGTCAGGCCCAGCAGAGTGTCCCCGTCCAGGAAGAGCTGCGTCACATCGCTCCAGCGGGCGGCTTCCTCATAGCCGCTCACTTCTCCGGTGAGCCGCACCCGGCCATCCGCCGTCAGCCCCGCCACAAAGAAGTCCGCGGGGATGAGCTGTTTGATATTGGCCCAGTCAAAAAGGTCGAAGCCGAACTCCGGCGAAGCGGACTGGCCGGCCAGCTTCACCGTGCCGTCCTTGCACAGCGCCAGGGTGTAGCGATCTTTCACAAAAATCTCCGCGGCGTCCTGCCAGAGCAGACCTTCCCGGGCCGCCGCTGCCGGCACCTCTGCCGTCTCCTGGACGATGATGGCGGAGGAATCCGCCTGTACAGCGGAGATCTCCCGGGCGGCGGGTTCGGCGGGGCGCAGGCCCTTTATCAGATTCAGCGGGTCCTTCATCAGGAAGACGTATCCGGCGGCGCCAAGCAGCAGGACCAGCACCAGCAGCAGCGCGATCAGTCCGCCGTGGCGTTTTTTCCGCTTCAGCGGCGTACCGCAGAGGGCGCAGAATTCCCGGTTCGTCCGGCAGATCTGGCCGCAGGTAGGGCATTTCATAGCCTATCCCCTTTCATCCAAAGGCGTATTCCGCCAATGTTGTCATCATATTGTAACTCATTTCTCTCTTTTTTGCAAGCATTATTCCTTGCGGTGCGTCCTTCCTCCCCGTCAGCGGCCTCAAATTGAAAAAACCTTGGAAGGGACTTGCCCCTTCCAAGGTTTTCGATCAGCTTGTTTTCGTTTCAGCGGATGATGTCCTTGATAAAGGCGGGACGCTCCACCGGCTCATCGGAGAACTCAAAGCAATCCCGCAGCAGCGCTGCCGCCTGCTCCGCCTTTTCCATATTGGAGGCGTGGATGGTACCCAGGCTCTCCCCGGGCTCCACCTTGTCCCCCACCTTCTTGTTCAGCACCACGCCCACGGAGAGGTCGATGCTGCTCTCCTTGGTGGCGCGGCCGCCGCCCAGGTGCATGGACACCAGGCCCACCCGCTCGGCGTGGATGCGCTTCACATAGCCGCCCTTTTCCGCCGGCGCCGGAATCTTCACCTTCGCGTCGGGCAGGATGGAGATATCATACACCGCGGCGGGGTCGCCGCCCTGGGCCTGGACCATCTCGGCAAGCTTTTTGAGTGCGCTGCCGTCGGCAATGGTCCGGAGCATCCGCGCTCTCGCCGCCTCAATGCTCGGCTCGTAGCCCGCCTCAGCCAGCATGCAGCCGCCCAGGGTCAGGCAGAGCTCCAGCAGATCTCCCTCCTGCTCGCCCTTCAGCACGGCGATGGCCTCCTTCACCTCCACGGCGTTGCCCACGGCCCAGCCAAGAGGCTGATCCATATCGGTGATGACGGCGGCGCACTTGCGCCCTGCCAGGCGGCCGATGCGGGTGAGCCCCTTTGCCAGGGTGCGGGCGTCCTCCTCGGTCTTCATAAAGGCGCCGTCGCCGCACTTCACGTCCAGCACGATCACGTCCGACCCAGAGGCCAGCTTCTTGGACATGATGGAGGAGACGATCAGCGGGATGGAAGGCACCGTCCCGGTCACGTCCCGCAGGGCGTAGATCTTCTTGTCCGCCGGGACCAGGTCCGCCGTCTGGCCGATGATGGCGATGCCGATGCGGTTCACATTTTCAAAGAAGGCCTCTTCGCTGATGGCGGTGGTAAAGCCGGGGAAGCTCTCCAGTTTGTCGATGGTGCCGCCGGTGTGGCCCAGGCCCCGGCCGGACATCTTGGCGATTTTCAGTCCCGCCGCCGCCACCATGGGGCAGAGCACCAGGCTGGTCTTGTCGCCCACGCCGCCGGTGGAGTGCTTGTCCGCCTTCACGCCCTGGATGGGGCTCAGGTCCAGCACCTCGCCGGAGTGCATCATGGACATGGTCATGTCCAGAGTCTCCCGGTCGTCCATGCCCCGCAGCAGGATGGCCATGCACATGGCGGACATCTGGTAATCCGGGATCTGGCCCCGGGTATAGCCCTGGATCATAAAATCGATCTCTTCGGTGCTGAGCGTGCCGCCGTCTCTCTTCTTGGCGATCAGATCGGTCATTTGCATGGAAAGGCCCCCTTATCATTCGGTATTGCGTCGTTATGATAGAATCAGTATACACCTCCCGCCGGCGTTTCTCAATACCGAAACACCCAATATTCTTTCCCGTTCCGCAAGATTTTGCGTACCCCGCAGGGCAGCTTCTCTCCAGCCCAGGGCAGGGCCAGCAGCCGCCGATTCCGGTCGATCATGCTCCCGTCCGGAAGGTTCCGCCAGGCGGATTCGGCCTTTGAAACCCGGGGCCCGGCATTGGTCTTCCGGTCCTCCCTCGGGGAGCTCTGCGGCCGCCCTTCCTCCGCTTTCCCGGAAAGCCTCGGCTTCTCCCCGCTGGGCAGTACCAGGGCCCTCACCGGCGCGGCAGGCAGGCGGCTGCACTCCAGCCTGGACAGCCGACGGGAAAACACGCGTCCGGAGGGGCCGGGCGCCAGCAGGCCCAGAGACACCGCGTTTCCGTTTTTGCCCAACAGCCACAGCCGGCTCAAGGCAGCGGTCGGCGGTAAACGGGCTTCGAAAAGCGTGTACAGCCCCTGTGCCGAGACTCGCAGGGTCCCCGCCCGCTCGCCGTTTTCCATGACCGGTATTTCCATAGCCCTCATCCCTTTATCAAAAACGCTCTGCCCCAATCTATGAGGCAGAGCGTCCGTTCTATGCTATTGTCATCCCTTGAGCCCGAAGCTCACCGCCAGGGCGCTGTCCACAGCGCTCATGGCCTCCTCCCCCAGATGGCCCATCCGCTCCCGCAGCCGGGTCTTATCCAGGGTGCGGATCTGCTCCAGCAGGATCACGCTGTCCCGGTTCAGGCCCACACTGGGGCCGGACAGGTAGATGTGGGTGGGGAGCCGGGCCTTTCCGGTCTGGCTGGTGATGGCGGCGGCGATCACCGTGGGACTGTGGCGGTTTCCGGTGTCATTCTGCACGATCAGCACCGGGCGCATGCCCCCCTGCTCGCTGCCCACCACCGGGCTCAGGTCCGCAAAATAGATATCTCCTCGTTTGACCATGTTCTTCACTCTCCGGAAAACCAGTCGCCCGTACCATTCTATGTACCGGGCCTGCTCTTAGTCTCCCACGGGAAATGAAAAAATATACAGAGAAAACCGGATGCGCTGCGGAACGCATCCGGTTTTCTCTTTGGCGCCTTTATTCGATTTCACCCCAGTCGGGAACCCTGACGGTGATCTGCTCCTCGCTGGATTTTTTGGCAGCAAGCGAGTAGATCAGGGCGGAGATGCCGTCGGAAAGCGGGGTCTCGAACTCGGTGCCGCTGTTCAGGCTCTCCTGGAACGCCTGGTGGGCATAGTAGATCACATCCCCCGTGGCATGATCGTAGGAGTCGTTGAACTGCAGGGTCTCGGCATAGGGCATGTCCTCCGTCTTCCAGGTGAGCCTGGTAAACTCGAACATCCCCTCGCCGGTGAGGAAGATGGAACCCTTGGTGCCGATATAGGCCCGGGAGCAGGTGGGAATGTCGCAGGCCCAGGAGGCGGCGATGGTGCCGATGGCGCCGTTGCGCAGGCGGATCGTGATGCTGGTGTGGTTGTCAAACTTGGGCACCGAGGCGATGGTACCGGTGTAGTTGCAGGCGATGGTGTCAAAACCGCCCGCCATGGCGGTGATCAGCTTCCAGTCATGGCTGACGGACTCCACCGTCATGCCGCAGGCAAGATTGGGGTCTGTGCGCCAGGAGGCTCCCAGGTTCTTGGCATGGAAGCCGAAGCCGGGGCTAAGGCGGGAAAAGGCGATGTCAACCGGCTCGCCGAACATGCCGGTCTTCACCAGCTCCAGCATTTTGCGGTAGGCCGGGCGGTAGTAGTGGGCAAAGCCGACCATGATCTTCGCGTCATAGCGATCGGCCATGGCCTTGATCTTCATGGCGTCCTCCATGGTGCAGGCCACGGGCTTTTCCATATACAGGGGGATGTGGTGCTTGAGCACCATTTCCACATAGTCCAGGCGCTTGGTGGGCGGGGTGGAGATGACCACATAATCCGCCTTCACCACATACTCCTCGATCTCCTCATATCGGCAGCTGGGGCAGCCGAACTCCTTCCGGTAGATCTCCAGGCTCTTCTCGCTTACGTCATAGACGCCGATGACCTCACCGCCAAGGCGCAGCACCGCGCGGCCATGATGACGGGCAATGTCGCCGCCGCCGATCATAAACACTTTCATATCCTTTTCCTCCTTCAAAGAGCCTTCGCGGCCGCCACAATATTCTCCACCGTGATGCCGTTCATCTCCAGCAGCCGCTGGTAAGGCGCGGACTGGCCGAAGGCATCCTGAATGCCGATGCGCTTGACCTTGCCTTTGCCCGCCTCGGCGACGAGCTCGCACACCGCGCTGCCGAGACCGTTCAGGATGTTGTGGTCCTCCACGGTGACGATCCTTCCGATCTCCTCGATGCAGGCCATGACCGCCTCATGATCCAGGGGTTTGATGGTGTGCACGTCAAGAACGCGGGACTCGATGCCCTCAGCGGCAAGCTGCTCCGCCGCCCGGAGGGCCAGGCACAGGGTATCGCCGTTTGCGAGGATGGCCACATCCCTGCCTTCGCGCAGGAGCTTGGCTTTTCCGATCTCAAAACACTCGTCCTCGTCATAAATCACGGGCACCGCGTCCCGGGTAAAGCGGAGATACACGGGCCCATCAAATCCCGCCGCCTCACGGACGAGCTTCCTGGCCGCGTTGTAGTCGGCGGGCATGACCACGGTCATGTTGGGGATGCTGCGGAGGATGCCCATATCTTCGATGGCCTGATGGGAAGCGCCGTCGTTGGCGGGGGTGACACCGCCGTGGGAGCAGGCGATCTTCACATTCAGCTTCGGATAGGCGATCTCCTGCCGGATCATCTCGCACATACGCATGGAGCCGAAGGCCGCGTAGGTGACCACGAAGGGGACCTTGCCGCAGGTAGCGAGACCCGCCGCCACGCCGGCGCAGTTCTGCTCGGCGATGCCCACATTCAGATACTGCGCGGGCAGGGTCTTCCGGAATTCGCCGGTTTTGCAGCTTTTGCCGATGTCGGCGTCCACCACGAGAATGTCCTTGTTTTCCTTCCCCAGGGCGACGATCTCGTCGCCGAAGCCGTTGCGGGTGGGGATCTTCTTGTCTAAATTCATGCTCCTGCCCTCCTCAGCACTGCACATACTGGCTGTCCAGCTCCGCCATGGCCTGCCGGTACTGCTCGTCGTTCGGCGCCACACCGTGCCAGCCCACCTGGTTTTCCATGTAGCTCACGCCCTTGCCCTTGACCGTCTTGCCGACGATCGCCTTGGGCAGCCCGTTCTTCGCGGCGACGGCCTTGTCCATGACCTCCACCAGTTCGGCCATGTCGTTGCCGTTGCACCGGTAGACTTCAAACCCGAAAGCCTCGAACTTCTTTGCCAGGTCGATGGGCGGCATGATCTCCTCGCAGCTGCCGTCCAGCTGCAGATTGTTCCAGTCCACAAAGACGATGAGGTTATCCAGCTTGTACTTGTAGGCGGTGCCGCAGGCCTCCCAGATCTCACCCTCGTTGCACTCGCCGTCGCCCACGGCAGAGAAGACCTTGTATTCCCTGCCGTCCAGCTTCGCCGCCAGCGCCATGCCCACCGCGCAGGCCAGTCCCTGGCCGAGAGAGCCGGTGGAGATGTCGATGCCGGGGCACTTGTTCATGCTGGGGTGGCCCTGGAGGGGGGAACCCTCCTTGCGCAGGGTGTCCAGGACTTCCATGGGGAAATAGCCTTTCATAGCCAGCGCCGCATACTGGGCGGGGCAGACATGTCCCTTGGAAAGGACGAAGCGGTCACGGTCCGCCCAGCGGGGATTGGCCGGGTCCACGTTCATATAGCGGAAGTAGCAGGCGGTCATGAACTCCGCCACGGACAGGGAGCCGCCCGGATGGCCGCTCTGGGCCTTCCAGATCATGTCGATCACGTGCTTTTTCAGATCGACGCACTTGTTGTGCAGTTCGGGAACGGTATAGATTTCTTTCATGGCATGTTCTCCTCAGCGTGTAAAGATGGTGGAAATACCGGGAATGTATGTGATGATCAGCAGGACGACCAGGGAGGCCACCAACAGCGGGATGACGGCCCTGGAGATTTTTTTGAGATCCACATTGGCCACGCCGCAGGCCACATAGAGGTTTACGCCCACCGGCGGGGTGAACAGACCGATGGCCAGGTTCACGATCATGACCACGCCCAGATGGATCATGTCCACACCCAGGGCCTGGGCCACGGGGACAAAGAGCGGCGTGAAGATGTAGAGGGCGGAGGTGGAATCCAGGAAGCAGCCCGCAATGAGCAGCAGAATATTGACGATAATAAAGAACACGAACGCGGAGCCCTTGGTCAGATTGATCAGCCCGTTGGAGATGGCCACGTCCAGCCGTGCGCGGGTCAGCACATAGGCAAAGAGGCTGGCGCAGGCGGTGATGAACATGATGGTGGCGGTGGTGCTGGCCGAGTCGATCAGGATCTGCTTCAGATCCTTGAGCTTCACGGTCTTGTACACGAACACGCCGATGATCAGGCCGTACACCACGGCAACGGCCGCAGCCTCGGTCGGGGTGAAGATACCGCCGTAGATACCGCCCAGAATGATGATGGGCATCAGCAGGCCCCAGAAGGCGTCCTTGAAGGCCTTCCAGCGCTGCTTGCCGCTGGCCTTGGGCTGCCGCTTCAGATCCATTTTGCGCCCCACCAGCAGCGCCGTGACGATCAGGCCCGCGCCCATGATCAGGCCGGGGATCACGCCGGCCTTGAACAGGTCGCCGATGGAGGTGTCCGCGATGGAACCGTAAACCACAAAGGTGATGGAGGGCGGGATGATGACGCCGATGGCGCCGGCGCAGCCCATCAGGGCGGCGGAGAAGGCGGGGGAATAGCCGGTCTTGATCATGCCGGGGATCAGCACCAGGCCCAGGGCGGCAACGGTGGCCGGACCGGAGCCGGAGATGGCGGCAAAGAAGCAGGCGACGATGACGCACACAATGGCGAGCCCGCCCTTGACGTGGCCCACACAGGCCTCGGCCAGGTTGATCAGGCGCTCGGAGATCTCGGCCTTTTCCATGATGTTGCCGGCCAGAATGAAGAAGGGAATGGCCAGCAGCACGAACTTGCTGGTAGACGCGGAGAACAGGAAGGGCAGGCTGGACATGATGGTGGACACGGGGCGTCCCGCGCCCTGGATCAGCATAGCCAGGATGCTGGAGGAGCCCAGGCACACCGCGATGGGGGCGCCGATCAGCAGCAGGACGGCAAAGGAGATAAACAAAATGGCAGCGATCATTTCTTCTCATCCTCCTTGGCAAGATAGGCGGCTTCCTCTGCAGCAGCCTCCTCGATCATGAGCTTGGCGTCGGTCTTAAGCTGTTCCTCCGGGCTGCGGATCTCTTCCAGCGTGATCTGTGCAAAGCGGATCGTCATAAACACAGCGCCGAAGGGGACGAAGCAGCCGTAGATCCACTCGGGCCACTGCATACTGGGCGTGACCTGGCCCAGGATGTACTCGCTCTGCACCATCTTGACGCCGTAGAAGAATACGGCGAAGGAGAACACGGTGGCCAGGCCGAAACCGAAAATCAGCAGCGCGCGGCGGATCTTCGGACTCACAGCGTCGGTGAGGATGGACAGGCCCAGGTGGGCGCGGCGGCGGGCAGCGATGGCGGTGCCCATCATGCTCAACAGGACGAAAAGATTCGTGGTGATCTCCTCGGAAAAGGAGAGGGACAAGTGCAGCACATAGCGGGAGAACACATTGGCAAAGACCAGCGTGGTCATCGCGAGCAGGCAAATGATGCAGATCGTTTCTTCGATTTTATCCAGGATCTTCATAGCGTCCTCCTTACTTTGTGATGCCGAAGGCAGAGCAGGCATATTCCCCGAAGCGCTCGATCATGCCGCCTTTCCAGTCGGAAATGGCCGCAGCGAAGGCTGCCTTCTGCTCGTCGTTGAGATAGGTGATCTGCATGCCGTTGTCGGCAAAGCGGGCCAGGATATCGGCCTCCTCCGCCTCCAGCGCGTCACGGCCCCAATTGCAGGCCTCTTTTGCGCATTCGGTGAGAAGATCACGGGTCTCCGGCTGCAGGTTTTCCCATATCTTGGTGTTGGCAATGAACAGATCGTTTTCGTAAGAGTAGTTCCAAATGGTCATGTATTTCTGGATCTCGTCCATTTTGGCGGTGGAAGTGACGGAGGCGCCGTTTTCCTGCCCGTCGATGGTCCCCTGCTGAATGGCCGTGAACACCTCGCTCCAGCTCATGGAGGTAGGGTCGGCGCCGAGAGCGCGGAAGAAGCCCATATAGACTTCGCTCCCGGGAACGCGGATCTTCAGGTTCTTCAGATCGGCGGGATCATCCACCACCGTCTTGGAATTGGTAAGCTGCCGGAATCCGTTGTGGAAGGAGCCGATATAGGTGATACCCTTGGCGGCCAGACGCTCGGCGTAATATCCCCCGCCGGTAGCGTCGATCACTTCCCGGGCCTGGGTGTAGCTGTCAAAAGACCAGGGGATGGTGGCCACCGGGAGCTGACTGTCAATAACCGCCAGGGTGCAGGTGGCATAAGCCGCCAGGTCCACGCTGCCCATGGCGATCATCTCGATGCCCTTGGTGGCATTGCCGCCGGCCAGCTGATCGTTGGGAAACACATCCACCGTAACGCTGCCGCCGGAGCGTTCCGCAACAAGCTCTGCGAAATAGCGGGCCACACGGCTGTCGATCTGTGTGTCGGTGCCGTTGACCGCCATCACAAGGTGAATGTTCTGATACTTTCCTCCGCTCTCCGATGCGGAGCTGCCGCAGCCGCACAGAAAAAGCAGGGACATGGCCAAAGCCAGAACGAAAATCCAAATTCTGCGATTCATACCGTACTCCTTCTCTCACGCTTCTTTTGATCAATGTTCAACATTGATCAATTCAAGAATAACGGACATCTCCTTCTTTGTCAAGTTTTTTTGCAGTTTTCATAAATCTTTGTCTTTCGTGTCAATCGGAATCCCTTCGAATTGGACAATTCTCACAAAAAGATTGTGAATGTTTTCTCAATCATTCCTCTCCCCTTCTTTTTTCACTCCTGTCTTCCAGCTTTGCCTGCTGTGGATCCGCTTGACACCGAAAGGGATCGCTGGTAAACTTTGTTCAACACTCAACAGTGAGGTCTCTTCCATGGACATTCAAAAGATCAACAATAACGCGGTGCAGCAGATCATTGACGCCTTTACCCGGCAGCTGGTGCAGGGGAATCTTCGTCCCGGCGATCAGATCCCCACGGAGGTTGAGCTTTCGGAGAAGTTCGGCGTGGCCCGCAACACCACGCGGGAAGCCATCAAGATCCTGGTGGCTATGGGCGTCCTGGAGATCCGCCGCCCGGTGGGCACCTTCGTGTGTGAGGGCTTCACGGAACCTATGATTTCTCCTCTGCTCTATGGCATCATCCTCAGCCGCGGCGACAGCTACAGCGAATTGATGGATCTGCGGGAGATCATGGAGACCGGCACCATGCTGACGGTGATCCGCAACGCCAGCGACGGGGAGATCGCAACGCTCTCCCGACCCCTTGTGGACTTGGGCGAGGCCTGCCGCAGGGATCCCCCTTCCGTGGAGGAGGTCTTCGCGCGGGACGATGCCTTTCACGAGGCTGTCATGGTGCTTTCCCACAGCCGTGTCGTAGAGCGGATCGCATACACGGTACGTCTCATGACTCATGACATGCGGCGAGAGAGCGTGGAACTGATGCTCGCATCCGGCAGAGCGGAAGAACTGTATCAGGCCCATGAGAAGCTCTATCGCATCCTCAGCGAGCGGGATGTGGACGGCGTCTACCGGGAGATCCGCAGCACCTATTTTGTTCCGGACGCGGAAAAGCATGTCGTTGCTCTGTCTGAAAAATGAAGAAAACGCAAGGAAGCAGGACAAAGTCCCTTCCTTGCGTTTTCTTTTTACGGATCCTCTCAGGGCAGAAAGCCTCCGTCCACCGTCACAACCTGCCCCGTGATATAGGGATTTTCCGCCAGGTACAGCACCGTCTGGGCGATCTCCTCCGGCTTTCCCAGCCGTCCCAGAGGGATCTCCCGGGCCAGGCCCTCCAGGGTCTCCTGCCCCAGCACCTGCACCATGTCCGTGTCGATGACCCCCGGGGCCACGCAATTGACCCGGATGCCGGAGAGGGCCAGCTCCGCGGAGAGGGAGCGGGACAGGCCGATGATGGCGTGCTTGGTGGAGGAATAGGCCGCTTCGCAGCTGGCGCCGTGCTGGCCCCAGATGGAGGAGACGAAGATCATGCAGCCGCTGTGCTCATGGAGCATGTGAGGCAGCACCGCCTGGGCGCTGTGGAAAGCGCCGTTCACGTTCACCGCATAAAGCCGCTGCCAGGTCTCGGGGTCGATGTCCTGAAACTGCTGCTGCTTGGCGATCCCCGCGTTGGAGACCAGCAGGGTCACCGGGCCCAGCTCCCGCTCGATCCGGCGCACCATGGAGAATACCGCCTCCCGGTCCGCCACGTCCGCCTGCTGGGTGATGCAGATGCCGCCCTTTTGACGGATCTTCGCCGCCAGCTCCTCCGCCTTGTCTTCCCGCTCGATATAGTTGATGCACACGGCGTAGCCCGCGTCGCTGAGCGCCTCGGCCACCGCCGCGCCGATCCCCCGGCTGGAGCCGGTGACCAGCGCCACTTTTTTGGTTGACATAATATGCCTCCGATGAGAATGAAGAGATGAAGTCGACTTTCCCTCAAGAAGGAATGAAGGAATAGCCGTACCGCCTTCGGCGCTGAATAACAATCCGTCGCCAAAGGCGACACCTCAACGATTCACCATTCACTCTTCACGATTCACTCTTTTATGACTTCCAGGATCTTGTTCCGGCTGTACTCCGCCAGGTCCCGGGTACTCATGGCTTTCACCTGCTGGGCGGGCAGCACCTCCAGGATGTCCAGATAGACCTTGGTGGGCCGGAGGAAGAGCCGGTGGGAGACCTTCTCCGTGTCCCGCACGCAGGCGATCACCAGCGGGACGTTGGCCCGCTGGGCAATCTTGAAGGAGCCCGCGTGAAAGTCCTGGAGCTTGCCGGTACGGGTCCGGGTACCCTCGGGGAAGATGCCGATGCTGCAGACGCCCCGCTTCAGATAATCCGCCGCCTGGAGGATGGTCTTCAGGGCTTCCCGGTCGTTCTCCCGGTTGATGGCCAGATACCCTGCCGTATAGGCGATATCCCCCACCATGGGGATCTGCAGATTGGAGGGCTTCGACACAAAGGCGATGTTGCAATCGCTCAATTCCTTCATGATGGTCATGGGGTCAAAGAGGCTCCGGTGGTTGCAGACCAGGAGGAAGGGCGTCTGCGGCAGCTTCTCTTTTCCGCTGACCTGGGGACGCACGCCGCCGTAGGCGCAGACCAGATCCCCCGCCCGTTTCGCGCCGACGCGGCCCACAGGGGACTGCTTCTCCAGGGGGGTCTCCCGGTCCCGTCCCCGCAGGCAGAAGACCCAGTGGGCCAGCACGAAGAGCAGATGGATCAGGATCTCCAGCCCCAGAAAGATCAGGATCCCCCACCAAAGGGAAAAGCCGCAGCCCAGCGGCAGCAGCACAGCCCCCGCCAGACTCAGCGCAAAAAAGCTTATCGCCCAGATCATACAGATCCCACCTTTTTGTTTTGGTTGCTTCCAGTATAGCACAAGGACGCCAAAATGGGAAGAGCAGGAAAGCGTCTCCCTCCCCTTTCCGTCCTTGACAAGCGTGCCGGGAAAGATTACAGTATGGAGTAGAGTTCTTTTTCTTTTATTGTAATGATTGTAATGATTCGGAGGTAGCATCATGATTCTGAATACCAAGCAGTATCTGGGCCCCTGCGCCTGCGGGCGCGATCACGAGCTGCGCACCAAGCTGGTGGTCTGCGAGTACGGCGCGCTGGAGAGGTTTGAGCAGTACATGGACGACTGCGGCCTTTCCGGACATCGCATCGTCATCTACGATACCAACACCTACAATCTGCCCGGCATGGTCCACGTGAAGGCCGACCAGGAGATCGTGCTGGAGGCCAAGGGCCTGCACAGCGAGAAGGGTCTGATCGAGGACTGCATGACCCGCTTTGAGAAGACGCCCGACTACGTGGTGGTGGTCGGCGGCGGCACCCTGATGGACTTTGGCCGTTACAGCGCCTGGCGTCTGGGCATCCCCTTCGTGGCCATCCCCACCATCGTCTCCTCCGACGGCTTTACCGCCGATATCTGCTCCATCATCATCGACGGGCAGAAAAAGTCCATCCCCATGCAGGCGGCGGACGCGGTGATCTGCGACATGAACATCATCGCCGGCGCTCCCATGTTCCTGAACATTGCCGGCGTCCAGGACATTCTGGCCAAGCACGTCTCCATTGCCGACTGGAAGATCGCCCACATCGTCTCCGGCGAGTACTTCTGCGACAAGGTCTGCGCCATGGCCCAGGAGGCGCTGGACATCATGGTCCGCTGCGCCTATGAGCTGAAGGAGGGCAAGAAGCCCGATCTGGAGGCCATGGCCTACACCCAGATGCTCTCCGGCCTGACCATGCAGATCCTCTCCAACTCCCGCGCCGCCTCCGGTGCCGAGCATCTGGTGGCCCACCTGGTGGAGATGAAGCCCAAGTACTTTGAAAACGCCCACGGCCTCCACGGCGAGTGCGTAGGTGTGGGCACCCTGATGTGCGCCAAGGCCTACCACAAGCTGGCCCAGCGGGAGAGCATTGAGGTCAAGCCCTTCGAGCCCATCGACGAGGCCTGGGTGCGGGAGATCTTCGGCGACCTGGCCGAAGGCATCCTGAAGGAGAACGAGAACGATGTGCTCAAGACCTTCGATCCCCGGTCCATCGCCGATCACTGGCAGGAGATCCGGGAGGTCATCGCGAAGATCCCCACCTATGAGGAACTGAACGAGCTCTACGCCGCCATCGGCGCCAAGCACACCCTGGAGGAGCTGGGCATTGATCCCGCCGTGGAGGACAGCTTCCTGGACATCTCCTCCGCCATCCGCAACCGCCTGACCCTGGCCAGAATGACCAGACTGATCGTGAAGTAAGCCAGACCCATCCGTTTACCCACCCCTTCCCGCAGAAGCGGGAAGGGGTTTTTCATCATTTCAATCTATGTTATTACATCATTGTCTATTGTGTCTAATTTTCCGCATATATATTTGTCCCAAATGAATATTGTTTCTTTCAGAAAGTATTTGTATAATAGAAGCATGAATCCAGAATCAAAAGTGCAGGCATCAAAAACGAACCGGACTGCTTCGGCAGGCTCCCCGCTCCCGACAGGACGCGGGACGGGGCAATGAAAGGAGAACATCATGGAAAAAGTCCGTAAGCAAGCAAGGCTATGGCTCTGTATTTCCCTGGCACTGATCCTCCTGTGCGGTATCGTTGTCTCCGCTGTTCAGACCGATGGCGGCAAAGTGGTCATGAAGGAGCTGAATCTGGAAACCGACGCCGGTTACTCCATGAGCGCATACCTCTTCATTCCGCCCACTGCCAGTGCCGAGAACCCTGTTCCCGGCATCGTCACCAGCCACGGCTACCTGAACAACAAGGAAATGCAGGACGCCAACTATGTGGAGCTGGCCCGCCGAGGCTATGTGGTTCTGGCCATTGACCAGCCCTGCCACGGCGACAGCGAAGTTCTGGCAAATAACGGCGCCGACGGCGTGTACAACGGCGCACTGGCTCTGAGCCGCATGCCCTTTGTGGACGTGAGCAAGATCGGTGTCACTGGCCACTCCATGGGCGGCATGAGCTGCAACAGGGCCATCGCCTCCGACAATGCAGCCCTGGAAGCCGGCCTGTATGACACCCGCGTGATCTCCGCGGTGCTGCTCAACTGTGCCGACGCCACCTACGTGGACGCCGACGGCAACTTTGCCAACATCTACGGCGGCCGTGACATTGCCATTCTCTCCGCCCAGTACGACGAGTTCTTCCATAAGTACACCGACGATCAGGGCGTTGCCCGGGAAGCTCCCTTCTTCATGGAGGGCATCAATGCCCAGTCCTTCCTCAACTTCGGCGAGGATCCTGCCGGCAAGCCTGCGCTCCAGGCTGACACGATCTATACCAGGCAGGTCGACGGGGAGGAAGCCATTCGTGTCATCTACCGTCCCGACATTATCCACCCCTGGTCTCACTTCTCCGCCAAAGCCACCAAATCTGTGATTGAGTTCTTTGACGCCGCCTTTGGCGCTCCCACGGCCATAGCCTCCACCAACCAGACCTGGCAGTGGAAAGAGGCTTTCAACTTCGTGGGTCTGATCGGCTTTGCCATTTTCCTCTGCGCCTTCTCCATTCTGATGGTCTTCACCCCGAAGTTTGAGGATTTGCGGGCCGATGAGCCTGTTGAGCCCGCCAAGGTCGCGGACAAGAAGGGTCTGCTCTGGTTCTGGTGCTCGCTGGCTGTGGGCGCACTCTTCTCCATGTTGATCTACCGCTGGATCCTGAATGTAGGCACCGGCATGAAGGTAGGCCAGACCGAAGCCATGGGCCTGGGTCTCTGGTCCACCCTCTGCGGTCTGTTCACCATTCTAAGCATGGTGGTCTTCTACTTTGCCTATGGCAAGAAGAACGGCATGGATCTGAAAGCTGTTGGCGCGGCCATCGGCTTCAAGAAGCTGCTGAAGACCATTCTGCTTGCCTTCATCGTGGTCATCGTGGGCTACGGTCTGATCTTTGTGCTGGACTACTTCTTCTTTGCCGACTTCCGCATCTGGACGCTGGCTCTGAAGGCCTTCGAACTGCCTATTCTCCGCTTCTGGCCCTACATGCTCCTCTTCCTGACCTTCTACATTGCTTCCTCCGTTGCCACCAACTGCTTCAACTACAACAATGTAGGCGGCAAGTTCAACGGCATCCTGAACGCGCTCTTTGTGACCCTGCCCGCCCTGATCCTGCCCTGGATGCAGTATGCCACCTACTACGGCGCCAAGCACATGCTCTGGGGCGGTGACGCCATGCACATCCTGTGGCTCTTCCCCATCGTGCTGATCCTCTTCGGCTCCACGATCATCAACCGCGTCATTTACAAGGCCACGAAGAACCCCTATCTGGGCGGCATCATCAACGCCCTGATCGTGGGGATCCTGACCATCACCAACACCTGCTCCACGCTCATGAACTAAGCGTCTTCCTCCGCTTTTTCATGGAGTCGCGGCAAGTCAAGCCCGTGCGGGGCTGTGAAGATCCACTGGGCTTCACAGCCCCCTTTTCATCTTCTCGCCATCCGCCCTTTCCCAATTACGCATTGACAGCAAGCGTCAAAAAAAGGTATACTGTTATTTGGATTTTCAAGCCCATACTCCGGGAGGCAAAAGCATGAAGTTGGAATGGATGGGAAAGCATCGCGCAGCCGTGGAAGCCATGATCCGCTGCGGAAACAGCTACTCGCAGGGCGTGAATCTGCGGGGCCTGATGACCGATAAGGTGGACATTTCCGCTGCCGAGCTCCAGGTGATGGAGTACATTCTGGAAAACGAGGAGCGGCGGGAAAACATGTCCCAGGTTGCCGCCCGTCTGGACATCAGCCAGAGCAGCTTTTCCAAGCTGGTTTCCGAGCTGGTGCGCCTGGGCCTTTTGGAGAAATACCGGACTAGCAATAACCGCAAGAATGTGATCATTCAGCCCACGGACTTTGCCAGGGAAGTTTACCAGCAGTACGCAGTCGACGCCCTTCGGAGCTGGCAGCCGATCTTTGATGAGCTTGACCGCATGGGCCCCGAGGCGGAAGCAGGCTTCATCCGTCTGATGGATGTGTTTTCCTCCTCCATGCACGCGGCTCGGGAGGCTCTTCTTCAGAAGGAAGCCGAGGAGATCGAGCTGATCCCCCTGGAGTGAGTCGCACCCCACAATTCTTTTCTTTGCATCTGACCCTCTGCCAATCAATCTGAATCACGGAGGTTCCTGTTATGAAGTACATCATGGCCCTGGACCAGGGCACCACAAGCTCCCGCTGCATTCTCTTCGACAAATCCGGCAACATCTGCTCTGTGGTCAACAAGGAATTCAAGCAGATCTTCCCCCAGCCCGGCTGGGTGGAACATGACGCCATGGAGATCTGGGGCACCACTTATGAGGTAGCCCACGCCGCCATGTCCAAGCTCAACGTCACGGCGGAGGACATCGCCGCCATCGGCATCACCAACCAGCGCGAGACCACCGTCATCTGGGACAAGGAGACCGGCGTGCCCATCGCCAACGCCATCGTCTGGCAGTGCCGCCGCACCAGCGACATCATCGACGATCTGGTGAAGGCCGGCCACGGGGACATGATCCGCCAGAAGACCGGCCTGGTGCCCGACGCCTATTTCTCCGGCTCCAAGATCAAGTGGCTGCTGGACAACGTGCCCGGCGCCCGCCGCAGGGCGGCCGCCGGCAAGCTGCTCTTCGGCACCATCGACACCTGGCTCATCTGGAAGCTCACCGGCGGCCGGGTCCATGTGACGGACTATACCAATGCCAGCCGCACCATGCTCTTCAACATCCACACCCTGGAGTGGGACAAGGACCTGCTGCAGCTGCTGGACGTACCCGCTTCCCTCCTGCCGGAGGTGAAGCCCTCCTCCTGTGTCTACGGTAAGACCGACTTTGATATGTTCGGCGGGGAGATCCCCATCGCCGGCGCCGCCGGGGACCAGCAGTGCGCCCTCTTCGGCCAGTGCTGCTTCGAGCCCGGCACCATGAAAAACACTTACGGCACCGGCTGCTTTTTGCTGATGAACACCGGCAAGACCCCGGTGGAGAGCAAGAACGGCCTGGTCACCACCATCGCCGCCAGCACCAGTGACAAGGTGGACTACGCCCTGGAGGGCTCCATCTTCGTGGCCGGCGCCGCCGTGCAGTGGCTGCGGGACCAGCTGGGCGTCATCACCAGCGCCAAGGAGAGCCAGGAATTTGCCCTGAAGGTGCCCGACACCGCAGGCGCCTATGTGGTCCCGGCCTTCACCGGTCTGGGCGCTCCCTTCTGGAGCCAGCGGGCCCGGGGCACCATCGTGGGCATCACCCGGGGCTTCAGCCGGGCCCACCTGGTCCGCGCCACCCTGGAATCTCTGGCCTACCAGACCCATGACATCGCCCGGGCCATGGAGCGGGATTCCGGCATCCCCATTGCGGAGCTGAAGGTGGACGGCGGCGCCTGCGCCAACGACTTCCTCATGCAGTTCCAGGCGGACCTGCTGGGCGCGGACGTGTACCGCCCCCAGTGCATCGAGACCACCGCCCTGGGCGCCGCGTATCTGGCGGGCCTGGCTGTGGGCTACTGGGAAAGCCTGGAAGACATCCGCTCCAACTGGGCCATCAACCGGACCTTTACTCCCACCATGGAGGAGCCTAAGCGCAAGGCCCTGATCCGCGGCTGGGACAAGGCCGTGAAGTGCGCCCTCCTGTGGGGCGAAGAGGAATAAGTTTTCAGTTTTGAGTTTTTATGGCGCTTCGTTTCCCCATTCTCTGTATCCTGAACACGAAACATCAATGCTACTGAGGAGGTTTCCAATGGATTTTGACGATACCTTTGGCTTAGGCGCTCTGGGCTTGAGCTTTTCGGTACGCCTGGATGGCTTCGCAGGTGAGGATTTTATCTACAGTGTGTATTGTGATGCGGCTCCGGAGGACAAGATAGAAGCTGTCAAAACAGCAGTGAACCGCTTTCAGTCTAAACGGGACGACCCGGATATTTATTATGGTTATGTCGGAGTTTCGTTACAGGGCAACAAGATTCTGATCCACCACGATCTGGGGAATGTGCAGCCCCAAGACATTATTCCTGCGATTCAGGAGCTTATGACTGATCTGGATTCGCTCGGCGGGATCAAAGAGGTCGTCATCAACGAAGGCATGGGCTTCCCGTTCTGAATCCCGTCTATGCTTTCCCCCAGCGAAGGAAATACAATCCCCTGCCTGTCCCCCTGCTTGTGTCCCCGGGCGGCTGATAGCCGCCCCTACAATACAAATTATGGAGAATCAACATGACCAACCTTGACAAGCTCCGCGCCTGCGAGCTCTTCCTCTTTGACATGGACGGCACCCTCTACCTGGGAGACAATGTCTACGACGGCGCCATTGATCTGATGGAAGATCTGCCCCGTCTCGGGAAACAATACATCTATCTCACCAACAACTCCTCCCGGGCCGGAGTGGACTATATCACCCGCCTCAGAAGGCTGGGCTTTCCCTGCGAGGCGGAGAACGTCTTCACCTCCGGCATGGCCACCGGCCTTTACCTGAACCAGAACTACCCCGGGGCCAGCGTGTATCTGGCCGGCACCCGGGCCTTCTACCGGGAGCTGGAAAGCTACGGCATCCGCCTGGTGAACGACGACAAGGGCCACACCGAGGCCTTCGACGTGGATGTGGTAGTCCAGGGCTTCGATACGGAGCTGGTGTACGAGAAGCTGGACAAGGCCGTTCACTTCCTGCATCGGGGCTCCAAGTTCATCGCCGCCAACCCCGACTGGGTCTGCCCCATGCCCGCCGGCGAGGTCCTGCCGGACTGCGGCAGCATCTGCGCCCTGCTCACTGCCTCTTCCGGGGTAAAGCCCGAGTTCATCGGCAAGCCCAACCGGAACATGATCGACGTCATTTCCAAAATGACCGGCATCCCCAACGAGAAGATCTGCGCCGTGGGCGACCGGCTCTATACCGATATCGCCGTGGCCCAGAACGCGGGCAGCGTTTCGGTGCTGGTCCTCTCCGGCGAGACGGACCAGGCCATGGTGGACGCGGCGGAGCGTCAGCCGGATCTGATCCTCCCCTCCGTCAAGGAACTGCACCAGCTGCTTCGGAGCTGAAGCCTGTCTTTTTCGGGCGCAGGCGGCCTTCTGCCCCTGCGCCCGCTCCATTTCATCATCAGGAACCGTATTGCCATGAAAGTTTTTGCCTATTTTCTCCCCCTGCTGACCGTGCTTTTGCTGCTGGTCTATTTCATGACCCTGCCGGATCTGAACCGCTGCCGTCTTCCCGGGAAGGGGGGCAGAGTCCGCTCCCGCGCACTTTCCCGCCGGGACGCGCTGCCCATCCTGCTCATCACCGGGCTCTATGCCTGCACGGCCTTTTTCCGTCTGGGCGGCATGCGCGATCCCCAGAGTTTTGTGCCCATGGCCGGTCAGGTGGCGGTGCTGGAGCTGCCCGAGGGCACCGCTCCCAGCAGTATCATGCTCTATCCCGGCGTCGGCATGGGAAGCTACGATCTCTCTTATTCCGAGAACGGGCAGGAGTACTTCTCCGTTTCCTCCTTCACCCAGGACCACATCGCCGTGCTCAAATGGACGGCGATCACCCCGGAGACCTCCCTCCGCCCCCGGTATATCCGCATCTGCGCCACCTCCGGCGAGCCCTGGCTGGGCGAGGTGGTACCTCTGAACGGAGACGGCGACCCCATTGCCGTATCCTGCAATATCCCCCAGCTCTGCGATGAGGCGGACACTGTTCCCCTCTCCCAGAGTTTTCAGAATTCCTCTTACTTTGACGAAATCTACCACGCCCGCACGGCCTGGGAGCATCTGAACGGCGTCTGGCCCTATGAGATCACCCACCCGCCTCTCGGCAAGGAGATCATGGGTCTGGGCATCCGCCTCTTCGGCATGACGCCCTTCGGCTGGCGCTTTTCCGGCACCCTCTTCGGCACGCTGATGCTGCCGCTGCTCTACGTCTTTCTCAAAAAGCTCTTTGGCGGACAGCTGCTGCCTACGCTGGGCACCCTTCTCTTCGCCTCGGACTTCATGCACTATGTGCAGACCCGCATCGCCACCATCGACACCTACTCGGTGTTCTTCATCCTTCTGATGTATCTCTTCCTCTGGATCTGGCTCTCGGAGGACAAGCTCTGGGCGCTGGCCCTCTGCGGCGTCAGCTTCGGCCTGGGCGCCGCCTCCAAGTGGACCAGCATCTATGCCGGGGCGGGCCTGGCCCTTCTCTGGGCTGTCCACTGGATCCTCCGCTTCGTGAAGGCGCACCGGGACGCTGCGGCGGAGGATGGCACCGACAGTCCGGATTCGAATTCCGAACTGTTCCCCGCTTTTCTGAAAAACGTCCTCTTCTGCCTGGTCTTCTTTATCGCCGTCCCTCTGCTGATCTATTATCTCAGCTACCTGCCCTACGGCCGGGCCAGGGGAGTCTCCCTCTTCTCCGGGGACTATCTGCGCATCGTTCTGGATAACCAGAACTATATGTTCACCTATCATTCCAAGAGCGTGCTGGGCGCCACCCACCCCTATTCCTCCAACTGGTACCACTGGCTCATCGACTATCGGCCCATCCTTTACGTGCTGGAGTATCCCACTCCCGGCCTGCGCAGCAGCATCGGCGCCTTCCTGAATCCGGTGCTCTGCTGGGGCGGCCTGCTGAGCCTGCCGGTGCTCTGCTGGATGGTCCTCCGCCGGCGGGACAGGCTGGCCTCCTTTATTCTGGTGGGCTATCTCAGCCAGCTGCTGCCCTGGGTGCCGGTGGAACGGCTCACCTTCGCCTACCACTATTTCCCCTCTGCGCTCTTCCTGGTGCTCTCTCTCAGCTATACCATGGCCCTGCTCCGGGAAAACCGCTCCGGCTGGCGGCTCTCCGCCCTGAGTCTGAGCGCCGGCTCCATCGCCCTTTTTGTGCTCTTCTTCCCGGTGCTGAACGGGCTGCCCATCAAATCGGAACTGGCCGACGCTTTGCTCAAATGGCTGCCCAGCTGGCCCTTCTGACAAAACCGCGTATTTCCCATCCTATAGAAAGCCGGTGATCCCATGTTCTGTCCCCACTGCGGCTGTGAAAGCCCCGACGGCGCCAATTTCTGTTCCATCTGCGGCGCACCGCTGCCGAATTCCGAGCCCAAGGCCCAGGAGAGGCCCTCCCGCCCCCTCTGGCCCTGGATCGCCCTGTGCCTTGCGCTGCTGGCCGCCGTGATCGTGCTGCTGGTCCTGCTGCTGGGCGGCAAAGAGGGCGCCTCCCCCAAGCCTCTCAGCCCGGCGGAAACCTTCATGCCGGAGGCCACCGGGGAGAGTCCTTCCCCCAGTCCCCAGCCCACTACGGAAATCATCGTCATCACGCCCTCCCCCTCCGCGGCGACTGTGACGCCCACACCCGCTGCTCCCACGCCCACGGCGAAGGCGGTTCCCGACTCCGTGCGGATCTGCTACGGCAGCACCCCGCTGGATGAATTCACCGAGGCGGTGGGCAACTCCCTGGATCTGAAGGCCCTGGCCTTCCCCGAAGCGCTCTTTGCCGACGCTTCCTTCCAGTGGAGCGTCAGCGATCCCTCGGTCCTGAAGCTGGAACCGGACGCCAAGGGCCGGAACTGCACCGTCACGGTGCTGAAAAACCCGGGCAGCCCCGTCACCCTGACGGCAAGCTGCGAAGGGATCCAGGGCAGCGTCCTGGTCTATACCAAGGCCGCCCCCGCCGGCTCCACCGAGCTCTCCGGCGACAGGCTCTACCGCATCAACATCTTCCTCTCCAACTTTTCCGAGCAAATGAAGCCCTCCTTCAACAGCTCCAATGCCGCGGACGACTTTCTGATCCGCTTTGTGGAGCTCTACTGCAAGCTCAACCATCACGACCGGATCGTCTACCTGGAGGGCGACGAGTGTCTCAGCCTGGAAGACGCCAATCTCTATCTCAACCGCTTCTTTGCGCGCAGCGTGAACCCGGTGAACAACAGCTCCTACATGCTGGACGCCTGGAACAGCTTTACGTATCGGGATGGCTACTTCCGCTTCCCCGCCGCGGACGGCGAGGCCTACAACCACTTCACCGTGGCCTATGAGATGACCGCAAACGGCGACGGCACCTATACGGTGCAGTTCCAGAACTACGAGCTGGACCTGATGGAGTACTGGGACAGCGGCATGAGCGATTCTCTCTATCATCTCAACAACGACGAGGTCGCAAACCTGGTCTGGTCCGGCAAGGCCAAGCCTGTCCAGGGCGGCACCGCCGTGGTGCGGGACTACACCTTCAACGGCGTTCCCACCTTCCAGATCCTCTCCTACGAAGTCTGGAACATCATGTTCTGATCTTCTTTGCATCCGAAAAAGGAGCTGTGAAAACCGCGGTTTTCACAGCTCCTTTTCCTTGTGCATCTGCTTCTCAAAACTCAAAGCTCAATAAGGGGATGTGTTTCTCACACCCCCTTGTTCATTCGATGCGGATATCCTCTGTTGTGATTTTGTCCCAGCTGAAGTCCCGGAGCAGATCCTCGGGCCTGGCCGGCTCCTCCCGGTCCCGCAGGCCGCAGAGGAAGGCCAGCTTCCCCACCAGCGCCTCCGGGCTCATCTCTCGGCGCAGCACCTGGGTGGAAAGGCTGCCCATCCGCTTGGAGAGCTTGCCCTTTTCTTCCGTCAGCAGCGGCGCATGGCAGTAGTCCGGCGCCGCGCCCCCCAGGGTCTCGATCAGCCATTTCTGCTTCGGCGCGGAGTCCAGCAGGTCTCTGCCCCGGACCACCCGGGTCACGCCCATTTCCCTGTCGTCCACGCTGACGGCCAGTTGATAGGCAAAGACCCCATCCGAGCGGCATATCACGATATCGCCGCCCTCCCGGGCCGGGTTCTGCCGCAGCAGGCCGTAGTGGCCGTCGGTAAGGCAGATCTCCCGATCCGGCATCCGCAGCTTCCAGGCGGGCTGCCTGCTGCTCTCTGCTAAGCGGTGCTCCCGCTCCTCCCGGCTCATATGGGCGCAGCGGCAGCCGGGGTCAAACTGCGCTTCCCCCGGCGCGGGGGCCGACGCCGCTGCCAGCCGCTCGGCCCGGCTGCACCAGCAGGGATAGCAGAGGCCCTTTTCTTTCAAGAACTCGAAGGCCTCGGCATAGCGCTCCCCCCGCGAACTCTGGGCATAGACAGGATCCGGCCAGCCCTCGTCCCAGTCCAGGCCCAGCCAGCGCAGATCCTCCGCCAGGGCGTCGATGTAGACCTGCTTGGACCTGGCCGGGTCCAGATCCTCCAGCCGGAAGATCAGGCGTCCGTTTTTCGCGCGGCAATCCAGCCAGGCCAGCAGCATGGCCAGCAGATTTCCCATATGCAGATAGCCCGAGGGGCTGGGCGCAAAGCGCCCCACAACTGCTCTTTCCATGCTCTCTCGTTTACACGACCCGGAGCCCGGTGAGGTAGCGGCGCATCATGTCATAGAGGTGGTTGCCCGCCATGCGCCGGATGAAGCTGCGGGTACGGAAGGTTCCCAGGTGCAGCTCTCGCACATAGGTCTCCCCCTCCACCGCCATGGAGACGAACACCGTCCCCACCTCGTGAACGCCGTCCCCGTCCGGTCCGGCAAGGCCCGTGACGCCCAGGCCGATGTCCGCCCCGGTGATCGCCCGGACCCGCTCCGCCATCAGTCTTGCCACCGGCTCGCTGACGGCGCCGTTTTCTTCGATCAGGTCCAGGTCGATGCCCAGGAGTCTGGACTTCACTTCGTTGGTATAGGTGACGCAGCCGCCCAGAAACACGGCGCTGGCTCCCGGGATCTCGGTGATGCGCCGGGCCACGTCCCCGCCGGTGCAGCTCTCCGCCGCGGCGAAGGTAAGGCCCTTCTCTTTCAATAGGGGCAGCACGGCCTCCTCGATGCACTCCACGTCCATCCCGTAGACATATTCGCCCAGCTTTTCCTTTACATGGGCGATCACCGGCGCCATCATGGTCTCGGCCTCTGCCTCGGTCCTGGCCTTGGCCGTGACCTTCAGCAGGCAGTCGCACTCCTTGGCGTAGGGCGCCATGGAAGGGTTGCGCATGGCGTTCATTTCCTCGGCAAAGAGATCATCCACCGTGCTCTCTCCCATGCCGAAGATGCGCACCGTGTGGGACAGGATCTGCTCCTCCGAGAGCTTTTTCAGATAGGGGATGCCGTATTCCCGGAACATGGGCACGCACTCGTTGGGCGGTCCCGGCAGCATGAGGACGATCTTTCCCTCCGCCTCAAAGGTGCAGCCGGGAGCGGTGCCCCAGCGGTTGTGAAACACCGTGCAGCCCTCCGGCAGCAGGGCCTGGGTGAAATTGTTTGGGGTAAAGTTCTTGCCGGTGCGGATGTACTCGTAAAGGCCCTCCCGCTCGGCGGCGTTTTCCACCAGACGCAGGCCAAAGCTCTCCGCCAGCACCTGCTTGGTCAGATCGTCGCAGGTGGGGCCCAGACCGCCGGTGGTGATGATCACATCCGCCCGGGCTTTGGCAATGCTGACGCATTGGGCCAGGCGCTCCGGGTTGTCTCCCACCACGGTCTGGTAGCGCACATTCACCCCGATCCGGGACAGCATCTCGGAGATGTCCCGGGTGTCGGTGTTGGTGATGTGCCCCAGCAGCAGCTCGGTCCCCACGGAGAGGATCTCGGTGTTGTATTCGCGCATTTACGCTTCCTCCAGATCCAGAGTTACCCGCTCGATGCCCTGCAGGGCCTCCTCCACCAGAGCGTCCACATTCAGGGCGCTCTCGGCCTTCTCCACCTCGGAAACGGTGGGCCGGGTCCGGGGATGCCGCGGGGTAAAGACCGTGCAGCAGTCCTCATAGGGCAGGATGGAGGTGTCGAAGGTGCCGATCCTGCGGCTCATCTGTACGATCTCTTCCTTGTCCATGCCGATCAGCGGCTGCAGCACCGGCAGCTTCAGCACCGCCTGGGTAGAGGCCATGGCCTCCATGGTCTGGCTTGCCACCTGGCCCAGGTTCTCCCCGGTGACGATGGCGCGAGCGCCGTTGCTCAGCGCGATCCGCTCGGCAATGCGCATCATGAAGCGGCGCATGATCAGGGTGAAATACTCCTCCGGGCACTTGTCCCGGATCTCCTCCTGGATGTGAGTAAAAGGCACCACCTCCAGGGTCATTTTGCCGCACCAGGCCGTGAGCAGTCTTGCCAGCTCAATGACCTTTTCCTTGGCCTGCTGGGAGGTGTAGGGGAAGGAGAAGAAGTGCACCGGAATGAGGCGCACGCCCCGCTTCGCGATCATGTAGGTGGAAACCGGGCTGTCGATGCCGCCGGAGAGCAGGGTCACCGCCACGCCGTTAGAGCCCACAGGCATGCCGCCGGCGCCGTTCACGGGCTGGGCGTGGACGTAGGCCGCCAGATCCCGGATCTCCAGGTTCACGATGAGTTCCGGCTCGTGCACGTCCACGGCACAGTTGTGGTAGGCCTCGGCCAGCTCCCCGCCCACATACTGGCTCAGCTGGATGGAGGTCAGGGGGAAGCTCTTGTCGCTGCGCTTGGATTCCACCTTGAAGCTCCTGGCCCGCAGCATATCCTCCCGCAGATAGTCGATGGCCAGCCTTGCGATGGCGTCCTTATCCTTTTCGCAGGCGGCGGCACGGCTGATCTTCACCACGCCGAAGATCTTCTGCACTGCCTCGAAGGCGGCGTCCATATCGGCGTCCTCCTCCAGGGCCTCCACGTAGACAGTGGACTGCATGCACGTCACCCTGAATTTTCCGATGGGCACAAGGCGGCGGCGGATATTGCCCATGAGCTTCTGTTCAAAGCCCTTGCGGTTGAGACCCTTCAGCACGATCTCGCCCAGCTTGAGAAGAAGAATATCGTTCATATGTACTCCTGTCGCAATAGAAATCTCCGTCAGTTTACCCTATTTCTGCCGGAGAATCAAGCACTTTCGCTTATCTCCGTCTCTTACGGGGCAAGAAAAAGCGCCTGCTTTAGGCAGGCGCTTTTCTCTTATGGGATTCTGCCCGTTCCGGCATGCGGCCGGGTCCTTCTCTCACATCAGCTTTCGGACGAGCGGGATCTTCTTTGCCAGCATCACCAGCGGGAAGCATACCGCCAGCAGGATCAGAAACAACAGGGTCAGCTTCAGCAGCGGTTCCATGTTCTCCGGCAGCAGCCCCGTCTTTTCCACGATCCCGAGAAGCATCGGGTGGATCAAATACACGCCCAGGGCAGCGTCGGACAGGGCGGGCAGCAGCTTTCCGGGTCGGGGAGGCCTGTCCTTCCAGGTGAGGAAGAAGCAGAGGATCGCGGTGGCCTGCAGGAAGGTGCTGGCGGAAAAGGAGTCAAACAGGACCCCGTCCACATAGCCCCTGTTCATGGAGGAGTGGATATTCACCGCAGCGGCCAGCACCGACACCAGAAGCCAGACAGGCGGCGCGACCCAGCGCAGCTTTTTTGGCATGGGATGCGCGTCCAGCCAGGCGCCCCAGAGGGCATAGCCCACATAGAGGAAAAATTCCCTGTTGAACACCCTGGTCAGCTGGAACAGCTTGCTTTCCCGGCTGAAGCAGTAGCCGACGGTGGTGTAGAGGACCGGGTAGGCCAGGACCAGCAGCAGCGGATAAACCGGATCCAGCTTCTTTCCGTGCAGCATACTGTGGACCGGGGGCAGCGCCAGTGTGCACAGCACCATGGCCGGCAGGAACCAGAGATGATAGTAGCCCTGGATCAGAAGATCCAGAAGGTCATCCGCGGTGCTGACCTGACCGGCGGCAAACCTGCCCAGCAGATAGATGGCGGACCACACAAAATACAGCGCCGTCAGGCGGAGGGCCCTTGGAAAAACCGTCTTTTTCGGATCCAACTCCTCCCTTCGCAGGTAGAGGATCCCGCTGACCATGAAAAACAGCGGGACGAATCCGCGCAGCGAGGAGGCGAGAAACATGACGAAGGAAAAGCGGGCGGAAAAGTCAAAAAAGCCGCTCACGGCATGGATGAGGATCACCGATACGCAGGCGGTGATCCGGCACAGATCCAGCTCCGTTCTTCTCATGCTTTTGTCCTCCTCTCTTTCAGATGCTTGCGAAACGCCGGTTTCGCAAGAAAAAAAACGCGTTTATCGCGGGCGGCGGAGCGTAACACGCCGCGTTTGGTCAACGCGAGGCCCCGCGATGCTCGGCTCACGGCGGTATGGAGGCGGCAGAGCTGCCGCAATACCGATCTCCATCCCTTCAGGGCAATCATCTCCGCCCGCTTGCGAGATTCACGGCTGACGATCTCAGCTGTCTCCAAAATCAAAGCTGCGGTACTGGATGGCCTCCGCGATGTGCTCCGGGGCGATGGCTTCACTCCCGGCCAGGTCCGCGATGGTCCTTGCCACCCGCAGGATCCGGTCATAGCTTCTGGCGGAAAGACCCAGGGCCTCGAAGGCGTCCTTCATGAGTCTGTCGCTCTCCGCGTCCAGGGCGCAGCAGCTGCGCATGTCCTTCACGTCCATCCGGGCGTTTACCAGCGTGCTGTCCTTCCCGAAGCGGCGGCGCTGGATCTCCCGGGCGGCGTCCACCCGCTTTTTAATTTCCGCCGAGGGCTCGGCAGGCGTCCGGTTTTTCAGCTCCTCATATTCCAGGGCCGGTACCTCTACGATCAGGTCGATCCGGTCCAGCAGCGGGCCGGAGATGCGGCTGTGATAACGGCGCACCTCCTGGGGCGTACAGCGGCAGCGTCCCGAAGGGTGCCCATACCAGCCGCACTTGCAGGGGTTCATGGCGCAGACCAGCATGAAGCGGCTTGGGAAGGTCACGGTGGCTGCCGCCCGGGAGACGGTCACTTCCCCGTCCTCCAGGGGTTGGCGCATGACCTCCAGCACGTCGGAGCGAAACTCCGGCAGCTCGTCCAGAAACAGCACGCCCAGGTGGGCGATGCTCAGCTGGCCGGGTCTGGGGATGGTGCCGCCGCCGGCAAGTCCCGCCATGGAAACGGTGTGATGGGGCGCGCAGAAAGGCCGGGAGGCCACGATGGGCCGCTTCCGGCTGGTGAGCCCCGCCACCGAATGGATCTCCGTGGCCTCGATCATCTCCTGCCTGCTCATATCCGGCAGGATGCCGGGCAGGCGTTTGGCCATCATGCTCTTGCCGGCTCCCGGAGGCCCCACCAGCAGGATATTGTGTCCCCCCGCTGCGGCGATCTCCATGGCCCGTTTCACGCTCTCCTGGCCTTTCACGTCGGCAAAATCCGGAAGCCCCAGGCGGGAGTCCTCCGGTCGGGGCGGCAGGGCGGGCTCCAGGCTCTCCTCCCCCTTCAGGTGGCGGAGCAGCTGGGCCACATGTTCCACCGGGTAGACCGTGATCTCATCGGCGAAAGCAGCCTCGGAGGCGTTTTCCGCCGGCACATACAGCGTACGAATCCCCTCCCGCTGGGCGGCAATGGCCATGGGCAGGGCGCCCATGATGGGCCGCAGCTCCCCCGTGAGGGACAGCTCTCCCAGGAAAGCGCAGTCTTCTCCCGGTTTTTTGATCTCCCCCGTGGCGGCCAGGATCCCTACCAGCATGGGCAAATCGTAAAGGGTCCCGGCCTTCTTTTTGTCCGCGGGGGCCAGGTTCACCGTCATGCGGCTCACCGGAAAGCGAAAGCCGTTGTTTTTGATGGCGGAGCGCACCCGCTCCCGGCTCTCCTTCACCGCCGCGTCCGGCAGGCCCACGATATCGAAGGCGGGCAGGCCGTTGGAGATGTCCACCTCCACCGTCACGCCGTAGCCGCCGATCCCGCTGATGCCCAGGCTTTTGACATGCGCAAACATTACGATCACCTTTCAAAACAGCCTCCCTGAGGGGGAGGCTGTCGTATTATTCTTCCACTTCGCCGACGATGGCAATGTGCAGCTCGTCCAGCTGCTTCTGAGTCACCTCGGAGGGGGCGTCCATCATCACGTCCTGGGCCTTCTGGTTCATGGGGAAGGTGATGACCTCACGGATGGACTCTTCCCCGGTCAGCAGCATCACCATGCGGTCGATACCGGGAGCAGCGCCTGCGTGAGGGGGCGCGCCGTAGCAAAAGGCATTGTACATGGCGGGGAATTTCTTCTTCACGTCCTCCTCGCCCAGCCGCACCATCTCGAAGGCCTTGATCATGATCTCGGGGTCGTGGTTCCGGACCGCGCCGGATGCGCTCTCATAGCCGTTGATGACCAGGTCGTACTGGTTGGCCATGATGTCCAGGGGATCCATCTCACCGCGCTCGGCCTTGAGCAGGGTCTCCAGCCCGCCGGAGGGCATGGAGAAGGGGTTATGGCAGAATTCCAGCTCGCCGGACTCCTCCCCGATCTCGTACATGGGGAAGTCCACGATCCAGCAGAACGCATACTGTTCTCTGTCCATATGGTCCGGGCAGAGGATGCCCAGCTTGGAGCGTAGCACGCCAGCGGTCTTCTGGGCAACGGCCAGCTTGCCGGCGGCCAGGCCCACGAAGCAGCCGGGCTGCAGGCCCAAGGTCTCCACGACCTGTTCCTTTACGGGCTGGATGAATTTGGCGATACCGCCTACGATCTCGCCCTTCTCGTCCAGGCGGAACCAGTAGCTCTTCTGGGCGGTCTGGACCTCCACATCGCTACAGAGCTTGTCGATCTGCTTGCGGGTGGCGTTGAAGTCGGAAACCACCACGGCCTTGACCGTGTTGCCCTCGAAGGGGCCGAAGCCGATCCCCTGCAGCAGGGCAGTGGCGTCCTGGATCTCCAGGTCGATGCGCAGGTCGGGCTTGTCGGTGCCGTAGCGCTCCATGGCCTCCCGGTAGGGGATGCGCTTGAAGGGCGCCTGACTCACACGGTGATAAATGCCGAAATTCTCGAACACAGGCTGAAGCACGGTCTCCAGCACACCAAGCACGTCGTCCTGGTCGGCAAAGGCCATCTCCATGTCCAGCTGATAGAACTCGCCGGGGGTGCGGTCGCCCCGGGCATCCTCGTCCCGGAAGCAGGGAGCGATCTGGAAATAGCGGTCAAAGCCGGAGGTCATCAGCAGCTGCTTGAACTGCTGGGGGGCCTGGGGCAGGGCATAGAACTTGCCGGGGTGCTTCCGGGCGGGCACCAGATAGTCCCGCGCGCCCTCGGGAGAGGAGGCGGTCAGGATGGGGGTGGTGATCTCCAGGAAGCCCTGCTCGGTCATGCGGCGGCGAATGTCCGCCACCACCTGGCAGCGCAGGATGATATTACTCTTCACGGCGGGGTTGCGCAGGTCCAGGAAGCGGTATTTCAGGCGGGTGGCCTCGTCCGCGTCCCGGCTGCGGTTGATCTCAAAGGGCAGCTCGTTGTAGCGGCAGCGGCCCAGGACCTCCACCTTCTCCGGGACGATCTCGATGTCGCCGGTGGCCTGCTTGGGGTTCTTGCTGGCCCGCTCCCGGACGACGCCTTCCACGGACACAGTGGATTCCTTGTTGATGGCCTTGAAGGCGGCCACCATCTCCTCGGTCTCCGCCACCACCTGGGTGGTGCCGTAAAAGTCCCGGATCACTACAAAGCCCAGGTTGCTGCCGACCACGCGGAGGTTCTCCATCCAGCCGACGATTTTGACAGACTGCCCCACGTGCTCCATCCGGAGCTCCCCGCAGGTATGGGTACGGTTTTGCGTCATATACAATCTCCTTCCTTGTTGGCTCCCCTGCCTAAGGGGAGCTGTCAGCCGGCGTGTTACGGTCCGCCGGATGACTGAGGGGTTTCCTTCCTAATATCGAAGAAGTGAAGAACGAAGAGTGAAGCGTGAAAAGTTATGGTATCACACCTGTGGCGTGATGGATTACAATCCGTCCGCGGAGCGGACACCTTATCTTTTCCCTATTCACTATTCACTTTTCACTGATAACCGCTCCGCTGTTGCGCTCTTCCACGCACTTGCGGATATAGGCAGCGGCCTCGTTGCTCTTCATGCGCTTCTGCTCGCCGGAACGCATATCCTTCACGGACAGCTCCCCTGCCGCGATCTCATCCTCGCCCAGCAGCACCGCAAAGGGCACGCCGATCTTGTCGGCATAGCCGATCTTGGCCTTGAACTTGCGCTTTTCCCCATAGAGCTGGGTCCGCACGCCGCCCTGCCGCAGCGCCGTCGCGGCGGCCACAGCGGGGCCGACCTCCTCTGTCATGGGGATCACCAGCGCGTCACAGGGAGAAGTCACCAGCTCCTCGGACAAAAGCCCCTGCTCGTTCAGCACATAAAAGAGCCGGGTGAGGCCGATGGAAATGCCCACGCCGGGCAGCTGCTTGTCGGTGTAGTACTCCGCCAGGTTGTCGTAGCGGCCGCCGGAGCAGACTGAGCCGATCTCCGGGTGCTCGGTCATCTCCGTCTCATAGACGGTGCCGGTGTAGTAGTCCAGGCCCCGGGCGATGGTCAGGTCGATGGCGAAGTTCTCCTCCGGCACGCCGAAGTCCTTCAGGTACTTCGTCACCGTGATGAGCTCCTCCAGGCCCTGGTCGAAGGTGGGGTCCATGCCCCGGTAGTCCTCCAGACGGGAGAGCACATAGGCGTTGTCCCCCTGAATGGCCATGAAGTCCAGCACGTTTTCCGACTTGTCCGGCAGCATCTTCACCTCGTCGATGAGCAGCTGCTTGACCTTGTGGGGGCCGATCTTGTCCAGCTTGTCCACGGTGCGCATGATCTCCCCGGCCTTCTCGCTCATGCCGTTCAGGGCATAGAAGCCGTTGAGGATCTTGCGGTTGTTGACCTTGATCTTGAATTTGCGGATGCCCAGCTTCGTAAAGGTGCTGTAGATCACCGCCGGGATCTCCGCTTCGTTCAGGATGTCCAGCTTCCCGTCGCCGATCACGTCGATATCCGCCTGGTAAAACTCCCGGAAGCGGCCCCGCTGGGCCCGCTCGCCCCGGTAGACCTTGCCGATCTGGTAGCGCCGGAAGGGGAAGGAAAGCTCGCTGTAGTGCGCAGCCACGTATTTTGCCAGGGGCACCGTCAGATCAAAGCGCAGCGCCAGATCGCTGTCCCCCTTCTGGAAGCGGTAGATCTGCTTTTCCGTCTCGCCGCCGCCCTTGGCCAGCAGCACCTCCGCCGATTCGATCACCGGCGTGTCCAGCGGTGTGAAGCCGAAGAGGGCGTAGCTCTCCCGCAGGGCCTGCATCATCCGCTCCATTTTCATCTGATCCCGGGGCGCCAGCTCCATAAAGCCGGAGAGGGTCCGGGGCGCGACTTTCGCCATATGAGATAACTCCTATCCTACAAATGTGTATGGGCGGCTGTCAGCCGCCCGATCACGGTTTGATATTGTAGCAGACTGCACCCCAGGGCAGCGCTCAGCGCTTCTGGGGATTGACGATGTTGCGCCAATCCAGATCGCCCCGGCGCAGACCCTGCACCAGCACCTCCGCCGTGGCGGCGTTGGTGGCAAAGGGGATCTGATACTGATCGCAGAGGCGCTCCACCTTGTTGATATCGTCAAAGCCCTTGGGGTTGGCCGGGTCACAGAAGAACAGCACCAGGTCGATTTCGTTGAAGGAGATCCTGGCTCCGATCTGCTGGGAGCCGCCCTGGTCCGCGTGAAGGTACAGGGTGATGGGCAGCCCCGTCGCCTCGGAGACCAGCTTCCCCGTCACGTGGGTCGCACAGAGGTTATGCTCCGCCAGGATCCCGCAGTAGGCAATGCAGAACTGGACCATCAATTCTTTCTTTCTATCGTGTGCCATCAAGGCAATGTTCATCTATCTCAACTCCTCGCCGATAATTTATCATGTTATTATATCCTGATTTTTCCTGACGCGCAAGACTTTTTGCGTATCTTACGCAGTTTTCTTTTCAGCGCAGCAGGGACATTTCCGACTCAGAGGTGTCCTTGTAGCTTTTGATGTTGATATAGGCGTCCATGATCTGGCGGGCCATAAACTGCACACCGGCGCCGCTGCCGCCGCGCTCCACCACGATCACGATGGCAACCTCGGGGCTTTCAAAGGGGGCGTAGCACATAAAAATACCGTCATTGGTGATCTTTTCGCCCTTCTGCGCCGTTCCGGTCTTGCCGGCCACTTCCCAGGCGCAGTCCACCCAGTTTTCGCAGTTGGGGGCGTTGGCCGCCCAGTCGTGAAGCACCAGGTACATGCCTTCATGGACCGCGGCCCAGTTATACTCGGCGGATTCCACAGTGCTCATGATCTCCGGCTCCCGCTCGTAGAGCTTTTCGCTGTAGTCGTAGCTGCGGATGGCCTTCAGCACGGAGGCGGAGTACCGAGTACCGGAGTTCGCCACGGTGGCACAGTACTCTGCGATCTGCAGGGGGGAGAAAATGCTGTCGGACTGGCCGATGGCTGCCTGCATCGTGTCACCAATGTGCCAGTCGTCATCCACGTAGTAGTGGTGGGTCTCTTCACTGGACATGTTGCCCACGGTCTCCACCAGCTCGATGCCGGTAGGAACACCCAGGCCGAAGAGGTGGGCATACTTGCCCATGGTGGTAACGCCCAGGTCATGGCCCACAGAGTAGAAGAAGTAGTTGCAGGAGTCCCGGATGGCCTCGGTCACGTTGTCGTTGCCGTGCGTATAGTGCTCCGGCGCCATGGCGTTCCAGATCCAGCATTCAGGGGCATAGCCCTCGGCCGCGTACTTGGTAAATACGCCCTCGCACTTTGTTCTGGTCTCGGTGTTGAACTCGATGCTGGTGTCGGTGAGGGCGGCCATGGCCACGCAGGGTTTGAAGGTGGAGCCCGGAGCATAGGCGCCCATCAGCGCCCGGTTGAAGAGGGGCGCGTTGGGTGTCTCCATAAGCTCGGAGTACTTTTCTATAATGGTAGAAACGTCGTAGGTGGGCCAGCTGGCGATGGCCAGGGGCTCACCGGTGCGCACGTCCACCACCACGGCGGCGGCGCCGGTGATTTCATCCTTCATCTCCGGATCATAGTCGCCGCGGGCGATGCCCTCTGCGCGGGTCTGGCGCCGGTCTTTGATCAGCACGTTTTCCACGCCGTTTGCCAGGATGCGCTCCACCTGCTCCTGCAGGGCGATGTCGATGGTCAGATAGATGTGGTTCCCGGGCACCGGCTCCTTGAGATACACCGTGCTCAGTACCGTGCCGGCGGGGTTGCGGGTCTCCACCACCTCGCCGTCCTGCCCGTGCAGATACTCCTCAAAGGCGTATTCGATGCCGTCTTTGCCCACATAGGCGTTGGTGGCATAATTCAGCAGGGAGTAGCGTTCATACTCCTCCTGGGTCATGAGGCCGGTATAGCCCAGCAGATGGGCGGCATATTCCGTGCCGTATTCCCGCATGTAAGCCCGCTCGATCTCAATACCGGGGAGCTTGTTCTCCATGATGGAGGCGATGAGCTGCATGCTGGCGTCCTCGACGAACATGTAGTCGGCGGTATTGATGGCGTAGCGCACGTTGATGGAATAGCGGACGCCTGCAATGATGCGCATTTCCTCGGCGGAATAGCTATTGTCGATGTCATAGCGGGTGCGCATGTAGCTCAGCAGCTCCACCGCATTGGGATTGTCCGGCAGGATATTCTCTCTGGCCTTGTCCTTGAAATAGGCCAGCAGCATGGTCCGCTCGATATCGGTCATGTCCTCCTTGTACTCGAAGGGAGGCGTCATGGTGATGGGCAGGTCGTCGGTATAGCTGTCGCCATAGCCCTGCACCATGTTCACCAGCTCCAGGATCACGGCGTTGGGGTCGTCATTGGCAAAGAGCTTGGCAGTATCGATCTTCAGGTTATAGCATTCCTTGTTGCTTACCAGCACCCGTCCGTAGCGGTCCAGGATATTGCCTCTCGCCGCGGTGACCGTGCGCTTTTCGGTGCTGATCTCCTTGCTGCGGTTGTAATACTCCTCGCCCTGAACGATCTGAAGATTATAGAGGAAGGCCAGATAGATCACCATGATCAGGGCAAACAGCACCCCCATGGCAACCACCCGACTGGGTTTGATGGATTTGTTCATTGCAAATAATCTCCTTGTAGGCTCCCCTGCTAAGGGGAGCTGTCTGACGCCGTATCACGCAAGGCGGCAGACTGAGGGGTCTTTCTCCTTATAGGCTCCCCTGCTAAGGGGAGCTGTCCGCGAAGCGGACTGAGGGGTCTTTCTCCTTGTAGGCTCCCCTGCAAAGGGGGAATTGCGGGTTCCCGCCGCCGGTGGCGGAAGAAGGGAACCAGGAATTTCCGCAGCGGTCGAAAAACGCAAGGACAAGCGTAAGCCCGCAGCGTTTTTCGGGCACCGCAAGGCGGAAGCTGTCTGACGCCGTCTCACGCCCTAAAGGACTAGCTGCGCGTCGCAAGGCGGCAGACTGAGGGGTCTTTGAGGGAATCGGAAATGAGAACCAGGGATGGTATCGCCTTTTTCAATCTTTCATAATTCCGAATTCCGAACTCCGAATTCTCTTCAGTTCTCCCCTTTGGTTGCCGGAGCAAAGCGGCTCCAGCGTGCCGGGAAGATATAGGCCAGCGCAGCCAGCGGCAGGGACCACAGGGTCTGCAGCAGCACCGTGGAGAGCATGGCGCCGGAAAAGCCGTCCATGGTCGAGGTGTGCAGCATCTGTCCCAGCGCCGTAACGGCAAGGCCCAGCAGCGCCGCGCCCATATAGGCAAAGAAACGGCGGTTGATGAAAAACTGGGCGATGAATCCCGCGGCAAAGGCCAGGGCCGGGAACAGCAGCGTAAAGAGCACCGTGTTCTCCACAAAGGCCATATCCGCGAAATAGCCCAGGACCAGGCTGTACAGCACCCCGGCGATGGGGCCTTCAAACATGCCCAGGGCTACCGCCGCCGCCGGCAGGGCATAGGGGCAGATCCCCGCGATCCGGAAACGGGACAGCAGCATGGTCTGCACCAGAAGGCAGAGGAAGAGGTACAGCGCGTTTCGCAGCACCAGCTTCCACTCCACCTTGGGCATCATATATCGAAGCAAAAATTCTCGTAAGCTCATTCTACCACAGTAAAGTCCTTGATGATGAAAACCTGCACCAGGGTGTCCAGCTCGCACTGGGGCACCACGATGCCGTACTCGATCTGTCCGCCGGCCTCGGTCTGCACATTGGAAATGGTCCCGATGACAAGACCCGCCGGGAAGGCACCGCCGGAGCCGGAGGTCAGCACCTCGTCCCCCTCAAAGATCTGGGCGCCGTCGGCCAGGAAGGTAAGCTTTGCGGTCTTGTTTTTCATCATGGCGTACTCACCCACCACCATGCCGGAGGAACCGGAGGAGCCCACATAGCCGCCCACGCTCATATCCACGTCGATGAGGGTGCTGACGGTAGCCCAAGTCTCGCCCAGCTCCGTCACCTGGCCCACCAGGGCGCCGTACTCGGTGATCACCGGGTCGCCCAGCTCGATTCCGCTGGTTCTGCCCTTGCTGATGGTGAAGGAGGAGGACCAGTTGGAGGAAGACCAGAGCACCACCTTGGCCGATTCCAGGATATAATCGGTGTGCTTCTGCCGCAGCAGCAGGGCTTCCCGCAGCCGCACGTTCTCCTCGGAGGCCTCGATGCCGTCACGGGCGGACTGCTGGGCTTCCGCCAGCTGGGTCCGCAGAGACTCATTCTCCGCCATCAGGGAGTCGTACTCATACAGGTAGCCGTATATGGTGTTGAACCAGTTGACCGTGGAGCTCAGCACCTTCTGCATGGGAGCGGCCACGATGCCCGTCACGTTCTGCACAAGGCCGATCCCGCTTCTGGTGGCGGCGCCCAGCAGGACCAGAAAGACGGAGGCCGCCACAATGATGCCCATGCGCACCCCGTATTTTTTCAGATATTCTTTCAAAGGATGTTCACTCCCTGCTCTTTCAGCATCTTCCCCAGTCTGCACAGGGGAAGGCCCATCACGTTAAAGAAGTCGCCCTCGATGTGCTCCACGAAGAGCGCTCCCCTGCCCTGGGCCCCGTAGGCGCCGGCCTTGTCCATGGGTTCGCCGGTAGCGATATAGCGGCGGATCTCTTCTTCCTCCAGCCGGCGGAAGCGCACCAGGCTCCGCTCGAACTGGCTCAGGCACTGCTCGCCCCGGATCACCGTCACCCCGGTGTAGACCTCGTGACTGTCACCGGAGAGGCGGCGCAGCATCCGTGCCGCGTCTTCCTCGTCACGGGGCTTTCCGTAGGCCCCTCCGTCCACCCATACGATGGTGTCCGCACCGATGATCACGTCTTCCGCCGCGCAGCGCGCCGCCACCTCCCTGGCCTTGGCCCGGGAAAGGGCCATTACCAGTTCTCCGGGAGAGGCGTGCTCCGGCGGGATCTCCTCCCCTTTTGCGGGCAGGATCTTCAAATTCGGTACCTCCAGCATCTCCATCAGCTCTTTCCGCCGGGGAGAAGAGGAGGCAAGTACGATATGCATATCCTTAAGCTCTCCTTGTCTCTGTAGGGGCGGCTATCAGCCGCCCGTTCATCACAAGCGTTTTTCGGCGGGCGGCTGATAGCCGCCCCTACGGATTATCATTCGACTCCTCTGTAATACAGGCCTCTCGTCAGCACATTGGGCCTGTAATCCGACAGTCCCAGATGGCCCTTGGCCACCTCCACGCACTCCCGTCCGCTCTCGTTGGTGAAGAGCAGGCGCAGGCCCCAGGCGCCGGTGGCATAGAGGTCTTCCTTCTTGTCCGCCAGATACAGCTTGTGGGCGTTGTAGATCACCGTTCTGTCGCCGTAGTCTCTTGCCACCGGGAACACCGAGCCCATCCTGTCGGCCAGCTGGGCGGTATCCTGCACGGTGGTCTTTACCAGGCTCTGCTCCGAGATCATCAGCGGCAGCCGTCCGTAGATGATGATCTCCGTGTCCAGAGGCTTGGGCATGTCCCGGATCTGGCTCAGCCGCAGCTCGAAGGACGCGGTGGCCGAGAGGAAGCCAGCCTCCCGCAGCATCTCCAGGCTCATGGCGTTGAAGGCGTTCATGCCGAAGTCCGCCCGGATCTTCATCCCCGCCTTTTTGGCCAGGAACACATGGCCCAGGTTCCCCACCAGGGTCTCCCGCACGCCCTCGTCAAAGAGCTGCTCCAGCGCGGCGTAGACCTCCGGACTCTGCTGATCCGTGATGACCCGGGGCAGCACCGCCACCGGTGTCGCGCCCTTTTCCACAAAGGGCACCACCAGCTCCGGCCGCCTGGCCATAAGCAGGGCGGGCACATAGAGGTAATCCGGCTTCAGCTCCGCCAGCTCCGGAAGGAGCTGATCCTCGCTGCGCACCTGGAAAATGATCTTCGGATCGGCAACGCTCCCCAGATTCTTCGGCATGGCAGGCATACGCCCCACTCTTCTCGTGGGAGGCGCGGCCCGCCGCTCGGAGAGTTCGGAGATCAGCTTTCTGCGCAGCTCGTTGATTTCAGATGCGGGCAGAAACAGGCCCGGCTCCGCCTTGGCCCGGTTCTCCACGCAGGTGTAGGGGGTGCCGCCGGTCTTGAACATCTGCTCGGTGAGATAGCCCTCGGTCAGGCCCTGGCGCTTGGCCCGTTCGGGCACCGGCCCGAAGGCCACCGCCCGGTTGCCCTCATCGTCAAAGGCGATGGCCTTGGCAGGCTCGCCCTTTTCCACCACGGTATAAAAGTGCACCGGCACCCGCCGCAGTTCGCCATCGGCATAGGCCTTGCGGGCGGTGGTGAACACGGCCTCGTCGGCCTTGTCCGTGTCGCTGCGGACGCCGAACATGTCTTTCTTATCGCCGTTGAAATAGCCCTGGGTGAAGCCCTGCCGGGAAAAGGCCTTTTCCAGCAGCTCCATCTCCTCGGCGGTAGGCTTGCGGTGCTCCCGCAGGGCCTTGCTGTAGATCCCGGTGACGATGGCGGTGTATTCCGGCCGCTTCATGCGTCCCTCGATCTTCAGGCAGGACACCCCCGCCTCCTCCAGCTCCTGCAGCCGGTCGGCCAGGCAGCTGTCCTTCAGGCTCAGGGGATGCTCGTCCACGCTGCCGGTGAGGGAATAGGCCATGCGGCAGGGCTGGGCACACATGCCCCGGTTGCCGCTGCGCCGTCCGATGAGGGCGGACATGTAACACTGGCCGGAGTGGCAGAAGCACAGCGCGCCGTGGCAGAAGACCTCCGTCTCAATGCTGGCGTGCTTGGTGATGAAGCGGATCTGCTCCAGGCTCAGTTCCCGGGCCAGCACGGCTCTCGTCAGGCCAAGCTCCGCCGCCGCTTCCACGCCGGCAAGATTATGTAAACTCATTTGGGTGCTGGCGTGGAGGGGAATGTCCGGCAGCACCGCCCGGATGGCCCGGATCAGGCCCAGGTCCTGGATGATGATGCCGTCGGCCCCCAGATCGGAGGCCAGCTTTGCCGCCTGCACCGCGGGCTCGATCTCCCGGTCGTTCACCAAGGTATTCAGCGTCACATAGACCTTGCAGCCCCGGATCCGGCAGTAGCGCACGGCCTTTTCAAATTCCTCGTCGGTAAAATTCCTGGCGCCGCGGCGGGCGTTGAAATTCCCCATTCCCAGATATACGGCGTCCGCTCCGTTCTGTACGGCGGCGATCACCGATTCCGGCGATCCCGCCGGCGCAAGAAGCTCGATCATAACTCTGTCTCCTTCAGGCGGGCATGTCCCTCCGCCTGCTCAAAAACCCTGTGGGCATAATTTCGCTATAATACAGTTTATTATATCACATCTCTCCCCCTTGCGACAAGATGATTTTGATGGTATAATGTTTCTCCACCGAAAATTATCTGTGAATTTTTCTGAAGGAGTCCGGTTCATGACGGAGAGAACAGCGGAAAACTGCATAGCGTCCTCCGTGCTGGACAAGCTCATCGCCGCCCATGACGGGGATGTGGCCCTTCTCTGGCTCTACTGTCAGCGTCACGGCGCTCTGGATGAGGAGCGGGCGGCCCAGGCGCTCTGCCGCACCCTGCAGGAGATCCGCGCGGCTGAGGAAAAGCTCCGCCGGATGGAGCTTCTCCCCAACGGCTCCGATCCTGTCCCGCGAGAAAAGCCGGAGCCGGACGCGCCGGAGGAACTGCCCCAGTATACCGCCGGGGAGATCACCCGCCGCTCTGCCGGCAACAGCGCCCTCTCCGCCATCTATGCCGAGGCAGCCCAGGTCATGGGCCGGGCGCTCAGCAGCAACGATCTGCGGGTGCTCTTCGGGATCTATGACCATTTGGCCCTTCCGCCGGAGGTCATTCTGGAGCTGCTGCACTTCTGCGGGGAGCTCTGCCTCTGGAAATACGGAGAAAGCCGCCGGCCCAACGCCCGCTTCCTCGAGAAGGAGGCCTATGCCTGGGCCAATCGGGAGATCCTGACCCTGGAGCAGGCAGAGGATTACATCCGCAGCAGGCGGGAGCGGCACAGTGACCTGGGCCGGATCCGGGATGCGCTGCATCTGTCCGGGTTCTCCACCACCCAGGAGAAGGATGTGAACGTCTGGCTGGAGCAGGGCTTCGGGGAAGAGGCCATTGCCATCGCCGCCGACAGGACCGTCACCAACACCGGCTCTCTCAAATGGAGCTATCTGAGCAAGATCCTGCAGAGCTGGCACCAGAAAGGCCTGCACAGCCCCGCCGAGATCACGGAGAAGGATCCCGCCCGGCGCGGCTCCGCTCCCACGGCCCAGGAGTCCCGGGTCCAGAAGCCCCTGACTTCGGAGCAGTGGGACCAATTACTTGATAAAATCTGAGGTTTTGTACCATGCCCTATGATGGAAAGATCCTGGCCCGTGCCAGGGAGCAGCTGGAGCGGCGCCGTGCCGCCAACCAGGCCGAGCAGCAGCGCCGTCTCAGCGCCGCCTACGCCCGGGTCCCTGAGATCCAGCAGATCGACATGCGCATGCGCGCCCAGATGGCGGAGCTTGTCCGCCTGACCCTGACCCACAGGCAGGATCTGGTCCAGCGCATTGAGGAACTGAAAAAAGAAAACCTGGACCTGCAGGTCCGCCGGGCGGAACTGCTGGTGGAGCAGGGCTGGCCGGTGGATTTTCTGGATGAGATCTGCAGCTGTCCCAAATGCCGGGACACCGGCATCGATAACGGCGCTCCCTGCGAGTGCCTGCACAAGCTCTATAACCAGGAATTGACAAAGGAGCTGGGCGTGCTGCTGCGCAGCGGGGACGAGAGCTTTGAGCGCTTCGACCTCGATCTCTACAGCGCAGAGCCCGATGCAAGCGGCCTTTCGCCCCGGCAGAACATGACGCGGGTCCTGGGCGCCTGCAAAAAATTTGCCGAAAACTTCCCCCAGGTCTCCACCAATCTGCTTTTGCAGGGAGACACCGGACTGGGCAAGACCTATCTCTCCGCCTGCATCGCCCGGGTGGTGGCCGACAAGGGCTATTCCGTCTGCTATGACAGCGCCTCCGCCGCCCTGGACGCCTTTGAACGGCAGAAATTCTCCCGGGATCCGGAAGAGGCGGAAAATGCCGCCCGCCGGGTCCGCCAGATGCTCAGCTGCGATCTCATGATCCTGGACGACCTGGGCACCGAGATGCTGACGCCCTATTCCATCAGCGCGCTTTACACGCTTCTGAACACCCGCCTGGTGAACGGCCGCCGCATGATCATCTCCACCAACTGTCCCTCCGGCGAGCTGCTGCGCCGCTATTCCGCGCAGATCTGCTCCCGTCTGGACGGGGAATTTCTCCCCTTGCCCTTCACCGGTTCGGACATCCGCCGGATGCGCCGCTGATTTCTCTGGTAAAATCTGTTTTTTCGCTTGTATTCCGTCGAATTCGGCGCTATACTTTATTTGCATTTTTTTAAATACTTTTGGGAGGTTCTCCATGGCCAGCACATACAGACGCCGCTTCGGCGACCGGAAGGAAGGTCGGCTTCTCCGCTCTCTGCCCGCCTTCAACAAGTTTATCCCCTTCATTATGCCCCAGCGCAACGACCGCTATGTCCACTTTGAGGACGCCATGGAGATCAGCGCCGTGGACCGCCGCCTTCGCGCCCTTCGGGTGGAGGGCTACAAGGGCATCGGCATGCTGCACTTCTTCATCGCCTGCCATATTCGGGCCATCTCCATGCTGCCCGGCCTCAACCGCTTCGTGGTAGGCCGCCGGATCTACGCCCGCGACAACATTGAGATCATCATGACCGTGAAGCGCGAGCTCTCCATCGACGCCACCGAGACCACCATCAAGGTCGTCTTTGAGCCTACCGACACCATTTTTGATGTGTACCGCAAGCTCAATGAGAAGATCGAGGAGATCAAGGCCAGCGACGACACCAACGGCACTGAGGATTTTGCCGAGACTGTCTCCCACTTCCCCCGCTTCCTGCTGCGCGCCGCCATCGGCCTGCTGCGGGTGATGGACTACTTCGGCTGGATCCCCCAGTCTCTTCTGGACGTGAGCCCCTTCCACGGCTCCATGATCATCACGGACCTGGGCTCCCTCCGTCTCGGCCCCGTATACCACCACATCTACAACTTCGGCACCCTGCCGATCTTCCTCGCCTTCGGTCCCAAGCGCCATGCCTACGAGCTGGACCGCAGCGGCAACATGGTGGACCGCAAGTATGTGGACGTCAAGGCCGTGGTGGACGAGGGCATTGTGGACGGCCACTATTATGCCCAATACTTCCAGGCCTTCCAGTACATGTTCCTGCATCCCGAGATCCTGGAAGCTCCCCCCTCCAAGGTGGTGGAGGACATCTTCTGATTTTGTTTTCTTTCACACATACAAACAGCGAAGCCGGGGGATCTCTCCCCGGCTTCGCTGTTTCAAGCTGTTGACACTTTGTCGACAGCTTGAAGCGGCATAAAGGAAACTGACGTAATCAGTTCCCTTTATGCATAGATTGAACGTGAAGAGGGGACTCCCATCCCCTCTTCACAATATCCCCATGCTTGTCGATGCCCGTCTATAGAAGTTTGTCTGCAGACTGAAGCAGCGAAGCCGGGATCTCTCCCCGGCTTCGCTGCTTCTCAAAAAGCAAATCTCAAAACTATTTCTTCCCCAGGCCCAGCAGATCCGTCACGCTGCCCAGCAGATCGCCGCCGCCCAGCAGAGACAGCAGATCCTGCTTTTCGCCCTTCAGGACCTTCAGCGCGGCGTCTTTGGTGTTCTTGTCCGCCGCCCGGTAGAGCTCCAGCAGCTTCTTTTCCGCCGCCGTCAGTTTGATCTCCTCTTCCTTCTTGGCCGCGGGCTTTTTCGCCGTGCTGGCCGAAGGTTTCTTCGCGGTGGCCGCGGGCTTCTTCGCGGTGGTCGAGGGTTTCTTCGCGGCGGTTCCGGACTTGGCCGCGTTCAGCAGGGAGGCCTGGGTCACCCCCGTGGCCTTGGCGATCAGCTTGAGCTGGGTCTGGGTCAGTTCCTTCTCTCCCCGCTCCGCCTTGCTGATGTCCGATGCTGTGACGCCGTCCACTTTTTTTGCCAGCTGTTCCTGGGTCAGTCCCGCAGCGGTGCGGGCTTCCCTGATCAGCGCTCCGACTTTGTTCGCCATGGCTCTTGCCTCCTTATTCCGGCTCCCGGAGCAGCCTGCGAGGAGCGCTCCGGTCTGCCTTTTATACGCTACCATGATAGCATCCCGTTCCCGCTTTTGCAAGAAAAAAGCCAGCTTTCGCAGGAAAAGCCCAAAGCAGGCATGTTCAAAGCACGCTTCCTGTGCTATACTGAGGAAAAATGACAAGGGAGGCTTCCCCATGCAGCAGCTCTATACCAAGGCCGGCCGGGAACTCAACGGCGTCCCCTGGCAGCGCTACCCCCGTCCCCAGTTGGTTCGGGAGGACTGGCTCTGCCTCAACGGATACTGGGACTTTGTCTTTGAGGGCCGGGAGCAGCCCATCCGCGTCCCCTTCTGCCCGGAAAGCCTGCTCTCCGGCGTGGATCGGCCGCCCCGCCCTGGCACCGAGCTGCGCTACCGCCGTGTTTTCACCCTCCCCCCCTCCTGGAGGGGTCGTCGGATCCTGCTGCATTTCGGCGCGGTGATGCGCCGGGCGGTGGTCCTGGTGAACGGGCAGGAGGTGGCCCGCCACGAGAACGGCTACCTTCCCTTCACCGCCGATGTGACCGGGGTCCTGCGGGAGGGGAAGAACGAGCTCCTGGTGCTGGTGGTGAACGATTTGGACCACCGTTTTCCCTGGGGCAAGCAGCGGCTGGACCGGGGCGGCATGTGGTACACCCCCTGCTCCGGCATCTGGCAGACTGTGTGGCTGGAGCCCGTGCCAGAGGCCTATGTCCGCCGTCTTTCGATCCGTACCGGGGCGGACTGGGCGGAGATCCGCGCCGAGGGCGTGAGCGAGGGAAGCGTCCGCTTCCTCGGGCGGGAGTATCCGCTGGAGAAGGGCTGTGTCCGTCTGCCCGTCACAGAGCCCATCCTCTGGTGCCCGGAACGGCCCTATCTATACCCCTTTACCCTCAGCGCCGGGGATGACCGGGTGGAGTCCTATTTTGCGCTGCGCACCCTCAGCACCGAAACCGTGAACGGCATCCCCCGCCTCTGTCTTAACGGGAAGCCCTACTTCTTCCACGGACTTCTGGACCAGGGCTATTGGAGCGATGGGCTCTACACCCCAGCAAGTCCCACCGCCTATGCCCGGGACATCAGCACCATGAAGCTTCTGGGCTTCAACACCCTGCGCAAGCACATCAAGATCGAGCCGGAGCAGTTTTATTACGACTGTGACCGTCTGGGCATGATCGTCTTTCAGGATATGGTCAACAACGGCGATTATGTTTTCCTCCAGGACACCGGCCTTCCCACCCTTGGTCTGATGGGCGTGAACGATCAAAAGCGGAACCGGGACCCCCTGACCCGGGAGAACTTTTACGCCGCCATGGACGGCACCGTGGACCTGCTTTCCAATCACCCCTGCATCTGCCTTTGGACCATCTTCAATGAGGGCTGGGGCCAGTTCAGCGCGGACGCCGCCTATTACCGGCTCCGCGCCCGGGATCCCAGCCGCTTCATCGACAGCACCTCCGGCTGGTTCCACCAGACCGCCAGCGACGTGGACTCCCTCCACATCTATTTCCGCAGACTGAAGCTGGGCAGGGAGAAAAAGCCCCAGCTTCTCTCAGAGTTCGGCGGCTACAGCTTCAAGATACCGGAGCACAGCTTCAACCTGGAGAAGACCTACGGCTACCGGAAATGCCCGGATCGGGATAGCTTTGTGCGGGATCTCCGCGCTCTTTACGAGTCCCAGGTCCTCCCCCTGGTGTCCCGGGGTCTCTGCGGCGCCATCTACACCCAGGTTTCCGATGTGGAGGATGAGACCAACGGACTGCTCAGCTTCGACCGGGCGGTGGAAAAGCTTCGTCCGGAGGAATTTGCGGATCTTGCGCAGAGACTCCAATACGCGCTGGAGATTCCGCTCTGATTTTGAAAATCAACGGTCTTCTGAGGCATGTCGCTCTTCCTTGCGGAGGGCGCGGCAATCAAATCCCGGAAACACGCGGGCAGGCAAACCTTCTACCGGTTTGCTTGATATAAGAAAAAACCAGGCAGTTTGAACCTGCCTGGTTTTCGTTTTAAGCTGACCTTCCAGGGGATCAACCCTCTTCGCCTTCGTAACGGCAGCCGCTCGTAATGATCACATCTTCGGAGTTAAGATATATGATCTGTATTTCCGCATTCTGATACTTCTTCATGGTTGTATCCTCCTTCCCAGCAGATTAGGTCATTAGCCAAAGTACGCATCAGCAGCCAGGCTGTAGCGGTATAGAAGTTTTGCAAGATTCACCATGTCCGCATTGGCGCTGCTCTGCTGCCGTCCGTAGGCATAGCTCAGCGCACTGCATTCAGCGGTGAA
>JAFSMZ010000054.1:0-34444 GCA_017447685.1 Oscillospiraceae bacterium
CGGTTTGTGTTATCTTATCCATAGCGAATAGGGTGCCTGCCTTTCGGTTTTGTCTGGACAACTCAACCATAATACAGGCCGCTCCTATTCGCTATTCTTTTTTTCTCCTACTGTCACACATCATTGTAAACCCTACACTTTCGCCAGCAGCGAAGACACTTTTTCTCTTGCGCGCGTGGAAACCCTATGATATAATAAAGTGTACGGCCAAAACAGGGGGCTCCCTTGTTTTGCGTCCGGCTACCCTGCCGGAGAAACTGCACAGGTGAGGATCAACAACATGGATCAGAAACCGAATTTCAATTATGCATACAATAACGGAGAATCCGCTGCAGGGGGCTTCCGCACCCAGCAGAACCAGCGGGAGGAGGACGAGGTCGATCTGATGGAGATCATCCGCGTCCTTGCGCATCACGCCTGGATCATTGCTCTGGCAGCGCTGATCGGCGCGGTGCTGGTGGGTGTGGGCGTGAAGCTCTTTGTGCCCTCCAGGTATACCGCAAACGCCACGATCTACGTCTTCAGCACCGAGGGCGAGACAAGCACGGCGGGGCTGACGATCGCGGACAAAATGACAACGGACTTCCAGATCATCGCCACTACCCGGGAAACCATGGAGCTGGTGATCGAGCAGCTGGGACTGGACACCACGGTGGAGGAGCTGAAAAGTGAAAACAGCATCCGTGTCACCAATCCCACCGGGTCCCACATGCTGCGCATCTCTGTCACCAACAGGGATCCGGAGGCGGCAGCACAGCTGAGCAACACCCTGGCCAGCATTATGTGTGACCAGATCGCCTACATCATGAAGTCCGATCGCCCCCAGTTCGTGGAGCAGGCTGTTGTGGGGTCCAAGACCAGTCCTGCCCTGAAGCGGGACGCGGTGCTGGGCGGCCTTGTCTTTGCCGTTGCCGTTGTGGCCTTCCTGCTGATCCGCTACTTCAACAATGACACCATCACCACCGAAGAGGATGTGACCCGCTATCTGGGGCTCACCACCCTCAGCTCCGTTCCGCTGGAACGGAATATGATGAAGTCATGAGTTCCATAACAGATCTGGTTGATCTTCACTGTCATCTGATGCCCTTTGTGGATGACGGGGCCTATGACGAAGAAGAATCCCTTGCGCTGCTCCGGATGGAGACAGAACAGGGAGTGCGTACCATTTGCCTGACCCCTCATCTGCGCGCGGAGATGTTTGAAACCTCGGATGAGGAGATCCTCCGTCACTTTGAGATGGTCTGCCGCCTTGCCGAGGAGGCGGAGCTGCCGCTGACGCTGTATCACAGCCGCGAGTACCATTTTGACCGCATCCTCCGCAAGCGCCTGATGGAGCGGCGTCTGCGCCCCTTGGGCGAGGGCAGCACCATCCTGCTGGAATTTGGCGGGAGGCACGGCGCCGAGGAGATCATGGACGCGGTGAAGCTGGTGCGGCGCATGGGCTACACGCCGCTGATCGCCCATGTGGAGCGGACCTTGCCCCTGCAGACGGACTGGCACTTTGCCCACAGCCTGCGGGAATCCGGCGCGCTGCTGCAGATCAATGCGGGCAGCATCCTTGGCCGGGAGGGGCTGCGGCAAAAGCTCCTGTGCAGGAAACTGCTGCAGCAGGGCCTTCCCTCTGTCGTTGCCAGCGACGCCCATGATGCCGGGATCCGTGTCCCGGAGCTGGACCGCTGCGCCGACTACCTGGAAGAAAAATATGGGAGGGGGACGGCCAGACGCCTCCTCTGCGTTACACCCAAGGCGATCCTGGAAGGAAATAAAGGAGAATGACATCCATGCAGAAACTCGTTATCAATAAACGCGAGATGCCCTATGATGTGAACGAAGCCATGAAGCTTCTTCGCACCAATCTGCAGTTCTGCGGAAAAGATAAAAAGGTCATTATGATCACCAGCACCCTGGCGGATGAGGGAAAGAGCACCGTCTCCATCAATCTGTGCCGGTCCCTGGCCCAACTGGGTTCCCGGGTGATCCTGCTGGATGCGGATATGCGCAAGTCTGTGCTGGCGGACCGCGTCACCAGGGAGAAGAACCTCCCCGGCCTTAGCCACCTGCTCTCCGGCCGCAGCGGGCTGGAGGATGTGCTCATGGAGACCGATATGGAGAATTTCCATATCATCCTGGCGGGACGCGTTCCTCCGAACCCCGCAGAACTGCTCTCCGGCACCCGGATGCAGAAGCTCATTGAGATCTGCCGGGAGGAATATGACTACGTGATCGTGGATTGCCCGCCCATCAATCTGGTGGTGGATGCCGCCGTTGTGGCTCCGCTGTGCGACGGTATCGTCATGGTGGTCAGCTCCGGCAATGTGCCCTATCGCCTGGCCCAGGGTGCGCTGGATCAGCTGCAGGCCACCGGCTGCCCCATTCTCGGCGCGGTGCTGAACATGGTGGACCAGAAGAACGAGAAGTATTACTATCGCAGGGGCTACTACAACAAGGACTATTATCAGAAGTATCACAACAGCTCCGACACCCGCGGTTCCCGAAAGAAGAGCAATATCCTGGACAGTCTGCTCCGGAAGAAATAAAACAGGTATCAGCAGAAAAGCCTGCCTGCACATCATGTGCAGGCAGGCTTTTTGTCCGGTATCAGGAAAAGGCCTTTTCGATCAGCGCATCCAGCTTTTCAGCGTAGGCCTTCGGGGCAACATGCATGCTCTCCACATGCCGCGCACCGTCCACATAGAGGCAGTCCTTCTCTCCCCGGTAGCTTTCATAGAGGGCGGGGGCGTTGCGGAAGGGGACTGTGGGATCCTCCCGCCCCTGGACGAAGAGGATGGGGATCCGTGTCTCCTGCAGGGCGGCTTTCGCGTCGGCCTTGTGCAGATCCACTCCGGCAATCAGCCGGTGCAGCAGTGTAAGGGCGGGAAGGAAAGGACCGACCTGCCCCTTCAGCTGCCCCGTCGCGCTCTGATAACCGCTGTCCTCCACGATGGCCTTCACATTGGCGGGGCAGCGGGGAGCCATCAGCATCACCGTGGCCGCGCCCATGGAGAAGCCGTGGAGCAGGATCTGGATGTCCTTGCCGAAGCGCTCGGTCAGAAAGTCGATCCATTTCAGACAATCCTCCGCCTCAAAGCAGCCGAAGCCGATGTACTGCCCTTCACTCTCCCCGTGGGCCTCATGGTCGCAGCAGAAGAGGTCGAAGCCCCGGCTGCGGTAATAGTCCCAATACATCCCGGCGGTCTCCGCATGCTCGGAGCGGTAGCCGTGGACCAGAAAAGCGATGCGCTTCCCGTCCCCTTCACCGTGAAAGTAATGGCCCACCAGGCGCGCACCCCGACCGGAGCGGATCTCAAAGCGCTCCTGGGGCAGAGCGCGGAGTCTTGCGGCCTCGCCGTCCCGGTGGCTGTAGTAGGCCTCGTCATGGGTCTGCCTCTTCGGCAGCGCCGAGAACAGGGGAGAGCCGGAGCGGCAGAAAACATAGCGGTACAGTTCTTCGGTAAAGCCAAAACCGAGGGCGGCGCCCAGCAGGGCGGCCGAATGCGCTTTTTTCATATCCCTGCTCCTCCCGGGATGCGTCTGCGCCCTCCATCCCCGGAAAGGCGGACGGACATGCGCGGCACACTCATTTTGTATAATATGTACAAGTCCAGTATACGGTCATTTTTGCGCCTTGTCAATCAAGGGAAAAACTGCGTGAAAAAAAAGACAGCTATGGATTTTTGAAAAAAGAAGTGTATAATTATTCTGAATTAGAATGTATTGCAGAGGGAGCAAGCATGGGTGCCGGAAGAAAAATGAGTTTTATGGAAAAGCTCGCCGCCTTCATTGTCGATGGAAGAGGCGTGATTTTTCTGATATTTGCCGTGGCGGCGATCTTTTGCGCCGTTTCCCGGGGCTGGGTGCAGGTCAATGACGATCTGACAGCCTATCTGCCGGAGTCCACGGAGACCCGCCAGGGCCTGGATCTGATGAACCGGGAGTTCACCACCTTCGGCGCGGCTCAGATCATGGTGGAGAACGTCACTTATGACCAGGCGGAGGCCCTTTGCAGCCGGATCGAGGAGATCCCCGGGGTCAAGAGCGTGGACTTTGACCACACGGAAAAGCACTATGCCGCGGCCGCGGCCCTCTTCTCCGTGACCTTTGACGGACTGGAGGAGGACGAGGTCAGCATCCGCGCCCTGGGGGAGATCCGAAGGGAACTGGCTGCCTACGACCTCTATGTGGACAGCAACGTGGGAAACCCTTTGAAGGCCATCATCAACCAGGAAATGCTTGTGGTGGACCTGATCGCCGTGGTCATCATCATTCTGGTGCTGCTGCTGACCTCCCGGACCTATGCGGAGATCCTGGTGCTGCTGCTGACCTTCGGCGCGGCGGCGCTGCTGAACATGGGCACCAATTACATGATGGGGGAGATCTCCTTCGTCACAAACTCCATCGCCATCGTGCTGCAGCTGGCCCTGGCCATCGACTATGCCATCATCCTCTGCCACCGCTACATGGAGGAGCGTGAGGAAAAGCCCGCCCGGGAGGCCGCCGTGGCGGCCCTCTCCAAGGCCATTCCGGAGATCTCCGCCAGCTCCCTCACCACCATCGCCGGCCTGCTGGCGCTGTGCTTCATGAAGTACCGGCTTGGGCGGGACATGGGCACGGTGCTCATCAAGGCCATCCTCCTCTCCCTCTGCTCGGTGTTTCTGCTGATGCCGGGGCTGCTGGTGGTGTTCAGCGGCTGGATCGACAAAACCCACCACAAAAGCTTTGTCCCCAAGATCAGCTTCCTGGGCAAGGCTGTCTACGCCACCCGCTTTGTCATGCCTGTACTGTTTCTGGGCGTGTTCATTGCGGCGGCCATCTTCTCCAATAAGGTAAACTACGTCTATTCCCAGTATTCGGTCTCCTCCATCCGCCAGAACGAGGAGCAGATCGCCATGGCAAGAATCCACGAGATCTTCGGCAAGACCAACCAGATGGCCCTGATCGTCCCCGCCGGAGAGAATGAAAAGGAAGCCGCCCTCATCGCGGATATTGAGGAACTGAGCAGGGTGGAAAAGGTCACCGGCCTTGCCAATATCGAGGCCATGGACGGCTATGTGCTCACAAGCTCTCTTGCGCCCCGCCAGTTTGCGGAGCTCACGGATCTGGACTTTGAGGTGGCCCAGGCCCTCTACGCCAGTTACGCCGCCAACCGGGACGATTACGGCCAGATCGTGACCAATCTGGACAACTACCGCATCCCCCTCATCGATCTCTTCGACTATCTCATCGAAAAACGGGGCGAGGTAAGTCTGAGCCTGGACGCGGATACGGAGGAAAAGCTGGACGACCTGGAGGTGCAGATCCACGACGCCGAGCTGCAGCTGCGCAGCGCCGACTGGAGCCGCATGGTACTGGAACTGGATCTGCCCACGGAAGGGGAGGACAGTTACGAATATCTGAACGTGATCCATGGCCTGACCGCCCGCTATTACAGCGAATATTATCTGGTGGGCGACACCACCAGCTGCAGCGATCTGAAGGCCTCCTTCCAGAACGACAACCTGCTCATCAGTGTGCTGACGGTGCTGTTCGTCATCGCCGTACTGCTCTTTACCTTCCATTCCGTTGGCCTGCCGCTGCTGCTGATCCTGATCATCCAGGGCAGTATCTTCTGCAACTTCGCCATCCCCTATCTGCGGGGGAACAATCTGTTCTTCCTGACTTACCTGATTATCAGCGCCATTCAGATGGGCGCCAATATCGACTATGCCATCGTCATCTCCAGCCGGTACATGGAACTGAAGGAAAAGATGCCCCTGCGGGAGGCCATGATCGAGACCCTGAACCTGGCCTTCCCCACCATTATCACCTCCGGCACCATGCTGGCCTCGGCGGGCATCGTCATCGGTTTTCTCACATCCAACGAGACCATTTCCGCCATCGGCGTGTATCTGGGCGTGGGCACCCTCATTTCCATCTTCCTGGTCATGTACGTGCTGCCCCAGATCCTGCTGATGGGCGATATCATCATCAAAAAAACGTCCTTCGGCCTCGATCGGGCCAGCCGGGTCAGCCATAAGGTGGGCCTGATGCGCATCGACGGCCGGGTCCGGGGCAGCATGAACGGCCTCATCGATGCGGAAGTCCACGGCCTGTTCCGGGGCACACTCAACGCTATCATTGAGATCGGGGGCGTTCAGACGCTGGAGGAACAGCTGCTGGAAGAGCAAATCTCTGGGGAGGAAAAAACGGAATGAGAGCAAAACAAGTGTTTGCGCTGCTGCTGTGCCTGCTTTTGCTGGGGGGATCCGCCGTTCCTGCGGCCCTGGCCGAGGACGTGGAGAGCATACAGACCGGAGAAGCGGCGGCGGACGGCTCTGTTGAGGAAAAGGAAGTCGTGGAATGGGTCGAGCTGCACATCGCAAGCGCGGAGGAGCTGCAGGTGCTGGCCTCGAACTGCCGCCTGGACAGCTACTCCCGGAATCTGCGGGTGATCCTGGACGGGGACCTGGATCTGAGCGAGGACCCCATCCACCCCATCCCCAGCTTCGGCGGCATCTTCGAGGGCCGCGGCCACAGCATCACCGGGCTACGACTGGCCACCGACGGCTCCAACCAGGGCCTTTTCCGTTACATACAGGAAAGCGGTGAAGTGAAGGATCTTCACGTGTCCGGCAGCATCGCGCCGGAGACCGGAAGCTCCCAACTGGGCGGCCTTGCCGGCGTGAACCGGGGCAGCATCACCGGCTGCAGCTTTTCCGGCTCGGTCAGCGGCAAGAACCGCATCGGCGGCCTGGTGGGCTATAACTACGGCAGTATCCGCGGCTGCAGCGTCAGCGGCACGGTGGACGGCAAGCGCATGACCGGCGGCATCGCCGGCTGCAACGAGGGCCTGATCGCGGACTGCAGCAGCGAGGCCTCGGTAAACATCACCATCAGCGAGGCGGCGCTGCAGCTGGAGGACCTGAAGGTCGGCACTGTGAGCGCACTGGAGCTGACCAATGCGGAAAACGAAGACGTGGTCTCCGACAGCGGCGGCATCGCGGGCTATTCCAACGGCGTGGTGCAAAGCTGCGTCAACACCGGTACGGTGGGCTATCCCCACTTTGGCTATAACGTCGGCGGCATCGCCGGGCGGCAGGCAGGCTTCCTTACCCGCTGCGAAAACCGGGGGGAGATCCTGGGCCGCAAGGATGTTGGCGGCGTCGTGGGCCAGATGGAGCCCTTCCTGGTACTCATCGAATCCGTGAACCTGCTGGATGAGCTGGCCCTGCTCAACGAAAAGCTGAACCTTGCCTCCGGCACACTGGGGATCATGTCTGCGGAGATGCAGGGCGCCGTGGGCGATCTCGACGCCACCAGCGCCAGCGCTGCCGGCAAGATCAGCGGCAGCGGCAGCATCGGCCCCGCGACGGAGGACGACGGCGGTTCCGGGGCGGACGGCGGCGGCAGCATCTTCCCTTCCGAGGGCGGATCCGGCATTTTTAACGGCGGAAGCGGGATCGACACCGGGGATTACAGTGTTCCCGAGGGCCTGGGCGAGGACATCAGCGGCCTGGCAGGCGGGCTCTCCCAGATCTTCGGCATTATGGCCACCAACGGCGGTGAGCTCTCCACCGAGATGACCGACGCCAACAATCAGCTTTCCCGGGTCCTGATGCTCATGGCCAACGCCCTGAACGGCGCCTCCAACCGCCAGATCTTCCAGGACGTCTCCGACGAACTGAAGGAGGAAGACTTGGAGGGCCGTGTCTCCCTCTGCGTGAACATCGCCTCTGTGGAAGGCGACAGCAACGTGGGCGGCCTGATCGGCGATATGGGCATCGAGTATGAGTTCGATATGGAGGGCAACCTGGCGGAGGCCATTGGCATCGAGGGCATCGTCAGCAACACCTTTGAAACCAAGTGCGTCGCCTCCGACAACGTGAACCGCGGCACGGTCAAGGGCCGCAAGGACGGTATCGGCGGCGTGTCCGGCGGCGAGGAACTGGGCAGCATTCTCCGCTGCGAGAACTACGGGTCTGTGGAGAGCAGCGACGGCACCAATGTGGGCGGCGTGGTTGGCTGTTCCTACAGCGTGGTACGGGAGAGCTATGCCATGTGCAACCTCAGCGGCCGGGAGAACGTGGGCGGTATCGCGGGCTTCGGCACCACCATCCAGAACTGTGTCAGCATGGTAGGCCTTGCGGATGTGACCGCCTGCAGCGGCGCTGTCGCGGGCTTCGCAGAGGTGGAGGGGGAGGCCATTCTGGGCAACTTCTTCGTCCACGAGACCCTGGGCGGCGTGGACGGCATCAGCTACAGCGAGAAGGCCTACCCCATCAGCTATGAGGAGCTGCTGACCCGGGAGGGGATGCCGGAGCAGTTCCGCACCCTGCACCTGCGCTTCGTGGCCGACGGCGCAGTGGTGGCGGAGGTCTCCTTCGAGTACGGCGGCAGCATCAGCCCTTCCCAGATCCCGGCTGTCCCCGAAAAGGAGGGCTACACCGGCGTCTGGCCCGACTATGACTACACGGCGCTCTATTACAGCGCCACCATCGAGGCGGAGTATACGCCGCGGGAGGGCGCCCTGGCAGCCTCCTACACCAGAGAAGGCTCCCCCATGGCCGTGGTCCTGGTGGAGGGAGACTTCGACCGGCGTACCCAGGTCATGCTGGCCCGCTACGAGGGCGAGCTTCCCGCTGTGGAGAACGGCACCGTGCTGGAGGCCTGGACCATGGGTCTGACCCAGCTGGAAGAGGGCCAGAGCTATAGCCTTCGCTATCTGCCGCCGGAGCTGGAGCGGGGCGGCAGCGTGCAGCTCTATCTCCTGCAGGATGGCCAGTGGATCCCGGCACAGACCGAGAAGGCCGGCAGCTATCTTAGCCTGCCCTGCAGCGAGCGTTCGGTGAGCTTTGCAGCGGTGGAGCTGCAGCAGAGCCATACCGTCCTCTATGTGGGCGTCGGCGTCGCGGCAGTCGCGACTCTGGGCCTGATGCTTGCGCTCCTGGGCCGCAGGAGAAAGAAGGCCTCCGCCGCCAGGACGGAAACAGCAGAACGATAAAAAACAAGCCTGCAGGTAGAATGAGAAGCCTGCAGGCTTGTTTCCTGCATATTTTTCCCAAGGCTGCAGATACTACCACGGACGGATGAAGAATGCGGAAGACAGCCTTGCTATTGAGAAGAAACAAGGGTATAATCTGGCTGTCGAAAAATCCGAGGAAAGCGGAAAGGCATCAACATGAACGAAAAGCAAATGAAGCTCCTGCGCATCGCGGTGATGGTCCTGGCCGTTGCGGCGGCCCTGTCGCTTGCGGTCTTCGGGGCCTATCGGATCTGGGAAAAGCCCCCGGAGCTGAGCGCTGCGGCGCTGCAGAACCTGAACGAAGCGGCAAACAGTCCCGCGCCGCCCACCGGGACCCCGAGGCCGAAAACGGAGGCCAAGCCCAGCCAGAGCCCGGAGCCGACGCCCACCATGGAGCCGCTGCCCGAGGGAGAGGCGATCGAGACCAGCCGACAGGACGGGGTCTATACCGTTTTGCTGGTGGGCAACGACAACGGCAACGGCAACACCGATACCATCGTCCTCGGCAAGATCGATACGGTCCGGCATCAGATGGACTTTGTCAATATCCCCCGGGACACGCTGATCAATTCTCCCTGGGACACCCGACGGGTCAACACCGTCTACTGGGGCACCAAGCACGGCGGGGGAGACGGTCTCGGCGCCCTTCGGTGGCAGATCGGCCGCCTCACGGGCTTCCAGCCGGACAGCGTTGCGGTGATCGATCTGCAGGACTTTGTGGACGCCATCGACCTGATCGGCGGCGTCTGGTTCGATGTGCCCATCCAGATGGACTATGACGATGAGTATCAGGATCTGTATATCCATCTGAAGCCCGGCTATCAGCTGCTGGACGGCTACCAGTCCATGTGCCTCTGCCGCTTCCGCAGTGACTATGTCACCGGCGACCTGGGCCGGATCGAGATGCAGCAGCAGTTTTTGAGCGCCTGCTCGGCGCAGTTCCTGTCCCTGGGCAACGTGCCCAAGGCCAGGGAGCTGATCAAGCTGCTGTCGGAGAATATGGACACCGATCTGAGCGCGGCAAACATGGCTTTCCTGCTGCGGCAGTATATGGCCTGCAAGGAAGAGGATATCCGCTTCCACACAGCGCCCGTGGATGTGGCCACCTTCTCCGGCCGCAGCTATGTGCTTCTCCAGGTGGACCCCTGGCTGGAGCTCATCAACGAATTCTTCAATCCCTATGATACCCCCATCCGCTGGCGGAATGTGGATATCGTCTACCGGAAGGGCGACGGGGTAGGCTGCACGGGCAGCCTGCAGGACCCGGATTACTACAAGCCGGCGCCCAGCCCTTCGCCCTCTCCGTCGCCCAGCCCTTCGCCCAGCCCCTCTCCGGAACCGACGGAGCAGCCCGCACCCTCTCCCACGCCCGGTGACGGGGGCGGCGGGGAGATCACGGAGCCCAGCCCGGAACCGGATCCCGGCACGGAGCCGGAGCCGCCGGAGGCGGGCGGACCCACCATCATCGTGGTGAGACCCTAACAAAAAACCGATCCCGGACCGGCATGGTTGCGGGATCGGTTTTTTGTTGGCAGAGGAAAAAAGAGCCTTGTCATTTTCCACAAAATCCCCGGATTTTGTCAAGTTTTTAGCGGGAGCCTCTTCCCTTTTTGCAGGGGATAGGGTATAATACCTTTCGACCAAGCAAACCCGAATTTTAGGAGGTTAACAATGAAAGACGTTTTCACCATCGTTGATGTTCTGGCCCGCGAGATCCTGGACTCCCGCGGCAATCCTACCGTTGAAGTTGAAGTCACCCTGGACGACGGCACCGTCGGCCGCGCGGCTGTTCCCTCCGGCGCTTCCACCGGTATCCACGAGGCCTGCGAGCTCCGTGACGGCGACAAGGCCCGTTACGGCGGCAAGGGCGTCCTGAAGGCCGTTGAGAACGTGAACGGCGAGATCGCCGATGAGATCATTGAGATGAACGTTCTGGACCAGGCCGCCATCGACCAGGCCCTGATCGACCTGGACGGCACCCCCAACAAGACCCGTCTGGGCGCCAACGCCATCCTGGGCGTGTCCCTGGCCTGCGCCAAGGCCGCCGCTCTCGCCACTGGCAACAGCCTGTACAACTACATTGGCGGCGTGAACGCCAAGACCCTGCCCGTGCCCATGATGAACATCCTCAACGGCGGTGCCCACGCCTCCAACAGCGTGGACATCCAGGAGTTCATGATCATGCCCATCGGCGCCAAGGACTTCCACGAGGCTCTGCGCAACTGCGCCGAGGTCTTCCATCAGCTGAAGAAGACCCTGAAGGAGAATGGCACTCCCGCCGCCGGTGTTGGCGACGAGGGCGGCTACGCTCCCGACCTGGCCGCTGACGAGGACGCGCTCAAGGTCATTGTGAAGGCCATCGAGGAAGCCGGCTTCAAGCCCGGCGAGGACTTCATGATCGCCATGGACGCCGCTGTTTCCGACTGGTTCGACAAGGAAGACGGCAAGTACCACCTGCCCAAGCGCGGCACCGTCATGACCAGCGACGAGATGATCGACATGTGGGAAGACCTGGTCAACAAGTACCCCATCATCTCCATCGAGGACGGCCTGGGTGAGGACGACTGGGACGGTTGGGTCCGCCTGACCAAGCGCCTGGGTGACCGCGTCCAGCTGGTGGGCGACGACCTGTTCGTCACCAACGCCTCCCGCGTGAAGCAGGGCATCAAGCTCGGCGCCGCCAACGCTGTTCTCATCAAGGTCAACCAGATCGGCACCCTGACCGAGACCCTGGACGCCATCCAGACCGCCAACCGCGCCGGCTACACCGCCATCGTTTCCCACCGCTCCGGTGAGACCGAGGACACTACCCTGGCCGACATCGCCGTGGCTGTCAACGCCGGCCAGATCAAGACCGGCGCTCCCTCCCGCACCGACCGTGTTGCCAAGTACAACCAGCTGCTCCGCATCGAGGAAGAGCTGGACACCGTGGCTCAGTACCCCGGCAAGGCCGCTTTCTTCAACATCAAGTAAGCGATCGCGGATCACGCAAAAAAGAAGCTCCTTCGGGAGCTTCTTTTTTTGTATAGATTTGCCTGTTCCAGGCAAAAATAGCCTTGCAAACCTATTTTTGTTTGGAGGTTGAACGCATGAACAGCAAAAGCTCCGCCGACTGGCTGGAGAGATTCTTCATGGGAAAGGGCTTCTACATCGTGCTCGTCCTCTGCGCCGCGGTGATCGGCGCCTCGGCCTGGATGCTGGCGGTGGGAGACAAGCCCCTGACGGAGAAGGCGGTGGAGGTGGTGAACACGGCCCCCGCCCCGTCTCACAAAAAGCAGGAGGTCATCGCCCCTCAGCGGGAAGATCTGCCGGTATTCCGGGAGACCACCGGGGATAGCGCTCCCGTCATTTCCGCACCGGAGAAGACAGAGGAGGCCAAAGAGGTCTTCGGTGAGGAGCCAGCTGCGGTCGACCCGACCTACGCCTGGCCCCTGCAGGGTGAGGTGGCCCGCTTCCACGATCCGGAGACCCTGCATTATGACGAGACCCTGGGCGACTGGCGCACCCATCAGGGCATCGACATCCTGGCGCCCCTGGGAGAGACGGTCACCGCCGCTCACGCCGGCCGGGTGGAGAGCGTGCAGCAGCATGACCTGCTGGGCACCGTGGTGGTTGTGAGCCATGAGGACGGCTTCACCACGGTCTACGCCAACCTGGAGGAAAACCCTGCCGTCAGCGCGGGAGACTGGGTGGAGGCCGGCTCCGTCATCGGAACCGTGGGCAGCAGCGCCCTCAGCGAGGTCAGCGAGGAGAGCCACCTGCACTTTGCGGTGCGCCTCAACGGCGTGGACCGGGACCCGCTGGAATACCTGCCCGCATAAGGGACTGAGCAAACAGCAGAAATCCCGGATGCATTCGCAAATCGTGAATGCATCCGGGATCCTTTTGCTTTTTTCAGATGTTTTCCAGGTCCTTCAGGAACAGTGCCGCCTCCGCGTCGGAGGGGATGAGCCAGCCGCTGCGGGGGGAGACCGTAAAGGCCATCACCGCGGGGCCGTCCATCAGGCAGCTGCGCTTGAACTGCTGGGAGAAGAGACGCCTGCACCAGCTGGTGAGCCAGCGCTTCAGCTCTTCGTCGGTGAATTCATCGCCGTAGGCGGCCTTGGCCAGCCGGAAGACCTTGCTGGGCGCGAAGCCGTCCTGGAGGATGTGGTAGGTGAAGAAGTCCTGCAGGGAGTAGGAACCCACCGCGTCCTCGCTCTTCTGCTCGATGAGATCGTCGTGGATGGGCAGCAGCTCCGGGGTCACGGGGCAGTCCAGCACGTCGTAGAGGGCGGCCTTCAGCACCTTGTCCTCGGTGGACTGGGCGATATGGCTCACATTGGCCCGCACCTGGGTCTTGGTGAGACCCAGATTCACGTCGTACATGCTGGTGTGGTCCCCGTTGTAGGTACACCAGCCGTCGATGAACTCGCTGAGATCCTCGGTGCCCACGTCCAGGCCGTTGACCTTGTTGGCAATGTCCATCAGCACCTGGGTGCGCTCCCGGGCCTGGGCGTTCTCAAAGGCTACGGAGTAGTCGTCATGGGCGTGGCCGATGTCGTCAAAGTGCTGGTACACCGCCTTGCCGATGTCGATGACCCGGACCTCGCAGCCCCACTGTTCCGCCACCACGATGGCGTTGGACTTGGTGCGGCTGGAAGTGCCGAAGCAGGGCATGGTGCAGGCGATGACGTTGGTGGCCGGCAGGCCCATGCGCTTCACCGCCATGGCGGAGACCATCACGGCCAGGGTGGAGTCCACGCCGCCGGAGATGCCCACCACGCAGTGGGTCAGGCCGGCGTATTCCATGCGCTTGACAAGGCCCGAGACCTGCAGATCCAGCATCCGCTCGCAGTAGGCGGGCAAGTCTTTGGGATCCTCCGGCAGATGGGGGTGCTTGTTGTAGTGTCGGGTGAGGGAGGTGTCCACGGGATCCTCGCCCCAGGCGAAGCTGGTGTAATCCTCGTCTACCATGTCAAACTCGCCGCTGTCGCGCCGCAGGTTGGTGAGCAGCTGCACATCGATCTCGCTCAGGGCAAGGCTGGTCCGGGCGGGACCGTCCTGTTCGTCCTGGGCCAGGAGCTTGCCGGCTTCCGCCACCAGGCAGAGACCGGTATAGACCCGGTCCGTGCTGCTCTCCCCCTTGCCGGGGGCGGCCAGGACAAGACCCGCGCTCAGGTGCCGGGAGACGGCCTTGGCCAGAAGCTCGGCGTCCCCGGTGCTGCTCACCGTGGCGGGGAAGGCGGCCATCTGGCACACGATCTGCGCCCCGGCCCGGGCGTGACGGGTGGTGTCCGTCCAGATGCTCTGGATATCGTTGCCCAGATCCACGGCCACGTTCAGCTCCGGCAGGGCCTCGCAGGAGAAGAGCGCGTCGCTGCAGAGGGGCACGGTGCCAAAGCTCTCCAGCTCGATTTCGTGGCAGTTTCCGTCACTGCTGCCTTCAAAGAAGCAGTTTGGCGTCCGCCGCGGCACCAGAGCGATCAGCTCCCCGTCCCAAATGGCGGCGGCCACGCTGTACACCCGGGGGCCCACGGCCAGGGGCAGGCCCACGAAAATCAGCATATCGGCGCCCACGGAGGCCTCCACCACCCGGATCAGGGCTTTCTCCGCCCCGTTCAGGATCACCCGGTGCCGGAACAGATCCCAGCAGCTCGCGCCGGTGAGGGTGAGTTCGGGGAAGACCAGGAGCTTTACGCCCTTTTCATCCGCTTCCCGGATGCATTCGATCACGCGCTCCGCGTTATAGTCGCAGTCGGCCACCTTGATGACGGGACTTGCCGCCGCGACCTTGATAAATCCGTCTTTCATGTTACGATCTCCTTTCCCTCTTAACCTCCCCTGTGCAAGGGGAGGTGCTCCAGTGCGCACACTGGGGCAGAGGGGTTGTTCCGTCCCGAATTAAAACTGCACGCGGGAGGCGATGTAGTCCTTCACTTCGCTGATGGGGATGCGGACCTGCTCCATGCTGTCCCGCTCGCGGATGGTGACGCAGCCGTCGGTCTCGGAGTCGAAGTCATAGGTCACGCAGAAGGGGGTGCCGATCTCGTCGGCCCGGCGGTAGCGCTTGCCGATGGAGCCGGTCTCGTCGTACTCCACCATGAAGCTCTTGGCCAGCTCGTCCCGGATCTCCATGGCCTTCTCGCCCAGCTTCTTGGAGAGGGGCAGCACGGCGGCCTTGATGGGGGCCATGGCGGGGTTCAGGTGCAGCACCACGCGCACGTCGTTCTTCTCAGCGTCCACCACTTCCTCGTCGTAGGCCTGGCAGAGCAGGGCCAGCACGGTGCGGTCCAGGCCGTAGGTGCTCTCCACGATGTAGGGGATGTAGCGCTCGGCGGTAAAGGGATCGATGTATTCCAGCTTCTGGCCGCTGTACTCCTGGTGACGGCTCAGGTCAAAGTCGGTGCGGTCGTGGGTGCCGTTGATCTCGCCCCAGCCCAGGGAGGGGAACAGAAACTCGATGTCGCAGGCGGCCTTGGCGTAGTGGGCCAGCTTCTCATGGTCGTGAAAGCGCAGGTTCTCCGCGGGCAGACCCAGATCCTCAAAGAACTTCTTGCCGAACTCCTTGAAGTAGGCGTAGAAATCCAGGTCGTCGCCTGGCTTGCAGAAGGTCTGGAACTCCATCTGTTCAAACTCGATGGTGCGGAAGGTGAAGTTCCCCGGGGTGATCTCGTTGCGGAAGGCCTTGCCGATCTGGCCGATGGAGAAGGGCAGCTTCGTGCGCATGGAGCGCAGAACGTTGGGGTAGTTCACATACTCGCCCTGGGCGTTCTCCGGGCGAAGATAGATGATGCTCTTGGCATCGTTGGTGACGCCCCGGTAGGTCTGGAACATCAGGTTGAACTCCCGGATATCGGTGAAGTTGTGCTTGCCGCAGTTGGGGCAGGGGATATGGTGATCCTTGATGTACTGGAACATCTGCTCCTTTGTGAGCCCGTCGGCGTGGGCGTTGGGGTCAAAGTCGTCGATCAGGTTGTCCGCGCGGAAGCGCATCTTGCACTCCTTGCAGTCCAGCAGAGGATCGGAAAAGCTCTGCACATGGCCGCTGGCCTCCCAGACCCGGGGATTCATGAGAATGTCCGCGTCCACCTCGTAGCTGTTGCGCCGCTCCTGGATGAAGCGTTTGCGCCAGGCGTCCTTCACATTGTTCTTGAGCCGCGTGCCCAGCGGGCCGTAGTCCCAGGTGTTGGCAAGGCCGCCGTAGATCTCGGAGCCTGCGAAGATGAAGCCCCGGCCCTTGCAGAGCGCAATGATTTTGTCCATGGTTTTTTCGGTGTTGTTCATAGTCAGCTTCCTTTCCTGCGGCTGGCTGCCGCAGAGATCAAATTTTTGGAACAATTCAATATACCATAATTATGCCCGTTTCGCAACGATTGTCATACTTTTGCTAAAGGCAACACCGCACAATCCGCCATCGTCGCCTTCCGGAAAAACTGCGCCCTGCTTTCCTGTCATAACCGCTACAACAGTAAACCCAATCCGCTTGAATTGCAAGTGCTTTGTCCCGAAGAGACGCCAATGTCCTGTCCTTTCCCCGAATAGGGGGAAGCAGACAGACCATAACAGGGGGGGTCCGCGCCTTTTTCAAGCCCCAGAGGCTTAAATAAAACGCCGGTTTGGCAGGGAGAAGGAATTTCCTGAAAAATTTTACTTCCATCTTGGAGCGAAAGGTGTATAATAGGGTAACATAACGTCGAGGACGTGGAAATCATCGTTCGCCGGGAAATCGAGGATCGGATATGGCGCGTCAGAAAGAGAAGAAAAAGAAATCCGGAGGGGGCTGGAAGGCCACGCTGCTGCTCTTCCTGCTGCTCATCATCGCTTCTGCGGCAGTACTCTTCACCATGGACGGGCGGCATGTGCAGTTCCGCCTGGTGGACAGCAGCGAGATCACCGTGCCCTACGGGGTGGACTTTGTAGACCCCGGCCGCAGCGCGGTGACCAACGGGCGCATCTTCGGGCCGGCCCTGCTGCTCCCGGTGGAGAGCTCCGGCTATGTGAACACCAAGCACATCGGCACCTATGAGCTCACCTATTCCACCGAGTTCCTTTTCAACACCTACACCGCCAAGCGCATCGTCCACGTGGCGGACATCACCCCGCCGGTGATCACCCTGCAGACCGTGGACGGCTACGAGCCGGACTGGTTCAGCGGTTACGAGGAAGAGGGCTACCTGGCCTGGGACGATGTGGACGGGGATCTGACCGATCAGGTCCAGTTCGAGCTTCTGGAGGATAAGATCGAGTACCGCGTCAGCGACCGCGCCGGCAACGAGACCGTGGTGGAGCGGGAACTGCCCACGGCCACCGCCCCGGAGCTGACGCTGCTGGGCGACGAGCACATGACCATCACTGCCCGCATGGACTTTGAGGACCCGGGCTTTACCGCGGTGGACGGCAAGGGCAAGGACCTTTCGGACCTGGTCACCGTGGAGGGCAGCGTCACGCCCTACCGCCTGGGCGAATATGAGCTGACCTACAGCCTTTCCAACGGCGAGGAGACTGTGAGCGTCACCCGCACCGTGGAGGTGGAGCCGGTGGAGCTTCCCCCGGTGGTGCAGCCGGATGAAAAGACCATTTATTTGACCTTTGACGACGGCCCCGGTCCCTATACCGATGCGCTGCTGGATGTGCTGGCCGCCTATGACGTGAAGGCCACCTTCTTCGTCACCCAGGAGTACCCGGACTATGAGGATGTGATCGGCCGGGCCTTCCGGGAGGGGCACAGCATCGGCGTGCACACCTCCTCTCACAACTATTATCAGATCTACGCCAGCGAGCAGGCCTATCTGGATGACTTCTATACCATGCAGGAGATCATCTACCGCCAGACCGGCAGCTATACCCAGATGTTCCGCTTCCCCGGCGGCAGCTCCAACACCGTCAGCAACTTCAATCCCGGCATCATCAGCCGCCTCACCGGCATGATGAACAGCATGGGCTATCAGTACTATGACTGGCATGTGGACAGCGGCGACGCAGGCGGCACCCGCACCACGGCGGGGGTGGTAGCCAACGTCACCTCCGGCTGCGCCGAGCGGCGCACCACTGTGGTGCTGCAGCACGACGTGAAGGACTACAGCGTGGCCGCCGTGGAGGACATCATCATCTGGGGCCGGCAGAACGGCTATACCTTCCGGGCCCTGGACCTCACCAGCCCCACCGCCCATCACCGGATCGCCAATTAAGATTTGCGTTTTCGGTTTTGCGTTTTGAGAAGAAAAGAGACATATTCGTGCAAGTGACGAATATGTCTCTTTTTCTGCTGCAGGTTTCGGGGGAGCTTACTCCGCCCAGAAGACCCGGCCTTCGTTTCTCTCCTTGGGCTGGGGCAGGTCCCCGTCGGGATAGCCCACGATGCAGTTGCCGACACCCTCATACTCGCCCTCCACACCAAGGCGGCGGAGGATCTCCTTGCCCTCCTCGGTGTCAAAGGCCTCTCTGGCCCGGTTGATCCAGCAGCTGCCCAGACCCAGGGCGTGGGCTGCCAGCATCATGTTGCCCATGGTAAGGCTGCCGTCGGCCACGGTGAAGGGCGTGCCCTTTTTGGCCAGGACCACAAGCACCGCCGGGGCGCCGTAGAAGGGATCAAAGCCCTCGGCCCAGCCGCCAACCTTCCGGTTCATTTCCATCATCTGATCCCGCAGGGCTTTGTCGGTGACGGCCAGGATAATGGAGCTCTGGCCGCCCTTGCCGCTGGCGGCGTAGAGGCCGGCCTGGATGATCTGCTCCAGATCCTCCCGTTTCGGCATCTCCGGGGTGTACTTGCGAACGCTCCGGCGGGTAAGCAGCGCGTTCATGGTTTCGTTCATGGGAAAGCCTCCTTCGTTTGATTTCTGGATCCAGTATACCTCCTCTCGGGGCGCAGCGCAAGGAAACAAATGGAATCCCCGGGGGTTTCAACGCAAAACTCATTTACGATGAAGAAACAGATTGCCGCACCGGTGTGCACACTGGTGCGCAATGACAGGATTCGTTGTTCCTCTTCACATGAAAACCCAGGGAGCAAAAACTCCCTGGGTTTTTCGAACTTCTCAAAACTCAAAACTGAAAACGCAAAACTAAAACAAAAGTGCCTTTGCGATGGCGAAGTACACCAGCAGGGACAGAGCGTCCACAATGGTGGTGATAAAGGGACTGGCCATCACCGCCGGGTCCAGTCCCAGCTTCTGGGCGCCCATGGGCAGGGTGCAGCCCACGATCTTCGCAATCAGCACCGTGAGCGCCATGGTGAAACAGACCACCGCCGCCGTGAGCAGGGTGACGTCCGCGCCCATGATGAGCTTGTCCACCAGCATGATCTTGCCGAAGCACAGCAGGGCCAGAGCGCAGCCGCAGAGCACCGCCGTCTGGATCTCCTTCCACACCACCTTGGGCAGGTCGGCAAATTCCAGCTCGCCCAAGGACAGGGCACGGATGATGGAGACCGAGGCCTGGGAGCCGGAGTTGCCGCCGGTATCCATCAGCATGGGGATAAAGGCGGTGAGCACCACCACCGCTGCCAGGGCGTCCTCAAAGCCGGTGATGATCATGCCCGTGAAGGTGGCCGAGACCATCAGCAGCGCCAGCCAGGGGATGCGGTGCCGGAAGAGATCCCAGGCGTTGGAGCGCAGATAGGTCTTGTCCGAGGGGAGGATGGCGGCCATCTTCTCGATATCCTCGGTGGTCTCCTCCACCATAACGTCCATGGCGTCGTCGAAGGTGACGATACCCACCATGTGCCCGTCGGTGTCGATGACCGGCAGAGCCAGGAAGTTGTATTTGGACAGCATCTGCGCCACTTCCTCCTGGTCGGTCAGGGTGCTCACGGAAATGACGTGCTCGTCCATGATTTGGGAGACGGGAGTGTTCTCGTCCGTGCAGAGGATCATGTCCTTCACCGAGACCTGGCCCAGGAGCTTTCGGTTCTCGGTGACGTAGCAGGTGTAGATGGTCTCCTTGTCCACCCCGGTGGAGCGGATGCGGTTGATGGCGTCCCGCACGGTCATCGTTGGCCGCAGGGACACATACTCCGTGGTCATGATGGAGCCGGCGGAGTTTTCCGGGTAGCGCAGCAGATCGTTGATCTCCTTGCGGGTGTCGGGGTTGGCCTGGGCCAGGATGCGCTTCACCACATTGGCGGGCATCTCCTCCACCAGGTCCACCGCGTCGTCCACATAGAGCTCCTCAATGATGTCGTGCAGCTCCGCGTCGGAAAAGCCCCGGATCAGCAGCTCCTGCAGCTCCGGGTCCAGCTCGGCAAAGGTCTCCGCCGCCTGTTCCTTGGGCAGCAGACGGAATATTTTGGGGATGCGGGCGTCGCCGATCTCCTCCAGGATCCCCGCCACGTCGGCGGGCTCCATGGTGACCAGCACGTCCTTGATCGTGGAATACTTTTTCCCCTCCAGCAGCGTCTGCACGGTGCTGGCCAGGGTCGCGTTGCGTTCTGCCATCGGTCATTCCTCCTTCTGATCGTTTTTCAGGTTCGCTCAGAGCGGGAAGGACCGGGTCCGGCAGGCCGGAGCACAGTTTGGTATCAGGTCCGGAAACGCCGCGGGACGTTTCCCGGCCGTCTACTTCGGCCTGCGCAGGCGCCGGTACTGCTTCCTTCGTCCATGACGTTTCCTCCTTTATCTTGATTATGGCATGTTCAGCATACTCTACGGGCCCGGATCGTGTCAAGAAAAAAACGAGCGGTTTCCCGCTCGTTTTTTTCTCTGTGCAGTTGTGGCTCAGGCTTCGGGCTCGAACAGGTCCTTACCCACGCCGCAGAGCTCGCAGGCGAAATCTTCGGGCAGATCTTCCCACTTCACGCCGGCCTCGTCCTCGTCATAGACCCAGCCGCAAACGGTGCAAACATACTTCATTTGAATTTCCCTCCTGTTTGTGTGTTGATGTCTTTGCTGTTTCCCTGCCGCTATGATACAGGAAGAACCGGGATTTGTCCAGCATCATTTTTCCGGCCTGCCCTATGCCGTCAGGACCTGCCGAGCACGCACAGCAGCGCGCCTCCCAGAAAAGAAACCACAGACGCGGCTCCGGCGATCACGACATAGAGACCGTGATTGGGAAAGGGCGGCAGATAGCTGCTGATCTTTCCGGCAACGGGTCCCACATGGGCCATGTTCACATAGACCTGATAGACGGCTCCCGACAGGAGCAGCACCCCAAGGACCATGAGAACGATGCCGAGGATCCTTGTCTTGGACATAAGAACCCATCCTTTCCAACGAAACAGTTCTTACGGTACGCCGCGCAGGACCCCGGCGGCCCTATTGTCCGTCCTGATCCATGTAGCGGGCGCGGTTAAAATCGTCGTTCAGGTCAGCCACATTGCTGACCGCTTTCTGGGAAAGGACTTCCTCCTCACCGGCGTCGATGCCGTTTTTGGCGTCCCGCCTCTTCAGGAAGAAGCCGAGGATCGCCAGCACAAGAACCACTGCCAGAAAGCCGAAAAACAGTTTTCCGAAAAAGCCCAACATGACATATGCCTCCTTTGCTCTTTCATCTTCAAGGAAAGAGACGACGAAGACGGGGAAAAGTTCCGTTACGGGAGCGGCTCCTCAGCCGTGTGAGGACCCGCAATGCCGCGTGCTCCTTGTCCTGGCCTCTCAGAAAGACTTCTGGAAGCCGCAGTTGCTGCACGAATAACGCACTTTTCTGACCTGAGCCTTCATGTTCGGGGTCGCTCCGAAGGGGCCGCGCAGGGATGCCCCGGAGGCGTGATACAGGCCGTCGCCGGGCGTTGTCGGCGCTTCAGAAGGAACGATGCGCCAGCCGTCCGATCTGCCGCACTTCGGGCAGGCATTTGGCGGCGTTTTGCTGAAAAGTCCCATTTGGAATACCTCTCTTTAGATGAAAACTACTTGCCGAAGGAACGGCCCGGCAATCCCTTGAAAGCCTTGCCGTGGCGGATCTCATTTCTGTCCTGAGGCGTCAGCGTTCTGGGCAGACAAGCATTCCTGGCATTTTTGCAAATAGTAGCCGTTGTCGATATACCCGTCCAGCCAAACGAAGTAGGGAAGGGCCTCCTCATACCGCCGGGCTTTGTACAACTCCACCGCAGACAAGAAGACTCTGGCCTTGGAATCCTTATAGTCCCCCATTTGCTGGAAGGCCGCAGCGGAGCGCTCGTACTCCCCGGCGGTAAAGCGCTCCGCAGCCCGGTTATACTGACGGAATCGAATCATGGTGACGGTGGTCACCACGGTGATACACAGCAGCACCGCCACCAGCACCGTCGTTCCGATCTTCTTCCAGAGGGCCACCTTCGCTTCGAACCGTTCCTGCTCTTCCTTCAGCCATGCGGACTCCACCGCCCATCGCATCCGACCGAGCCGGGTTCGGCAGCTGATATACTGTTGATCAGCGTCCTGCCATCCGCGGATGAAACGAAAGAGCAGCATGGCCTGTTCCAGACTTTCTTCGGTGTCTCCCTTGGCGAGGAGACAGGCTTGCTCGTAGACGTCGCGCTGCTCTATCGCCTGCTTTGTTCCGCAGTCCCTGCAAACGCCCGCCGAATCGCCGAGCGTCCATTCGATGCTGCCGCCGCAGCTTTTGCACTTACAGATCATAGCTCCATTTCATCAGCTGTTGTTATACCGTTATCTTACACATGCTGGCAAGGACCGCACCGCGGGCGGGTCAAGTACGAGGGGGCAGGCCGGGAGGGCTCGACTGCATAGTTTCAGGAGTTCAGCTTACTTGAAGTACCGGTCCAGCAGACCCTTGAAGGCCTTGCCGTGGCGGGCCTCGTCGCGGGCCATCTCATGGACGGTGTCGTGGATGGCGTCCAGGTTGTACTTCTTGGCAAGCTTGGCCAGCTCGAACTTGCCGGCGGTAGCGCCGTTCTCGGCGTCCACGCGCATGGCCAGGTTCTTCTTGGTGCTGTCGGTCAGCACCTCGCCCAAGAGCTCGGCAAACTTGGCGGCATGCTCGGCCTCTTCCAGACCGGCCTTCTTCCAGTATTCGCCGATCTCGGGATAGCCCTCGCGCTCGGCCACGCGGGCCATGGCCAGGTACATGCCGACCTCGCTGCACTCACCCTCAAAGTTGGAGCGCAGGCCCTTGATGATCTCTTCCTTCACTTCCTCGGGCACGTCCGCACCGAAGACCTTGCCGACGCCCAGCACATGCTCGGCGGCCCAGCTCAGCTCCTCGGCCTGCAGGGTGAAGCGCTCACCGGGGACCTTGCAGATGGGGCACTTCTCGGGGGGCGTATCGCCCTCATGGACATAACCGCATACGGGGCAAACCCATTTTTTCATGTTTATAACCCTCCTGTTGTAGATAGTAAGATGGGATCTTCGCTTGCCCCCAATGTACCAGAAAGCGCCCGTTTTGTAAAGCGGTCCCGCAAAAATTCACGATTCGGCCAAAGCCAGTAAAGCGGGACCAACCGCCCCGGCAAAGAGCCGGATGGCGGAGAGCGCCTCCTGCAGGGTGTTGCCGCTGCTGCCCACCTCCAGGATCAGGGAGCCGCCGGTGAGCTGCTGGTTGTAGCGCTGGGGCACCAGGCTCACCGGCCGCATCAGCGTGGGGTGGGCAGTGGCCGCCGCCTGCTGCAGATAGAGGGCCAGGGAGAGGTTGGAGCGCCAGTTGGGGTGCTCCAGACCACTCTCGTCGCTGCCCACCAGCAGCATCACCTGGCTGGCAACCGTCCCCTCCTCCTCGGCCATGGTCTTGTAGACCACCCCATCCGCTCCCAGGGCGTCCCGATGCAGGTCGATGACCACGGCGATCTCCGGGTAGCGCTCCAGATAGCGCGCCACCGCCTCGCCGCTGCGGCTGTAGGAGCCGGTGTAGCTGGGATAGTCGTAGATCTCCCGGTCGTGGAGCACCCGCAGCCCCTGTTCTTCCAGGCGTTCCGCCAGCTCGTCCCCCACCCGGATCACGCTGTAGCGGGGATCCTGGGTCCGGTTCGCGTCGCTGGCGTCGTAGCGATCCAGCCCCGCGGGGGTGTAGGCCTCGCTGCCGTGGGTGTGCATAATGAGGATCTGGGGCCCCTCCGCCGGCAGGCGCAGCCCCGGCCCCTCCGCGAGGATCGCCCCCGGGTCGATCTCATAGGCGGTGTCGTTTTTCAGCAGCTGCTCTCCGGGGATGGTGGTCTCCAGGATCTCCTGCTCCGTCTCCGTCTGCAGCACCGATACCAGGATCTCCGGCGTGTCCTCCGGCGCCGCCGGGCCTTCGGAGGTCGCCGCCTCAGGCTCTGCTGGCGCGATGACCGGCAGGGGAGAGGGCTCCGCTTCTTCCAGAAGCAGCACATTGCTCATCCGGCCCGCGTCCAGCCGTTCCTGCCGCTCCGTCTCCGCCTTTTCATAGAGCCCCGCCGCCGAGAACAGACAGCTCACCAGCACCCCAAGGCTCAGCATCAGCACCTTTCCGCTCGTTCGCACAGCGCCTGCCCTCCCTTTGCATTCTTTTCGTATCAGTATATGCGCGGGAGGAAAGGGATAGTTCTGCAGCTTGCAAAAGGGACGCAAACATGGTATATTCGACCAGAACAGAAGCAAAAGGAGGAAGATCCTATGACCTATACCTATCGTCCCCGGGGCGTTTGCTCCCAGCTCATGGAAGTGGAAGTGGAGGACGGCAAGATCCGCCGCGTCCAGGTCCTGGGCGGCTGTGACGGCAATCTCCAGGGCATCTCCCGCCTGGTGGTGGGCATGGACGTGGACGAGGCCATCTCCCGCATGGAGGGCATCCGCTGCGGCGGCAAGCCCACCTCCTGCCCGGATCAGCTTGCCCAGGCCCTGAAGGCCTGCCGCGCCGGAGAATAAGCCATGCTGGAAGAGATCCTGGGCGCGGCCCTGGACCTGGATGAGACCGCGCTCCGCCGCTTTCGCCGCTATTACGAGCTGCTCGCCGAGTGGAACAAGGTCATGAACCTGACGGCCATCGAGGGGGAGGAGAACACCGCCCGCCTCCATTTCCTGGACTGTGCGGCCCTCACGCAGATGGTCGACCTCAGGGGCAAGCGGGTCATCGACGTGGGCACCGGCGCGGGCTTTCCGGGACTGGTCCTGAAGATCCTCTGCCCGGAGATGGAGCTGACTCTGATGGACAGCCTGGACAAGCGGGTGAGATTCCTCTCGACCGTGTGTGATGAGCTGGGCTTTTCGGAGGTCCGCTGCCTCCACGCTCGGGCGGAGGAAGCGCCCCCGGAGCTGCGGGAGAGCTTTGATCTGGCCTGCTCCCGGGCGGTGGCCCGGCTCAATCTGCTCTCGGAGCTCTGCCTCCCCTTTGTGAAGCAGGGCGGCCTTTTCGCGGCCATGAAGGGCCCGGAGGTCAACGAGGAGCTGCGGGAGGCGGAAAAGGGCATTCGGCTCCTGGGCGGCGAACCGGACCGGGTGGCGGAGTATCCCGTCCCCGGCACCGACCTGCGCCACAACGCGGTGCTGATCCGCAAGATCGCCCCCACCCCGCAAAAATACCCCCGCAAATGGGGACAGATGAAAAAACAGCCGCTGTAAAGTTTTGAGTTTTCAGTTTTGAGATTTGAGAAAAGGAAACGGGCGACCCTTGTGGTCGCCCGTTCGTTCTTATGATTCCAGCAGCATCGCCGCCAATTCCTCCACGCTGGCTGCGATCCGGAGCGCTCCCGCCTCGATCAGCTGCTCCCGGCTGCGGAAGCCCCAGGAGACGGCGATGCAGGCCATCCCCGCGTTTCGCGCCGTGGCCAGGTCCACCTCTGTGTCCCCGATGTACACGCAGTCCGGCAGCTTAAGTCCCATCTCCTTTACCGCGGCCAGCACCGCGTCTGGATTGGGCTTTCGCCGCACGGTCTCGCTCTCGCCCACGGCGGAATCCAGCAGCCCCGGGAAATAGGCCTCCGCCAGCGCCTTCACCGCCGGGTGGGGCTTGTTGGAGATGATGGCCTGGCGCACGCCCCGGCCCTTCAGCGCCTCCATCAGGGGCAGGATCCCCGGATAGGGCCGGGTTTGGATGTTGCAGTGGGCGTCATAATAAGGCTTGTAGAAGGCCAGCACCTCCTGCCGCCGATCTTCCGGCGCAACCTCAGACACCAGATGGGCCGCCCCGTTGCCAAGACCAGCCCGCACGGCCTCGGCGCTTACCTCCGGCAGGGAAAAGTGCCGCAGGCTCACATTCACCGCTGCGTGCAGATCCGCCAGTGTGTCCAGCACCGTGCCGTCCATATCCCACAATACGCCCCGATACGTCATCCCGATTCCTCCCTGCGTTTTCTGCTCCCATTATACCTGCCCTGTCAATCCCGGATTGCATTTTTGCCGCCGCTGTGCTATCATAAATCTGTTCGACAGAACCTGAATTTTTATAATATACGAGGTGCGCCATGGAAGGATACCGCATTTTAGAGATCAAGCAGAGCGTTTTTGAGAATAACGACCGGCAGGCCGATCTGCTGCGCCAGGAGCTGAAGAAGGACAGGACCTTCCTGCTGAACCTGATGAGCTCTCCCGGCTCCGGCAAGACCACCACCCTGCGGGCCACTATCGCCGCGCTGAAGGACGAGTTCCGCATCGGCGTCATGGAGGCGGACATCGATTCCGATGTGGACGCCGCTACCATCGAGAAGACCGGCGTGAAGGTCATCCAGCTGCATACCGGCGGCATGTGCCACCTGGACGCGGGCATGACCCGGCAGGGCCTGGAGGGCCTGGGCGCGAAGGACGTGGACTTTGCCATTCTGGAGAATATCGGAAACCTGGTCTGCCCCGCGGAGTTTGACACCGGCGCCGTGAAGAACGCCATGATCCTCTCCGTTCCCGAGGGGGACGACAAGCCCCTCAAGTACCCGCTGATGTTCTCCATCTGCGATGTGCTGCTCATCAATAAGATCGACGTACTGCCCTACTTCGATTTCGATATCGAGAAGTGCAAGGAATATGTCCACCGCCTGAACCCCAACATGAAGGTCATCCCCATCTGCGCCCGCACCGGCGAGGGCATTGAGGAATGGGCCCAGTGGCTGCGGGAGCAGATCACCGCCTGGAACGCCTGATCTCAGATCCCCGAAACGGAAACAGGACTGTGAAAAACGCTTTTCACAGTCCTGTTTTTACATCTGGTGCTCCTCGGCGCAGTCGTCCAGCACCCGAAAGCCCATCTTTCCCGGCTCCGCCACCGGGAATTTGGCGATGGAGGCGGCGTCGAACTTGCCGGCGATGCGCTGCTCCGGCGCGATGCGCAGACAGTCGGACTCCCGCCTTGCCTTTTTCTTCTTTCCCATCCTTTCCGCCTCAGATCTCCCGCTCCCGGCCTTCCCGGGCCTCCATCCCGCCCAGGTCAAAGCCCAGCCCCGGGTCGGGCCAGACCGGCGGCGTCATGGGATAGATGCCGGAGGGGGAAACTGCGGTAGGGAAGGGGACAGAGCCTTCCGCCTTCGGCTCCCGCTCCGGCTCCTTGTTCTTTTTGCGTGCTTTTGTCATACAGATCACCTCGCCGCCAGTTTTCCCGGCGAAGCAAAGGAATATGCAAAAAAGGGATCTTCCGAAGAAGATCCCTTTTTTGTAGATATGGATTTTTACAGCTCGTTCTTGTCGCTGAGCAGTTCGCCCAGCAGCTTTTCGCGCACCACGCGCACCTGGGCCTCCCGCACCTTCTGCCGCAGGGGCAGCACCGAGCGCGGGGACACGGACAGCTCGTCCAGCCCGATGGAGAGGAACAGCTCCGTCAGCTCCAGATCCGCGCCCAGCTCGCCGCAGATGCCGCACCAGATGCCCTCCTTGTGGGCATTGTCGCAGGCCATCTTGATCAGGCGCAGCACGGCGGGATGATGGGCGTTGAAGAAGCGGCCCAGATCGTTGTTCTGCCGGTCGCAGGCCAGGGTGTACTGGGTCAGGTCATTGGTGCCGATGGAGAAGAAGTCCACTTCCTTGGCAAGCCGGTCGCTGATGACGGCGGCGGCGGGGGTCTCGATCATGATGCCCAGGTCCACCTCGTCGGAGAAGGGGATGCCCTCGGCGGTCAGCTCCTTCTTCACCAGCTCACACATCTTTTTGGCTTCCCGGACCTCCCACACAGAGGTGACCATGGGGAACATGATGCTGAGCCTGCCATAGGCGCTGGCCCGGTAGAGGGCCCGCAGCTGGGTCTTGAAAATCTCCGGCCGGTTCAGGCAGATGCGCAGGGCCCGGTTGCCCAGGGCGGGGTTCTCCTCCTGGGGCAGATTGAAGTAGCCGATCATCTTGTCCGCGCCGATGTCCAGGGTACGGATGACCACTTCCTTGCCGCCCATGTCGGAAAGGACCCTCTTGTAGGCCTCAAACTGGTAATCCTCGGTGGGATAATCGTCGCAGTTGAGGTAGAGGAACTCGCTGCGGAAGAGGCCGATGCCGCCGCCGTCGTTTTCCAGCACGGCGTGCACATCCTCCGGGTTGCCGATGTTGCAGTAGACCCGGATCTCCTGTCCGTCCTTGGAGACGTTGGGCTGGCCCTTCAGCTGGTTGAGCAGCTCCTGGCGCTTCAGGATCTCCGCCCGCTTCTTCATGAGCCGTGCCCGGGTCTCCTCATCCGCGTCCAGCACCACCGAGCCGGTGCCGCCGTCCACGATGACTTCCCGCCCCTGATACTCAGGCTTCAATTGATCTCCCACGCCGATGATGGCGGGGATGCCCATGGTGCGGGCCAGGATGGCGGTGTGGCTGGAGCCGGAGCCGCCGGAGGTGACAAAGCCCAGGATCTTGCTCTTGTCCAGCTGCACGGTCTCGCTGGGGGCCAGATCGTCGGAGGCCAGGATCACCGGCACCTCGGAGTCGATGCCGCCCTGCACCACGCCCATGAGGATGCCCACGATGCGGGTGGAGATGTCCTTCACGTCGGCGGCGCGGGCCTTGAAATACTCGTCGTCCATGGCGGCGAAGGCCTCCGCCTGGATGGCGCCGGCGTCGGTGACGGCGGCCTCGGCGTTGAGCCCCTGCTCCTTGATGAAGCTCTCGATGGCCTCCTCGTAGTCCAGGTCCTCGCACATCATCTGGTGGGTCTCAAAGAGCATGGCGGCCTCATCGCCGGCTTCGGCTCTGGCTTTCTCGGCCAGCTCACCCAGCTGTTCGATGGCCTTGGCCTGGGCCTCCTTGAAGCGGGTAAACTCCGCCTCCCGGTCCTCCACCTGGCGGCGGGTGAAGGTGCCCTTGGCTCTCTGGTAGAAATACAGGGGTCCCGCGGCGACGCCGGTGGAAACGCCCTTGCCCTGAATGGTGATCATAAGACGATTCTCCTTTTTCGTTGAGAATAGAAAAATACGGCTGTCTCGGGGGCAGCCGTATTTTCTGTGCCTGCTTACAGGTTGGCCTTGAAGAAGTTCTCCAGGGCGGCGGCCACAGCGGCCTCGTCGCCGCCGTCGATGCTGACGGTGACAGTGTCGCCCTGCTTGATGCCCATCTGCATCAGGGCCATGAGCTTGAGGGCGTTGACGCTCTTTTCACCCTTGGTGATGGTGACGGCAGAACCGGCGAAGGACTTGATCTCCTTGACCAGCAGGCCGGCGGGACGGGCGTGGATGCCCACGGGATCGGTGATGGTGTAGTTGAAAGTCGTCATGATAGCTTCCTCCGTATGTAAAGTTTATTGGATTACTTGATGCCGCATTCCACGCCTTCCAGGTCGTCGGAGTTGGTGAGCAGCATGACCACAGTGTCATTGTAGCCGGCCTTGGCGATGGCGTCCCGATCAAAGCCCAGCAGCTTCTGGCCGGCCTTGACCTCGGCGCCTTCCTCCACAAAGGCGGTGAAGCCCTCGCCCTGCATGTTCACGGTGTTCACGCCCACGTGGATCAGCACTTCCATGCCGTCCTTCTCCAGGGTGACGGCGTGCTTGGTGTCGAACACGGAGGTCACGGTGCCGTCAAAGGGAGAGAGCACGATGCCGTCCTCGGGGACGACGCCGATGCCGTCGCCCAGGATGCCGGCGGCAAAGGTCTCATCGGGGATCTCCTCCCGGGCGATGACCTTGCCCTTGCAGGGCTGCAGCAGCTCGCCGGCGGCGCAGCGCACCACGGAGGGCATGGGCTCGGCGGGAGCTTCCTCTACGGGAGCGGCCTTCTTCTCCTCGGGCTTGTCTTCCTTCCAGATGATCCAGGTCAGCGCGAAGGCCACGCCCGCGGCGATGAGCAGCTCAACCAGGTACAGGGGAACATTGTTCACAGCGGGGATAGCGGGGATGCCGGTCACGCCGTAGACCGGAGCGCCCAGTCCGAACAGCGCGCCGAAGAGGGCGCCGACAGCGCCGCCGGCCATGCCGCAGAGGAAGGGCTTCATGAAGCGGAAGTTGATACCGAAGATGGCGGGCTCGGTGATGCCCAGGGAAGCGGAGAGGGAGGAGGGCAGAGCCACGGCCTTGGTCTTCTGGTTGTGGACCTTCAGCGCCACCGCAAGGCAGGCGCCGAACTGTGCGAAGTTCGCGGCGGAGGCGATGGGCATCCAGGTGTTGAGACCGGTCTGGGCAATCATGCCGGCTTCGATGACGTTATACATGTGGTGCAGGCCCATGACCACGGTCCAGGGGTAGATGGCGCCCATGACCAGGGAGCCGAAGAGGGAGCTTGCCAGCCACTTGGCGCCGGCCAGTACCCAGTTCTCCAGGATGGAGAAGATGGGGCCGATGATGGTGAAAGTGATGAACGCGGTGACAAGCACGGTGCAGAGCGGGGTCACGAAGAGGTCGATCATCTCGGGGACCTTTTTATGCAGCCACTTCTCCACCGTGGACATGAGAAGCACTGCCAAAATCACCGGGATGACGTGGCCCTGATAACCTACCTGCTGGACATTGAAGAAGAACAGGTGCCATGTGGGGATCTCGCCGGCGGCGTAGTTGCCCACGGTCCAGGCGTTGATCAGGGCGGGGTGGACCATCATCAGACCGATGACGGCGCCCAGGAAGATGTTGCCGCCGAAGACGCGGGCGGCGGAGATGGCCACCAGCACAGGCAGCAGGGCGAAGGCGGTGTTGGCCACCAGGTCCAGGAAGGAATACCAGTCCGAGGTGCCGAAGGCGGGCCAGAACTTGGGGATGGCTTCCACAAGACCCATCATCAGGCCGGAAGCCACGATGGCGGGCAGAATGGGGACAAACACGTCGCCGGGGGTCTTCAGGATCTTTTTCCACAGGGGCATGCGGGAAGCGGCGGCAGCCTTCACGTCCGCCTTGGAGGCGGCGGTAAGACCGGTGACGGCAAGAAACTCATCGTAAACCTTGTTGACGGTGCCGGTACCGATGATGAGCTGAAGCTGTCCGTTGGAGTCAAACAGACCCTTTACGCCCTCCACCTCTTCCAAAGCCTTGGTGTCGATCTTGCTGTTGTCGGCAATGACCAGGCGGAGGCGGGTGGCACAGTGTGCCGCGCTGATGATGTTGTCTTTTCCGCCCAGGTGGGAAAAGATTTCCTCAGCGCATTTACGGTAGTCAAGCGCCATATGATTCTCTCCTTTTCCAAATAGCGGCCGTCCGTATGGACGACCGCTGAAATCAACAATATTTTACAATAATTTGGGGATAAAGTAAAGAAAATGGCACTTTCGAAAGAACCAAAAAACACCGCAAATATTTGTTGCTTTCCACCAAAGATCAGCCCAAAAGTCCCAGCTTCTGGAAGGCCCAGGCAAGACCCTCCGCCTCCACGGAGGGGCATACCAGATCGCTGTGGTTCTTCAGGGTGGGGCTGCCGTTTTCCATGCAGACGCCGGTGCCCACGGCCTGGATCATCTCCAGATCGTTCATACTGTCGCCGAAGCCGATGGTGTCCTCCAGGGGAATATCCAGGGCCTGCGCCATGCACCTCACGCCGCTGCCCTTGTCGAACTTGCGGTTGATGAGCTCGCCGTTCAGGCAGCCCGCCGCCTCCAGATCCTGCACCAGGAAATAGAATTCGTGGTCCAGGGCGTGGATGGCGTCGGCCAGCTGCTCGGCCTTTTCGCACATGAACACGATCTTGTACAGGGGCCGCCCGTCGTATTCGCGGATGGGCCGGATGCCCAGATCCTCCTCCAGCGCCTTGCGCCAGCGCAGCAGCTCGCTGTTGCCGCCGGAGACCCGCTCCAGAAACTCGCCCATGCCTTCGTCGCAGTAGCTGGCGTCTCTGGCCTCAATGGTGCAGAGCACCCCCCCTTCCTTGAAAAGCCGCAGGGCCAGGTCCCGCTGCTCGCTGCTCATGGGACAGTCGTAGAGCACCCGGTCACCCAGGAAAACATAGCCGCCGCCGCTGGCCACGGCTCCGTCGAAGCCGTAGGGCAGCAGGGGAGAGAGCATCCCCAGGTTCCGGCCGGAGCAGAGGACCACCACATGGCCCGCGGCCCGGGCCTGACGGACCGCCTTCAGCGCCCCCGGAGGGGGGACGTTGCTGCCGGGAACGGTCAGGGTCCCGTCGATGTCCAGGAAAACAAGCTTTCTGTTCATTTCTTCCTGCCCTCCGCGCTGAAGTCACAGAGCAGCCAGCGGAAGCCCCCGATGGGTGTCACCACGGCCCGCTTGTCAACGGCCTCGCCGCTGATCAGGTCGGTGTATTCGCCCAGCTCGTTCAGATTCGTGCGGGCTTCCCGCTCCCCGAAGTTGAACAGCGCGATCAGCTTTTCTCCCCGGTAGTAGCGGCCGATGCCCAGCACCTGGTCGCTTCCGGTGTTCACGAGCCAGGTGTCCGCCGCCCCGTCAAAGACGCGGTGCCCGGCACGAAGCCCCTCCAGCCTGCGGATCGCCTGGAAGAGACGGCCCTCGGGACTGGCGGGATCGTTCCGCTTTTCGGCGGCGGCCCAGTCCATGTCGCCCCGGTGCAGATAGCGGCTGTCGTCCGCCTTCAGGGGGTCGTCATGGTATGTATAGTCGTTCTCCCTTGCGATCTCGTCCCCGCTGTAGAGCACGGGGATGCCGCTGAGGGTGAACATGTAGGCGTGCAGCATCTCGTCCACGCGCAGCGCCCAATCCAGCAGCTTTTCGCTGCCCAGCTTCCGGGCTGCCTCCACTCCGCAGAGGGAGGCGGTGGTGCCGCAGAGGCGGGCGTCCCCCAGCTTGGGGTCGTTGTTGTAGAGCTCGCCCCGGGCGGGACTGCCCTGCCACTGGCCGGTGAGATAGTCGTTCAGGAATTTCTTGTGGGCCACCTCGTCCACGCCGAACCAGCGCAGGAAGTCATAGTCCAGGCCCCAGCCGATGTCGTCGTGGCAGCGCAGATAGTTGAGGAAGCCGTATTCCTTGGGCAGGGCAAAGACCTGCTCCAGCTGGTGGCGCAGGAGCCGCACGTCATGGGTGGCCACGGTGTGCCAGGTGCTGGCCATGGTGGTCACATTGTAGAGCAGATGGCACTCGGGCTTGTCCACGCTGCCGAAGTAGGGCACCACCTTGCTGGGCTCCATCACCACTTCGCCCAGCAGCAGGGTACCGGGGCACACGATCTCGCAGGCCATGCGCATGATACGCACCAGGGTGTGCACTTGGGGGAGATTGCGGCAGTTGGTGCCCAGCGCCTTCCAGATATAGGGCACCGCATCCAGACGGATGATGTCCACGCCCTGGTTGCAGAGATAGAGCATATTGTCCGTCATGTCGTTGAACACCACGGGATTGCGGTAGTTCAGGTCCCACTGATAGGGATAGAAGGTGGTCATCACCACCTTGCCGGCCTCCTGGCACCAGGTGAAGTTGCCCGGCGCCGTGGTGGGGAAGACCTGGGGCACGTCCTTTTCAAAGCGGAAGGGGATCTCCCAGTCGTCAAAGAAGAAGTAGCGCTCCTGGCTGGCCCGGTCGCCCGCCCTGGCCTTTCTGGCCCACTCGTGGTCCTCGCTGGTGTGGTTCATCACGAAGTCCAGGCATACGGAGATGCCCCGCTTGTGGCAGTCCTCCGCCAGGGAAGCCAGGTCCTCCATGGTGCCGAGCTCAGGCTGGACCTTCCGGAAATCGGACACGGCATAGCCCCCGTCGCTGCGCCCCTCGGGGCTTTCCAGCAGGGGCATCAGATGCAGGTAGTTCACCCCGCACTCCTGTACATAGTCCAGCTTCTCCCGCACGCCCTGCAGCGTACCGGCGAAGGCCTTCACGTACATCAGCATGCCCACCAGGTCGTGGCCCTTGTACCAGGAGGGATCCTTTTCCCGCCTGGCGTCCAGCCTGCGCAGGGCGGGGGAGCGCTCCTGCCAGGAGCGGTACAGCATGTCCACAAAGTAATCGTATGCCTGTGCGTCGTTGCGGTAAAGCGTAAAGAACAGCTCCTTCAGCTCCTGCTCATGGCGCTGGAAGCGTCCCGCGAAGGTCTTGCTCCATACAGGTTTTTTCATCTGTCTTTCCTCCCCTTTAGGCTTGCCCGCTGCGGGGGCATTTATTAATTCACTTTACCATGAAATGCCTCAAGAATCAAGAAAAGGATCGACCTTTAGGGCGTGCAAAGTGTAGGGTTTACAATGATGTGTGACAGTAGGAGAAAAAAAGAATAGCGAATAGGAGCGGCCTGTATTATGGTTGAGTTGTCCAGACAAAACCGAAAGGCAGGCACCCTATTCGCTATGGATAAGATAACACAAACCG
>JAFSMZ010000031.1:0-63870 GCA_017447685.1 Oscillospiraceae bacterium
CGGCGTTAACATCGGTCTGTTCACCAAGGATTTCAACGAGCGCACCAAGGCCGACATGGGCCTGATGATCCCCGTTGTCATCACCGTGTACTCCGACCGCAGCTTCACCTTCGTTTGCAAGACTCCTCCTGCCGCCCTTCTCATCAAGAAGGCCTGCGGCATTGACACCGCTTCCGGCGTGCCCCAGCGGGACAAGGTTGCCACCATCAGCATGGAAGACGTGCGCAAGATCGCCGAGCAGAAGATGCCCGACCTGAACTGCACCGATATCGAGTCTGCCATCAGCATGATCAAGGGCACCTGCCGCTCCATGGGCGTTGTCGTCGGCGAATAAGCGGCCACCCTACGTGGGAGGATCTATCCATCCATTACACCACTATTTAGGAGGAAACAAAATTGTTTAGAGGTAAAAATTATAAAGAGAGCGCAAAGCTCATTGATAAGCAGGCCCTGTACGATCCTCAGGAAGCCCTGCAGCTGGTCATCAACGCCAGCAAGGCCAAGTTCGACGAGACCGTGGAGCTCCACGTGAAGCTGGGTGTTGACGGCCGTCACGCCGACCAGCAGGTCCGCGGCGCCATCGTGCTGCCCAACGGCACCGGCAAGACCGTCCGCGTCCTGGTGTTCTGCCCCCCCGAGCAGGTTGAGGAAGCCCTCGCTGCCGGCGCCGACTATGCCGGCGGTATGGAATACGTCGAGAAGATCCAGAAGGAAGCCTGGTTCGAGTTCGACACCGTCATTGCCAACCCCAAGATGATGGGTACCGTTGGCCGTCTCGGTAAGATCCTGGGACCCAAGGGCCTGATGCCCTCCCCCAAGGCCGGTACCGTTACCCCCAATGTCTCCCAGGCCGTGAAGGAAGCCAAAGCCGGTAAGGTCGAGTACCGTCTGGACAAGACCAACATCATCCACTGCCCCATCGGCAAGGTCAGCTTCGGCGCCGAGAAGCTCTATGAGAACTATGTCGCTCTCATCAGCGCCATCAACAAGGCCAAGCCCGCCGCCGCCAAGGGCCAGTATATCCGTTCTTGCGTCACCGCCTCCACCATGGGCCCCGGCGTCAAGATCAACGCCCAGAAGCAGCTGTAATAATCTTCCATACAGCCAAGCAAAACTCCCGCGTTCAAAAGGACGCGGGAGTTTTTGCTGTTCTGATACAGATACCCGGCAGGAAGCAGGCAAAGATGGCTCTGTTTGATCGAAGAAGACGGCCCTGCCAGAGAGGACCTTTCCCGTCAATGTGCCAAAAGGATCCGGGCATCCACCGGAACAGCGCCTTTTTCGTAAACAAAGCAGGGATTCAGGTCGATCTGCTGGATTTCCGGATTGTCCTCTACCAAGTTCGCCAGACGGATCAGAATATCCGCCAAGGCCGCTTCATCCCTGGGCTTCTCTCCACGAAAACCGCGCAGGAGCGCAGCACCTTTGATCTCCCCGACCATTTGCCTTGCATCCTCCCGATCCAAGGGGAGGACCCGTATGCTCACATCCTGGAACAACTCCACCATGATCCCGCCGAGCCCGAATAACAGTGTTGGCCCAAAGGAGGGATCCTGGTTCATTCCAATAATGGTTTCCAGGCCCGCAGGAAGCATCTCGCAGACCAGCACGCCGTGAATCCTCGCCGTCGGACACGCATCAATAATGCGAAGAAGCATCTCATGACAGGCCGCCAACAGCTCCGAGTCGTTTCGAATATTCATTTTTACTCCGCCGACATCAGACTTGTGAAGAATGTCAGGGGAAACGATCTTCAGCACAAGCGGATAGCCGATCTGCCCGGCTTGCTCCAGGAGCTCCTGCTCATTGCGGGCCAAGCCACAGCGCGGAGCCGGGATGTCATACTGCCGTAAAAGCCACCATGACTCGTGCTCCAGCAAATCCCTGCCCTCTCGGAGGGCCTTTTCGATCCATTTGTTCATGATCTGTCCTCCCTGCTCTGCGCCGGTATTCCGCTTTCCAAAAGCGCCCCCAAAGCACGAACCGCCCTTTCCGGCGTGGGGAACACCGGAATCCCCCGCTCATGCATCAGCAGCGTTTCCGTTTTGCCAACTTCTCCCGCACCAACAAACACCGCCAGGACAGGTTTGCCTGTCATATGCCGGATCTTTTGCGCCGCTGCCGCCGCGCCTTCGATGGGATCGGCAAAAATCAGCAGGATGCTGTCCGCAAAATCCGTGTCTGTCAGTGCCTCGACCGCTGTTACATAGCGGTCTGCCGTTGTGTCTCCGGTCAAATCCAGGGGGTTGCGCAAAACGCATTGATTTGGCAAACACGCCCGAAGGCGTTCGACAGCCGAATCTCCCGGCTGGAGCGTTTCGATCTGCAGTTCCACCGCGGTATCCACCGCAATGATCCCGCTGCCGCCGCTGCTGGTCAGTATCATCAACCTTCTGCCGGCCGGCTTTTCCAGCATACTGAGGATCTTGGCCGCATCATAGAAGTCTTCAAAGCCCATCGCGCGGGCGACCCCCAGCTTGCGGCAAACTGCCTGAAAAACTTTGTCACTTCCGGCAACGGATCTCGTATGGCTCTGGGCAGCTTCAGACCCTCTGTCTGTCCGGCCCGGCTTGAGCACGACCATTGCTTTGCGTTCCACCGTCTTCTTTACCAGACGTATGTACGCAGGTCCATCCCGAACGCCTTCAATGTTCAGTGCAACCACTCTGGTCTCCGGATCCTCTGAGAAATATTCCAGCAAATCCAGCTCATCTGTCTGACTCTTGTTTCCCATCGCCACCATCGCGGTAAAGCCCACATGTTCCTCAGCTGCCCATTCGCTCATGGCGGCGCCGACGCTTCCGCTTTGGGCGAGGATTGCCATGGAGCCTCTGCCGGTGATAAGGGGCCAGCTTGCACAGAGCTTATTGGGTGTGTAGTTGATGCCTTGACAATTTGGTCCGATGACAGCGATTCCGTTCTCCCCGGCTATGTCCATGACTTCTTGCTCCAGCGCCGTGTTTCCGATTTCCCGGAAGCCACCCGTGATGATAACAGCGCCCTTGGCGTGGACAGCCGCTGCTTCACGCATTACGCCGGGAACTGCTTTTGCGGGTACGATCACGACCACCAGATCCACATCTTCTCCGATTTCGGAGAGGCTTTTGCTGCAGGGGATTCCCAGAATGCTTTCACTGCGGGGATTTACTGCAAAGATTTTTCCCTCATACCCCCCGTCGATCAGATTTTTCAGAACCTTGTGTCCGGTTTTTTGCGGATTCTCCGATGCCCCGACCACCGCGACGCTCTCCGCGTGAAACAGCGAATGCAATAGTGCTTTTTTGTTCATGCTTCCACCCTTCCGGTATTCATTTCTCCTGGTGCTTCCGGCTGCGGAGGATCTTGCCGATATACGGTACTGCAAAGGAAAACAGAGCGAGGAGCAGCAGCACGACCGTAATCGGCCTTGAAATCATCGCCACGAGACTTCCCTGACTCAGCAGCAGCCCCCTCCTCATATTCGCCTCCAGGATCTGTCCCAAAATCAGGCCCAGGATCACCGGGGCAATCGGATATCTCGCTCTGTTCATGGCGTAGCCGATAAAGCCGAACCCGAACATCACCACCACACCCATGGTGCCCGCGACAGACAGAGAGCCCACCACGCAAAAGGTCAGGATCGACGTGGCCATAATGGGATAGGGCAGTTTTACGAACTTGATGAAAACGCGCACCATGAACAGACCGCACAGCACGATCAGGAAATTGGAAAGAAAGATCCCGCCAAAAATAGAGTAAACCAGTTCCTTCTGGTTGACGAAGAGCAAGGGTCCCACCGAAATCCCATGCAGCAGAAAGGCCCCCACAAGGACAGCTGTCGTAGCGCTGCCCGGGATTCCCAAAGACAGCATTGGGATGAACGCGCCCACCGCGGCGGCATTGTTGGCCGCCTCCGCAGCAACGATCCCCTGTGGCGCTCCTTCACCGAAAGGAATCTCCGGCTTGGACATCCGGGATTCCTGGCTATAAGAAACAACGGAGGCCGTGGTCGCGCCCACCCCGGGGAGGATCCCGATCCAAGTGCCGATCAGAGAGCCTCGAATCAGCGTTCCGAAGTGTTTGCGAAGCTCTCGCAAGGTCTCCCGGATGCTGATCCCGGTATTTTTGGAATTGTTTTCGTCCACGACCTTCATTTCTGTCTTCGCACTGACTTTATCAAAAACCTCCGAGGCGGCAAACAGCCCGATCAGCACCGGAACCAACGGAATACCGCTCAGCAGTGAAGAGTTTCCGAAGGTAAATCGGGGCATTCCGGACATTTGATCAATTCCGACCGTGGCAAGAAGCATACCAAAGCCACAGCTCATCAGAGCCTTCAGCTGGGATTGGGACCCAATGCTGGAGATGCAGCTCAAGCCGAGAATGGCAAGCGCGGCGTATTCAGCCGGTCCGAAGCTCAGCGCGACTCGTGCCATTTGCATGGTGAGCAGAAACATAAAGCAACAGCCGATCAAACCGCCGATACTGGAGGACATGATTGCAAGCCCAAGCGCCTTTCCCGCCTGTCCTTTTTGCGCCATGGGATAGCCGTCCAGCGCCGTCATCACAGCTTCAGACGCCCCGGGGACCTTAAACAGGATCGCCGTGATGGAGCCTCCGAAAACGCCGCCGATATACAGTGCGGAAAGGAATATGATCGCCTGCATGGGCTGCATGGTATAGGTGATGGGAATCAGAAGTGCCGTGCCCGTGGTCGCATCCAGGCCCGGCGTTGCGCCGAAGGACACGCCGATCAGGACGCCGATCAGAAGATACAGCAAGACGCTCGGCTCAAGCAAAGCTCCGATCCCGTTAAGCAATTCCATTTCCTTCCCTCCCTTCTCTCAATAAAACAGCAGGCTGAAGCTGCGGAAGATCCCAACGCCCCGCGGCAGCGGGATCGACATCACAACCACAAAGATCAGATAGACCATCGTTGTCAGGATCAAGGGCGTAATGATCAGTGTAAGCGGTTTTCGCACGCCCTGAAGCAGAAGGAAAAGCAGCTGGAACAGCAACGTGGACAGGATGAAGCCAAAATACTGCATCCCGATCGCATACAAAACAGCAAGGCAAAAAGCGGCGACCAGCTTCCCAAAGAAGATCCCCGGGAGATCCTTCTCTTCCTTTCCGCCGCTTTTCCTTCCAAAGATAGCGACAGCCATGGACACGACAGCAACCACAATGATAAAAATCAGGAGGACTCTGGGCCAGAACGCGGGATCATTTACCCCGGAGTACTTGCCGCGGGGATCGAAGCTGCCTGTCAGAGAATAGAGCCCCAGACTGATGAGAATAATGGCTGTGTTGATGATATAGGTCATAATCGATTCCCCCCGTTTACTAAAACGGAATCACGGTCTCGAGGGTTTACCCGAGCGGGACCCGAAGAAGCCGCAACAGCTGCGGGCGGCCCAGGCAATGCTCCAGCGCCAGCAGGTCCGTCATACGATGTCGGGACGAGACCGCTTCCGAAGCGCAGAAGCGATCTCGTCCCCGCTAAGGTTCGATGCAAGTATCAGTCGATATAACCCAAGTCTTTCATAACCTGTTCGGTAGCGGATTCCTCGGAGGCCATGGCGTCGTAAAATTCCTGGCCGACCAGCAGGCCGTCATACAGGTCAAGATATCGCTCCGCAGCAAATTTGGTATACGTCTCGTCATTCCAAGAGGCGACAAAGGCGTCGATAAGCTTCTGCACCACATCGTCAGGCGTATCCTTGCTGACCCCCAGTCCGCGCCAATTCATGATCTTCACCGTATAGCCGAGCTGGGAGAAGGTCGGCACTTCTTCAAAGCCCTTCAGCGGTTCGTCGCAGAAGAAGACCAGCGCAGTCAAGTCTCCGGATTTCAGCAATTCAATTACGTTGCCGGGCTCTTCATACATCATATCGATATGTCCGCCCAAGAGCGCAGCCTGCATCTCGCTGGCAGCCTCATAGGAAATGTAGGTTACCTCCACGCCGAGCTGATTGAGCGCTGCGGCACAGGCAAACTCATCAAAAGAAGCCGTCCCGGTTCCGCCCATCGTGATTTTACCGGGATTCTCCTTTGCATATGTCAGGAAGTCATCCCAGGTCTGGAAGGGACTCAGGGGAGAAACCACCCATGCGCCAACGTCCACATGGGCGCGAAGGATGGGTTTCAGATCCCGATAGGAGATTTTTGAGCGCCCCAGAAGATAGTTCTGCAGGAGTTCGGGGTTCACCGACACGATCGTGTAGCCATCCGCAGGCTGGTTCATGGCGTACTCCGTTGCCGTAACGGAAGAGCCGCCTTCCATGTTCTGGCATACCACTGTCACGCCCAGATATTTTTCCGCGTCAATGCTGATGGTGCGGCAGAAATTGTCTGTGCCGCCGCCGGAACCGAAGCCAATCAGGAAATCGATGTTCCGAGAGGGGAAGCTGTCTGCTTTTTTACCGCTGTTGGTCTCTGTGGTCGTCTGGCCTCCGCAGCCACTGAGCGCGAGAGAGCAGACGAGAATCAGAATGATCAACAGGCTGAGAATGCGTTTTCTCATTATGATTTCTCCTTTTCTTGTTCCTCGTTTTGTTTGTCTTCTTACTCGTACCTTTTATTACCTGTGTCCCAAGCCGACACAAGTTTTACCGTTGATCCGGAACGGGATCCCGAATTTCCGAAGGTTGTCAAACGCGGGAATGTCCTCGCGGCTGTAGGCCCGGGAGATGATGCCCACGGAAAACACGGTATCCATTTCCGGCTCTACGTCCCGAAACGCCTGGATCAGTTCCGGAAGGCGATCCGCCTCCAGATCGAACTCAACCACACAGGAAATAAAAACCTCGTCCAGCACCTCTTCCTTCAGTTTTCCGGTCTTCCTGTCCGCCATCAGCTTGTCCACAGGGTTTGCACGCTCAAACTCCACGCCAAGTCGGGCCAAACGCATCGTCAGTCTCTCCAGGTCTCTGAGACAAAGCCCGCGGTTTGGCCGCCCGAGATCGATGCAGATTCCAAGACGGTTCCGGTCGTTAAATCGGAGCGTTACGTCATTGGTCTTCATCTCCTCCGTTCCTCTTCCGCCCACGCCCGTTTCCTCGCAGATGGTCAGCGGGTCGCTCATCAGGCTGCGCATGGTTCGCGGCCATCTCAGTTCTGAGGCGTTGTTGATGATCGCGCCGAACACACATCCGACCTTGGCGCAGTTGGCGCATTCCGCGCAGCGGGCGTCGTCGATCTGCGCCTTCCCGCCAACCACGCGGATAGCATGCATGGGGCAGTATTCGACGCAACGGCCGCAGCCCCGGCATTTTTCCTTGTTGATGATCATGATACTTGCTCCTCCTCAGCGATCACAGATCTTCTCGATCAACTCCTGCGCTCTCACCGGGTTGAACACCGAGCAGGAGCAGGGCTTTGCCAGATCCTTGGCGGCCGCTTCCGCCGTCATGATGCCGCGTTTGACCTTGTCGATCACCTTTTCGATGTGGTCCGGGCAAACCATGCAGTGGCCGCACATGGAGGAGATCTCCAGGATCTCTTCCGGAGGCAGGGCCTTCAGATTTCCAAAATAGCCAATTGACACGTTGACAGAGTGCGGCGTAAGCCCCATCTCGTCCAGTGCGTCGAAAACCGTATCATAATCCCCCGTGAGTACGACGCTCATGCCGGTATCTGCTTCTTTGGCTTTCTGCAGGACGCCCTTGACTTTCTCAATGCTGTCAAAGCAGGCGGTTGGATTGGATCTGTCCGTTATATTCTCCAGGATCTCTTCCACCGTTTTTCCGGAATAGAGGCCGCCCTGATTGTCTTCTCCATAGTTCACCGGGTCCTCCGAACGAAGGATGTTATACATGGTCCGAAGCTTATTCTCCGCGCCTTGGGAATTGAGGCCCTGGGCGGCCAGCGTGATCATGACATAATCGTTTGGTACCTTACAGCCGTCCTTCCTGAATCGATGCAGTGAATGACTCATGTGCTCTCTCCTTTCTGCCTTTTATCTTTCCAAAAATGCCGTCTTTCCCAACGCAAAGGCTTTTCTGTTCATTTCCCACAGCTTTGAGGGGAGATTGTTCTCGATCGCGTCCAGCAGTGCCTCTTCTGAAAAAGGAAGCTGTCCGGATGCAAATGCCGCCCCGACCATCACGATATTGAGACATTTCGGGCTTCCGGCTCGTAGTGCTATCTCCTCGGCATCAAAGGCCACGACTCTTGCGCCGATCTGAGCCAGACTGTCCCGGATCGTATCCAAAGACGGATACTTCGCGGCGCCTACCTTTACGTCCATCGGCTTCTGTTCCTTCGTGCTGAGGATCGCGATCCCGTTTTTCGCCAGATACTCCGCGCCCACACGAAGTCCTTCCAGCGGCTCCAATGCAATGACAAGATCGGCTTTTCCCTTTCCTATCAGAGGGCCAAAGACCTCCCCGATCCGAACGTGAGATGCAACTGCGCCTCCGCGCTGCGCCGCGCCGAAGGTTTCCCCTACGCGGACGCGGTAACCAAGATCTTTTTGTTCCGAGTACTGGATCGCTGCCTCCGCCAGAATATGTGAGGCCAAAATGCTCCCTTGCCCTCCAACACCGGCGACAATCACATTATAGGTCATTTCCCTCTCCCTTCTCTCCGATAGCCTTCTGCGGGCAATACTGCCGGCACAGGCCACAATCCGTACAGTTGAGCGTGTCAATGGCAGATTTTCTGGTCTCTGCATCGTATTGGATCGCAGGGCAGCCTATCTGGACGCAGCGTTTACAGCCGTTGCACCGGGTCTGGTCGACCCTTGTCTTTACCGGCATTTTTCTGCTCCTACGGCTGAGCTGCAGTCTGCATTCGCCCACCAGGACCACCACGGACAGTCCTTCATAGGCAATGGCTTCCGTGAGGACGCGAACGCCGTTTTCTCTGTCATATGCGTTGATGGTCTTTACGTAGGGGGCGCCAATCGCGCGGCAGACCGCTTCGATGGAGAATCCGGGAAAGTCCTCTCCGTCCGGATTGTAAACGGTATTGGGATTTGGCTGGTGCCCGGTCATGCAGGTCCAGCGATTGTCAAAAACAAGAAAGGTGATATCCGCGTGGTCATATGCGGCGTTTACCACCGCGGGGAGCGTCGCATGGATGAACGTGGAGTCTCCCGCGACTGCGATGATCTTGCCGTCCCGATACCCCACCTTGCTCTGCCCGGTCGCCATGCCGATGCCGCTTCCCATCACATACAGCGTATCGAGCGTCTCATACGGGGAGGTTCTGGGATAACGCTTTCCGTCTGCGTCGTTTGCCTCCTGTTTGGCGCTGAAGATCCCATATCCACCCTGCTCGTAGCAGCCGATGTCCCCGTTCACGATGTGTGTCCCCGGGAACTTCTGGAGGACCTCCCGCAGGATCGCGTAAGAGCCCAGGTGGGAGCAGCCCGCGCATAGGGCAGAGGAACGAGGGATAATAGCCTCTCTTGCAGCGGCGCGTTCCCGCTCCCTGGGATCCCCAGTCAGCGGGAGGCCGAAAAATGCAGCCAGAGACTGGACAAGCAGATCGGTGTTCAACTCCCCGCATACCGGAAAGATCGGGTTCAGGGTCTTGCCGTAAATCTTGGCTTTGCTGCCGGCGTTTTGCGCGATCGCAGCCACGCCCTTTTCCACAACAGCGTCGCCCTCTTCTACGACAATGACCTGTTGGGATGCCTCCAGCAGCTCCCGGATCATCACGTCGGGAAGGGGATTGATCATGCCCAGTTTCATCAGATGTACATTTTCCACGCCAAGTTCTGCCAGAGCCTCCCTGGCATAGGCAGCGCCAAGGCCGCTGGCGATTATGCCGACAGTTGCGCCTTCCTTCAGCGTAAGACGGTTAAAGCCGCTGTTTTCGGACAGAGGTTTTGCCTTTTCCATCTGCCTCTTCAGCCAGATGTGCTTGCTGAGGCATCCAGGCGGCCCGTATACGTTCCAGCGGCTGCCAAGCTTATAATGCTTGTTGAAAGCAACAGGATTGCTCCTCTCACGCAACTCACCCAGCACGACATCGCCGCTGGCATGGGAAATGCGGCTCACGGTGCGGAGGAAGACAGGGAGCTCCAGCTCTTCCGAAAGGCGGAACGCTTCCGCCGTCATATCCTTCGCCTCTTGCTGGTTTTCAGGCTCCAGGCAGGGGATTTCAGCATAAGATGCCAGCAGCCGTGTGTCCTGTTCCGTAGAGGAATAGTGCGCATCCGGATCATCCGCCACAACAACGACAAAGCCTCCCTTGCACCCGCCGTATGGCAGGGTCATGAAGGTATCCATTGCAACATTGATGCCGGCATTTTTCATAGCCGTCAAGGATCTGGCGCCGGTCAGCGATGCGCCGGCCGCAACCTCAAAGGCTACCTTTTCATTGGTGCTCCACTCCGCGTAAAAGGACCCGTCCCGCGCCGCCTCGATCAAGGTCTCTCCGATCTCCGACCCAGGGGTCCCAGGATAGCTGGCGACCAACTGCACGCCAGCCTCCAGCGCCCCCCGGGCGATCGCCTCATTTCCCATGAGCAGAACTTTTTTCCCTTTGTCTTGCATCACGTTCAAACCCATTTGTGCTCTCCTCTCCATAGAAGACTCTGCTCTTTTCCGAGGCTCCTTTCTTCCTTTCGTCTCAGGAAAAGAATCGGTTGATATTTCGCTTTTTTGTGCTATATTGTAGAAAAGCTTCATATCGGAAGACTTTTTCTATTAATAATATACAATGGGCGCGAAAGGATAGGCAATTGGCAGATTGTACGCAGGACAAAGGCGGAGAAGTATGATCAACTATTATGGCAACGATATTCCGTGGGTCCCTTCCCTGGACGAATCCGGAAAACCTCTCTACGTTCAAATCGCGGAGTCCATTGAAAAAGATATTGCCTCCGGGCTCCTTCCCTACGGAAGCCGTCTCCCTCCACAGAGGATCATCGCCGGCTATTTGAACATCACGCACAGCACGGTCACCCGCGCCTATCAACTGTGTGAGGAGCGCGGACTGATCAAAGGCACAATTGGCCGGGGCACCTTTGTTTGCAGCGCAGCAGGCGTCCCTCAGGATCTTCTGGAGCAGAACAAGCCGCGCACCATTGAAATGGGGGCCGTCCTTCCGCTCTATGAAATCAACAGTCTTGCAGAAAGCAGCATTCGGAACCTGTTCCCTTTGATTGATTTTCCCGGCTCCCTGCGGTATAGCCCGCCGGAGGGATACCCCAAGCATCGTCAAATCGCCGCAAATTGGCTTCAAGGCTACGGGATCAGGGCCGGATTTGACAACATTCTTATCACCTCCGGGTCTCAGAACGCGATCTCTGTCCTGATGATGGGGGTGTTCTCCCGGGGAGATCGGATCGCGGTAGACCTCTATGTGTACCCGGAATTCAAAAACCTGGCCAGCTATCTCGGCATCATCTTGATCCCTATCCGGGGCGATCCATACGGTATGCTGCCCGACGAGCTCGCGCTTGCCTGTCAACGAGACAAAATAAAAGGGGTTTACCTGATCCCGGAACACCAGAATCCCACCGGGATCACCATGCCCATGAGCCGGAGAGAGGCTCTTGCGGCGATCATCCGGCAGAACGATCTTTTGCTGATCGAAGATGGGATGTTTCACTTTATAAAAGGTTTGCGCGCCCCCGTCTCTTCTCTAATCCCTGAGCGCAGCTTTTACATCCACGGGACTACAAAGGCGCTCGTCCCCTCGCTGCGCATTGCCTACCTCTGTGCGCCGCAGCCGTATGTTCCTACTCTGATTCGCGTTTTGCACAATCTGCTTTGGCTTACCTCTCCTCTGAATGCAGAGCTCATGTCGCTGATGATCGCCAACGGAGAATATGACCGGATCCTGATGCAAAAGCTGGACCGCCTGCGCCAGCGAAACGAGATCTGTCAGGAGATCCTGCAGGACTATCTGGAGGACACCGCAGAGCCGGCCATGTTCCGATATCTGGTTCTTCCTCACGGCTGGGACGATACCGAAATCGAGCGGGACTGCCTGTCCCACGGCGTTCAGATATTCGGTAACAAACGCTTTGCTGTTGGGTCCGCTGCAGGCGAGAGCGCACTGCGGATCGCATTAAGTTCTCCGGAGAGCCCGGAACAGCTCCGACATGGCCTCGAGATCATTCGGAACGTCCTGATCGAACACGGCAGCTCAAGGATTTCTTTTTGAGCTGTCAACTCCCGCCAGTCGAAATCTTGCTGCTGGATGGTTTTTCGCAGTACGGAACAAAAGAAGAGGCAAGTCCGTCGGGACGCCCGGCTGACTTGCCTCTCATCTATATGCCAACAAGAAACCGGGAGAGCCGTCGTCTCCCGTGCACCGGAGATCTTGATCGACCTTTCTGTCAGATTTCCGTATGAAAAGGGCATCATGAAATACCGGTAAAGAATTGACGGGTCGCCTTTGTGGGCATTCCGACGTCGCAATTCTTAACAATCCCTAAATCTGTAACTCTTTTGTAGACAATTTGAGATTCCTGTGTTATACTTTTCTTCCATAAGAAGCCATCTTGGCTTTCCGAGACGGATTTGCGCCAGGCAAGGCAGCGGCCGCAGGGATACTGTGTGTATTCCCAAGGGCGATAACGCAGCATGGCACAAGTCCGGCCGGAAAGAATGATGGATTTCTGTGGAAGGAAAGAATGAAACTTTCCCCGCAACATGGGGGAACAGGCGCCGGAATCGGGGCATTTTCCCCATCAGTCCTTCGGAAAGGAGCAAACCCTATGAAACCGAGATCAGAAAAGGATCGCATCTCCGCGATTCTGTTCATTATCGTATTTCTGCTGGTGGTCGTGATCGTGATCATGGTGCTGAAGACGGTGGACGACAAGCGCGCCGTCCAGACCCAGAACACCGAGATCTCCACCCAGAGCTATCAGCCGCCCCAGCAAGACCCCAACGCGCTGGTCACCGGTGCGGACACCGCGCCCACGGCGAACCCCTATGAGTCGGTGTACGCCCTGCCAACCTCGGCTCCCGGCAACGGCGGCGGCAGCACCTACACGGCGCCCACCCAGGCCCCCGCGCCCACCAGAGCGCCCACGCCCGCGCCCACGCAGGCGCCGGCCCCCGCACCTACCCAGGCGCCCGCGCCCGCTCCGGCGCCAACGGAGGCCCCCACACCCGCGCCCACCCAGGCGCCGGAGGTGGCCTTCTCTCCCGTGCAGATGGGCACCGGCAACATGCAGTCTGAAACCTTCACCGGTCTGAACATCCGGGCCGACTGGAGCGCCAGGGCCGTGAGTCCCACCCAGGTGGAGGTCACGGTGACGGTGTACTGTCTGCACCAGACCCTCTACACCGGCGAGTATAACCCGGTGAACTTCATGGTGGACGGTCAGTACGCCTCTGTTTACGGCAGGAAGATCGAGAGCGACAGCTACGATTTCCACAGCACGGAGCTGGCCAGCAAGACCTTCACCATCGACCTGCCCCAGGGCGAAAGCAAGACCTTCTGGGTAAGCGTGGAATGGGAGTATGGCGGCACCTACAGCGGCGTGCTGCTGGATTCCATCGAGTGCGGCAGCAACATCACCCTGAGACGGTAAGAACATTTCTCTCAACCTCCCCTGAGCAAGGGGCCTTGGGTGTGTCAAGCGCCGTCCCCCGCGAGGCGCTTGACGGAGGGGCTGTTTGCCACTCTTTTGGCGGACGGGACAACCCCTCAGTCACGGCGCTTGCGAGAGACGCGCCGCGACAGCTCCCCTTTCACAGGGGAGCCTGCAAGGAAAAAGGATTTGGAATTGACGAAACGGCAAGCTCCGTTTACAATGAGCTTGCCGTTTTTTTACGTCTTGGCTCCCCCTCCGGGGGAGCTCCCGCGAAGCGGGTGAAGGGGGAAAAGCCTATGCGCACCCAGGAACAGGTAAACGAGATCGTCCGGCTGCTGCTGGAGGAATACCCGGAGGCCAGCTGCACGCTGGACTACGGCAAGGACTATGAGCTGCTTTTCTCCGTGCGGCTGGCCGCCCAGTGCACCGACGAACGGGTAAACCAGATCACCCCCGCCCTCTTCGCCCGTTTTCCCACTCTGGAGAGCTTTGCCGAGGCGGATGTGGAGGAAGTGGAGCGCTATGTCCACTCCTGCGGCTTCTTCCGGGCCAAGGCCAGGGACATCGTGGCCTGCGCCCAGATGATCCTGGAAAAACACGGCGGCAAGGTCCCCGCTACCATGGAGGAGCTCACCGCCCTGCCCGGGGTGGGGCGCAAGACCGCAAACCTGATCCTGGGCGACGTGTTCCGGGTGCCTGGCTCGGTGGTGGTGGACACCCACTGCATCCGCCTGTCCAACCGGATGGGCCTGGTGGACGACCTGAAGGATCCCCCGAAAATTGAGGCGGAGCTCCGGAAGATCCTGCCGCCTGAGCGCTCCTCGGACTTCTGTCACTGCCTGGTGCTCCACGGCCGGGCCGTCTGCGACGCCAGAAAGCCCAACTGCGAAGCCTGCTGCGTGAAGCATCTGTGCCGGCACTTTTCAAAGTGAAAAGAGAAAAGTGAATCGTGAATAATTGTGGTATCGCCTTCGGCGATGGATTTCAAATCTGTCCGCTTCGCGGACACCATCTCTGTTCACTGTTCACTCTTTCCTCTCCCCCAAGGGGGCCTACAAGGAAAGGAAAACCCTTCCGTCATCCGCCTCGCGGGGGATCGGCGGATGCCACCTCCCCTTAGTCAGGGGAGGCTAATAAGAAAGGAAACCTCATCCGTCATCCGCCTCGCGGGGGATCGGCGGATGCCACCTCCCCTTAGTCAGGGGAGGCTAATAAGGGAAGGAAACCTCATCCGTCATCCGCCTCGCGGGGGATCGGCGGATGCCACCTCCCCTTAGTCAGGGGAGGCTAATAAGGAAAGGAAACCTCATCCGTCATCCGCCTCGCGGGGATCGGCGGATGCCACCTTCCCCCAAGGGGGAAGGCTACAAGGAAGGAAACCTCATCCGTCATCCGCCTCGCGGGGATCGGCGGATGCCACCTTCCCCCAAGGGGGAAGGCTACAAGGAAGGAGATATAATATGACCAATCAGCAGAAACTGAAAAAGCTCTTCGCCATTCTGGACGAGATGGAGTCCTACTTCCATGCCATCGGCAAGATGAGCTTCGACATGGAGTGCAGCGCCCCGGAGGAGGGCATGGAGCCCGCCGGGCGGGACATGGCCGTTCTGGGCAAGCAGGTCCACAAGCTGAGCCACAGCAAGACCTACGAAAAGCTGGTCCAGGAGCTGCATGCCGACAGCGAGGGACTGACGCCCGTGCAGAAAAAGACCATCGAGCATCTCTATGAGTTCTGGAGCAAGTCCAAGAACATCTCTGCCCAGCTCTCCTTTGAGATGGACCTAGCCTCCAACCGGGCCTATGCCGCCTGGCTCAGCGCGAAAAAGGCCAACGATTTCTCCCTGTTCCGGGACGCTCTGGCGGAGCTGATCCGCTACACCCGGGTGGCCATCGACCTGCGGGACGAGAAGAAGGAGAGCTATTACGACACCTGCCTGGACGATATTGAAAAGGGCGGCAGCATCCGACAGCTGGACGGCTTCTTCTCCGCGCTGAAGGAGCGGATCGTCCCTCTGCTCAAGCGGGTGGTGGAGGAAGGCAAGCCCATCCGGGAGGACTTCATGTCCCGTCCGGTGCCCATCCCCCGGCAGGAGGCCATGAGCCGCTATCTGCTGGAGCTGGAAGGGCTGCGGAAGTCCGCCCTGGTGCTGATGACCACGGAGCACCCCTTTACCACCAACTTCGGCAAGCACGACGTGCGCGTCACCACTCACTACCATGAGGACAGCTTCATTTCCAACGTGTTCACCACCCTGCACGAAGGCGGCCACGCCCTCTTCATGCAGAACGAGCCCCAGGAGATCCACGACCAGCACTGCGCCGACAACATGTCCAACGCCATGCATGAGACCATCTCCCGCTTCTATGAGAACCTGATCGGCCGGAGCGAGGCCTTTGTCTCCCTGGTGGCTCCCAAGATCCGGGAGCTGAGCGAGGGCGTCTTCGACGACATCGCGGATCGGGAGCTCTACGAGGCGGTGAACGTGGCCCGGCCCAGCCTGATCCGCACCGAGGCGGACGAGCTGAGCTACTGCCTGCACATCCTGATCCGCTACGAGCTGGAGAAGGCCTTCATCAACGGCGAGATCGGCGTGGATGAGATCCCGGCCCTGTGGAACGCCAAGTACAAGGAGTATCTGGGCGTGGACGTGCCCGACGACACCCGGGGCTGCCTGCAGGACGTACACTGGTCCGGCATCGCTTTCGGCTACTTCCCCTCCTACGCTCTGGGCAACGCCTACGGCGCCCAGATCCTGGCCACCATGAAGAAGGACTTCGACGTGGACGAGGCCATCCGCACCGGGGACCTGCTGAAGATCCGGGACTGGCTCATCGAGCATGTGTTCTCCATCGCCTCTCTCTGCACCCCGGACGAGTGGATCCGGGCCATCACCGGCGAGAGCCTGAACGTGAACTACTACCTGGATTACCTGGAGGAGAAGTTCACCAGGCTCTACGAGTTGAAGTAAAACAGAATCCGAGCACAAAAAATCCCTGATCCGGTCCAAAACGGACCCAATCAGGGATTTTTTGTGCTCTGAATCGCGCAGGGCGGGTGCGATCAACCCGCCGCTCCGTCCTCGCAGCATCGCCCCCTCTCTGTCATCCTGAGGAGCATCCCGACGCGCGGGAAGCGCGCGACGTTCCAAGCTTTGCTTTGCCGACGAAGGATCTCGGCGGCGCGAGGTGGGATCTATCGCAGGATTCGGATGAAATGACCCGTCGCCGGGGGCGAGATCCTTCGACTCCGGCTTCGCCTTCGCTCAGGATGACACCTCATCCGTCATCCGCCTCGCGGGGGATCGGCGGATGCCACCTTCTCCTCAAGGAGAAGGCAAAGGCAGCGTAGTTCTCACAATTTCGAATTCCGAATTCCGAACTCCGCATTACGCCAGCGCTTCCATCAGCTTTTCCAGCTCTTTTGCGAACTGCCCGATGTGGACGCCGTCGATGAAGCGGTGGTTGACCTCCAGGGACATGCCCAGCATCCAGCGGCCGTTTTCCTCAACGTATTTGCCCCAGGCGATGCGGGGGACGGCATCGTCCGGGTCCAGGTTCCGCTCGTTGGTGAGGCCGGTCACATCCAACCAGGGCAGGCAGGAGAAGAAGATCATGTCGATCCCCTCGCCGGCCATGTCGATGAAAGAGTCCTGCTTCTCCGCCTTTTTCTTCGCCGCGGCGCAGAAGTCCTCCAGGCCGCCCTCGCAGGGCAGGGTGACGATGCGAAACTGCTCGCTGCCCGCCGGCAGGTGGGTGAAGCTGGGGCGGCGGTTTTCCAATCTGACCAGCTTCCCGTCGGAGAGGGCATAGGAAAAGGCCTCCACCCGCTCCATGGCCCGGGTGCAGAGCCAGATCAGGCTGTGGTAAAAGGAGAGGCCCCGCTCCTTCGTCCAGGTCCGCAGCTTCGTCACGTCCAGGCGGAAGCTCAGGGCATAGAAGGGGTTGGAGATGGGGGAGAAGAAGTCGAAGATCTCCCGCCGGGGCCAGGAGGAGAGGTCAACGGTCTCCATGCTGCTGCTCCCGGATCTGCTTTTTCCAGCAGCTGTGGCACATGGCCACATAGCTGTCGTTGCCGCCCAGCATCACCTGGTCGCCCTGGGTGACGATCCGGCCGCTGCCGTCGATGCGGGCGTTGACGGTGGCCTTGCGGCCGCATTTGCAGATGGTCTTGATCTCGGTAATGGAGTCCGCCAGCTCCATGAGGCGGCGGGCGCCGGGGAAGAAGTGGGTCAAAAAGTCGGTGCGCAGGCCGAAGCAGAGCACCGGCAGGTCCTCCTCGTCCACCAGGCTGCGCAGCTGGTCGATCTGCTCGGGGGTGAAGAACTGGGCCTCGTCGGCGATGATGACGTTGTGCTTCCCGGCCGCCCGGTAGGCCGCCGTGATGTCCTGCTCCGGGGTGATGATCTGGGCATGGCTTTCCAGGCCGATGCGGCTGCGGATGACGTCCGCCCCGTCCCGGGTGTCCACGCTGGGCTTGATGAGCCAGACGCTCATGCCCTGCTCCTCATAGTTGAATTTGGTGATCAGCGCCTGGGCGGACTTGGACGAGCCCATGGCGCCGTATTTGAAATAGAGTTTAGCCATTATAACAATCCTTTCCTTATAGGCCCCCTTGTCTAAGGGGAGGTTGGTCGGGCAGCTGCTGACTGTCCACCCGTTCCCTCGTCTCCTAAAAACTAAAAGCTCGAAACTAAAAACTTATTTGCTCAAATGCGCCCGGACCCGCTCGATGACCATTTCCAGAGCCACCTGGTTGTGGCCGCCCTGGGGAATGATCACGTCCGCCCGGCGCTTGGAGGGCTCCACAAACTGCTCGTGCATGGGCTTGACGGTGTTCAGATACTGGTCGATGACGCTGTCCAGGCTCCTTCCCCGGTCCCGCACGTCCCGGACGATGCGGCGCAGGATGCGGACGTCCGCGTCGGTGTCCACATAGATCTTGATGTCCATCTCTTTGCAGAGCTCCAGGCTCTCATAGATCAGGATGCCCTCCACGATGATGACCCGGGTGGGGCGGATGAGGACGGTCTTGTCCGTCCGGTCGTGGATGGAATAGTCATAGACGGGGCACTGGATGCTCTTGCCCTGCTTGAGCTGGCGGATGTGCCGGAGCATCAGGTCCGTGTCGAAGGCGTTGGGGTGGTCGTAGTTGAGCTTGGCCCGCTCCTCATAGGGCATTTCGTGGTGGGCCTTGTAGTAGTTGTCGTGGTGGACCACGGAGACCTCTTCCCCAAAGGCCTGGATGAGCCGGCGGGTGATGGTGGTCTTGCCGCTGCCGGTGCCGCCGGCGATGCCGATGACCATGATGTCTTGCATAGCTTGTCCTCCCCTGTTTCGGCGAAGCTCGCCACATTTCATCTTATCTTATCATAGTTCGTCCTCTGTTTCAATTTGACTTTTCACATTTTGTTGACTATACTGTTGCACAAGAACAGTTCACGCAAATACGAACAACAAGGAGGTAGTATCATGCCGATCCCCACCCCCCATATCAATGCCAAAAAAGAAGACTTCGCCAAGACCGTTCTGATGCCCGGCGATCCCCTGCGGGCCAAGTTCATTGCCGAGACCTTCCTCACGGACCCCGTGCTGGTCAACAACGTCCGGGGCGTCCAGGGCCACACCGGCACCTGGAAGGGCGTGCCCGTCACGGTGATGGCCTCGGGCATGGGCATCCCCTCCATCGGCATCTACAGCTGGGAGCTTTTCCACTTCTATGATGTGGACAACATCATCCGCATCGGCTCCGCCGGGGCCCTGCAGGACGACATCAAGCTGCGGGACATCGTGATCGCCCAGGGCGCCTGCACCAACTCCAGCTACGTCAAGAGCTTCGGCCTGGGTGAGCTGGCCACCTACGCCCCCATCGCGGACTTCACCCTGCTTTCCAAGGCCGTGGAGGCCGCCCGGGAGCACGGGATCGAAGCCCATGTGGGCAACATCCTCTCCTCCGACCCCTTCTACGCCCCCGAGGGCCACAGCAAGAACGACGAGTGGAAGCGCATGGGCGTGATGGCTGTGGAGATGGAGGCCGCCGGCCTTTACGCCAACGCCGCCTATGCCCACAAGCGGGCCCTGGCCATCTGCACCATTTCCGACCACATCTACCGTCCCGAGGACAACCTGACCGCCGAAGAGCGCCAGAGCTCCTTCACCCAGATGATGGAGATCGCGCTGGATACCGCCGTGAAGATGGCGGAGCAGGACAAGTAAATAACGAAATCGAAGCCCAGCGAAGCGGGTTCGATTTTGAGAGGAAGAAGAACGCCATCGGTCGATGGGGCGAGTCTGCGAAGCCCCATGACCTTATGGCGTTTTTCTGACGAGATGGAGATCGCGCTGGACACCGCGGTCAAGATGGCAGAGCTGTAAACCGTGCAGGGGCTGCCGCCCCCGGCAGCCCGGCAGATCCCGCTGAACCAGGCAGAATACAGGGCGAATTCGTACCGGCTGCGAATTCGCCCCGTTTTTTGTTCCTCTCCCAAGGGAGAAAGCGCGGACGCTCCCCGGGGCGAAAAACCGAGGCTTGTCGAAAAGAAATGGGGGAAACGCAAGCTTTTTGTTGAATATTTTCCTTGCTTTACCCATATGGCTCATGGTATAATGTCATTTGGTATGGGAAAACCAACCTGTTATGTCCAACCAAAATTGTAAATGGAGGAAAAACAATGAAAAAGATTCTCGCACTGCTTCTGGCTCTGTGCATGATCTTCGCCCTGGCTGCCTGTGGCGAGACCGCTCCTGCAGAGACCAAGCCCGCCGAGGAGCCCGCTGCTGAGGCCCCTGCTGCCGAAGAGCCCGCTGCCGAAGCTCCCGCCGAAGAGGCCCCCGCTGAGGAGCCCGCTGCCGAGGCTGCCGACATCCGCGTCGCCATGATCACCGACTACGGCGACATCACCGACCAGTCCTTCAACCAGACCACCTACGAGGCCTGCAAGGAGTACTGCGAGGCTAACGGCCTGGAGTTCAAGTACTACAAGCCCGGTTCCGACTCTGACGACGACCGCATCACCATGATCGAGAACGCCATCGAGGAAGGCTTCAACGTCGTCGTGATGCCCGGCTACGCCTTTGCTCCCGCCATCGCCGCCACCGCTCCCGAGTATGAAGACGTGCTCTTCATCGCTCTGGACGTGTCCGACTTTGACCTGAGCTCCGCCGGTCTGGATCCCCTGCCCGCCAACCTGTACTCTGCTGTTTACCAGGAAGAGCTCTGCGGCTACATGGCCGGTTTCGCGGCTGTGAAGCTGGGCTACAAGAACCTGGGCTTCCTGGGCGGCATGGCTGTTCCCGCCGTTATCCGCTACGGCTACGGCTTCGTGCAGGGCGCTGACGCTGCCGCTGCCGAGCTGGGTCTGACCGATGTCACCGTCAACTACGCTTACGGCAACCAGTTCTACGGCGACGCTGACATCACCGCCGCCATGGATACCTGGTACGCCGGCGGCACTGAGATCGTCTTCGCCTGCGGCGGCGGCATCTTCACCTCCGCTGCTGAGGCTGCTGCCAAGGTCGGCGGCAAGGTCATCGGCGTCGACACCGACCAGGCTCCCGTCATCGACGGCCTGTACGGTGAAGGCATGACCGTTACCTCCGCTATGAAGGGTCTTGCTCCCACCGTCAAGACCATGCTGGCTGCTGTTCAGGCCGGTCAGTTCGAGGGCGGCAAGGTCGAGAACCTGGGCCTGGTCTCCGAGAACCCCGAAGAGAACTACGTGCAGCTGCCCTCCGCCAGCACCCAGTTTGCTGAGGGCTTCACCGCCGAGGATTACGCCGCTCTGGTCGCCGCCATGTTCAAGGGCGAGATCACCGTCTCCAATGACATCACTGTGGCTGCTCCCAGCTTTGCCACCGTCATCACCGTGAACGATCTGGGCAACCTGAAGTAATTCTTCCCAAAACAAAAAAAGACAGGCCTTCGGGCCTGTCTTTTTTTGCCCGCTGCGGGGCGGCAAATCGCTTCCCATTTGGCCTTCCCCATTCCTATCACCCCCGAAGCGAATATCATACTTTTCCCCTTTTCGATCTTCTTTGTTCCTTCCTTTTGGCTCTGTCCTTTTTCTTCATTTTTTGTTTACAAACGACCCCTTTCTGTTGTATGATAGCGTCATGAAGCTATGTAAGGGAGGTCGATACGGTTGGAGAGTCCATACGCAATCGAGATGCTTCACATCACGAAACGGTTCCCAGGCATCATCGCCAACGACGACATCACCCTCCAGTTGAAGCGCGGCGAGATCCACGCCCTGCTGGGGGAAAACGGCGCTGGCAAATCCACGCTGATGAGCGTCCTGTTCGGTCTGTACCAGGCGGAAGAGGGCATCATCAAAAAGGACGGCAAGGAAGTGCAGATCAAAGACCCCAACGACGCCAATGATCTTGGCATCGGCATGGTGCACCAGCACTTCAAGCTGGTAGAGTGCTTCTCCGTCCTGGACAACATCATCCTGGGCGTTGAGCCCACCAAGAACGGCTTCCTGCAGAAGAAGGAAGCAAGGGAAAAGGTCATGGCCCTGTCCGAAAAGTATGGCCTGCACGTGGATCCGGACGCCATCATTGAGGACATCACCGTGGGTATGCAGCAGCGCACCGAGATCCTGAAGATGCTGTACCGCGACAACGAGATCCTGATCTTTGACGAGCCCACCGCCGTGCTGACCCCCCAGGAGATCGACGAGCTGATGCAGATCATGAAGAATCTGGCAGCCGAGGGCAAGAGCATCCTCTTCATCTCCCACAAGCTGGCGGAGATCATGGCTGTGGCAGACCGCTGCACGGTACTGCGCAAGGGCAAGTACATCGGCACCGTGGAGACCAAGGACACCACCGTGGAGCAGCTTTCCGCCATGATGGTGGGCCGCAACGTCAACTTCCACGTGGAGAAGAAGCCCAGCACCCCGGGCGACGTGATCCTGGAAGTGGAAAACATGTGCGTCGGTTCCAAGGTCCACAAGAAGGACGCCGTGAAGGACGTGAGCTTCAAGGTCCGCGCCGGCGAGATCGTCTGCATCGCGGGCATCGACGGCAACGGCCAGACCGAGCTGGTCTACGGCCTCAGCGGTCTGGAGCCTCTGAAGTCCGGCAGGATCCTCTTCAAGGGCGAGGATATCACCAAGGCCTCCATCCGCAAGCGCTCCACCTCCGGTCTGAGCCACATCCCCGAGGACCGGCACAAGCACGGCCTGGTGCTGGACTATCCTCTGGAGTACAACATCATCCTCCAGCGCTACTTTGAGCCGGATTTCACCACCAAGGCCGGCTTCCTGAAGCGCAAGCCCATCCGGGAATATGCCGAGCGGCTCATTGAAGAGTACGACGTGCGCTCCGGCCAGGGCCCCATCACCATCGCCCGCAGCATGTCCGGCGGCAACCAGCAGAAGGCCATCATCGCCCGTGAGATCGACAAGGCCCCCGACCTGCTGCTGGCCGTTCAGCCCACCCGCGGTCTGGACGTGGGCGCCATCGAATCCGTCCACAAGCAGCTGGTGGCCCAGCGGGACGCCGGCAAGGCGGTGCTGCTGGTCTCCCTGGAGCTGGACGAGGTCATGGACGTGCCCGACCGCATCCTTGTCATGTACGAGGGCGAGATCGTGGGCGAGCTGGATCCCAAGAAGACCACCCAGGAGGAGCTGGGCCTGTACATGGCAGGCGCCAAGAGAGATGAGGTGAAGGCATGAAAAAACTCCTGAAAAACAGTGCCGTCCAGTCCCTGATCGCCTCCCTCCTGTGCATCATTCTGGGTCTGCTGATCGGCTACATCGTGCTGCTGTTCATTAACCCCGAAGGGGCCTGGGACGCCATCCTGGCAGTCCTGAAGAACTTCATGAAGACCTCCAATCCCGGGCGCCGCGTCAAGCTCCTGGGCGCAACCCTGGTGCGCACGGCCCCGCTGCTGATGTGCGGTCTGTCTGTGCTCTTCGCCTACAAGGTGGGTCTGTTCAACATCGGCGCCGCCGGTCAGTATGTTGCCGGCGTCTGCGCCAGCCTCTACGCCGCCCTGGCATGGCACTGGGGCTGGCTGCCCTGCGTGCTGCTGGCCATCGCGGCCGCCGCCGCCCTGGGCGCCATCGTGGGCGTGCTGAAGTCCTTCTGCAACGTCAACGAGGTCATCTCCGGCATCATGCTCAACTGGATCGCGCTGTATACCACCAACATGATCCTGATGAGTCAAAAGCAGGAAGCAAGCCACTATACCCTGAAGCTGAAGGAAAGCGCCCCCCAGGCCATCCTGCCCGGCGCCGGACTGGACAAGCTTCTGGGCTATGACAAGGTCACCATCGCGATCCCCCTGGCCATCATCATGGCCATCATCGTCTATGTGGTGATGAACCGCACCCGCTTCGGCTACGAGCTTCGCGCCACCGGCAACAACCGCAACGCAGCCAAGTACGCCGGCATGGCGGAGAAGCGCAACATCATCCTCACCCTGGTCATCGCGGGCGGTCTGGCCGGTCTCGGCGGCGCCATGCTGTATCTGACCGATATCGAGCAGTGGTCCGTCACCCAGACCTCCGTGCCCGGCATGGGCTTCAACGGCATCGCCGCCACCTTCCTGGGCGGTCTGAACCCCATCGGCACCATCTTCTCCTCCTTCTTCATCCAGCACATCACCGACGGCGGCCCCAACGTGGACCTGAACCACTACTGTGCTCAGATCTCGGATCTGATCTCCGCCATCATCATCTACCTCTGCGGCTTCGTGCTCTTCCTGAAGACCGCCATCAACAAGGGTCTCGCCAAGAGCGATGAAAAGCAGGCGCAGAAGGAAAAGAAACTTGCCGCTGATGCGAAAGGAGGCGAGAAGTAATGCTGCTGCTGATCCAATACACGCTGATCTTCTCTTCCGTGCTGCTGCTGGTCGCGCTTGGCGGCTGCTTCTCCGAGCACTCCGGCGTCATCAACCTGGGCCTGGAGGGCATCATGGTCATCGGCGCCCTGGGCGGCGCGCTGATGATGCGCGTGCTCCCCGCCGGGACCTCCGCCATCGTCATCGTCCTGCTGACGCTGCTGGCCGCCATCGTCTTCGGTGTAGTGTACTCCTCGCTGCTGGCTGTGGCGAGCATCAACTTCAAGGCTGACCAGACCATCGTCGGCACCGCCCTGAACATGCTGGGCACCGCCGCCGCCACGGTCTTCGTCAAGGCCATCAACACCGCCGCCAACCCCAACGACCACTCCGCCACCATCATCTACGTGGAGCCCAAGAAGGCTTTCGTGAAAACCATCGGCTCCTTTGAGTTCAACTGGTTCATGGTGGTCGCCGTGATCGTGCTGATCCTGGCCTACGTGATCCTGTACAAGACCAAGTTCGGTCTGCGGCTCATGGCCTGCGGCGAGCATCCCCAGGCGGCCGCCTCTGTGGGCATCAACGTCTTCAAGATGCGCTGGGCCGGCGTGCTCATCTCCGGCGCGCTGGGCGGCCTGGGCGGCATCTGCTACATCCTGGCCGGCGTTTCCCAGTGGCAGTTTGAGTACGGCGTAGCCGGCTTCGGCTTCCTTGCCCTGGCGGTCATGATCTTCGGTCAGTGGAAGCCTCTGCGCATCGCCCTGGCGGCGCTGCTCTTCGGTCTGTTCCGCGCCCTTTCCAATGTGTACGCGGGCTTCGACTTCCTGTCCGCGCTGAACATCCCCGGCACAGTCTACAACATGATGCCCTACATCGTGTCCCTGATCGTTCTGGCCCTTTCCTCCGGCAAGTCCCGGGCGCCCAAGGCGGAAGGCATCCCCTACGACAAGGGCATGCGTTAAGCGTTCCCGGCGCAACAAACCACAAAAAACAGACGCGGTTTTTCCGCGTCTGTTTTTTTACGGGGGAGAGGAAATGAGGCGTTCGGAATGCGGACTTGCGGATCTTTGCCTTCCCCCATGGGAAAGCCGTCCTTTTTCCTTTCAAAGCTGAAAACTCAAAACTCACATAAAAAACCTGAGAACACCGACAGTGTTCTCAGGTTTTTATGTTTGGAATTGCTTATTTCTTCTTCATCTCGTCGAGGATGGCGGTGAGCAGCTCCTCGGTGGTGGGCTTGGGCTCTTCAGGCTCAGCAGCGGCCTCTTCCTCTTCCTTCTTCAGCTTGGCCTCGGCCAGCTCGCGGGCCTTGTTGAAGGCCTTGATGACGCTGAAGAGCACCAGCGCGATGACCAGGAAGTTGATGATGGCGCCCACGAAGGTGCCCAGACCCAGGACCACGGCCTCGGTGCCGGCGGCCTCATCGGCAGCACGCAGGGTGATGTTCAGCGCGTCGGTGTTGGGAGCCTTGAACAGCCAGGCCAGCAGCGGGGTGATGACGTTGCCCACCAGGGAGCTGGTGATGGCGCCGAAGGCACCGCCGACGATGACGCCGACCGCCATGTCAAGGACGTTGCCCTTGGTGATGAAGGTCTTGAACTCTTCAAAGAACTTTTTCATTGCTATGTCCTCCTTATTTATTTGGAACGAGAAGGGTCTTCCCGCCCATGTACGGTGTCAGGACGGCAGGGATGGTGACGCTGCCGTCGGCCTGCAGGTGGTTCTCCAGGAAGGCGATGAGCATCCGGGGAGGCGCCACCACGGTGTTGTTGAGGGTGTGCGGCAGGTAGGTCTTGCCGTCGGCGCCCTTGACGCGGATCTTCAGGCGTCTGGCCTGGGCGTCGCCCAGGTTGGAGCAGGAGCAGACCTCAAAGTACTTCTGCTGCCGGGGGGACCAGGCTTCAATATCGCAGGACTTGACCTTCAGGTCCGCCAGATCGCCGGAGCAACACTCCAGCTGGCGCACGGGGATTTCCATATTCTGGAAAAGCTCAACGGAGTAGCGCCACATCTTCTCATACCAGTCCATGGAATCCTCGGGCTTGCAGACCACGATCATCTCCTGCTTTTCAAACTGGTGAATGCGGTAGACGCCGCGCTCCTCGATGCCGTGGGCGCCCTTCTCCTTGCGGAAGCAGGGAGAATAGCTGGTGAGGGTCTGGGGCAGGCTTTCTTCAGGCAGGACCTGGTCGATGAACTTGCCGATCATGGAGTGCTCGCTGGTACCGATCAGGTACAGGTCCTCCCCTTCGATCTTGTACATCATGGCGTCCATGTCCGTCTGGCTCATGACGCCCTCCACCACGTTGCCATGGATCATGAAGGGCGGGATGCAGTAGATAAAGCCCTTGTCGATCATGAAATCCCGGGCGTAGGCCAGGACCGCGGAGTGGAGCCGGGCGATATCGCCCATCAGGTAATAGAAGCCGTTGCCGGAGACCCGGCCGGAGGCGTCCATATCCACGCCGTTGAAGCGCTCCATGATCTCGGTATGGTAGGGGATGGGGAAGTCCGGGGTCACAGGCTCGCCAAAGCGCTGGACCTCCACATTATAGCTGTCGTCCGGGCCCAGAGGCACGGAGGGATCGATGATATTGGGGATCTGCAGCAGATCGTGGTGCAGCTGGGCGTCATACTCCTTCTCCAGCTGCTCCAGCTCCTGCAGACGCAGGTCGTTGGCCTTGACCTGGGCCATATTGGCGTCGATCTGGGCCTGGATGGCGGCCTTCTCCTCCTCGGTGGCCTTCTTCAACTTGCCGAAGAGGGGCCCGTTGGCCTTGCTCAGGGCGTTTCGCTGCGCCCGCAGGTCACTGGCCTCGGTGATGGCGGCGCGGTTCTTCCGGTCCAGCTCCAGCACCTCGTCCACCAGGGGGAGCTTCTGATCCTGGAACTTTTTGCGGATGTTTTCCCGGACGGTCTCCGGGTTTTCACGAATAAAACGGATATCCAGCATGCTTTATCCTTCCTTTTTCCATGTACGCAGCGCGTCGATCAGGTTTTCCCGGTCGTCCGCGTCATAATAATCCAGTTCGATTTTGCCGCCCTTGGCCCCTTCCACCAGCCGGACCTTCCGGCCCAGCAGCTTGGAGAGCTCCTCGGCGACTTCGGCGGCATAATTCACCGCCAGGGGATCCACCGGTTTTTCCGGAGCCGGCGCCCTGCTCATACGGGCTGCCAGCTGCTCCGTCCGGCGGACGGAGAGGGATTTTTTCAGTACCTCCTGGGCGGCGTCCCACTGGAGCTTTTCATTGCTCAGGGGCAGCAGCGCCCGGGCGTGGCCCGCGGAGAGCTCTTTTTTCTCCACCAGGTCCATCACCCTGGGGCTGAGACTCAGCAGGCGCAGGGAGTTGGCCACCGCGGGGCGGGAGCGCCCCACGCTTTTGGCCGTCTCCTCCTGGGTGAGGCCGTAGTCCTCCATCAGGGTTTTGTAGCCTTTGGCCTCTTCGATGGGGTTCAGATCCTCCCGCTGGAGGTTTTCCACCAGGGCCAGCTCCGCGGTGCGGCGATCATCGGCTGTGATGACCCGTACGGGGACCTCGGTGAGACCCGCCATGCGGCAGGCACGCCAGCGCCGCTCGCCGGCGATGATCTGATAATAGCCGCTGTCCAGCCTGCGGGCCACGATGGGCTGGATCAGGCCATAGCGGGCGATGGAATCCGCCAGGGTCTGAAGGGCTTCCTCTTCAAAGGTCTTGCGGGGCTGGGCTTCCCTGGGCTCCACCTTGGCGATGGGCAGGGTCAGCAGTTCCCCTTCCGCCTCCTCCAGATCGTTTGCGGCAAAAAGGGCATCCAGGCCCAGACCCAGGCCCTTTTTTTCTTTTGCTGCCATAATTCCTCCTGTTTTTGGGGCAAACACCTACCTGCAGCGGGCGGAAAACTCCTCCGCCAGGGCCATGTAGGCCTTGCTGCCCTTGTTCGCCTTGTCATAGAGCACGCCCGGGATGCCGTGGCTGGGCGCCTCGGAAAGGCGGACGCTGCGGGGGATCACCGTCTGATAGACCTTGTCCCCCAGATGCCTGCGCAGCTCCCCGGCCACCTGGTTGCTCAGGTTGGCACGGCCATCGAACATGGTGAGGACGATGCCCTCCACCTTCAGACGGCGGTTCAGGCGCTTGCTGCACATTTTGATGCTGGTCATCAGATCCGCGATGCCCTCCAGGGCGTAGTATTCGCACTGCATGGGGATCAGCACACTGTCGGCCGCCACCAGGGCGTCCACCGTCAGCAGCTCCAGAGAGGGCGGACAGTCGATCAGGATGTAGTCATAATCCGCGTAAAGCTGCTGGAGGGCGGATTTCAGCACAAATTCCCGGTTTTCCCTGCCGATGAGCTCCACAGAAGCCGCGGCCAGCTCCTTGCCGGTGGGGATCACGTCTCCGTAAGGGGTATGGACCACGCAGTCCTCCGGAGCGGCCTGGTTGATCAGCAGATCATAGGTATTGGGGCGGCTGGTCTTCTTCACGCCCATGCCGGAGCTGCCGTTGCCCTGGGGATCACAGTCCACCATCAGCACCCGGTAGCCCAGGCCGTGCAGGGCCGCGGTTAGATTCACACAGGTGGTGGTTTTGCCCACCCCGCCCTTTTGATTTGCGATTGCAACGATTCTGGCCATGACGACTCTCCTGTTTCAGATGAAGGTATTATACCAGCATGAGCCCCGGTTTTCAATGTTTCACGTGAAACTTTTTGGCGGCAGAGAAGCGTGAAAGATTGGACAGAATGACGAAAGGAATTTGGAATTCGGAATGCGGAAGTATTACAGAGAATCCGCCGCAGGGGCGGCTTTCGGCCGCCTGCCCGCTGCCTTCTCCTCAAGTAAACGATGATGAAATCGGCGAGAGCAGATTGCGAGAGAATTTGCGTTCTGATGATGGCACTTTTTTGCAGGAATACTTTGTGTATTGCAAGAAAAAGTGACGAAATCAGGGCGGAAATTGTCCGCAAGATGCCGATGACGATTTGATCAGCGTTTACTCAAGGAGAAGATGGCACCCGCTGATCTCCCGCGAGGCGGACGTCGGATGAGGTGTCATGGTATCGCGCAGCGAAGCATCCCGCCTCCGGGCGCACAGGCGGTTGATTCGGACGCTTCGCTGTTCCCGCCCGCGGCGTCGGGATCCTTCGTCGGCTTTGCCTCCTCAGGATGACAGCGTGGGGGCTCGACACGATGTGTGCATCGCGGCCTACGCCTTATGGGTCCCTCTCCGAGGGAGCTGGCGCAGCGGCTTGTCGGAATCGCGAGAAGAAAGAAGCGCGAACGGATGACGGGGATCCACTGTTCTTCTCCCTCATCACCCTCCAGTGTGCGCACTGGAGGGAGCTTCCCCCGCTGGGGGAAGCATTTTCCTCCGTAGGGGCGGCCTTTGGCCACTTCCTTTCCGCCTTTCTATCAGGCGACCGCAGGTCGCCCCTACTTCCCATCCGCCCCGTTTCCGCCGCAGGAGCTGCTTTCAGCCGCCTGCCCACTGCCTTCTCCTCGAGGAGAAGGTGGCACCCGCTGATCTCCCGCGAGGCGGTTGCCGGATGCGGTGTTATGGCATCCTGGAGCGAGGCGGAGTCGAAGGATCCGGCATCGCCAATGTTTCACGTGAAACAATGCCGGGACGCAGAAAGCCGCGGAAGAATCCTGTCATCCCGCCTCAGCCCTCCAGAAGCAGCTGCATTTCCTCGATACTCAGGCCCTCGTGGAGCGCCAGGTTCACGCCCCAGGCGATGAGCCTGCCGCAGGCACGCACCTGGCTGTCAATGCTGCGGGGCGTCACAAACATCCCTTTGAGTTCGGGATCCGGGGACAGAGCGGAGGCATCCACCACCGTGGGGACCCCAAGGGCCAGCACGGGGACGCCCAAAGTCTCCCGATCCAGCGCTTCGCGAGCGTTGCCCACGCCCGAACCGGGAGCGATCCCGGTATTGCAGATCTGAACCGAGCGGCAAAGCAGCTGCAGGTCTGCTCCGGCCAGGGCGTCGATGGCAATGACCAGATCCGGCCCGGTTTCCTGACAGAGGGCGCGGATCTGGCGGGCGCTCTCCACTCCGGAGGTGCCCAGGACCCCTGGCCGGCAGAGCAGCGTACCGCGAAAGGCCGCGAAAGACGCAGGGTTGGATCGCTTGAGATGCTCCGTCACCAGCAGCTGTCCCGCCGCCAGGGAGCCCAGGGCGTCCGGCGTGATATCGGGGTTGCCCAGGGCCGCCAGCAATACCCGGGGCGGCAGCGCTCCCGCGCAGCGACGTATGAGGCTTGCCAGGACCTCCGCCGCGGAGCCGAGGCAGTCCTGCAGGCGTGAGGGGAGCTCCATGGTGATATAGGTCCCCCGGGGCTTTCCCAGGGCCCGCGCGCCCCGCCCATCCAGGATCTCCACCGTGGTCACGGGAAAGGATCCGATCTGCTCTTCCCGGGCCCGCACCCCGGGCAGCTCTGTTACCGAACCTCCGTCGCAGAGGCGGCGCCGGACCTCGCTGGCCAGGTCCGTTCTTCCATTTATTACCATTTTCTTCCTCCCAAAAGGTTCTTTCCTCTATATATTGTGTTGAAAAAGGCCGTTTTTCATGCGGCGCAACAAGAGAAAAAAAGCGAAAAGAAATGTAAAAAAATGCTTGCTTTTCAAGGCTTTCTCTGCTATACTTACAAAACGCGGGTTATGTATTAACTCAATTTTGTAGGAGGAGGTGGCGAATCAAACATGGCCAACATCAAGTCTTCTGCCAAGAGAGACGAGAAGTCCAAGCAGCTCAGAGCAAAGAACCGCGCGGACAAGACCGAGCTCAAGACCATGATCAAAAAGTTTGACGCAGCCGTTGCCGATGGCAACCGCGACACTGCCGTCAGTGCCTATAAAGTTGCTGTTAAGACTGTTGACCGCGCAGCCGGTAAGGGTCTGCTGCACAAGAACAATGCAGCGCACAAGAAGTCCGCTATGGCTACGAAGCTCAACGAGATGGAGTAAGCTCTATCCTCTGCAGCGAAAAGGGACGTTGGAAACCTTGTTTCCGCGTCCCTTTGGCATTTTTTTACGGAAAAAACATCTCACCTCAAGTATGAGGTGAGATGTTTTTTGTTTACTTGGGGAACGTCCGCTCATTTTCTCTCAGCCCGCGCTCTGCGCGGCCAGGAGCTTGCGCAGGCGGACCAGGTCCAACAGGTCAAAGCTGCCGTCCCCGTTCACGTCGGGGGCCACGATCTTGTCATCGGCAGGCAGACCGACGAGAAGCTTGCGCAGCAGGAGCAGATCCTTGCTGTTGATGCTGCCGTCCCCGTTCACATCGCCGGGCTCCACCGAGATCTTTTTCCTCAGGAAATACCAGTCTCCGTCGGCCATGATCTCATAGTCGCTGTATTCCGGCAGAAAAGCCCAGGGGAAATAGTCCTTCGCTTTGCCGTAGTCGGCATAGGCCTCGATGATGCCGTCGCCGCTGTAGCGGCCGCCCTCTTCCAGAACCAGGCCCGTTGTCGTATAGAGACTGATCCCGCCATTGTTCAGCAGCGTGCCCTGTACCAGGAGCTGCCCCTTCCCATAAATCACGATCCAGGATTCCGCGGGATCGGAGAGCTCCAGTGTCACGCCGGCGGCCAGCGCGACCGGATTTTCAAGATACAGATACGTATAAGAAGGAATCGTCAAATCCCGTGTGATCGTGAGCGCCCCTGCGGCCGTAATTTCATAACACACGTGGGGATTTGTGTTCGTGGCTGCCTGCTCTACCGCGGAGCGCAGTTCATCCTCCGTCTCCGGCATGGCAGACAGGTACGTATAGCCGTTTTCTCCATAGGCTATTTTATCTTCCCCGGAAAAGGCTGTGCATATTATTACTCCGTTATTCTGTACGCTTCCTTTTACACAAAAGTCTTTACAGTAGAAACGTCCATTCTCTTCCACCGTCAGCGCGGCATCTGCTGAGATCTCCACGCCAGCCGGATTGCAAAACACGCTCACACCGGAGGGAATGGTCAGTTCCGCCGGGATCACGAAGGGATCATCGCTGCCTTCGTAGTAGAACTGTTCGCCCGACGAGCTCTGCTGCAGCAGAGCCTGCAGCTCCGCAAAGGTCCGGAATCCGCAGAGCTCAATAGTCAGATGCAGGGTGAAGGATTGTTCATTGCTGCGTATCACAAAATAACAGGTCTTTCCGGCTTCCAGGGCAAGCGTGACGGGGAAGCCGATCCAGTAGTCGCGGGACTGCTCACTATTATAGCACCATGCATTGGGATCGTCGGCGGCGCATTTCAGCAAATATCTACCAGTGATCTCCGGAGTGAAGCAGACCAGGATCTCCTCCGTGTTCGGATCGCTTTCAAAGGCGGTTTCCGTCCGGAAGGGCAGTTCCTTTGCCATCCCCTGGCGGAAGTAGAACGAGACATTCGCGGTGGCGCCATAGATATCTGTGATGACACAGTAGTAATCGTAGCCCTTTGTATCTGCGCCAACGAAGAGCGACGGACCATCGGAGGAAACCGCCACGGAGTTCCCGCCGTACGCCCGTCTGTACCACTGATACGATAAACTGCCCTCTTTGGCAGAGGCCTCCACCGCCAGGGTCTGGGGGGCGCTGCTGTCGAAATAGTAGACCTCCGTTGTCTCTGTCCCCGCCGCATAGGCCTTCAGGCCGTTGTCCACGTTGACTTCCATATAGAGATCGACTCTGCCGCCAAGGTCATCGGAGACCCTGCAGCGGATATAGGCATAGCCCTTCACTTCCGTGATGGTAAAGGACGCGGTCTGGTCGTCCGTCGGCAGACCGGGCGCCTCCCCCTGGAAACAGTTCCAGCGATAATGGAGACTTCCTCCGTTTGTTTCCGCCTTTACCGTCAGCGTCAGGCTGTCGCCCAGAGGAACACTATATTCCTTATAGTTCGATCCCTCATAGCCCCCCTCGATCCAGGCCTTCAGGCCCGTATCCGGGTATACATCAAAGAATACCGTCTTGCTGTTCCCGTCGTCATCATAAACCTGGCAGAGAATCTCGTAACTCTTTTCAACCTTTGCAAGCGTGAAGCTTGTGGTGCTTTCATCTGTGGGAAGTCCTTCAGGACTGTCGCCATTGCAGGACCAGTGATAGCGGAGGCTTCCCGCATTCACATGGGCGTCCACGGCCAGAGTCACGCTTTCGCCGGAGGGGACCCTGTATTCCCTATAGCTTGATTGCGTACCTGCCACATAGGCCGTCAGGCCCGTATCCGTATAAATCCGGAATGCGACGTTCTCAGAATTGCCCCCGTCATCATAGACATCGCAGTAGATATAGCAGGGCTTGCTCAGGTTCTCCAGTGTAAAGGACGCGGTCTCCTCATCCTGCGGCAGCTGTTCCATGATATCCGTCTGGCTGCTTCCCCAGCGATAGCGGAGCCCCCCCTCGTCCACACGGGCGTTCACGGCAAGGGTCACACTGCCTCCCTTTGGGACTGTATATTCCACATACTGGCTGTTGGTCCCGGCCACCCAGGCCTCCAGGCCGGTCTCTGTGGAAATGTTAAAATGGACATACACTGTGTTGCCATAGTCGTCGCTCACGGTACAATATACATCATAGTGCTTTTCCACATTGGGAATGGTAACGGATGCTTTGCTGTCATCCATCGGCAGCAGGGAGGGATCCAGATCCGGGCTTTCCCACCAGTAATGAAGCCCACCCATATTGACGCCGGCCTCTATGCCCAAATCAATGCTTTTCCCGGAAGCCACAGTAATCTTCGCATATGTATCCGTTGTTCCTGCGATTCTGGCCCACAGGCCGGTATCCGGACCGACTTCAAAATGCACGTATACAGTATTTCCGTAGTCGTCAGATACCTGGCAGATATACGGCCGGCAACTCTCGACCGTATCGACAACAAAGACCAAGGTGTCCTCCGCCAGGATCTCGGTTCCCTCACCCCCCCATGTGGACCATTTGCTATGCAGTTCTCCCACATTCACGCCGGCCGCCACGCGCAGCGTGGCGCTTTTGCCCACCGGCACAGTAACTTTCTCATAATCTGAGCCGGTGCCCGCGGCGTAGGCCCACAGGCCGGATTCGGGCTGTCCTTCATCCTCTGCGGACGCGTCCGGACTGAGAGACTCCCCATCCCGCCAGATGGCATAGAGGCTCAGTTCCTCCTCCGTCAGCGCAAGGGGATCGCCCGCCCGATAATCGGCAGTGCCGTCATCCTCTGTGGACCAGCCCACAAAGTCGTGACCAATCCACGCCGCCTCGGGCAGTGTGATCTCCGTGCCCTTCTCCGCGGAGATGGGTTCCGGGGGATTTTCGTTTTCTGTCAAGAACGTGACGGTGCACATTTCCCCCTCCGCCAGGGCGGTGGGGAACAGGCCTGCCAGCAGCACCAGGCAGAGCAGCAGGGACAGAGTCTTCCTCCAAACAGTTTTCATTGTCGGCCTCCTTGTTGCTTTCCATTGTTGATTGGGATGCGGATCTAAAATGCGATGCTTCCGCTCTCCGCGAGATAATGCCATCAAAAAGTCTATAATTTAATGTATCACAGATACCTTCGCTTCGCAACAGAATATCCGAGATTCTGCCCGGGAAAAGCCCCTGTATTCTGCGGGAGAAGGGTCGCGCAGAAATTTCCCTTTTTCCGCCGCCTGGCATCTTCCGGCCAAAGCGCTTTTTGCCCGCTGCCCTCGGATAAACCTTGACGGGTGGGGAGGGAGAGGCTATAATCAATGGGTATTCCTTGAAAGGAGAGCACAGGATGCACCGCAAGCTGCTTTTGATCGTGAACCCCGCCGCAGGCCGCGGCGCATACAAAAAGGACTTTGCCGACGCGGTGAAAACCCTGGATGACGGCGGCTGCCGCACCACGGTGGTCTTCACCGGGCACCGGGGCGACGCCACGGAGATGGCCGCGGGGCTGGGTCCGGAATACGATATGATCGCCTGCGTGGGCGGCGACGGCACCCTCAGCGAGGTGATGGCCGGGCTCATGCAGCTGAAAAACCCGCCTCCTCTGGGCTATATCCCCCTGGGCACCGCAAACGACGTGGCAACCACCCTGGATCTGCCCAAAAACAACGCCCCCCTGGCGGCCCAGCGGATCCTGTCGGGCACGCCCCATCCCTACGACGTGGGCGGCTTCGGGGACAAGGACTATTTTGCCTATATCGCCGCCTTCGGCGCCTTCACCGAAGTGAGCTACGCCACCCCCCAGAACCAGAAGAAGCTGCTGGGACATCTGGCCTATGTGCTGCAGGGTGCCCTGTCCCTGCCCTATCTGGAGGCCTACCCCACCCGGGTGGAGTATGACGACGGCGTGGTGGAGGCAAACCTGGTCTACGGCAGCATGTCCAACTCCACCTCCGTGGCGGGCATCGTGCATCTGCCGGAGGAGATGGTGGCACTGGGGGACGGCCGGTCCGAGCTGGTGCTGGTGAAGGACCCGGGAAACCTGGTAACCCTCAGCGAGATGGCGGACAGTGTGTTCTCCCGCCGCTTCGACAACGAAAACGTGCTGATCCTGCACACGAAAAAGGCCCGCTTCCACTTCGAAAAGCCGGTCCCCTGGACCCGGGACGGGGAGGACGGCGGCCTTCATCAGGACGTGGAGCTCTGCAATTACGAGTCCCCCATCCGCCTGATCTTTTGATTGAAAAAACGGGTCTGCTCCGATAGAATCGTGATACAGACCATAAAGAGAGGAAGTCTTACCATGCTGATGCGTCAGAAAATCGCCGGCATCTTTGCCGACGCCGCCCGCTTTGACGGGCAGGAGATCACGGTCTGCGGCTGGGTCCGCACCGTGCGGGATATGAAAAACTTCGGCTTCATTGAGCTCAACGACGGCAGCTGCTTCAAGTCGCTGCAGGTGGTGTTCGAGCGGGGAAGCCTGGAAAATTACGACGAGATCGCCCACCAGAACGTGGGTGCGGCCCTGATCGTGCGCGGCACCCTGGTGCTGACCCCCCAGGCCAAACAACCCTTTGAGCTGAAGGCCTGCGAGATCCAGGTGGAGGGCGTCTCCACCCCGGACTACCCCCTGCAGAAGAAGCGCCACAGCGTGGAATTTCTGCGGACCATCCAGCATCTGCGTCCCCGCACCAACCTGTTCTCCGCCGTGTTCCGGGTGCGCAGCGTGGCCGCCCAGGCGGTGCACGAGTTCTTCCAGAGCCGGGGCTTTGTCTACGTCCACACTCCTATCATCACCGGCTCCGACGCTGAGGGCGCCGGCCAGATGTTCCGGGTGACCACCCTGGATCCGGACAACCCGCCCCGCACCGAGGACGGCAAGGTGGACTTCTCCAAGGACTTCTTCGGCAAGCCAACCAACCTCACCGTATCCGGCCAGCTCAACGGCGAGAACTTTGCCATGGCCTTCGGCGATATCTACACCTTCGGTCCCACCTTCCGGGCCGAGGTCAGCTACACCCAGCGCCACGCCGCCGAGTAATGGATGATCGAGCCGGAGATGGCCTTCTGCGATCTGGAGGGCGACATGGAAGTTGCCGAGGCGATGGTGAAAACCATCATCAACCGGGTGCTGGAGCGCTGCCCCCAGGAGATGGAATTCTTCAACAGCTTTGTGGACAAGGGTCTGCTGGAACGGCTCCACAACGTGGTTTCCAACGACTTCGGCCGGGTCAGCTACACCGACGCAGTGGAGATCCTGAAAAAGAGCGGCAAAAAGTTCGATTACCCTGTGGAGTGGGGCATCGACCTGCAGACCGAGCATGAGCGCTACCTCACCGAGGAAGTGTTCAAAAAGCCCATCTTCGTCACCGACTACCCCAAGGACATCAAGGCCTTCTATATGCGCCTGAACGACGACGGCAAGACCGTGGCCGCGGCGGACTGCCTGGTGCCCGGCGTGGGAGAGATCATCGGCGGCAGCCAGCGCGAGGAGCGGCTGGACATGCTCCTTGCCCGGATGCAGGAGCTGGGCCTGAAGGAAGAGGATTACTGGTGGTATCTGGACCTGCGCCGCTACGGCAGCTGCCGTCACGCGGGCTACGGTCTGGGCTTTGAGCGGATGGTCATGTACCTGACGGGTGTTTCCAACATCCGGGACGTGGAGCTGCATCCCCGCACCACCGGCAACGCGGACTTCTGAGGACCCCTATCCCCCGGTGTGCGCACTTGCTATAAGTTCTTGGCGACGAAGGAGCCTTAGAACTTGTGTATGCTGTATAGGGAACTTCCCCTCAGGGGGAAGCAAGATCGTATGGATGTTTTTTTCAGCGACTCTATTCAAAAAAGGAAAACGGGCGCCACGGCGCCCGTTTTTTCGGGGAACATAGATGAAAGTATTGAAAGTGATCATTCTGGTGCTGCTGATCCTGGCGGTGCTGGTCTTCGGCATCCTGGTCTGGCAGCAGCTGGACGGGGAGAAGAATCCTCTGACCGTCCTTTTTCCCACGCCAAGCCCCGCGCCGCCCACCCTGGAGGCGCACGCGCCCTCCGTTTCCATGAGCGGGGACGAAAACCAACGCCTGCTGGAGCTGGCCTATGCCGATTGCTGGCGCTGTGAAGCCCTGGGCGAGGCGGTGTCCGACGGGGAAACGGCACGGCTCCCGGTGCGGGTGACCCTGCTGAACGCCGACGCCCTGGCCGGTTCCGGCGCCAGGGAGGCCATGCTGGAAAAACTGCAGGCCCGGGTCGCGGAGGCTGAGAGAAGAAGCGAGATCTTTGAGGAGGACGGCGCGTACCGGCAGGAGATCCTGCAGGACTGCTTTGACGCGCTGCTGCGGGAACGGCTGGAAGAGAAGGAAAACTACCTCTCCTCCCGGACGGCGGAGCTGCGCTACCGCTGCGACGGCGAGAGCTGGAAGCTGGAAAACCCGGAAGAACTCTATCCCTTCCGCCCGGAGGCGGAGGCCCTCTTTGCCGCGGCTGTGCAGGATCAACCCCTGCTGCCCCTGCGCTACACCCTGCCGGAGGACGCCCTCTGGGGCCATGCGCCGAAGGAAGAGAACTTTGTGGAGACCGAGGATCCCTATGAGATCGCGGCTCTGCTGGAAAAGCCGGAGGCCAGGGCCCTCATCGGGGAGGAGACTCTGGTCTGGAATCCGGAGCTGCCCTTTGTGCCCGGCACCCTGATCCGCTGCTATCTGGATGAGAGCATCCTGTGCATCCTGTGGCAGGAGCCGGAAAACAACTGCATGGGCACCTTCGCGGAGACCTTCGTCTCCGACGGATCCCAGCTGCGGCGCAAGATCTCCAGCGACGAGCCCTGGAGCTTCTGGTTCGAGCGGACCAGCGACTTCGCCCGGGACACCAACGCCGTGCTGGCAGTGGGCGGGGATTTCTACTTCCACGACCGCAGCTGCGGCGTGGCCGTCTATCAGCGTGAGATCATCCGCTTCCGTCCGGACAACGCGGACACCTGTTTCATCACCGCCGACGGGGACATGCTCTTCCTCTACCGGGGGGACGGGATCAGCCAGGCGGAGACCGAGCAGTTTATCCGGGACAACGACGTGGTCTTTTCCCTGGCCTTCGGGCCGGTGCTGGTGGACGAGGGCGTAAACGTGACGCCGGACTTCTATCCCTGGGGCGAGATCGACATGTTCTATGCCCGCAGCGCCCTGGGCCTGCTGGGGCGGCACCACTATCTCACCATGAACATCAACTGTGACACCAGCCGCCGGGAGCTGGACCATCTGCCCAATCTCCAGGACGCGGGCTACGCCATGGCCCGCCGGGGCTGCTGGAAGGCCTATACCCTGGACGGGGGCCAGACCGCCTCCACCGCTTTTCACTATCAGCTCATCAATCCCGTGCAGTTCGGCCAGGAAAAGGCCATCAGCGATATCATCTACTTTGCCTCCGCCGCCCCGGGGGAGTAAAATAGGGAAAAGTGAAGAGTGAAAAGTGAAAAGATATGGTATCGCCTGCGGCGATGATTGAAAAAGGACGCTGATTTCCAATCAGCGTCCTTTTTTGCTGGCGGCTGATAGCCGTCCCTGCATCTTTACTTCGCCAATTCCGCCGCGGTGCGGGCGGCCAGGCGGGCGTTGTTGAGCACCAGCTGGATGTTCGACTCCAGGCTGTCCCCGCCGGTGAGCTCCACCACCTTGGCAAGCAGGAAGGGCGTGGTCTCCTTGCCGTGGATGCCCTGCTCCCTGGCCTCCGCCAGGGCCTGCTCGATGGCGGCGTCGATGACGGCCTTATCCATGGCGTATTCCTCGGGGATGGGATTGGTGACCAGCATGCCGCCCTTGTAGTTGAGACCCCGCTGGGCGCGGAAGATGGCCGCCAGCTCCTCGGGAGAGTCCACCCGGTAGTCCACGCCGAAGCCGGACTTGCGGGTATAGAAGGCGGGCAGCTCCTCGGTGCCGTAGCCGATGACGGGCACGCCCTTGGTCTCCAGATACTCCAGAGTCAGGCCCAGGTCCAGAATGCTCTTGGCCCCGGCGCAGACTACCATCACCGGGGTTTGGGCCAGCTCCTCCAGGTCGGCGGAGATATCCATGGTCACCTCGGCGCCCCGGTGCACCCCGCCGATGCCGCCGGTGGCAAAGATGCTGATGCCGGCCATGTGGGCGATGATCATGGTGGTGGCCACGGTGGTGGCGCCGTCCACGCCCCGGGCCACCAGGGCAGGCAGATCCCGGCGGCTGGCCTTGGCAACGGAGCGTCCGGCCTTGCCCAGATGCTCGATCTCCTCCTGGCTGAGACCCGCCTTCAGGCGGCCGCCGATGATGGCGATGGTGGCGGGCACGGCGCCGTTGCGGCGAATGGTCTGCTCCACCAGAAGCGCGGTCTCCACGTTTTTGGGATAGGGCATGCCGTGGGAGATGATGGTGCTCTCCAGAGCGACGACGGGCTTGCCCTCGGCCAGAGCCTGCTGTACCTCTGGCGCTATATCCAGATATTTGTTCATAAGAACCTCCAAAAACTCTATTGTAAATTATAATTATAGCCTGATTCGGGGTTCTGTCAAGATAATTCGGAGTTCGGAATGGTTGAGAACGAAAAGCCGCAGTGCAGGGCGTTACACGGCTGCGCATTGGGGCGGGGAACAGATCCTTCCGTCAGCTTCGCTGACAGCTCCCTCTGAGGGGGAACCGAGAGCGGACGAGAATTCCGCATCCCACATTCCGAACTCCGCCTTTCTTCTCCCTACATTATTTATATTTAGTTCTTCTCCTTTCCCCTTGCATTGAGGGGCGTTTTCTGCTATAATGATATGGTTAGTAAGTATGCGTTTTTCAACATTGCAAAGAGGTGAACGCCATGAATTCTCTTGACGATATCTGGAGCGTGGTGCTGGAGCAGCTGTCCCAGAAACTGACGCCCACCACCATCAAGGCCTGGTTTGCCGATTGCCGCCCGGTGGAGATCGAAGACTCCCGCCTGGTGATCTGCACCAAGTCCGATTTCAAGCGGGACATCATCAAGGACCGTTACAGCGAGATCGTAAAGGAAATCCTCTCCGATCTGTTTTCCTCCAAGTTCGACCTGCTGGTGCTGACGGATGAGGAACTGGCGGACTATGTCTCCCCCAAGAGCGCGGACAACGACCTGCCGGAGATGGAGGGCTACACCTTTGACCGCTTCATCGTGGGAAAATCCAATGAGTTTGCCCACGCGGCCGCCCTGGCTGTGGCGGAAAAGCCCGGGAAAAACTACAATCCCCTGTTCATCTACGGCAACTCCGGCCTGGGCAAGACCCACCTGCTGCTGGCCATCGGGCAATACATCCGCTCCAAAACGCCGGGGGTTAAAATCGCCTATGTAAAGGGCGATGAGTTCACCATTCAGATGGTGAAGGCCATCAAGGAAGGCACCGTGGACGACTTCCACACCCGTTATAGGGGCGTGGATCTGCTGCTGGTGGACGATATCCAGTTCATCGCCGGCAAGCGCGCCACCCAGGATGAGTTTTTCCACACCTTCAACAACATCTATGAGGCCGGCCATCAGATCGTCATCACCTCCGACCGTCCGCCTCTGGAAATGAGCCTGCTGGATGAGCGGCTGCGCACCCGCTTTGAGGGCGGCCTGATGGCGGACATCCAGCCCCCCGATCTGGAGACCAGAATGGCCATCGCCCGCAACAAGGCGGCTCAGCTGGGTCTCATCCTCACCGACGAAGTGGTTGGCTTCATCGCCAAGGAGATCACCGCCAACGTCCGGCAGCTGGAAGGCGTCATCAAGCGCCTCACCGCCTATATGGAGCTGCTGGGGGACACGCCTACCATGGAGATCGCCAAAAAGGCCATTGAGGACGTGATTCGGGACGGGGACTATGTGCCGACGCCCGAAAAAATCATCCGGGAGACCGCGAAATACTACAACATTCGGGAAGATGAACTCACCGGCCAGAGCCGGTCCAAGAACACCGTCATGGCCCGCCAGGTCTCCATGCATCTGATGCGCACCCTGACGAACCTGCCCCTTACCGCCATCGGCGAGCATCACGGCGGCCGCAACCACGCCACCGTGCTCTCCTCCATCCGCAAGGTGGAAGAGCTGCTGAAATCCGATCCCGCCATGGCCGGCGTGATCCGGGATATCACCTCCAATATCACCACCAACACGGGAAGCATTTGAGCGATAAAATTCGGAATTGAGTCCATATAGCACTCCCCGTAACTGTCATCCTGAGGAGGCGAAGGATCCCGACGGCGTCAGGTGGGCATAACAAAGCACGAGAGAAAATGCACCTTCCGCCGGGGGCGAGATCCTTCGCGTTGCTCAGGATGACAGGGCATGAGATGCAGCCTTCAGCACTCCTGTAGATGGCGCCGGCACGATGAGGGCATCGTGCCCTACGCGGGGAAGTCTGGACAAACATTAATGTTTTCTTTCGTTCCACACAGTTTTCCACAAAAACTCTGTGGAAAGTGGAAACACAGAATGTGGAAAGAATTTTGTCTCTTTTTGCTGTGGAAACAAAATTAGCAATCCACAGAGATTTCCACAGCCACAAAGCCTTGCGGCGCCTGAAAAAATTGAGGTTTTCCACAAAACAGATTCTAAATAACAATAAATAAAAAATATATAAGACTCCTATAGCTGAGAGAGTTTTTGATTTTGAGGAGGAACATCCATGAAATTCACCTGTGAAAAAGGTCTGCTCCAGACAGCCTGCACCATTGCCTCCCGGGCGACCGCGTCCAAAAGCCCCATCCCCGCGCTGGAGGGTCTGCTGATCGAGGCCAGGGCCGATGTGAAGATCACCGGTTATGACCTGAAGGAGGGCATCTATACCAATATTCAGGCTGACGTGGCGGAGGGAGGCTCCGTTGTAGTGGGCGCCCGCTTCTTCGGCGAGATGATCCGCCGCCTGCCCGATGGCTTTGTGACCATCAGCGTGGACCGGAACAACAGCGTGAAGGTCAAGTGCGGCAAGACCGAATTCAACTTCATGGGCATCAGCCCCGAGGATTACCCGGAGATGCCGGTGATGGACGCCATCAACACCATCTCTCTGCCCCAGAACATTCTGAGCAGCATGATCAATCAGACCATCTTCGCCGTGGCGGATACCGACGTGCGCCCCATCTATACCGGAACCCTCTTTGAGGTGGAGGGGGACATCCTGACCCTGGTCTCCGTGGACGGCTATCGCCTGGCCAAGCGCAGTGAGCGGCTGGAAAACGCCAAAATGGAAAACTGCAGCTTTGTGGTGCCCGGTTCTACTTTGACGGACGTGGTGCGGGTCTGCGGCGACACCGAGGAGCCTGCCCAGATCGCCGTCGGCGCCAAGCATATCTCCTTCTTCATCGGAGGCACGGTGATCATCTCCCGCCGGCTGGAAGGTGAATTTTTGAACTACCGCCGCTCCATCCCCGAGATGTTCCGCACGGTGATTCAGGCCGAGCGCAGCGAGCTCATGCAGGTCATCGACCGTGTTTCCCTCATCATCAGCGAAAAAAACAGCAGCCCGGTGCGCATGGGCTTTGGCGACGGCACCATCGACTGCTACTGTGTGACTCCCTTCGGCAAGGCGGAGGATATCTGCACCTGTGAAGGCAACGGCAACGGCCTGGAGATCGGCTTCAACGACCGTTATCTCATGGATGCGCTGAAGGCCGCCGGTACCGACAGCCTGCAGCTCTGCCTGAACACCTCCTCCTCCCCCTGCGTGATCCGCGCCGCCGACGGCAGCGACAAGTTCACCTTCATGATCCTGCCGGTGCGGCTGAGAGCGGGAGACTGAAAGATAGTGAAAAGTGAAGAGAGAAAAGTGAAAAGTTAAGGTGTCGCTTCGCGACAGATCGTATTCATCACGCCGCAGGCGTGATACCATAATTCTTCACTCTTCACCATTCTCGATTCACTTTATTAAGAAAGGTTGCTTCTATGGAAACCATTTCAATCAATACAGAGTTTATTAAACTTGACGCGCTATTAAAATATGCAGCGCTGGTGGGCACCGGCGGCGAGGCGAAGATCGCCATCGCAGAGGGCCTGGTCAAGGTCAACGGCGAAGTCTGCACCATGCGGGGCAAGAAGATCCGCCCGGGGGACACTGTGGAATTTGACCGCTTCTCCCTACAGGTAACGGCGGAATGAGGGTGCAGCGCATCGCCCTGAACGGCTTTCGCAATTACGAGTGGGAAACGGCGGAATTTGACCCCGGCACCAACGTGATCTGCGGACCCAACGCCCAGGGCAAGACCAATCTGCTGGAAGCGGTGTACATGCTCTCCTGCGGACGGAGCTTCCGCACCCGCTTTGACCGGGAGCTCATCGGCTTCGGCTACAGCGAGGGCCAGATCCTGGGCGAGGTATACAGCCACGACCGGGATCAGACCGTGGATATCCGGATGCGGACAGGGCAGAGCAAACGCATCACCGTAAACGGCGTGAAAAAGACCGCCTCCGAGCTTTCGGACACGGTGAACGTGGTGCTCTTCTGCCCGGACGATCTGAATCTCATCAAGGAGGGGGCGGCAGTGCGGCGGCGCCTGCTGGACAACGCAATCTCCCAGATCCGTCCCCGCTATGCGGAGATTTTGACGGAGTTCAACAAGCTCTACGAGCACAAGACCCGCATTTTGAAGGACTGGCGGGAAAAGCCAAGCTTGCTGGAAACCCTGGATGAGTTTTCCGACGGCATGGCCCGGGCCTCGGCCCAGCTCATCCGCTATCGGGCGGCCTATACGGCCCGGCTCAACCAGACCGCGCCCCCCATCCACCGGGACTTTTCCGGCAAGGGGGAGGAGCTCTCCATCGCCTATCAGACGGTGAGCAGCGTGAAGGATCCCTTCGCTTCGGCAAGGGAAATCTATTACGACATCTGCGATCACCAGGAGCGGCACCGCCAGGCGGAGCTGGACAGTGCCCAGTGTCTCACCGGCGCCCATAAGGACGATCTGGACATTCAAATAAACGGCCGCTCCGCCCGGAGCTTTGCCTCCCAGGGCCAGACCCGCACCGCAGCCCTCTCCATGAAGCTGGCCGAGCGGGAGATCCTGCAGGCGGAAACCGGGGACATGCCCATCCTGCTGCTGGACGACGTGCTCTCGGAGCTGGACCAGAAGCGGCAGGAGTTCGTCCTGAACCGCATCGGCGGGGGTCAGACTCTCATTACCTGCTGCGAGGACGCGGAGATCTCCAAACGCACCGGCGGCAAGGTGCTGCTGGTGGAAAAGGGGAAGATCCGGTGAAATTCATCCATCTTGGCAAGGGGACCCTGGTGCGGGACGATGAGATCCTTGGCATTTTTGACCTGGACATCACCTCCCAGAGCCACCTGACACGAAAATTCCTTTCCCTGGCGGACAAGTCCGGGAAGGTCATCAACGCGGCGGAGGATCTGCCCAAATCCTTCGTCTTATGCGAGCAGCGGGGCGAGATCCGGGTCTATCTGAGCCAGATGGCCAGCGCGACCCTCCTGAAACGGGCGGAGGAGCGGACCCAGGTCACAGACTAAGTATACTACAAGCCGGAGAAAAACCGGTTTTTCGGAGGAACTATGGCAGACATTACGGAAAAAGTAACCCAGGAATATGACGCCTCTCAGATCCAGGTGCTGGAGGGACTGGAAGCGGTGCGCAAACGGCCGGGCATGTACATCGGCTCCACCTCTTCCTCGGGCCTGCACCACCTGGTGTATGAGATCGTGGACAACTCCATCGACGAGGCCCTGGCGGGCTTCTGCACCCATATCGAGGTCAGCATCGAGGAGGGGGACATCATCCGCGTCAGCGACAACGGACGCGGCATCCCCGTGGACACCCAGGAGCAGACCGGCAAGAGCGCTCTGGAGGTGGTCTTCACCGTGCTGCACGCCGGCGGCAAGTTCGGCGGCGGAGGCTACAAGGTCTCCGGCGGCCTCCACGGCGTGGGCGCCAGCGTGGTCAACGCCCTGTCCGAGTGGCTGGAAGTCCGGGTCCACAAGGACGGCAAGATCCATGAGATGAAATTCTCCCGGGGCGACATCACCCAGCCCATCACCGTGGTGGGCGAGACGGAGCGCACCGGCACCGAGGTCCGCTTCAAGCCGGACCCGGAAATGTTCGACGACACGGTTTACGACTATGAGATCCTGCACACCCGCATGCGGGAGCAGGCCTTCCTCAACGGCGGCCTCACCATCACCCTGGAGGACAGGCGCCCCGGCCAGGAGAAGAGCGAGACCATGTGCTATGAGGGCGGCATCCGGGAGTTCGTCCGCTACCTGAACAAGCACAAGAACCCCATCCATGAGGAGGTCATCTACCTCTCCGGTGCCAAGGGAGACGCCATCGCCGAGATCGCCCTGCAGTATAACGACGGCTACAACGAGACCCTGGTCTCCTTTGCCAACGACATCCACACCCCCGAGGGCGGCATGCACGAGACCGGCTTCAAAACGGCCCTGACCCGTGTCATCAACGCCTACGGCCAGAAGAACAACATCATCAAGGGCGACGACAAGGTCTCCGGCGAGGACGTGCGGGAAGGCATCTCCGCGGTCATCTCCGTGAAGCTGCCCGAGGCTCAGTTCGAGGGCCAGACCAAGCAGAAGCTGGGCAACGCCTATATCCGCACCCTGGTGGACGGCATCATGAACGAGCAGCTCTCCGTGTATTTCGAGGAGCATCCCCAGGTGGCCAAGGCCATCCTGGAAAAGGCCATGATGGCAAACCGTGCCCGGGAGGCCGCCCGGAAAGCCAGAGAGTCCGTCCGGAGAAAGACCGGGCTGGAAAGCGGGCAGATGCCCGACAAGCTGCAGGACTGCAACGAGCGGGACCCCTCCCTGTGCGAAATCTATATCGTGGAGGGCGACTCCGCCGCCGGCTCCGCCATCCAGGGACGGGACAGCCGCTTCCAGGCGATCCTGGCCATGTGGGGCAAGATGCTGAACGTGGAGAAGGCCCGGGCGGACAAGATCTACGGCAATGACAAGCTCTATCCCCTGATCGTGGCCCTGGGGGCCGGCATCGGGGACGAGTTCAACATGGATAAGCTCCGCTACCACAAAATCATCATCATGGCCGATGCCGATGTGGACGGCAGCCATATCCGCACCCTGCTGCTCACCTTCTTCTTCCGCTACATGCGTCCCCTCATCGAAAACGGCTACGTCTATTCCGCGGTGCCGCCCCTCTACAAGCTGCAGCGGGGAAAGACCCAGCGGGTGGCCTATTCCGACGAGCAGCGGGACCAGATCAGCGCGGAGATGCGGGGCGAGAACCCCAACGTGAAGATCGACATCTCCCGCTTCAAAGGTCTGGGCGAGATGGACCCCCACGAGCTGTGGGAGACCACCATGGACCCGGAAAAGCGCTCCCTGCGCCGCATCACCCTGAACGACGCCATCATGGCCGACCAGGTCTTCACCGTGCTCATGGGCGAAGAGGTGGAGCCCCGCCGGGACTGGATCGAGCAGAACGCCAAGTATGTGGTGAATTTGGATATCTGATTCCGCTTTGCCTCCCCTGAGCAAGGGGAGGTGGCATCCGGCGATCCCCCGCGAGCCGGATGGCGGAGGGGTTGTACATTCAGCCCCGAAAGAGCGATTTGAGCGAACTGTACGACCCCTCAGGCGCTGCGCGCCAGCTCCCCTTGCGCAGGGGAGCTTATAAGGAAGGAATATTTGGAAAATGGCACACAAAAGAGACTACAAACCCGAAGATATCGCGTTTCCCAATCAGGTGATCACCGAGTCGGAGCTGGTGAGCGAGATGCAGACCAGCTACATCGACTATGCCATGTCCGTCATCGTAGGCCGGGCCCTGCCCGACGTGCGGGACGGTCTCAAGCCGGTGCACCGCCGCATTCTCTATACCATGTACGAGGGCAACCTGACCTCGGACAAGCCCTTTAAAAAGTCCGCCACCTGCGTGGGCGACGTGCTGGGTCACTATCACCCCCACGGCGACGCCTCGGTCTATGACGCCATGGTGCGTCTGGCCCAGGACTTCTCCATGCGCTACATGCTGGTGGACGGCCACGGCAACTTCGGCTCTGTGGACGGTGACCCCCCTGCCGCCTACCGTTACACCGAGGCCAGACTCTCCAAGATTTCCAACGAGATGCTGCGGGATATCGACAAGGAGACCGTGGACTGGGACCCCAACTTTGACGAGAGCCGGAAGGAGCCCCGGGTGCTCCCCTCCCGCTTCCCGAACCTGCTGGTGAACGGCTCCAGCGGCATCGCCGTGGGCATGGCCACCAATATCCCGCCCCACAACCTCACCGAGGTCATCAACGCCTGCGTCTGCGTGCTGGAGAATCCCGAGGCTACCCTCTCCGACCTGATGCAGCACATCACCGGGCCGGACTTCCCCACCCGAGGCATCATCATGGGCCGCAGCGGCATCCGCCAGGCCTATGCCACCGGGCGGGGCAAGGTGGTGGTCCGGGCACGGACGGAGTTTGAGGAGCACGGCCAGGGCCGCACCCGCATCATCGTGACGGAACTGCCCTACCAGGTGAACAAGCGCCAGCTTATCAAGAACATCGCCGACCAGGTCCGGGAAAAGCGGCTGGAAGGCATCTCCGATCTGCGGGACGAGACCGACCGCAACGGCATGCGCATGGTCATAGAGCTGAAGCGGGACGCCAACCCCCAGGTGGTACTGAACCGGCTTTTTGCCCAGACCGCCCTGCAGTCCAGCTTCTCCATCAATATGCTGGCCCTGGTGAACAACCAGACCCAGCCCAAGATCCTGTCCCTGCGGCACATCCTGGACGAGTATCTCACGTTCCAGGAGGAGGTCATTGTCCGGCGTACCCGCTTTGACCTGCGCAAGGCCCAGGAGCGAGCCCACCTGCTGGAAGGCCTGCTCATCGCCCAGGACAACATCGACGAGGTCATCCGCATCATCCGCTCCAGCTACGACAACGCCAAGCAGAACCTGATGGAGCGCTTCCATCTCTCCGACGTGCAGGCCCAGGCCATCTGCGACATGCGCCTCATCGCCCTGCAGGGTCTGAACCGGGAGAAGCTGGAGCAGGAGTACAAGGACCTGGAGGTCAAGATCGCCTATTATCAGGAGCTGCTGGCCGATCCCGAGAAGATCAAGGGCGTGCTGAAGGACGAGCTGATCCAGCTGCGGGACAAGTACGGCGACGAGCGGAGGACCGAGATCCAGGACGTGGAGGATGAGATCGATATGGAAGATCTCATCGAGGAGGAGCAGTGTGTCTTCACCCTGACCCACGGCGGCTATATCAAGCGCCTGCCCGTCAGCGAGTACCGGGCCCAGGGCCGCGGCGGCAAGGGCATCCGGGCCATGGCCACCAAGGAGGAGGACTATGTGGACACGGTGTTCACCGCCTCCACCCACGACAACATCCTCTTCTTCACCTCCTCCGGCAAGGTCTTTGTGAAGAAGGGCTACAACATCCCCGAGGCGGGACGAAACGCCCGGGGCAGCAACATCGTCAATATCATCCAGATCGACCCGGGCGAAAAGGTCAGCGCCATGATCCGGGGCCGGGGCTTCACCGAGGACAATTATCTCTTCTTCGTGACGCGGAAGGGAACCGTGAAGCGCATGAGCCAGGCCGCCCTGCGCAACATCCGGGCAAACGGCATCCGGGCCCTGAACCTGGACGAGGGGGACGAACTCATCACCGTTCTGCAGACCATGGGGGATGAAAACATCCTCATCGCCACCCACGACGGCATGGCCGTGTGCTTCGACGAAAACGACGTGCGTCCCATGGGCCGCACCGCCGTGGGCGTCCGGGGCATCCGCCTGCGCCAGGGCGACTTTGTGGTGGGCGCCGGCAGCACCTACGGCGGCGAGGCCCTGCTCTCCATCACGGAGAAGGGCTACGGCAAGCGCACCGCGGTGGAGGAATACAGCGTCCACGGTCGCGGCGGTCTGGGCATCCGCAACTACAACGTCACCGAAAAGACCGGCGCCGTTGCCGATGTGAAGATGGTGAATCCCGGGGAGGACCTGCTGGTCATCTCCGACGACGGCACCATCATCCGCATGGCGGTGGACAACATCTCCCTGCTGGGCCGCTCCACCCAGGGTGTGCGGGTCATGCGCCTGATGGAGGGCAGCCGGGTCATCTCCATCGAGAAGACCGAGCGGGAGACCGAGGAAAGCGTCGAGGGCGAAAGCGAGACCGAGCCCGGCGGCGAAGAATAAGAAAATCGGAAAGGGGGAGAACGGCGTGAAAAACGGAAACGGGAAACGCGGTCTCCCCTTTTTTGCAGCCTGAAAAAAAGCTGAGCGGAAAGGCTTCTGGGAGCCGGAAAGGAGAACATATGGAAGGCCTTATCGTATTGATTTTGCTGTTTTGGGTCCTGCCCGCTGTGATCAAAAAGCTGAAGAGCAAGGGTGAAAGCACGCAGAAAAAGAGCAGCCCTGCTGCCAGACCCACTACGGCGCCCCGGCGGACCCCCACGGTGGAGCTGCACCGTCCCGCTCCCTCCATGAAGCGGCCCGCGTCCAGCGTCACCCGCTCGGCCGGCCGGGACTTCTCCGCCCCGGAGGCGGCCTGCATCGTCTGCGAGCAGACGGGGGAGGACCATTTCCAGCGGGACAAGGTCCGGCGCCTGGCCCAGCTGGAGGACTGGCTGAAGATCGGCCTCATCGACCGGGCCGAATACCGGGTGCTGAAGGACCGCTACGAGCGGGGGATCTGAGGAAAGTGAAAAGTGAAGAGTGAAGAGTTGAGGTATCCCCTGCGGGGATGATTTCAATTCATTCTTTGCAGCGAAGCTGTACACAACGGCAACAAATATGCCCCCTTACCTAAAGGGGGTGCCCTGTAGCGCTGAGCATTGCAAGCGGCACACTGGGGCGGATCCAAAGAAGAAAACCAGGAAGGGTTGGCAACAAATATGCCCCCCTTGCCTAAAGGGGGGTGCCCCAGTGCGCACACTGGGGCGGGGGGATACGTCATGTCAAAATATCTCGAACCAAAGCACAATCCTGCCTTGACTGAGCGTGCAAAGACCCTCCGAAAGAACATGACGAAAGAAGAAAGACATCTCTGGTATAACTTTTTGCGTGGGTATTTGCCCCGCTTTCTGCGCCAGAAGGTGATCGACGGATATATCGTTGACTTCTATTGTCATGAAGCCAGGCTGGTGGTCGAATTGGACGGATCCCAGCACTATGAAGAAAAGGGCCTTTTGTCGGATCAAATCCGCACGGATAAAATCGAAAAGCGTGGACTTACTGTTTTGAGGATTCCCAATAACGCGGTGAATCAAAACTTTTCGGGTGTCTGTGAATATCTGGATCATGAAGTAAAGGATGCCTTAAAAAGAGAGTGCGTATCCCCCAGTCACCCTCGCGTTGCTCGGGAGACAGCCCCCTTTAGGCAAGGGGGCCATTCCATAGAGGACGATAGCTTGAGACAACAGGGCTGCCTGTCAGACAAGGGGGCCAAAGAGGCAGATCCCCCACCCGCTTCGCGGGAGCCCCCTTTAGACAAGGGGGCCAAAGAGGAAATGATTATGAAAACAGTCGAACTGTACACCGACGGGGCCTGCAGTGGGAATCCCGGGCCCGGCGGCTGGGGCGCGATCCTGCGCTATAACGGGGTGGAAAAGGAGCTCTCCGGCGGGGAGGCCATGACCACCAACAACCGCATGGAGCTCACCGCCGTGATCCAGGGCCTGCTGGCCCTCCGGGAGAGCTGCGTGGTGGAGCTCTGGTCGGACTCCAAATATGTGATCGACGCCCTGGAAAAGGGCTGGGCCTGGGGCTGGCGGAAAAAGGGCTGGATCAAGAGCGACAAAAAGCCCGCGCTGAACCCGGACCTCTGGACCATGCTGCTGGACCTCTGCAGCCAGCATGAAATGCGCTATCACTGGGTCAAGGGCCACGCCGACAACGCATTCAACAACCGCTGCGACGCCCTCGCCGTGGCGGAACGGGAGAAATTTGCATGAACTATCACGACAGGCCCATCAAGCTCTTTATCCAATATATCGGGCACCACAAAAAGCTCTTTGCCATCGACATGGTCTGCGCCCTGGCGGTGGCGGTCATCGACCTGGTGTTCCCCTACGTGTCCCGCCAGTCCATGTACCGCTTCCTGCCGGACAAGCTCTTCACCACCTTCTTTGTGGTGATGGGCGTCATGATCGCGGCCTATTTTCTGAAGGCGCTGCTCTACTACATCATCACGGTGCTGGGCCACAAGATGGGCGTGCTCACCGAGGCGGACATGCGCCGGGACCTCTTCACCCACATGCAGGATCTCTCCTGCTCCTTCTTTGACAAGAACCGCACCGGCGTGCTGCTGAGCCGGGTGGTGAGCGACCTGTTCGAGGTGACGGAGCTGGCCCACCACGGGCCGGAGAACGTGATCATCTGCTCCCTGACCATCCTGGGCTCCCTCATCATCATGTTCACCCTTCAGTGGCAGCTGGCCCTGGTGCTGGCCATCGTGCTGCCCCTCACCCTCTGGTTCACCCTGAGCCAGCGCTTCCGCATGCGCAGCGCCAACGTGGAGGTCAAGCGCAAGACCGCCGAGATCACCGCCGCCATCGAGAGCAGCATCTCCGGCGTGCGCACCGCCAAGGCCTTCGCCAACGAGGACATGGAGGTGGAGAAGTTCGACTCCGCCAACGCCGTCTTCAAGGGCGCCAAGGTGGAATACTACCGCTCCATGGGCCTGTACATGAGCGGAATGGAGTTCACCACCGGGGTGCTGCAGGTGCTGGTGATCACCGTGGGCGGTCTGCTCATCATGGCAGGGCGGATGGACTATGTGGATCTGGTGACCTTCACCCTCTATGTCTCCACCTTCGTCTCCCCGCTGCGGAAGCTGGTAATGTTCGCGGAGCAGTACATGCAGGGCGCGGCGGGCTTCTCCCGCTTCCTGGAGATCATGCGCACCGAACCTGATATTCAGGACGCTCCCGACGCGGAGGAGCTGGGCCCCATCCGGGGACAGATCGACGTGAACGATGTGAGCTTCCACTACGACAACGGGGTGCCGGTGCTGAGCCACGTGGACCTGCACATCGCCCCGGGCCGGTGCTTTGCCGTGGTGGGCCCCTCCGGCGGCGGCAAGACCACCCTCTGCCAGCTGATCCCCCGCTTTTATGATGTGTGCGAGGGCAGCATCACCGTGGACGGCAGGGACGTGCGTTCGGTCACCCAGCGCTCCCTGCGCCGGAACATCGGCATCCTGCAGCAGGACGTGTTCATGTTCGCCGGCACCGTCCGGGAGAACATCCGCTACGGCCGGCCCGACGCCACGGACGAGGAAATCGTGGAGGCCGCGCGCCGGGCGGAGATCCATGACGAGATCCTGGCCATGCCGGAGGGCTACGACAGCTATATCGGCGAGCGGGGCGTGATGCTCTCCGGCGGGCAGAAGCAGCGCCTCTCCATCGCCCGGGTCTTTCTCAAGAATCCCAAGGTTCTGATCCTGGACGAGGCCACCTCCGCGCTGGACACCGTCACCGAGCAGCGGATCCAGAAGTCCCTGGACGAGCTGAGCGTGGGGCGCACCACCATCATCATCGCGCACCGGCTCTCCACCGTGCGGCATGCCGACTGTATCGCCGTGGTGGAGGGAGAACATATCATCGAGCTGGGCAGCCATCAGGAACTGATGGCCAAAAACGGCGCCTACGCCGCGCTGTGCAGAGCCCAGGAAATCGGTGATTCATTCGGCAAGAGCGAATCCTGAGAGAATCTGTGTTCTGATGAAGGCACTTTTTTGCGGGAATACTTTGTGTATTGCAAGAAAAAGTGACGAGATCAGAGCGCAGATTCTCCGGGAGGCGCCGATGGCGAATGGATCATCGATTACCATGAACCTGGAGGGATAAGCATGCTGAACATCCGAAAAGGCGGGCACCGGGACCTGGAACGCTGGTACAACATGTTCGAAGTGGATTTTGACGAGAGGGAGCTGCTGCCAAAGCTTGGGCTCCACACCGCCATCTCCAGGGGAGATGCGGAGCTGCTCATCATCTACGATGAGGACAGCAAGCTGGAGCTGGCCTACGCCCTGGTCCTCTGCCGCAATGTCTACGGCTATGTGCTGCTCAAATACTTCGGCGTGCTGCCCTGGTACCGGGGCAAGGGCGTCGGTCTGCAGGCCATGCGCATGCTGAATAAGCGCTATGCCGAGACCCAGGGGATCCTGGCGGAGATCTCGGTCTTCGACCCCGAGGACACCGAGACCCGGCGCAAGCTCAACAAATACTTCTCCCGCTTCGGCTATGAGCCCCTGAACTGCGGCTATCGCCTGGGCGGGGCGGAGGCGGACCTGCTGATCAAGCCCATCAAGGGCGCGGCGGAGATCGCCCCGGTGGCGGACCGGGTGATCCGGGACTTCTACTCCCGGGTGATCGGCCCCACGAAGTTTGCCAGAATGGTGGAGATCCGGGTCAAATGAGCGGGAACAAGGCTGTGCTGTTCGATATGGACGGCGTGATCTTCGATTCCGAGCGGGCAGTGCTGGCGGTGTGGCGGGAGCTGGCCGCGGAGCTGGACCTTCCCGGGATCGGGGAGGTCTTTCTCCGATGTGTGGGCACCAACAAACGCCGCACGGAGGAGATCCTCCTGGCGGCCTACCCCGGCCTGGACTTCCCGGCCTTCGACGGGGAGGTGCGCCGCCGCTTCCGGGCCAGATACGACGGGGGAAGGCTCCCGGTGAAGCCCGGGACGGAGCAGATCCTCCGCGCCCTGCGGGAGAGAAAGCTTCCCCTGGCCCTGGCCTCCTCCACGGAGAGCGGCGTGGTCCGCCGGGAGCTGGAGGAGGCGGGGCTGCTGGGCTATTTCGACGCGGTGATCGGCGGGGACCAGGTGCATGTCTCCAAGCCCAACCCGGAGATCTTTCTCCTGGCGGCCAAGGCCCTGGACGCCGCGCCCGAGGACTGCTTTGTCATCGAGGACAGCTTCAACGGCATCCGGGCGGCCCGGGCCGCGGGCATGCACGGCGTCATGGTGCCGGACCTGCTCCCCCCGGACGGGGAAATGGAGCAGCTCGCGGAAGTGATCCTGCCGGATCTCGCCGCGGCGGAAGAATATATAATAGGAAGAGTGACAGGGGATGCGTAGGCATCCCCTGTCGCTTCCAGCGACGCAACGGGGAAATTCGGAATTGTGGGAAACGAGAAAAACCTCCCCTGAGCAAGGGGAGGTGGCACGGCGCGACCCCCGCAAGCGCCGTGACGGAGGGGTTGTATAATCGGTCCTGATAGAGCGATCTGAGACAAGGGAACGACCCCTCAGTCCCAGTGTGCGCACTGGGACAGCTCCCCTTGCGCAGGGGAGCTTACAAGGAATGGGCAACGGGACGATCCCCTCAGTCTCCGCCTTTCCCCTGAAATTCTGTTGCCCTTGCGGGAAGAATCTGATATAATACCCGCGTTATGGAACTTCTCATCAAACAAATACTGGAAAACAAGGAAGCAGCCGCCCTCCCCTCTTTGCTGGAGAGCGGAGGGCTTCCTGCGCTCGTTTCCGGTCTTTCCGCAGTGCACCGGGCCAATCTCGCCGCGGCCCTGCGCCTGGAGACGGAGCTGCCCCTGGCGGTCCTCTGCCCGGACGACACCGCGGCGGAGAACATGGCCCGGGACCTTTCGGCCATGCTGGGGCTCCCTGTGGCCAGCCTGGGCATGCGGGACTTTACCTTCTATCCCGCGGAGGCCGCCTCCCGCCAGGCGGAGCAGAAGCGCCTTGCCGCCCTCTACGCCCTGCAAAAGGGGGAGGTGGAGGTCTTCACCGCCTCCGTCTCCGGCCTCATGCAGCGGACCATCCCGCCCCAGACCCTGGAGCAGGCCGCCTTCACCCTGGAGGCCGGGGGCAGTTATGCCATCGAGGACGTGGAGGACGCCCTGCTGCGCTGCGGCTATGCCCGTTGCGAGCAGGTGGAGGGCCCGGGACAGTTCGCCCGCCGTGGCGGTATCCTGGACTTTTTCTCCCCCGCGGATCCCGAGCCGGTGCGCGTGGAGTTCTGGGGGGACGACATCGACTCCATGGGCCGCTTCGACGTGAGCTCCCAGCGCCGCTCGGAGAGCGTGGAGCGCTGCACCATCCTGCCCGCGGCGGAGACCTTGCCCAGCCTGACCCTGGGGGGCGTGGAGACCCTGGCCAGGGAAATCGAAAACGCCGCGGAGCGCTTTGCCAAAAAGCGCGGCAGCGAAAACGCGGCCTCTCTGGCCGCCACCCTCCGCGCCGACGCGGACCGGCTGCGGGGCGGGGTGCTGATGTCCGACGCGGACCGCTACCTCCCCCTCATCTATCCCATGGCCTCGGCCCTGGACTATCTGCCGGAGAACGCCCTGCTGGTGCTGGAGCAGCCCGCCCGCTGCGCCGAGCGGGCCCGGGATTTCCAGAAGCAGCTGCAGGAGGACCTGCGGGAGCTGCAGAAGCGGGGCCAGGTGGCCCTGAACGCGGAGAATTTCTATCTCAGCTGGGACAACGTGGTGCGGCGTCTCGCGGATTTCCCTCTCTACATGACCGACGCCTTCACCGTGGGCCGGACTCCGCTCCCGCCCAGGACCCTCACCAGCATCCCGGCAAAGCAGCTGCCCTCCTACGCCGGCAGCGCCCAGGCCGCCGCCGAGGACGTGAAGATCTACCTCAAGCAGGGCCACCGGGTGGTGGTGCTGGCGGGGGACGAGCGCCGGGGCAAGGTGCTGCAGGACTTCTTCAGGGAACACGAGATCCCGGCCATCCTGGACCCGGAGCTGAGAAAGCTGCCGGACTTCGGGGAATGCCGCATCGGCGTGGGCGCCCTCTCCGCGGGCCTGGAATACCCGGGGATCAAGCTGGCCGTCCTCACCGACGCCCAGCTGCTCCGCGCCCGGAACAAAAAACAGGCGGCCAGGAAAAAGCTGCCCTCCAACCGCCAGCGCATCGAGAGCTACGCGGACCTCTCCGTGGGGGACTATGTGGTCCACGAAAACCACGGCATCGGCCGCTTCGCCGGCATCGTGAAGATGCAGGTGGACGGCTTTGAAAAGGACTATGTGAAGATCCAGTACGCCGGGACGGACAGCCTGTATGTGCCCGCCACCCAGCTGGATCTGGTGACCAAATACACCGGCGCCGGGGAAGACAGGGCCGTGAAGCTCTCCAAGATGGGAGGCGCGGAGTGGACCAAGACCCGGCAGCGGGCCAAAAGCGCCGCCAAGGACATGGCGAAAAAGCTCATCGCCCTCTATGCCGAGCGGCAGCGCCTGCCGGGCTACGCCTTCTCCCCGGACAGCGAGTGGCAGACGGAGTTTGAGGAAAACTTCGGCTACACCGAGACCGACGATCAGCTCCGCTGCGTGGCGGAGATCAAGGCGGATATGGAGTCCTCCGTGCCCATGGACCGGCTCCTCTGCGGAGACGTGGGCTTCGGCAAGACGGAGGTGGCCCTCCGGGCGGTGATGAAGTGCGTGCTGGACGGCAAGCAGGCCGCCATCCTGGTACCCACCACCGTGCTGGCCCAGCAGCATTACCAGACGGCCCTGCAGCGCTTTTTCGGCTTCCCGGTGAACATCGGGGTGCTGAGCCGCTTCAAGACCGGGGGCCAGTCCCAGCGGCTGCTGTCGGAGCTGGCCAACGGCAAGTGCGACCTGGTCATCGGCACCCACAGGCTCCTGAGCAAGGACGTGAAGTTCAAGGACCTGGGGCTCTTGGTAGTGGACGAGGAGCAGCGCTTCGGCGTGACGCACAAGGAGCATATCAAGGAGCTGTCAAGAGGCGTGGACGTGCTGACCCTGTCGGCCACCCCCATCCCCCGGACCCTGAACATGGCCATGTCCGGCATCCGGGACATGTCCACCATCGAGGAGCCGCCGGAGGACCGGCTGCCGGTGCAGACCTTCGTGATGGAGCACGACTGGAACGTGATCGCCGACGCCATCCGCCGGGAGCTGCAGCGGGGCGGCCAGGTCTATTACCTGCACAACCGCATCGACGACATTGACCGCACGGCGGTGCGCCTGCGGGAGATGCTGGAGGACGTGAGCGTGGCGGTGGCCCACGGCCAGATGGACAAGACCATGCTGGCAAACGTGATGGAGAACGTGGCCAACGGCCAGGTCCAGGTGCTGGTCTGCACCACCATCATCGAGACCGGCATCGATATCCCCAATGTGAACACCCTCATCATTGAGGACGCGGACAAGCTGGGTCTGGCCCAGCTGCACCAGATCCGGGGCCGGGTGGGCCGCTCCACCCGCAGAGCCTCGGCCTACCTCACCTTCCGGCGGGACAAGGTCCTCACCGAGATCGCGGAGAAACGCCTCTCCGCCATCCGGGACTTTGCGGCCTTCGGCTCCGGCTTCAAGATCGCCATGCGGGACCTGGAGATCCGGGGCGCGGGCAATCTCCTGGGGGCGGAGCAGTCCGGCCACATGGTGGACGTGGGCTATGATATGTATATGAAGCTGCTCAGTGAGGCGGTGCTGGAGGCCCGGGGCGTGCCGGTGCCCCAGCGGGCGGAGTGCTCGGCGGATCTGGCGGTGGCCGCCAACATCCCGGAGCGATATGTCCCCTCCTCGGAGCAGCGCATGGACCTGTACCGCCGCATCGCCGCCATCCGCAGCGAGGAGGAGGCGGACGACCTGCTGGACGAGCTCATCGACCGCTACGGCGATCCCCCTCCCGGGGTCAGCGCCCTGATCCAGGTGGCGCTGCTGCGGGGCGAGGCGGGCAAGGCCGGGGTCACCGACATTGCCCAGAAGCAGGGCTATCTGCGCTTCACGGTGCAGGACTTCGACATGGAGCGGGTCTCCGCCCTCTACGCCCGGCCTGAGTACAAGGGACGACTCCGGGTGGAGGCGGGCTCCAGGCCCTGTCTCAGCCTGCGCATCAAGGCCAAAAACCACGTGGTGGACGAGGCCCGGCGCTTTGTGGCCGACTGGAGCGGACCCAAAGCGTAAAATTCACAATTTGCCCTTGTATGCCGGGATTCCCGGTGGTATCATACGAACATTCCAAGCGAAAAGAGGAAAAACAAGATGAAAAAGCTGTTTATCGGGCTGCTGGTGCTGGGCATTCTCGTGATCGGGGTGCTGGGCTTCACCAACAGCGACCTGCTGGCAAAGACCGACAAGACCGCCGCCCCGGCGGAGACCGGCGAGACCGCCGCGGAGCCCGCCGACCAGGCGGAAGCCGCTGCCGAAGAAGCCCAGGCCCAGGCCGGCGGTGTGGATTATGACGCCATCTATGCCCTCCATGCGCCGGAGGAGGTCGTCCTGACCGTGGACGGAAAGGACGTGACCTGGCAGGATTACTTCTACGCCTTCTACAACCAGGCCCAGGGCATGGAGCAGACCTTCCAGATGTACCAGAGCTACGGCATGGCCATGGGCTGGGACAGCCAGGCCAACGAGGCGGGCCAGACCTTTGCGGAGCTGGTGGACGAGAGCGCCGAGAAGACCATGCGCTCCCTCATCACGGTGGAGAGCCTGGCAGAGGAAAAGGGCGTCACCCTGAATGAAGAGGAAGAGGCCCAGCTGGAGGCCGAGCACAAGGACAACATCAGCTATTTCTGCGGCGAGAACGGCACGGAAGAGGATCTCTATGCCAAGCTTGAGACCATGTATCTGAGCAAGGGCTTCTATTCCCGCCTGATCCGCCACAGCTATCTCACCCAGGCCATCCTCCGCACCGAGGGCGAGCAGCTCTCCGACGAGGAAGTGCTCTCCTGGATGGAGGAAAACGGCATCCTCTCCGCCAACCACATCCTCATCGGCACCATGAACCTGAGCACCGGCGAGGCCCTGGACGAGGCGCAGGTGAAGGAAAAGACCGCCCTGGCCCAACAGATCGCCCAGGAGCTGCGGGCCATCGAGGATCCGGCGGAGCGGGAAAAGCGCTTCCTGGAGCTGAAGGAGCAGTACTGCGAGGACGGCGGGGACTATGTCTTTGGCCCCGGCGTCATGGTGGAGGAGTTCTACAACGGCACCCAGGCCCTGGCAGAGGGTGAGGTCTCCGAGCCCGTCCAGAGCACCTATGGCTACCACATCATCCTGCGTCGCCCCCTGAAGGCCGATGACACGGTCATGAGCGCCAGCGGCACCCAAAGCGCCCGGGAGACGATGGTGAGCGAGCGGATGGACCGGATGCTGCAGGATCGGATGGATCAGCAGGTGGTGGAATATGCCCCCGGCTTCCAGGCCCCCAAGATCCTGGACTACTACACCAAACCCGTGTATACGGAGTAAAAGTTTCTAGTTTCTAGTTTTTAGGAGAAGGAGCAGCGATGAGGCTGCTCCTTCTTTTTTGATCGTCCGCGGAGCGGACACCATATCTCTTCACTTTTCACTCTTCACTTTTCACTCTCCTTCCGCACAGAAGCAGCGTAACGGGGAGCAGCAGGAGGGTGATGAACAGATTTGTCAGCGGGATCACCGTCCGGCTCCAATGCTGCAGACTGGCCGGGTCCCGGCCGAGAGAAAGACCCAGGGCGACGGATACGCCGCCGCAGAGCCAGATCAGGACCCGGCCTCCGGAAAAATCCAGGCGGGACTCCCCCCGGGCCGGCCGGTATCCCAGGGCAAGGCGCAGGCAGCGCTGGGCGCCATGGAGACAGAGCCCGCCCAGCAGAAAGTCCGGCAGGATCCAAAGCCCCACCACCAGAGCCTCCATCCGCTCCAGACTGCGGAAAAACACCAGGTTCCGCACCAGGGCGAAAAAGGGGGCGGAGAGCCGGGCGCAGAGGGAGGGGCCGAAACGGCCCTGGACCGCGGCACTCACGGCGCAGAGCAGCAGGGCAAAGAGACCCAGCCGCGCCGCGCAGGGGAGGAAGCCCTCCCCTTCCTGCTCCGTCCCCGGCAAAAAGAAGAAGCGGGCCGCCAGGGCAAAGGCCAGCAGGTTCAGAGAGGGAAAGGCACTGCAGAGCAGCGCCTCTCCCCGGAGCGGCAGCAGCTCGCTGAGATCTACGGACCGGGCGGCCTTCAGCAGGATCAGCACCAGCACCAGAAACAGGACCGGTCCCACCGCCCGGGCCAACCGTGTCAGACTGCGAAAGGGCCCCAGGGCGGCGAACAGCACCAGAAGCCCCATGCTGAGCACAAAAAAGCCCGGGCCGCTGTGGGGATAGGCCGTGATCTGCAGCCGGTCCGCCCCGGCGCGAAGCAGAAAACCCGTATAGACCAATAGCCAGCCGGCGAAAAGCAGCAGCAAAGACCCTCCCAGGCGGCGCCCCAGGGCGCGCCGCACCAGCTCCGGGAAACACTCCCCCTGCCGGAGCGTCCCGCGGAGACGGTGCAGCAGGACGGCATAGAGCAGCCCCAGGGGCAGGGCCGCCAGCGGGCCCAGCCAGGCGGAGCTGCCGCCCAGGGCGGCGGCGGAGCCCGGGATCAGCCGCAGCGCCGGCGAGAGCAGGGCCGTGCCCATGAGGAGGTCCAGCTTCCCTTCGCATCTCTTCATGATCCCGTCCTCCTCAGCTGATATCGTTGCTGTGCAGCAGCTCCACCCGGACCAGGAGGCGCAGGGAGAGGCCCGGCAAGCTTTCCCCCAGGCACTCCCCCAGCCCCCGGCAGCGCAGAGGCGCCGCCAGCTCCAGCCGTCTTCCCAGGCCGAGGAAGTCCGCCTCCAGCTCCCGAGAGCGCTGCAAAAGCCGCTGCAGGCGGTGGACAAGCTCCTTTTCCAAAAGCGCTGTGAGTTCCTCCCGGTAATCCTCCCGGGCGACGCTGGGGAAGCCATCGATCTCCAGCACCGTGGCCCGGACCCTGCCTGTGACGGCAAGGCCCGTGAGGGCGCCGGAGCGGTCAAAGAGAGGCCGGACTTCACAGTCGCCCCCCTGCAGCTCCAGGGTCACAGCCCGGCCCTGCCCGTCCCGCAGCAGCAGCGGGCAGGGAGAGAGGCTGCCCGTGAGCAGCTCCGCCGCCATGGCCTCCTCCGGGGACAACTCCGCCAGCAGGCCCGCCTCCCCCAGGACGCCGTAGCCCGCAGGGACAAGGGCGGGGCCTTCCTCCGCCCCGGCGGAGGGCTGCAGGCGCAGGGCGCGGATCAGGCTGCTGCCCTGCCGGTCCAGATCCCGCAGGATGCCCCCCGCGGTGGAGAGGCTGCCCGCCTGCTCCCGGTCGGGGGCAAGGCGGCGGAGGCTGGAAGCGGCGCCGCTCTCCAGCGCCTCCCGGGACGAGCCCTCCAGCAGCAGAAACACCGGCTGATCCAGCCGCAGGTCCGAGGAACGGCACACCGCGGAGAGCAGATCTTCCACGCCCTGCCGGGCATAGCGCTCCCCCAGCAGGATGTTTTGCAGATGGCCGCAGAAGAGCTCCTCCCCCGCCCGGTTCTGCAGCTGCTCCATGGCCTGGCTCAGGGAGCTGCCGCTGCCGCTGAAGCAGAGGGACGCTTCCTCCTCCGAGGGGGCGGAGCTGAGACTCAGGATCAGGCCGCCGGGGGCGGCGTCCAGGCCCATGCTCTCCATCAGGCGCAGCTGCTCCAGCTCCCGGCGCTGAGCGTAGAGGCCGCCGCAGCCGGCGATCCCCGGCAGCAGGCAGAGAAGCAGCAGGAGAAGCAAAACCTTTTTCATGGCGCTTTCCCCCTTTGCAGCAGGGCCCGAAGCTGTGGGAGCAGGGGAGGCCTGGCGGAGGGAGAGGGCGAGAGATAGGGCGTGCCGAAGCTCTCCAGCTCGGAAAGGTGCAGCAGCAGCAGGCAGCCCGCGAGGCCCAGACCGTAGAGCCCGGCAAGGATGGCCCCCAGCAGCAGCGCCAGGCGGCCCAGCCGCAGGGCAAAGCCCAGATCCTGGCTGGGCAGGGTGTAGCAGGCGATGCCGGACACCGCCACCACGATGATGGCGATGGGCGAGACCAGCTTGGCCTCCACCGCCGCCTGGCCCACGATCAGCGCCCCGATGATGGAGACCGTGTCCCCGATGGGGTTCGGCATGCGCAGGCCCGCCTCCTGCAGCAGACTGAAGGCGGCCAGCATCCCCAGCACCTCCAGGGCCGTGGAAAAGGGCAGGTCCTGCTCCGCCCGGATGATGCTCAGCAGCAGCCGGGTGGGGATCATCTCGGGATGGTAGAGGGCCACCGCCGTGTAAAAGCCCGGCAGCAGCAGCCCGATGCCCAGGGCAAGCCAGCGCAGGGCCGCGAGGGCGGCGGAGACCAGCGGGTGCATGCTGCCGTCCCCCGTCACCTCCAGGAAGGCCGGAAGGGAGGCGGGCAGCAGCAGACCTACCGGCAGCCCGTCCACCAGAATACCCACCCGGCCCTGATCCAGGTGCATGGCAAAGCGGTCCGGCCGCTCGGTGTGCAGCAGCTGGGGAAAGGGGGAGCCGGGGCAGTCGGCCAGGCCGCTCTCCAGGGGACCCAGGGAGAGCAGCGCGTCCACATGGATCCGGTCCAGCCGCCGGGCCAGCTCCCGCACCGTGTCCTCCCGGGCAAGCCCCTCCATATAGAGCAGGGCCACGCCTGTGCGGCTGCGGCGGCCCAGGCAGCTCTCGGTGAGCTTCAGGGCGGGGGTGTTCAGCCGCTGCCGCACCAGAGCGGTGTTCACCCGCAGGGTCTCGGTGAAGGAGTCCTTGCCGCCCTTCAGGGACTTTTCCAGGCTGGGCTCCCCCACGGCCCGGCGCTGGGCGCTGCGGGTCTCAAAGCTGAGGGCGCAGCCAAGCTCCTCAAAGAGCACCAGGCAGCAGCCCCGGCAAAGGGCCTCGGCGGCGGCGTCCAGATCCGGGATGCGCTCCGCGGAGCAGCGGTAGATGAGCCCGGCAAGACAGCGCTCCAGGGCCTCCTCCTGACTGCGGAGGCGGCCGGTGCGGAGCAGCTCCGTCAGCGGGCGCAGGATCTCCAGACCAAGGGCGCTGCCGGCGACCACCCCGTCCAGCCAGCAAACAGGGAGCCGCAGCTTCCCCTCCGGACCGCAGCGGATGAGCCGCTCCGTATAATCGGCGCAGCCGGCAAACAGAGCGCGCAGGGCCTCCGCCGTGGGCAAAGCAGACTTTGTTTCGTTCATACTCCATAGGATCCCCGGGAAAAGGGAGCCTATGCGGCGGCAGACAGGATCTGGAAATCTTTTTCAAAATTTGTGAAAAAAGGTGTTGACAAATCCCGGTTTCGGTGCTATATTAGCCGAGCGCCTGTGAGAGAGGCACCGAGTTCCAAACCGAGAACAAAAAAGTTTTGGGAAAAACGAAAAAAGTTCTTGACAAGAGGAATTCAAGGTGCTACTATAATCAGGCTGACGCCGATGAGGCGGGAGCGAGATGTACCTTGAAAATTGAACAATGTAAGAAAAAGCTTATGCTAAATAAGCACCAGAGAAGGGTTCTTTTAAACGACGAAAGTCGTTAAAAATTCTTTTGAGAGCTAGAAAGCTTCAATAAGATTTTAGAGCCGAAAGGC
>JAFSMZ010000032.1:0-90899 GCA_017447685.1 Oscillospiraceae bacterium
AATTCTTCCCGCTTGGTCTTCCTCTTTCGCTGGCTGTACTCTACATCTGTGAAACTCGTTTGTCCTTTCATGGCCTCGCCCCCCTGGTTCCATTTTACCAGATCTTTGAGGCATAGTCATCTTTTAATCATCGTTTACCTAGTTTTTAGTTTTGAGCACCATAAACACAGGAGCTCCGGAATGGTCCGGAGCTCCTGTGTTTTATGTATTGTTGTTTTGTCAGGCGACCAGCCACTTGTACTTCTCCACGCTGTAGAGAGGCACGAAGGGCAGCAGGATGGGGACGGTCTTGACGAACTTCTGGTAGTCGGGATCCTTGCCGTAGCGCTTGTTCTGGCGGACCTCCAGGCGGCGGGCACCGGAGAACATGACGAAGATGATGCCGCTGTAGCCCAGGGCGCAGACCAGCCACTGCCAGCCCTTTACCGCGCCGATGCCGGAGAGCAGCACGCCGGTCCAGAAGATCATCTCACCCAGGTAGTTGGGGCAGCGGACGATGCGGAAGAGGCCGGTGTCCACCCAGCGCTTGGGGTTGACCTTCTTGGCCATGTTCTTCTGAATATCGGCGGCGGACTCCAGCGTGATGCCGCAGACCATGATCACAGCGCCGATGAAGACCCAGGCATTGTCCGTGGTCTCGGGGGTGGCGTTGAACATGCGGTAGAACACCGGAGAGACCTGGGTGGCGTAGAGCAGCGCGCAGGTGACCCAGATGGCCAGCTTCACGCCCATGGGAACGGTCTTGCCGTCCTTGATCTCGCCCACCATGTTCTTCTTGTAGGAAGAACTCTTCAGTTCCCGGTAGGCCAGGTAGCCGCCCAGGCGGCAGCCGTAGAGGAAGAAGATCACGCAGCAGAGGATCGTTCCAGGGGTGAGGGTGGCGTGGAAGAGGATCAGCATCAGGATGCCGGCGGCGGCGATGGAGAAGCCGTAGCCCAGGGAGATGAACCAGACGTAGTTTTTGAAGCCGATGGAGCTGACCAGCATGGCCAGCGCGAAGAGGAGCCAGAAGAACCAGGCAGGATACATGTCAGTTTACCTTCTTTCCAAAATAATATAATTACAGACGATAGTCCCGGAGGCCGGCCCTGTGCAGGCCCAGGACGCCCCAGAGGAGCAGGACCTGGCCCAGGGTGTTGACCCCCTGTTCCAGCCAGTTGGCGGCGGCGGTATTGCTGTCCCGGGAGCCCAGATAGCCCATGGCCATATAGGTGAAGAAGCAGAGCACAAAGATGGGGATCAGGCCCTTTTTCTTCATTCTCGCCGCCAGGATGCCGAGGCAGGAGCAGATGGCCCCCAGGCCCAGCACCATCATGGAGATGAAGACGATGCTGCCGCTGAAAACGGGAGGCGCTGCAAGGGCCAGAGCGGCTTTCTTCCGGTTGGTGAGCATCAGGATGATGCCAAGGCCCGCCAGCAGGAAGCCCAGAGACTGGGTAGGCAGGAACATGGTGTTCAGCACATGGAAATCGCAAAGGCCGGCGGCATAGATGGTTTTCCAGAGGGCCTTCAGGAAACCGGCGATCAGGATGTTGATGGTGCCGGCGGCAAAGCAGGCAAAGGAATATTTGGGCATCTTGTTATACAGATCCCGCTGCATCAGGACCATGCTGACGGCGAAGAGAAGCACCGGGATGAAATCCACAAGGCCCATCAGAACCGTGAATTCACAGGTCATGGTCCTTTTCTCCTCAGCCCTTGCCCTTTTCCTTGGAACGCTTGTCGTTGATGATCTTCATCTCTTTCTCGGTGATCTCGGTGACGCCGTGCTCCTTGGCCCAGGCCACGCAGCCCTTCAGCACCGTGGGCAGGAAGATGCGCGGCACGTTCAGGATGACCTGGAGGGCATCGTCGGTGAAGTGCACGTCCGGGTCGGTGCGGTCGGCGGCGTAGCGCACGGAGGAGAGGGTGGCGTTGCGGATGGGCAGCAGCTCCGGGATGGGGCGCGGAGTGCGGGCGAACCAGAAGTTCTTGCTGTCCCGGTAGCCGTGGCAGATGAGGACGTTGGGCCAGAGGCGGCCCTTCACGCCGTCAATGATGTTCTGGTGATACTTGGGTTTCATGAGCATCTTGTCGATGCGCAGGATGAAGTGGGCGCCGTACTGGGTGGTGATGCCATTGAAGTTCCGGTAGGGGGGCGGGTAGCAGCCGTCCACCAGCTTGCGGCCGATGTCCTCCTCCGCGTTCTCCAGATCGCTCATCCAGGTGCATTCCATGACCTGATAGGCCTCCGCCACCACCTTGGGCCGCGGGGTCTTGGGGTCCTCCTGGATGCAGAGGCCGTCCTCCAGGGTGAAGCCGAAGTTCTTCATCTTCTCCGCCGGGGTGTCGCCCGGCCAGCCCTGGGCCACGATCTTCTTGTGGTAACCCCGGCCCTCGGGCATGAAGTTCAGGGCAACGGTCTTGCGGCCGGCCAGCAGATGCTGGGCCGTGTTGGAGGAGTTGCGGGCCTCCAACACCATGGCGTAATAGCCCTTGCCGGCGATGTAATAGGGGAAGCACAGGGAATAGGAGCCAACCGAGGTGCTGCCGTCCTCCGCCAGGGTGGAGATCATGACAGTGGGCATGGGGAAATAGGAGCTGGTCTGGTAGAAGTTGTCTACGATGCGAAGGTCTTTGAAGCTGCTCATGGACATTCCTCTCTTTCCTATATAGGCACCCCCGCACGATCCGCCTTCAGCGCCTTCCGGAAAATCTGCGCTCTGATCTCGTCACTTTTTCTTGCCATACACATAGTATGCCTGCAAAAAAGTGCCTTTATCAGAACTCAGATTTTCTCAGAATTCGCTCTCGCCGAATCATGCGGTGCTGCCTATATTATTCTTCTTTTTCGTTTATGATGCCGCTTTTCTGCGGGCGTACAGCAGGAAAAACAGGACCAGGAAGACCTCCCCGAACATGGTGATGAGGAAGTTCAGATCCAGGTTGCCGGTGGCGGGACCGAGGGCCGCGAAGGCAAACATCAGGAGACCGGCCAGAAGCAGCAGTGGCGTCTTCTGCCGGATCCAGGCGGCGATCCCGGCCAGGATCACGGGGATGATGGTGCCGAAGGCCAGCAGCATGCTCACGCCCCTGGCCCAGCCGGGGGTGCCCTCGCCGGACTTCATGCGCAGGATCCCTGCCATGGACTCCGGCACCAGCTGGGTGGCGAAGCCCTCCGCAATGCCCAGGACGATCACCGCCCCGGTGAGGACCCATACGGCGATCTTCCAGGGCTTGCGGAAGTTCAGCCCGTAAGCGCAGATGGGAAACAGCAGCGGGATCAGCGCGCCGTGGAACACGAAGCGGAAGCGGCTGAAAAAGCGCAGGGCGCTCCCCTCTCCCAGGGCTGTGCCCAGGGCCTGGATCAGCGCGTCATAGCAGAGCCCGATGCAGAGCAGCGTCAGCAGCAGATAGAGCGGCTCCCGCGTCTTCCGGAAACCGCGGAGTGCAAGGACCAGGATCAGCGCGTGAAAGGCCGTGATGGTCCAGGCCAGGATCGGCCCGTTTTGCAGCAGGAAATCTCGCATGCTCTGTCCCCTTTCTCCCCGGTTTTGCGGCTTGTCCTCGTGTAGTTTTCACAAAAAAAGTATGGCGCTCCGCATCAGTCTTGTCAAGTTCGATAAAGGGTGCCCGCCCATTTTCCGGCTCTCTCCGCAAAGCAGAAAGCTCCCCCACGCTTTTTCGTGAGAGAGCCTGAGATCGCGCCGGATCGACCTGCCGCCCGGTCCCGCCGGAGTCTCGGTCGGAGCCGGCAGCGCAAGTCTTGGCGCTCTTTCCGCCTGCGCAAAATAATGGCGGCGGTACAGGGGCGGGTGCCTGCCGCACCCTGTACCGCCGCAGGAGGGAGAGAGAGATTCCTTGTGAAGAGAGGTCTGCGCGGCCGGAAAGGCCGCTCTTGTGATTAGAGATCTTTAACTTGCAGACGTAGTTTAACATACCTAACCACTTTTGTCAAGCCCTCTTGCTTTTTTCGGGGAGCAGAAGATGAACGCAGCCGGGAAGACGCCGTGGCGGATCCGTTTCCAGCTCCGCCCCGGCGTCTTTCCGGCTGCCTGCCTCATTTATTATTCGCCGATGTCGCTGCGGACCACCTTGCCGATGTTCCAGACATAGGCGGCCTTTTCGGCGGCCTCCCGGCGCTCCTCGGGCGTACGGTACTCAAAATGGCCGGTCTGCGCGCCGCAGTCCATGCACATCACATACCAGCACCAGCCGTTTTCCTCTTCCAGCAGGCCGGCTCCCCCGCAATAGGGGCAGTCCTGCAGCTCCAGCTCCTCATGAATGTTCACGCTTTTTTCCTCCTGTGTTGGTTTCGCTGCCTGTATGATAGCAGATTCCCCTTCTCCATGCAAGTCTTTTCCCGGAGCCGGCGGGGTGAGAACGTGCGGGCGGATGAGAGAAGCCCCCGCGCGGAGGCGGGATCCTTCGGTACGCGACGCTGCGACACCTCATCCGTCATCCGTCTCGCGGGAGATCGGCGGATGCCACCTTCTCCTCAAGTAAACGATGATTAAATCGGCGAGAGTTGATTGCGAGAGAATTTGCGTTCTGATGATGGCATTTTTTCGCAGGAATACTTTGTGTATTGCAAGAAAAAGTGACGAAATCAGAGCGGAAATTATCCGCAAGATACCGAAGACGATTTGATCAGCGTTTACTCAAGGAAAAGGCTTTGGGCGGCGAATCGTAGGGGCGACCTGTGGCCACCTCGCAGATACGGGTAAAATGGAGGTAGCAAAAGGCCACCACTACGGCGGGAAGTGCGCGTAGGGCGCGATGCCCTCATCGCGCCGCTCATCTCTCGCTGTCATCCTGAGGAGCATCCCGACGCGCGGGAAGCGCGCGACGCTCCAAGCTTTGCTGGCCGACGAAGGATCCCGTCGGCGCCGGGTGTGGGAAGGATCGCCGTGCCTTCTTAACTCGGCCTTGCGCGGGGCGGTGGATCCGCTGCGCGAGGCTACGACACCTCATCCGCCCCAGTGTGCGCACTGGGGCACCTTCCCCTCGAGGGGAAGGCATGGGCTGCGGGAGACGCAAAACGGGCGGGGCCGCTGCTGCGGCTCCGCCCGGGTTTGGGTCAAAGGATGCGCATGAAAAAAAGAAAACGATCGGTCGGAAGTGTCAGAAACCGCGGTCTCAGAGCAGGCTGGCGGTGGCCTCTTCCACCTTCTTCATGCTCTCGGTGGGCTCGAAGCGCTCCACCACTTCGCCGTCCCGGCCTACCAGGAACTTGGTGAAATTCCACTTGATGGCGGGGTTGTTCTTATAGTCCTTGTCGATCTTCTTGAGCATGGCGCTCATGGCCAGAGCCATGGGGCCGTGGCCGAAGCCCTCGAAGCCCTTCTGGCTCTTGAGCCAGGTGTAGAGGGGCAGCTCGTTCTCGCCGTTGACCTCGGACTTCTTCATCTGGGGGAACCGGGTGTTGTAGCGCAGGGTGCAGAACTCGTGGATCTCCTCATCGGTGCCGGGGGTCTGACCGGCAAACTGGTTGCAGGGGATGTCCAGAATCTCCAGGCCCTGATCGTGATACTTTTCGTACATCTCCTCCAGTTCCTTGTACTGGGGGGTGAAACCGCAGCCGGTGGCGGTGTTCACCACCAGGACCACCTTGTCCCGGTACTGCTCCAGAGAAACTTCATTGCCGGTACGATCCTTGACGGAATAATCATAGAGAGACATGAGAAAACCTCCTAAATATTTTTTACAATTAGATTGTACAAAATCTTTTTGAATTTGTCAAGAGATTTTTTCCGCTCCGTCCCGCGGAGAGCCGCGGAAGCCGTCGGCCGGAAGGCGCGGAACGGTTCAAGCCTCCCCTTCCGTCCGGGCAAGCAGTGCCTCGCAGACCTCGTCCATGTCCCCCACGATGCCGTAATCGCAGTAGTGGAAGATGGCGGCCTCCGGATCCTTGTTCACGGCCACGATCCGCTCGGAATCGGTGATGCCGGTCACATGGTTCACCGCGCCGGAGACGCCGAAGGAGAAGAGGAGCTTCGGCTTCACCACCGTGCCGGACTGGCCGATGACCAGCTGGAAGGGCAGCAGTCCCCGGTCGAAGACCGGCCTGGTGCAGGCAAGCTTTCCTCCGAAGCGCCGGGCCAGCTCCCGGTATTTGGGCAGGGAGTCCGCCTTCACGGCGTTGCCCACGGAGACGATGACCTCGGCGTCGGCGATGTTCAGGCTCTCGTCGTCCTCATTGGGGACATAGTCCAGCACCCGGGTGCGGATTCGCTCCGCAGGAAAGTCGATGTGTTCTTCCAGAAGCTCGCAGGGACGCTCCCCGGCGGGGGCATAGCGGAAGGTGCCCGGGCGGATGGTGCCCACCTGGGGGCGCATCACCGGCACTGTGATCACCGCCATCATCTTGCCGCCCACGGCAGGCTCGATGAATTCGATGTCCCCCGTTTTGGGATCGTAGACCAGTTCGGTGGCGTCGGAGGTGCAGCCGGTGGGCAGACGGCAGGCAAAGCGAGGGGCAAAGTCCCGCCCGCGGATGGTGCCGCCCACGAAGACCGCCGAGGGGCGGTACTTCCGGCAGAGTTGGGTAAAGAGTTCGGTATAGGCGTCCACACTGAAGGGCTCATAGCCGCTGCCGGTGACCCGGAGGATCCGGTCCGTGCCGCAGGCGCGGACCTTGTCCGCTTCGCTTGCGTTCAGCTCCCCCACCGCCACGGCCCAGAGCATCTCTCCCGCGGCGTCGCAGAGCTTTCGCGCCTCGCACAGCAGCTCCAGGGAGGCCGGCAGGACCTGCCCCTGCTCCTGTTCGAGAAAGACCCACATATCCCGATAATCCTGTTTCGTCATGATCGGCCCTCCTCAGCACTCCCCGGCCAGCAGGCCCAGGAGCTTTTCCACCGTCTTTTCCGTGCTTCCCTCGTCCAGCATCCGGCCCCGCTGCCCCACCACGGGAGGATAGGTGCGGGGAACCTTGGTGGGCGAACCCGGATCGCCGATCTGCGCCGGGTCCAGGCCCGGGATGCTCCGGGAATCGAAGCGCAGGATCTCCGCCTTGCGGGAGGCCTTCCAGCTTTTCAGATTGGGGATGCGGACCCGGTAGCGGCTCTTCTCCACCGTCATCAGGCAGGGAAGTTGGGCCCGGGCGGTCTCAAAGCCCCGTTCCAGGCAGCGGCGGGCGGTAAGGGTCCCGGCGCGCTCGTCCAGATCGAGGATCTCCTCCACGCAGCTGAGCTGGCTGCAGTCCAGGCGCTCCGCCAGCTGGGAGGCCATCTGCCCCGTGGCTCCGTCCAGAGACTCCTTGCCGCAGAAGACCAGGTCAAAACTACCCAGGGTCCGGGCGGCGGAGACGATCACATAGCTGGTGGCCAGGGTATCGGCGTTGGCAAAGGCCCGGTCGGAGAGCAGCACCGCCCGGTCCGCCCCGGCGGCCAGGCACTCCCGCAGGGCCTCCTCCGCCTGGTCCGGGCCCATGGTGATGCAGGTGACGAAGCCCCCATAGCGCTCCTTCATCTGCAGCCCCGCCTCCAGGGCGTTTTCATCGTGGGGATTCAGGATGGCCGGGACGCCCTTGCGGATCAGGCTGCCCGTCTCCGGGTCGATCTTCACCAGGTTCACGTCCGGCACCTGCTTGACGCAGACCAGAATGTTCAGCATGCGTCCCACCCCCTCTCCGGGTCGTGGCAGACCTTGCCGGGATTCAAAATGCACTTGGGGTCGAAGACCTGTTTGATGGCGCCCATGAGGCCGTAGGCCGTGTCCCCCACGGACTCCCGCAGGTATTCCTTCTTCGCGTGACCGATGGAGTGCTCGCCGGAGACCTGCCCCTCAAACTCGGTGCACTTGCGGTAGCAGGCGTCCATCAGCTTCTTCACCCGGCGCTTGAATTCTTCCTCCTCCAGATCGTTGGAGCAGCAGTAGATATGCAGGTTGCCGTCCCCTGCGTGGCCGAAGGAGCGGACGCAGACCCCCTGCTGCTCGGCCTCGTCGTGGGTGTAGACCAAAAATTCCGCGATCCGGTCCACCGGGACCACCACGTCCATCTCGTCCAGCAGCTTCGTCTCCGCCTCGATGACGGTGAGGAAGGCGCTGCGGGCGGCCCATACGTCCTTTTTCAGATTGTCCGTCCACACCACCAGGGTGTCGAAGGCGCCGGCCTCCTGGGCTACCTGGCCCAGCCGGTCCATTTTCAGGGTCAGCTCCTCCTCGCTGCCTCCTACCAGGGTCACCAGGATATAGGCCCCGGCCTCCCGGCCGTTCACCACCGTGGGGAACACCGGCGTACCGGTGAAGGCGGCGGAGGAATCCACAATGTCCCGCTCCATGAATTCGATGGACTGGGGGTCCAGGTTCGCAAGCTTGATGGCGGGGACTGAGGCGATGGCCTCGGCAATGTTCGCAAAGGGCAGGATCAGGCTCACGTCCCGCAAGGGCTTGGGGATCAGTTTCAGGGTGAGCTCGGTGATGACCCCCAGGGTACCCTCGGAGCCGATCATCAGGTGCAGGAGGCTGTAGCCGGAGCTGGTCTTGCAGACGGTTTTGCCAAGCTTCATCACTTCGCCGGAGGGCAGCACCACCGTCATGGCCAGCACATAGTCCCGGGTGACGCCGTATTTCACCGCGCGCATACCCCCGGCGTTGGTGCTGACGTTGCCGCCCACGGTGGCGGTCTTCTCCCCCGGGTCCGGCGGGTACATGAGCCCGTGGGCCAGCGCGTCCGCCGCCAGGTCGCAGAGCAGCACCCCAGGCTGGGTGTGGACCACCAGGTTCTTCAGGTCATAGCGGAGGATCTTATTCATCCGGGCCGTGGAGAGGACCACGCCTCCGCAGAGGGGGACGCAGCCGCCCACAAGGCCCGTGCCCGCGCCCCTCACCGTCACCGGGACGCTGTGCTCCCAGCAGAAGCGCAGCACCGCCGAGACCTCCTCCGTGGTCTCGGTCAGGACCACCGCCTCCGGCAGATGGCGGCCGTAAATGGGCATTTCATCGTGACTGTACTCTTCCTTTACCCTGTCGCCGTACTGGAAGCGGCCGGGCCCCACCAGGGTCTCCAGCTCCCGCGCCAGCTCCGGCGTCAGCTTGTTGTAGGCGCTCATGCACCCTCCCTTCCGGACCTGCGTCCTGTTCCGATCGTCCTGCTGCCTGCCTTGTCGTCGCCGGTTTTTTTTCAGTTTTATTTTATCCACAGGAGCTTTTCCCGTCAAGAAAAAAGCCGGGCGAATCCAAATCTGTGTGATCTGGATTCGCCCGGCTCTGCCGCTTTACTGCAGGAAGAGGAACACCAGGATGATGACAAGGCCCATGCTGAACATCAAGAGACTGAAGTTCAAACTGGCGCCGTAGCCACGGGTGCCCTCGGGCAGCTGCTCATACACCGTGAAGCGATCGTTCTCTTTGGGGTGGACATAGCCGTTGTCGTTATTCTGATAGAGCAGGGCGCAGAGGCCCTTGCGGATCACTTCCGGCAGGGTGCCCACGGTGCGGGCGGCAAGAGCGCCCAGGAAGGGCAGCACCTTCAAAAGCAGGGGGCGGTAGAGGCCGTCCTCCAGGTTCAGGAAGGCGGGCCAGCGGTCCAGGTATTCCCCCCTGCGCATGAGCACCGGGCGGACAAAGAGCAGATACACCGCAAGGCCGATGCCGATGGAGATGGCCCCGCCCTTGAGATTGCCGAGGGTGAAGTAGTCCACATGGGCGCTCTCCTCCACATGGAAGAAGGGCTCCGCGAGAGCGGCAAGTCGGTCCATGGAGAGATAGGCCGTGCAGCCAAGCAGCGGGATCAGCAGGGCGCAGCCCAGCAGCACCGCGCCGGAGACCTTGGTGCACCAATGGCCGTTCTTTGCGTCAAATTCCTTCTGCCGCCTGGGGTCGGCGTTTTTCTCCACGCAGAGGGCGATGAAGAGCTTCAGCATATAGGCCAGGGTCAGGCCGCCGGAAATCAGGAAGATCCACTCCGCGGCCTCATAGGGCAGGGCTGCCCGGCTGCTCTGCTCCAGGATCTCGATGTACTCCACGATGCTCTCATGCAGCAGGGTCTTGGAGATGTAGCCGCTGCCGCCGGGGATGCCGGCCAGGCCCCAGAGGCCCATGAGCAGGGAGACGATCAGGATGGGCTTGCCCCGGCCGAAGCCCCGGATGCGGTTGAGCTCCAGCTCGTGCAGGTTCATGAACACGGCGCCGGCGGCCAGAAACAGGGTGAGCTTGAAGAGAGAGTGGTTCAGCATGTGCAATGTCAGGCCGTGGACGGCTCCGGCGCTCTCCTCCCCCAGCAGCTCGCTCATGGCAACACCGGTGAGGATAAAGCCGATCTGGCTCATGGAGGAGCAGGCCAGGGTGCGCTTCAGGTTGGTGCTGAAGACGCCCAGCACCGCCCCGGTGAACATGGTGACCATGGCGAAGGCCAGCATTACATTGCCCCAGGCGGCGTCGTGGAGAAAGACCTTGGCGGAGAGCACCAGGATGCCGAAGATGCCCGCCTTGGTGATGATGCCGGAGAGCAGGGCCGAGGCCGTGGCGGGAGCCACGGGATGGGCCGCGGGCAGCCAGGTGTGCAGGGGCCACATGCCGCACTTGGCGCAGAAGCCGAAGGCGGTGAGGGCGCCGGCCACATAGAGCCTTGCCCGGTTTTCATAGTCGGGGGCCAGGGCCTGCAGGCGGGCGATGTCCACCGTGCCGAACATATCCTGCAGCATGAAAAGGCCCATCAGGGTGACGAGGCCGCCGATCACGGCAAAGGCCAGGTAGCTGTCCGCCGCCTTCATGGCGCCGGGGGTCTCCTCGTGGGCAACCAGGGTCCAGGAGGCCACGCTCATGACCTCGAAGCAGACCAGCAGCGTATAGAGATCCGCCGCCAGGAACACGCCCAGGGTGGCGCCCTCGGTGATGAGATAGTAGAGATAGTAGCGGCTCTTGTGCTCGGCATGGGCCAGATACTCCTGGCCGAAGACCGCGCTGCCGAACCAGAGAACAGAGCCCATCAGGCAGAGGATCCAGCGCAGGCCGTCCAGCGTGAAGCCCAGGCCCAGGCCGCAGACGCCGAGAAAGTCGAAGCGGATGGGCGCGGCAAAGCCCGGGATGGCCAGCAGGATCACCAGCAGCAGCTCCGCGGTGGGCACGATCCAGCTGGTGAGGGCACGGAGGGCTTTCCCCGCGAACCAGCAGATGAGACCGCCCAGCACCGGCAGCAGCACCAGCACCGGCAGGAGGATGGAAGAAAGCGTCATGTCTTCTCTCCTCCTTTCACATGAGTCCCGCGGCGAAGGCGCCCAGCACCTTCTGCAGCAGGGGCATGAAGCAGATCAGCACAAGGCCCAGGCCCATGCAGATCCAGAGGGCGCCGGACATGCGCCTGCCGGGATCCGTCAGCTCCTCCAGGGCGCTGTCGTCAAAGTCCCGGGGCGGGAAGCAGGCCTCCTGCACCGGGCCCAGGAGATACATGCCTGTGAGAAAGGCGGAGACGGCAAGGGCCGCGCAGCCCAGGATGGCCAGGGCGGTCCCCTGCCCCACCGCCGCCTCCGCGATGGCCCACTTGGAGGCAAAGCCGCAGAGCGGCGGCACGCCGATGAGGCCCAGAGAAGCCACCGTGAACACCGTGAAGATGGCAGGGGTCTTTTTGCCATAGCCGGTGTACTGGAAGACGTACTCCTGCACGCCCTGGGACAGCTCCTCCGTCCGGCAGAGCAGAGCGCCGGCGCAGAAGAAGAGAGCGATCTTCAAAGCGCTGTGGGCGATCATGTGGAGGATCGCCGCGGTGAGGCCCGCCCCGCTGCAGAGAGCGGCGCCAAGCAGCATGTAACTCAGATTGGATACCGTGGAATAGGCCAGGCGGCGCTTCAGATGCTGCATGCGCAGGGCCATGGCAGAGCCGTAGACGATGGTGAAGGAGGTGATGGCCAGCATGCCGTTCTGGGCAAAGCTGCCGGCCAGGAAGCTTGCGCCGTAGCCGAAGTACAAAAGGCGCAGGATGGCGAAGATGCCGGCGTTTACCACCGCCACCGCGTGCAGCAGCGCCGTGACCGGGGTGGGAGCCACGCCCGCGGAGGGGAGCCAGCCGTGGAAGGGGAAGACCGCGGCCTTCACGCCGAAGCCGAAGAAGCCCAGGAGAAAGCCCGCATAGAGCAGCGTCTCATGCCCGGCGGCAAGGCTCCGGTCCAGGCCGCCGCCGCTTTGGAAGGCCAGGCTTCCGTAGCTGGAGAGGACCATCATGCTCACGAAGGCCAGGGCCGCGCCGCTCATGGAATAGAGCAGGTACTTGAGCCCCGCGGCCTTGGCCACGCCGTCCATCTCATGCATGACCAGGGGCAGGGTGCAGAGGGTCAGCAGCTCATAGAAGAGATAGAGGGTGAAGAGATTGGCCGCCAGGGCGATGCCCAGCACCACGCCGTAGGTCATGGTGAAGAAGGCAAAGAAGCGGTTCTGGGCGTGGTCATGCTGCATGTACTCGAAGGCGTAGAGATCCGTCACCGGCCAGAGGACGGCGACGATGGCCACGAACACGGCACCCAGGCCGTCCAGCCGCAGGGTCAGGGAGAAGTTCTCCCCGAAGATGGGGGCGATGAGGAAGAAGGTCTCCGCTCCGGTGAGGAGCCAGAGCACCAGCAGCGCGAGGGCCAGCAGCGAAGTAAGGGAGCAGAGGAAGAGCACATAGACATTGCGGCTGTGGGTTTTTTCCGCCGGGCGGATCAGCAGGCCCAGGCCGCCCAGAAGAGGCAGGAGGATCAGGACCGAAATCAGAATATGCATGTCGTTCTCCCTCCCTTCAAAGGATGCCGGAAGCGATTCCGGAGAGCCAGCCCAGCAGCTGCGTGGGGAAGAGGCCCAGCAGCAGCGCCGCGCAGGCCAGGGCGATCAGCGGCAGCTTGATGCAGAGGCCGCAGCGGATGGGCTCACAGGGGAAGTCCTCCCCCGGGAAAAAGCCCTTGCTGACCACCGGAAGCAGATAGCCCGCCGTGAGCAGGGCGGACACCAGCAGCACCGCCGCGCCGATCCAGCCCAGGGCCGGAAAGGCGGTGAAGCTCCCCTCTGCCAGATACCACTTGGAAACGAAACCCGCAAAGGGCGGGATGCCGATAAGGGAAAGCCCTGTCACCGCAAAGCAGAAGAGGGGCAGGGGCAGGGAGCGGCCGATGCCGTAGAGCTGCTCCACCCGGGTCTTGCCGGTCTTGCAGATGAAGGCGCCGGCGCAAAGGAAGAGGCAGACCTTGGCCACCGAATGGAAGACCGCCTGAAGGATGGCCCCGGCAAAGCCCGCCCGGTTCATCAGCAGCAGGCCGAAAAGCACATAGCTCACCTGGGACACGGTGGAATAGGCCAGGCGCTTTTTCAGCACCTTTTCCTTATAGGCCAGCATGCTGCCTGTGAACACCGTGGCAAGCGCCAGGAGCAGGCCTGCTGTCTGGACCCAGGTCCCCCGCAGGGCATCCGCGCCGCAGAGAAAGTACACGGTGCGGAGGATGCCCAGCACGCCGCCCTTGGTGATGACGCCGGAGAGCACCGCCGAAGCGGGAGCCGGAGCCTCCGGGTGGGCGGTGGGCAGCCAGTCGTGCAGGGGCATCATACCGGCCTTGCCGCCGAAGCCCACGATCATGGCGAAGGCCGCGGCCAGCAGCAGGGGCGTTGCCGCGCCCTGGAGCGCGCCGCCGGGAACGAAGTTTGCCCCGCCGGTGGCGGGATAGACCACAAAGAAGCCGAAGAGGGCCAGGGCCGCGCCGAAAAGGGAGTAGCCCAGGTACTTCATGGCGGCCCGGCGGGAGGCCTCCGTCTGCTCGTGGAGGACCAGGGGGAAGCTCAAAAGGGTCATGGCCTCGTAAAAGAGATAGAAGGTCAGGAGATTGCCCGCATAGCAGAGGCCCAGCATGGCGCTGAGGGTCAGCAGATAAAAGAGATAGTAGCGCTCCCGCTTCTCATGGAGATATTCAAAGCCGAAGATCCCCGCCAGCAGGAACATGGCCGCAAAGAGGACGGAGAAGATCCTGCCCACCGCGTCCAGACGCAGCAGGATGGGTATGCCCGGCAGGAAGGGCAGGGAGAATTCCCCCTTGCAGAAAAGGCAAAGCAGCACCAGGGCAAGCTCCAGGCCCATCAGGGCGATCAGGCTGCGCTGTTCGGCCCGGCGACGGGCGAGGAAGGCCGCGGCAAGCGGCAGCAGGAGGGGCAGCAGCAAAAGCAAAGCAGTCATGGCATTCCCTCCTTTCAGAGCAGGGCCACGCCCCGTGCAATGAGCTGCACGAAGGGGCGAGCCAGGCAGCCCAGCAGGACCACCACGATGCCCATGCAGAGGACCGCCGTCCGGAAGGACAGGCCGGGATCCTCCCGGTGTTCGTCATACACTTCGCCCTCGGGGCCCCGGGGCTCCGGCTCCTTCTTCCAGATCTGTAGGATCACCGGCAGATAGTACCATGCGTTCAGGAGGCTGGACACCGCGATGGCCGCCAGGGCCGTGATCATCTGCCACTGGGGGATGCCCTCCGCCAGGGCCGCCTGGCCCAGGACCAGTTTGGTGACAAAGCCCGCCAGCAGCGGCAGGCCCACCATGGAGAGGCCGCCCACCGTGAAGCCCAGGCCCGCCGCAAGGTTCCGCCAGGCGGCGCCGCGGAGGTAATAGAGCTTCTTCTGGTGGCCGGAGGCGCGGATCAGGCCGCCGGTGGAAATAAAGAGCAGGGGCTTGGTAAAGGCGTGGGCCACGATCTGGAAGATGGCGGCGGTGATGCCCGCCGGGGTGCAGAGGCCCAGGCCCAGGTAAATATAGCCCACCTGCGCCACGGAAGAATAGGCGATCATGCGCTTGGCATGGGTCTCCCGCACGGCCCAGACGGAGCCGTAGATCATGGCGCAGGCGCCCAGCACGAAGAGCACGGAGCCCACACCCAGGGAGCCGATCTCCTCCGGGGTGAAGACCCGGCACATGATCTTGATGAGCAGGATGATGTAGCCCTTCAGCACCACGCCGGAGAGCACCGCCGAGGACGCCGTGGTGGCGCTGCCGTGGGCGGTGGGGAGCCAGGTGTGGAAGGGAAAGAGCGCGCTTTTCACGGCAAGGCCCACGCACATCATGCCGGAGAGCACCGCCAGGGGATAGTGCAGGGCGTCCTGATCAAAAAGCGCCGTCACCGCGGGGTACAGGCTCGGCATCAGGAGATGCCCGGTGATGGTATAGAGCATGGAAACGCCGAAGAGAAACATGCCGCTGCCCACCAGGCTCATGATGAGATAGCGGATGGTGGCCAGGATGGTCTGGCCGCAGTCCCGGGCCATGACGATACTGCAGGCGGCGATGGTGTTGATCTCGATAAACACATAGCCGGTGAACATGTCATTGGTGTAGCTCAGGGCAAAGAGGGAGGCCGCCAGCAGGTCCATCATGATGTAATAGAGGTTCTGCTTTTCCGGCAGGATGTCCTCCTCCAGGTCTTTGCCGCCGCCCATGAGGGAGAAGAGCATGACCAGGCAGAACACCGTGCAGAGCATGGACTCCACCGGGCCGGCCCGCAGCTCGTTGCCCCAGGGGGCGGGGAAGGCGCCCATGGCGTAGCTGAAATTCACATTGCGAAGGCTGGTCTCCAGAAAGACCGCGCCGTTGAGCACCGCCGCGCAGAGGAGCATGGCCAGGGTCACGGCCCGGGCTTTTTTCCCGTTCCGGATCAGGGTGGTGAGGATGCCGCTCAGCAGGGCCAGAAACACGCAGAAGAAGGGGAAATTCTCGTAAAACATCCGCATGGCTCAGTCCTCGCTTTTCCGCGCCTGCATCATGATCTCGTCGATGTTCAGCGAGTGATACTTCTTGTACAGGCGCTGGGTCAGGGCCAGCCCGAAGGCGGTGAAGGAGACGGAGACCACGATGCCGGTGAGCACCAGTCCCGCGGGGAGAGGGTTGGAGTAGGCCTCCACCGTGGCGGGAACAGAGGGGTCTGCAATGATGGGGGCCATGCGGCCCTCCACATAACCGGCGCTGGTGAGGAAGAGGAAGATGGCGCTGTCCATAAAGCCCATGGAGACCACCTTCTTGAAGAGGTTGCGGTTGAAGAGCATGCCGGCAAGGCCCACCACGAAGAGCAGGACCGAGGCGGTCTCAAAGCGGTTTTCCGCCAGGTGCCGCAGGATCTCATTCAGCTCCATATCACAGCTCCCCCCTTCCGAAATAAGTATAGAACGCGTACATGGTGCAGGCCACTTCCAGGCCCACCGCCACGTTGATGGGCAGGATGATGCCCGCCGAGAGGATGCTGCCGGGCCGTCCCAGGGGAATGACATTGGGCAGGCCGTTTGCTCCCACATAGATGGTATAGCAGATCAGCACGGCATAGAGGATCAGGGCCCCCACCTTGATGATGTGGTAGACCTTGTGGTTGAAGAAGCTCCGCACCCGGCGGGGGCCGAAGGCGTTCTCACAGAGGATCAGAGCGCCGCCCAGGATGCTGCCGCCGGCAAAGCCACCGCCGGGAGAGAGATGGCCGTTGCAGAGGATATAGATCCCATAGAGAAAAATCACCGGCATGAGGACCGTGGTGATGTGGCCCAGGATCTGGCTGCGCTCCTCCTCGTCCAGGGCGTCGCTGCGCCGCAGGTCCAGGCGGTCTTTTCGGGAAGTGTTCTTCCGGTCCGCCTCCAGCAGCATGATGACCGCTGTGGCGCCCAGGAAAAGGACGCAGCTTTCCCCGTAGGTATCAAAGCCGCGGTAGACCAGGATGATGTTGGTGACCAGGTTCGTGGCGCCAACCTCCTGCATGCCCTGCTCGATATAGCGGCGGGAGGTCTCGTTGGCGGGGGCGTTGTCCGCGTCGCCGAAGCGGGGCAGATAGGCCACGGTGGTGAGCATCAGCAGGGCGAAGATGGCGCAGCAGAGGATGCCGAAGGCGGTGGTGAGACGGTACATGGCCATACCGCCGGCACCCCGGAGCAGAGAGGGGCCGTGCTGCACGGGGAGCTCCTCTTCCCTTTCCGCCTGTGGCTTATCCACATGCGCCCGGGGCTCGGGCAGGGAAGGGCTGTCCCCTTCTACCCAGCGCTCCAGCTTTTCATACCAAAGGGGTTTTTTCATGTTCCGTCCCCCGTTCCGTCCATGTGATGCATGCTGCGCAGAGCCAGCAGGAAGAGGATCGAGTCGATGCCCACGCCCACCGCGGCCTCGGTGATGGCCAGGTCCGGCGCCTTCAGCAGGATCCAGATCACGCTGAGCATGGTGCCGAAGGCGGCATAGATGATGATGGTGGGCAGGAGATTGCGGGTAAAGTTCGCCGCCACGGCGCAGACGATCAGGCCGATGAGCAGCAGCGTTTCAACAGCAGCCATCATTCCACCTCACAGTGCTTGTCATAGTCGGGATTGCTGAGGATCTCCACCTTGCTGATGCGGTGGGTGGAGACGGGACCGGTGATCCACTGGAAGGCCAGGATCAGCAGGATCTTGGCGCTGGCCCAGCCCAGACCCCGGAGCAGGATCATCCCCGCGAAAATCAGCAGGGTGCCCAGCGTGTCGATAATAGCGGCGGCATGGATGCGTGAGAGCACATAGTCCATGCGATAGACGCCGTACAAGGCGATGCAGCAGCAGATGAGCCCAAGGCCAATGAGCAGCGCCGCCAGGATCTCCCGGATCATGCCTCTCCCTCCTTTTCTTCTTCCGTCTTTTCCGCCGGCTCCCGCAGCTTGCCCAGGACCTGGTTCTGCACGAAGCGGCAGAGCACGATGACCATCAGAAAGGCCAGCAGGGCAAAGACCAGGCCGATGTCCAGGATATAGTCCGCTCCGATGAAGATCGCCAGGACCACAATGCTGTTGAGTCCCAGGGAGCCGATCATATTGGCCGCCACGATCTTATCCGTAAAGCGCTTGCCCAGCACCGCGTAGAGCAGTGCCAGCAGCACCAGCACGCTCAGCACCGTCAGGGCGATGAGCAGATAGCTTTGCATAAAAGCGCTCATGCTTTCCCCTCCTTCTCCGAAAGCGTCTCCTCCATGGTCATCAGGCGGCGGTTCAGGCCGCTGCCCGGGGTGCCGGCGGCAAAGTCGCCGTTCAGGGCGTGGACCATCAGGGTGCTGTCATAGATGCCCAGGGTGTAGGTGCCCGGGGTGATGGTGATGGAATTGGCCAGGATGGTCTGGAGAAAGCCCCGGTGCAGGTGACTGTCGAAATGGAAGATCCTTGGCCGCACCGAGCGGCAGCCCGGGGACAGGATCACCCGCATGGCGGCCAGATTTGCCTTGACGATCTCCACGACCAGGCACCCGGCATAGCAGAGAAGCTGCCAGGCAATCTTGATAAGCCGCCGGCTCCGCCGGTCGGACCAGCCGCAGACCTTCACCGCGAAGAGGGTGACCAGGGCGCTCAGCACCAGGCCCACACCGGTCACGTCCCAGCCCAGCCGCCCGTTGAAAAGCAGCCAGAGCGCAAAGAAAAACAAAAACATCAGCATGCCCATTCCTCCTCTTTCCCCGTCTCCGATCCGGCGGGAAACGGAGGCGATTTCGAGAGTATACAACACTCGGATTTTACTGTATGCACCGGGAAAAGGCAAGGACTTTTTCCCTTTTGAGGGCGCTTCCGGCAGGATCCTGCCAGGTACGGGAGCCATTATGGAAAGGACCCCCGGCGCTTTCGCGCTGGGGGTCCTTTGGGATGTATTCGATTGCGAGCAGTTCTCAGTCCAGGTAGCCCTCGCGGCCCTTGACGCCGAAGCGCTCCTCCAACTGGTGCATCATGTCGTCGGTGATGGTGTTCACGCGGGGCAGGTGGGCGATCTTCATGTAGATCTCGGCGGCCTTCTCGGCGGTCTCGATAAGGCCGAAGGTCTCGTCCAGGTCCTTGCCGGCGCCGTAAATGCCGTGGAGGCTCCAGACCACCAGGCGGGCGGTACCCATCTTCTCGGCGGTGGCTTCGCCGATCTCATTGGTGCCGCAGAGCATCCAGGGCAGCACGTTCACGCCGTCGGGGAAGACCACGATGCACTCGGTGCACATCTGCCACAGGGTGCGGGTGAACTCCCGCTCGTCCAGGGTGTGGACGTAGGTCATGGCCAGCAGGTTTGCGGGATGGCAGTGCATGACGACCCGGTTCATGGGATCCACCTTCAGGCGGGCCACATGGCTCATCATGTGGGCGGGAAACTCGCTGGTGAATTTGCCGCCATCGACAAAGCCCCACAGAAGCTCCGCCGTCTCACCGCCGTCGGTGAGCCGGACAAGGCCAAGGTTCACGTCAGGAGCATACTGCACGTTTTTGAAGTACTTGCCGGTGCCGGTGACAAGGAAGTACTTCCCGTCCAGCTCGGGGGCGGAGAAGCCGGTGGGGATGCGGCGATGATTCACCGAGGGATCCAGATAGTCTAAATCCAGATACTCCCTGACCTGGGCTTCATCCAGCAGGAGGCTGATGTTTCCGCCGTTGCGCTCGTCCCAGCCGTGGTTGTACATATTCGTGGTAGTGCGGATCATCTCCACCATAAAGGGAGCGGTCAAAATATCTTTCATATTTATTCTCCGTTTCATTTTATTGAATATTGAAAACTTAAAACTGAAGAATGAAGAATTGTGGTATCGCCTTCGGCGATGAATTTCTATCTGTCCGCGGAGCGGACACCACAACTATTCACTATTCATTATTCCTTTTTTCTTTTATCTTGTAATGACGTCCACGGGGACGTTGAAGATCTTGGCCACCTTCAGGATGGTGTCGATCCAGCGGCCGGAAGCGGCGGCCATGTGGTGGGTGGGGCCGGCCTCGCTCCAGCGGTTGCAGAAGTCCCGGGCGCCGCAGCTGAAGCGGGTGCGCATATTGGTGTCGCCGAAGGTGAAGATGGGGCCGGGCTCATTGACGCCCTCGGCCGCCACGAACTTGAAGTGGCCGTCCCGGTCCTGGGTAATGCCCAGATAGGTGACGGGGCCCTCTGCGGGATAGAACTGGGTGAGATAGCCGCCGCCGGTCTTGCCGTGGAAGACGGGGACGATCTTCATGGTGGGCTTCTTGGCCCTGGAGATGTCAGCGTCGCCGGAACCGGAGTGGCCGATGATGCAGATGTCCTTGGGGAAGTCGATGGAGTACATCTCGCTGAGCTGACCCATGCCGGAGATGGTCTTGAGGATGCTCATGGCCATGGCGACCTTGATATCTCCCTCCACGGCGCAGGCGGTGCCCTGCTTGATGAGCATGGAGAAGGCGGGGATCAGCATGGAGTCCAGCTTGCCGGCAACGCCCTGGGCAAAGCCGTCATAGTGGCTGGCCACGAAGCCCAGCTTCTCGTCCTTGACCCACTGCTCGAAGGCCACCACGTACTTGGCCATATCCCAGACCTTTTCGATGCTGCCGCCGCCCTCGATGTCGAAGGTGTCCAGGATGTCCTGGGCCTTGGCGCGGATGGCGTCCTCATCGGTGATGTTGTCGGCGATGGCCCACATCTTTTCCCAGTCAAACTGCTTGGTGTAGAGAAACATCCGGTGATAGAGATTGGTCTCGTCGATGTACAGGTCCATCATGCCGGGATAGGGGCGGCCGATCTGGGCCAGGTTGGTGTCCCGGAATCTCCGGCGCACCTGGGCGGCGCGGCACCAGTCGGCAATTTCAGCGTCCACCTCCGGGTCGCCGCCTTCCACGACGCCGGTGATGACCGCGTGGCGCTTGCCGGCCCGCTCCAGGTCTGCCACCATCTCTCCCACGGCGCCGCAGGCGTAGAGCTCGCCCAGCCAGGTGGCGGTGTCGGTATTGGCATAGTCGGGGGCTTTCTTCTTCTGCAGGTTCACCAGCACCACCGGCACATCCAGGTCCCGCACGGCGGGCAGCATGTTATAGGAGGTGGCGTAGGTCAGCAGCTGCAGGATCACCAGATCCACGTCCGCAGCACGGAACTTGTCGCCGGCCTCCATGGCCTTCTCCTTGGTGGTGACAAGGCCGCCGTCGATGAGCTCCACAGAATCGGGGATGCGCTTCTTGAAGTCCGCGTACTGGGCCTCGAATTCGGGGACCAGGCTGGGGAACTGGGGCAGATAGGCGCCCAGCGCGATGGAGAATACGCCGATGCGTGCTTTGGTTTCAACGAGCATGATGCTTAACCTCCCTGTTGGTTTTTATCGCAGGGGCGGCTATCAGCCGCCCGATTGGCCTGTTGCGCTGTGGCGGGCGGCCGACAGCCGCCCCTACAGATTCTATTTCACATGCATTTGGATTCTCAGGTTGCCGATGGCCGTGGCCTCGATGGGAAGGGCGATGACCTTCTTGCCGCTGGCTGCTTCGGTGAGGGCGTTGAGGAAGCCGTTCTTGGCGCCGCCGCCCACGATGTAGATGCTGTCATATTGCTTGCCGGTGTTGTGCTGCAGCTCCCGGATGGCGTTCCTGTAGGAGAGGGCCAGGCTCCGGTAGGCACAGCGGAAATAATCGCCCACGGTGTTGGGCTTTCTGGAGAGGGCCTGATCGAAGGCGGCCTTCATGCTCTCGGGAGCAAGAAACGCGGAGGCGTTGGCGTCCACGGTCTCCTCAAAGCGGCTGGCCTCGGCCTCGGCCACGATCTCGCCGAAGGGCTTGCCGGGGCAGAGCTCGTCCCGCAGGCGGTTCACCAGCCACATGCCCATGATGTTCTTCTGATAGCGGTTGTAGCCCACGCCGCCCTCGTTGGACCAGTTGGCAAGCTCGGAGGCCTCGTTGGTGATGGGCTTGGGAGTCTTCACACCCAGCAGGCTCCAGGTGCCGGAGGAGATATAGGGCGCGTCCTCCTCCATGCCGATGCCCTCCACGGCGGAGCCGGTGTCATGGGTGGCGCAGAGGACCACCTGAATGCCCTCGTATTCGCCGATGACGGTGCCGGGCTGCTGCAGCCTGTGGAAGAGATGCCGGGGCAGGTCCAGAGTCTCCAGGATGGCGGGGTCAAACTCCCCGGTCTCGGCGGAGACCATGCCGCCGGTGGTGGCGTTGGTGTACTCATGGGACTTCACGCCGCAGAGCTTGTACATCAGGTACTCCGGGATCATGAGGAAGTCCGTGACCCCCTCCAGCCGTCCGGCCAGCTTATCCGCATAGAGCTGATAGACGGTGTTGAAGGGCTGGAACTGGTTGCCGGTGTGCCGGTAAAGCCTGGTAAAGCTGATCTTTTCATGGACCCGGGGGATCACCGCCTCAGTGCGGCTGTCCCGGTAGGCGTAGCAGGGGCGCACCTCCTCATCCCCCCGGAGCAGCACATAGTCCACGCCCCAGGTGTCCACGGAAAGGCTCTGGATGCTGCCGAAGCGCTCCCGGGCCTTTTCGATGCCCGCCTTCACATGGAAGACCAGCGCGTCAATGTCCCAGGTGAGATGGCCGTCCAGTTCGGTGACGCCGTTGGGGAAACGGTAGACCTCTTCGGTCTGCAGCCTGCCTTCTTCCTGCCAGCCCACGATGTGCCGGCCGGAGGAGGCGCCGATATCGATTGCAAGATAGTAGCTCACAAAAATCCCCCTTTCCTTCTGCATCCTACTTTACAGGAGAAAGGGGGCTTTTTGCAGGTCTGGACTTTTCCAAAAAACTGTCCTTATTTGCAGTCTCTGTATTTTTTTGGAGATTGGCCGAAGCGGGCAGCAAAGAGCCGGTGGAAGTAGCTGAGATTTTCATAGCCCACGGCGTTTGCGATCTCATCCACCCGCTTGCCGGTGTTGCGCAGGAGCCAGGCCGCCTGACTCAGGCGTTTTTCCTGCAGCAGTTCCGTATAATTCTTCCCGGCCTTCTGCCGAATCAGGCGGGAAAGAGAGGGCAGCTCGTAGTGGAGCTCTTCCGCGATCTCTGTCAGGCTCCCGTCCCGGTAGTGATCCTCCAGATAGCGCAGGACGGAAACGACGGCGTTTTGCTCCTGGGTCTCGAATTGCAGGGCCTCGGTGTGGTTCATCAGCTGGGCGAAGAGCAGGCCCATGGTCATCTGCAGGATGGCGCGGCGGTTGGGGGTGTCCTCCATGATGGTGTAGAGCAGGTTTTCGATCAGGTTCTGGATGGGCAGGATCTCCGCCACATGAAAGAGCAGGTAGCCCGCCTCGTTTTTCCCGGTGAGGCAGCTGACCACAAAGCGGCGCAGGGGCGTCTCCTCCTCCCCCAGGAAGGGCAGGGTACCGGAAAAGAAGGCCGGGCGGACAATGATATTCACGGCGATGTCCTTCTCCCCCGCGGGCTCGATGGATTGCCGGGCGTTCTGCCCCAGCATCAGAAGTTCCCCCTGCCGCAGGGTGATGGGGCTGCCGTTGACCACATGGCGGGTCTCCCCGGCGCACATATAGACCATCTCCACATAGTCGTGGCTGTGCTCCGGGAAGGAAAGGAAGCGGGTGTGGGGCCGGATGGCGATGAGCTTGCCCCGTTCCAGCAGCTTTTCCCCGCTGATCACGTCCCGGCTGCCGTCCATGTAGAGGCTGCGGTCAATGCTGCGGCGGCCCTTCAGGATCTCTGTTTCTTCCTCCGTGATGCCGGAGAGTCTGTTCAGGATGCTTGCGTCCACGAAGGATCCCCCCTCACAGCAGATGTTTTTTCAGGATGGCCAGGATCTGCTCCCGGCCGATCTCCCCCAGGGTGTTTTTGACAGAGCCGTTGTTCTCCCAACGGGGCAGAACGGCCAGCAGCTCTTCCTCCGTGGCCCTGGCCTCCAGCGGCGGCAGGCAGCGCTCCAGCAGGGCGCGAAGCTCCCCCTCCGTGACGCCGCAGGAGGCAAAGAAGTCCCCGGCGATCTCCGGCGCTTTGCTGTCGATGTGGTTCAAAAGGTCCTCCATCAGATATGCGCAGGCAAATCCGTGGGGGATACGGTATCGTTCTGTGAGATAATAGCCCACATTGTGGGGAAAGACCGTTCCCGTCCGGTTGATGGCGAGGCCGCCCAGCAGCGAGGCCTCGTAGAGCTGCTCCCGCTGCTGCAGGCTCAGCTCCTCCCCTGCCGCCGCGGCAGTGAGGGCCGGGAAAGCCAGGCGGACACCCTGAGCAGAGAAGAGGCGGGAGAGTCGGTCCGCCTTGCGGCTGAAGGCGCTCTCCACGCAGTGGGCCACCGCGTCGATGCCGGTGGAAAGGGTGACGCTCCGGGGCAGAGACAGGGTGTAGCGGGCATCCCCCAGGGCCAGGGCAGCGTAGAGCCGAGGATCGTGGATGCTGTGCTTTCTGCCGGCGGAATCCGTCAGCACGGAGACGGAGGTGAGCTCGCTGCCGGTGCCGGCGGTGGTACCCACCAGTACGATGGGCAGGGGCGCTTTGCTCCAGCGGGCGGAATAAAACTCCGCTTCGGTCATGTCCGGATTTGCGGCGAAGGCCGCGGCGGCCTTGGCCGCGTCCAGGGCAGAGCCGCCGCCGATGCCCAGGACGAAATCCGCCCCGAAAGCAAAGGCCGCCCTCCCGGCCGCCTGACAGACGGAAAGGGCCGGGTTCTGGCTGATTTCGTCAAAGAGGGTGAAGGCGATCCCCTGCCCCTCCAGCGCAGCGCTAACATCCGCCAGGGCCCCGGAGCGGCGGGCGGCGCTGCCGGAGGTCACCAGCAGGCAGCGCTTGCCCAGGGCTGCAAGGCGGGACGCGTTCTCCCCCACGCAATTTGCGCCGGCGACCAGGCGGCTCGGCATATAAAACTCCATAACATCAACTCCCCGGCCATGATATAAATTATTATAAAGCAAAAACTGTCTTCCCGCAAGAGAAGACAGTTTTTGCTTTCTTTAGTTCTGGCCGTAGTAGGCGTTTTTGCCGTGCTTGCGCAGGTAGTGCTTGTCCTGCAGTTCCTGGGGCGCGGGCCGGACCTGGGGATTGATGAGCTCGCAGCGGAAGGCCATCTTGGCCACCTCTTCCAGCACCACCGCGTTGTGTACCGCCTCAAAGGCGTCCTTGCCCCAGGCGAAGGGACCGTGGTTCTTGCAGAGGCAGCTGGGCACCGCCGTGGGGTCTTTGCCGAGGCGGGCAAACTCCGACACGATCAGAAGTCCGGTGTTGCGCTCATAGGCGTCCTCGATCTCCTCTTTGGTCAGGCACCGGAGGCAGGGGATGTCGCCGTAGAAATAATCCGCGTGGGTGGTGCCGTAGCAGGGGATGTCCCGCCCGGCCTGGGCCCAGGAGGTGGCGTAGCTGGAGTGGGTGTGGACGATGCCGCCCAAAGTCGGGAAGGCCTTGTACAGCTCCACATGGGTGGCGGTGTCGCTGGAGGGCTTCCACTTGCCCTCCACCACCTTGCCGTCCAGGTCCACAACCACCATGTCCTCAGCGCTCATGCCCTCATAGCTGACGCCGGAGGGCTTGATGACCACAAGGCCGCTCTCCCGGTCGATGGCGGAGACGTTGCCCCAGGTAAAGGTCACAAGACCGTACTGCGGCAGCAGGAGGTTTGCCTCGCAGACCTGCTTTTTCAGTTCTTCCAGCATCAGAGCACCTCCGTCGCGCATTTTTCCAGGGGCAGGGCCTTCCGGTAGCGGGAGAGGAAGACCGAGAAGCCCGCGATATCCGAGGGCTCGGCCATGAGGGTGCTCGCCTCCGTTCCGGCAAAGACCTTATTGTCCAGGTAGTCGGCAAGGCTTTCGCCTTCCTCCTTCCAAAGCATGTAGGCGCAGAGCAGGGCCATGCCGTAGGGGCCGCCCTCCCCCGCCGTCTCCATCACAGAGACGGGCGCGCCCACCGCCGCGGAGAGCATCCGCTGGCCCACGCCCGGGGTCTTGAAGAAGCCGCCGTGGCCGTAGAGCTTGTCGATGGGGACCTGCTCGGTCTGGGTCAGGATATCCAGACCGATCTTCAGGGTGGCAAGGGCGGAGAGCAGGTGGGTCCGCATGAAGTTTGCCAGGGTGAACTTCGCGTTGGGCATGCGGCCGAAGAGGGGCCGGCCCTCGTCCAGGTCGGTGACGCCCTCGCCGGAGAAGTAGTTGAAGCTCATGAGGCCGCCGCAGTCGGCGTCCCCCTCCAGAGCCTTGCGGAAGAGTTTGGTGAAGATCTCGCCCTTGTTGACGGGAAGTCCCATCAGCTCGGAATACTCCGCAAAGAGATTGACCCAGGCGTTGATGTCCGAGGTGCAGTTGTTGCAGTGGACCATGGCTACCGGCGCCCCATCGGGGGTGGTGACCATGTCGATCTCCCGGTGGACGCCGAGAGGCTTCTCGGTGACGATCATGGCAAAGTCCGAGGTGCCCGCGCTGACGTTGCCGGTGCGGGGCCGGACGGAATTGGTGGCCGCCATGCCGGTGCCCGCGTCGCCCTCGCAGGGGGCCACGGGGATGCCGGGCAGCAGGGTGCCGCTGGGATCCAGGAAGCGGGCGCCGCTTTCGGTGAGGGTGCCGCCGCTCTCCCCGGCCGTCAGGACCCGGGGCAGGATCTGCCGCAGCTGGACGCCGGTGAGGTCCTTGAACTTCCGCAGCATGTCCTCGTCATAGTCGAGCTTCCGGCTGTCGATGGGGAACATGCCGGAGGCCTCGCCCACGCCCATGACCTTCTCGCCGGTGAGCTGCCAGTGGATGTAGCCCGCCAGAGTGGTGAGGAAGGCGATATCCTTCACATGCTCCTCCCCGTTCAGAATGGCCTGATACAGGTGGGCGATGCTCCAGCGCTGGGGAATGTTGAAGCCGAAGAGGGCCGTCAGTTCCTCCGCGGCGGGGCCGGTGATGGTGTTGCGCCAGGTGCGGAATTCCGCCAGCTGTCTGCCGTCTTTGTCAAAGGGCAGATAGCCGTGCATCATGGCGGAGACGCCGATGGCGCCCACGGTGCTGAGCTCCTGGCCGAATTTGGCCTTCACATCCGCCTTCAGATTGGCAAAGCAGTGCTGCAGGCCGCTGTGGACGGCCTCCATGGAATAGGTCCAGATCCCGTTTACCAGCTGGTTTTCCCACTCGTGATCGCCCTGGGCGATGGGGAGATGCCGCTGGTCGATGAGGACGGCCTTGATCCGGGTCGAGCCCAGCTCGATGCCCAGTACGGTATTGGTCAGATCCATTTGTTTACTCCCATTTCAATAAAATGCTGCGGCCCGGAGGGGCCGCAGCGGAATGTTTTCTCAGGCCCAGGGGTTCTCGGTGGGATAGGGCAGGCTCTTGGGCTGGTTATAGCCGATGTCCTGCACGCCCAGGAACTTGAAGACCTCAAAGAGGGCCTTGCCGTGATGGCCGAAGGCCACGGCGCCGTGGTGGGGGAAGCGCTTCTGGATCAACACGTGGCGATAGAAGCGGCCCATCTCATGGATGGCGAAGACGCCGATGCCGCCAAAGGAGGTGGTGGCCACGGGCAGGACCTCACCCTCGGCGATGTAAGAGCGGAGCTGGCCCTCACTGTCGCACTGGAGGCGGAAGAAGGTGATCTCACCGGGAGCGATGTCGCCCTCCAGGGTGCCGCGGGTAAAGTCGGGATCGGAACCGGCGGGCTCCAGCAGGCGGTGCTGGATGAGCTGGTACTTCACGGCCCGGTCGGCGCACATCTTGCAGCTGGGGGTGTTGCCGCAGTGGAAGCCCATGAAGGTATCGGTGAGGCTGTAGTCGTACTTGCCCTTGATCTGCTCCTCCCACATCTGGGCGGGAACGGAGTTGTTGATGTCCAGGATGGTGACAGCGTCGCCGGAGACGCAGGCGCCGATGTACTCGGAGAGAGCGCCGTAGATGTCCACCTCGCAGCTCACGGGGATGCCGCGGGCGGCCAGACGGGAGTTGACGAAGCAGGGCTCAAAGCCGAACTGCTCGGGGAAGGCGGGCCAGCACTTGTCCGCAAAGGCAACGTACTTGCGGGCGCCCTTGTGCTCCTCGGCCCAGTCCAGCAGGGTCAGCTCAAACTGCGCCATGCGGGCCAGCAGATCGGGGAAGTACTTGCCCTCGCCCATCTCGGCGGCCATGTCGGCGCAGACTTCGGGGATCCGGGGATCGTCCTTGTGGGCCTTGTATGCCACCAGCAGGTCCAGCTCGGAGTTCTCTTCGATCTCCACACCCAGCTCGTACAGGCCCTTGATGGGGGCGTTGCAGGCAAAGAAGTCCTGGGGACGGGGACCGAAGGTGATGATCTTCAGGTTCTGCACGCCGATGACGGCACGGGCGATGGGATAGAACTCCTTGATCATGCGGCCGATGTCCTTGGCGGTGCCCACCGGATACTCGGGGATGTAGCCCTTCAGATGGCGCATACCCAGGTTGTAGGAGCAGTTGAGCATGCCGCAGTAGGCGTCGCCGCGGCCGTTGATGAGGTCGCCGTCGCCCTCGGCGGCAGCCACGAACATGCAGGGACCGTCAAAGTACTTGGCGATCAGGGTCTCGGGGGTCTCGGGGCCGAAGTTGCCCAGGAACACCACCAGGGCGTTGCAGCCGGCAGCCTTCACGTCCTCCACGGCCTTGAGCATGTCCTTCTCATTTTCCACGGTGACGGGGCACTCATAGATATTGCCGCCGCAGGTGCTGACGATGGCTTCCCGCCGGGCGATGGAAAGGCCGATGGGGAAGCAGTCGCGGGAAACGGCAACGATGCCGAGCTTGACTTCGGGAATGTTTTGCATTGTATGTTCCTCCTCTTTGTTATTTCTCTTATATCAGTTTCGGGAAAAGCGTTTTCAGGGTCGGATAGATGAGCCGGAATTTCCGGTACTGCTCCTCATAGCGGGCAGCCAGCTCCGCCTCGGGCTCCACCGTATCGGTGACGCGGACCAGCGCCTCGGCGCAGTCCCGGACCGTTGCGTAAGCCCCGTAGCCCACCATGGCCAGCATGGCGCCGCCGTAGCCCGGCCCCTCCTCCGTCTGGGGGATGTCCAGAGGCAGGTTCAGCACGTTTGCCAGGATCCGTCGCCACAGGGGGCTTCTGGCCCCGCCGCCGCAGAGCTTGCTCCGCTCCGGCGTGACGCCCAAGGTCCTTGCCACCTCCAGGCTGTCCCGGATGGCGAAGGCCACGCCCTCCAGCACCGCCTGGACCAGGTCGGAGCGGGAGCTGTCCATGCTCATGCCGAGGAAGCATGCTCTGGCGTCGGTGTCGTTGATGGGGCTGCGCTCGCCCATCAGGTAGGGCAGGAAGAAGACCCGGTTGCGGCCCAGCTCATCAGGCGTTATGTCAACCTGTTCTCCGGCGTAGTCGGTGGTCTTCAGGATCTCCTCGCAGAGCCACTTGTTGCAGCTGGCGGCGGAGAGCATGCAGCCCATCAGGTGCCAGCCCCCGTCCGCGTGGGCGAAGGCGTGCAGGGCGTTGTAGGGGTCCACGCCGAAGCGCTGGGAGGAGATGAAGAGGGTTCCGGAGGTGCCCAGGGAGATGTTGCAGCCCCCTTCGCCCACCACGCCGGTACCCACGGCGGCGGCGGCATTGTCCCCCGCGCCGGCCACCACCAGGCAGTCCCGCGGCAGGCCGAGCGCTCCGGAGACGAAGCCCTGGATGCGGCCGATGACCTCATAGCTCTCAAAGAGGCGGGGCATCTGGCTCTCCGAAAGGGAGCAGATCTCCAGCATCTCTTTGGACCAGCACTTGTGCTCCACATCCAGGAGGAGCATGCCGCTGGCGTCGGAATAGTCGCAGGCGTGGACGCCGGTGAGGCGGTAGTTGATGTAGTCCTTGGGCAGCATGATCTTTGCGATGCGCCTGAAGTTCTCCGGTTCATGCTTCTGCATCCAGAGAAGCTTGGGCGCAGTGAAGCCCGCAAAGGCGATGTTGCCCGTGAGGGCGGAGAGCTTTTCCTTGCCGATAACGGTGTTGAGCCAGTCCGTCTCTTCCGCGGTGCGGCCGTCGTTCCAGAGGATGGCGGGGCGGATCACCGCGTCCTTCTCGTCCAGGGCCACCAGGCCGTGCATCTGGCCGCCCACGCCGATGCCCCGGATCAGAGACTTGTCCGTGTGCTCGGTGAGCTGCAGGATGCCGTGCTGGACGGCCTTCCACCAGTCCGCCGGGTTCTGCTCGGACCAGCCGGGCTGGGGGAAATAGAGGGGATAGTCCTTGGTAACGCTGTTCAGGATCTTGCCGGTCTCGTCCACCAGCAGCAGTTTGACCGCCGATGTTCCCAGATCGACGCCGATAAAGAGGCTCATGCCGGTCACCTCCATGATGATTTGATTCCATTATAATGAGCTCGCCCCGGAAACTCAATGACTTTTCGCGCCTTTTTATTAGACAATCTTGACCTTTGCCGTGACTTCGGCAGCTTGCACATTTTCCTGCGCCCCCTTTTGTGCGAAACGGCAAAAGCTCTTGAGATGTTCAAAAGCTCCGGCCTTTAGGGCCGGAGCTTCGGACTGTCGACAAAGCCTAAGGACTTTGCCGACAGGAGGGGCTTCAGCCTGCTGCGCGCACTCGCTTGCGGGGGATGCTCGCACACTTGCAGGCAGCAATGTGTGTTTTCCGAGGTACACGCCCCCGGAAAACACGGATTGAACTATATTTTTCGCCTTCCGAGGCGAAAAACTCGGTGAGACCTTTTCTTTTCTTGACTTTGTCTCCACCTTGAAGCTCCGGCCTTTAGGGCCGGAGCTTTTCAAGAAGATTCAGGCTTTGTTCCCTGGTGTAGAAACGCTCCAGGGAGTGGAGATTATGGCGCAGGGTCTCGTCCACGGGGTGGCTCTGTCGGCTGTACTCCTCCGGGGTCATGCCGCTTTGTTTCTTGAACGCGGCGGAAAAATAGCGGTAATCCGAAAAGCCGGACTCCTCGCAGATGTCCAGCATCCGCATGCCTCCCACCGCCATGAGCTTGCAGGCGCTGTGAAAGCGGACGGCGTTCACATAGTCCTGGAAGGTCTGGTTCAGGGAGGCCTTCAAAAAGCGGGAGAGATAGCTCACGGTACAGTCCTCCGCAGCGGCGAAGTCAGCCAGGCGGATCTTCTGGGTGTAATTTTCATCCACGAAGCGGATGAAGCGGGTGAGGCGGGCGTTGCGTTTGTTGATGTTGGACTGCTCCTCCACCGTCATGCTGTGGCAGGGCAGCAGGGAGAGGATCTCCCGGAAGAGCAGAGCGCCCTCTCCGGCACACTGCAGCTCGAAAAAGGGCGGCCGCTCCAGGTAGCAGCGCAGGATTTCCGTGAGGGTCCGGCGAATGCGGGCGCAGGTATCCTCCCCACAGGCGGGGTTCAGATGGAAGGTCTCGGTGGTGATGCGGCCAAAGCCCGGATAGACCTTTTCAAAGATCTGGGGCGAGAGCTGAAAGCACAGGAAGGTGGCGCTCTCCTCCACACAGCGAAACTCATGGAGCCTGCCCGGGGAAAAGAGGAACAGGTCTCCCTCCACCGCCACGGCCCCCTCCGGTCCCAGCCGGACGGAGAGCCGGCCCTGGGTGATCCAGATCAGCTCCCACTCCTGGTGGAAGTGGGGCGTGCGGTAGTCCACGGTGTCGAAAAAAATGCTGATCCCGTCGATCTGGCGGTGACGGATGATCTCCAGTTCTTCCATGCTGCTCCCCCCTTTTCTTCCATTGTAGCAGATACGAAGGCCCGGGGCAAATGCTTTCTCACGCCGCCGGGGAACCCTCTACCGTCAGGATGACGTATTCCGAGCGGGTGCCGGTCTTGAAGTGCAGGGCCCAGTCGGAGATGCCGGAGGTCACCACAAAATCCGTGCCGTTTCTTCTCTCATAGCCATAGGTCCGGTCGTTGCCGCCGAACCATTCCCCGATCAAGCCCAGGGGGATCATCTGCCCGCCGTGGCTGTGGCCGGAGACCACCAGGTCCGCGGCACTCTCGCTCTCCTCCTCAAAGCTCACCGGCTGATGATCCAGCACGATGACATACTGCTCCGCTGCTGCGTCTTCGAGGAGGATATCCAGTCTATACCGATGATATGTTGCGTCAGCCCATCCCGCCAGGTACAGCGGCCCTGCCGAGAACGCCTCATCCTCCAGCACCAGGACGCCGTTTTCTGTGAGGCAGCGTTCCAGGTCCTCCGCGGAAAAGTCCCGTCTGTCATAGTAGCCCTTGTCGTGGTTGCCATAGGCAAAGCAAACCCCGTATTTCGTCTCCGCACGGCCAAGGGCCCGGCAGGCTGTTTCCATATCCGCGCGCTTGGTGCCGTCGTCTACGAAGTCTCCGGGGATCAGGATCAGATCCGGCTTCTCCGCCAGGATCTCATCCAGATATTCGGCAAAGCCCGCGCCGTCAAAGGTGGTACCCAGATGCGAATCCGAAATCAGGGCGATTTTCAGCGTTCCCACAGGCTTGTCGGTCTGGAGTGTGTACTCGGTTTTCCACACATGCATGCACTGGTAATAGCCCGCCGCGAGATAGAGGACGGTGCACAGGAGCGCCAGGTGTCCCTGCCAGTAGATTTTCCCCTCCTTTCCCTTCCGGGAGAGCCGGAGCAGCAGGCCGAAAAGCAGGAAGAAGATCAGCAGGTGCAGCAGTACCACCACCGCGTCCATCAGGCTGCCGAAGAGGGTGATCAGCCCGAAGCCCAGGGCCAGCAGCGCAAAGGCAATGAGCCTTTGCAGCCACGTTTTCTCCCCCGCCGCCTTCCGGATGGGGGCAAAGCGGCTGATCGCTCCGCTGAGATAACGGGCCAGAACCACGACGAGATAAAGGACGGCGATGATGCACAAGACAAGCGCCACGCCCATACCGATGATCCAGATCATGCCGCTCTCTCCTCTCCCTGTCTAAGAATCTTTTTCTGCAGTATAAGGGAGGATTATTAACTCCCTGTGAATATCCACTCGCTTTTCGAAAAAATCAGGCACGCTGCCGGTATTCCTCCGGCAACGCGCCTGATCCTGTTTTCTATCGTTTATTCGTAGGTGAAAAACCGCACATGCAGCACCGCGGGTTTTTCCAGGGAGAGGCTCGCGGTCTCGTCGCCGTTCAGGCGGCGGCCGGGGATCCAGGCGCCGTTTTCAAAGCGGCCTTCCTCCACCTGCATCAGGTCCAGGTTGGGCTTTGCGGGGTCGGCGGAAGTGAAGGTCAGGCCGCAGGCGCTGCCCACTACCCAGCACTCGCTATCGCTGATCTTCAGGCAGAGGCAGGCGCCGTCGTTCCGGGGGTTCATGGGGCTCTGGAAGCGGACGCTCAGGCGGAAGGAGCCGAAGTCCATGGTGGGCGGGACGGCGGCAAAGGGATTGCCGCCGGGGCCGGGGATCACCGGGTCTGTCTCGGCGGAGACGGCCTGGAGCCGGTCGGTTCCGTAAGCCTGGGCCAGCATAGGCGTCATCTCCCGGAGGATCTGACCGAAGGCGGCGTATTCCTCAAAGCTCTGGGGCGTTTTCAGGGCCGGATCGCTGACGTCCATGCCGAAGAGGAAGCCCTGCACCGCGGTAAAGGGCTTGCCGATATCGTCAAAGCCGAAGGGGGAATAGCACATGGCGTGGTAGTGGCCCAGGGTGTAGACAAGGCGCGGGGCGCAGTAGCTGTGGGTGGCGCTTTCCGGGATGAAGAGGGCACCGCCCCGGCGGGTGAACTCGTCGCAGACCGCCTTGAACTGGGGCACATAGATGTCCGGGCAGTACACTTCGATGTTGGGGGCGCAGAAGTCCCAGACCTCGTGGACCTTTGAGACCGGGCCGCCGGTGGGATAGCTGCCGGGCTTGCCGCCCTTGTCCAGCCAGCAGTTGGCCGCCATGGGCAGAGGGTAGACCTGCTTGCCCGCTTCGGCCACGGTGTTCACAAACCCCGCCACGTGGTAAGCGGAGAAAAGCTCCTCTGCGGCATCGCCGAAAACCTCCTGCCAGCTGCCCTCCGGCTTTCCGGTGAGGACCGCGGCGCGGATCTCCTCGGTCATGGTGTCGGTGTGGTTTCTCATATACGCGGCAAAGTCCGCGGGCACCGGAGCGGCAAAGAGGGCGTCCGCCTCGTCGGAGACCTCCCGGGCCGCGCCCAGAAGGCCCGTCTCGTTTTCCACCTGGACGGCCACCACGGTCTGCTCGGCCTCGTCATAGTCCTTCAGGAAGCTCATAAAGGCGGCGAAGGCCTTGGCGTCAGAGCGCATGGTCTCCTGTCCCAGGTAGGACAGGGTGGTGTAGGGCATCTTCACCGGGATGGTCGGGGACACCTGGCGGCCCGCCTTGTTCCTGCCCTTTTCGATCTGGGCCCGGGGGAAACGCTTCAGGTCCTGCTTGACCCAGGCGGGGGCGTACATGCACTCGGCGTTCTTCCAGCTGCCAAACCACAGGAAGACGATGTGCATCTCCCGGGCTCTGGCCTGGTCGATGAGGGCCCGGGGAATGGAAAAGTCAAAGCTCCCCTCCTCCGGCTCGATCAGATCCCAGGGCGCGGGCAGGAGCAGCGTGTTCATGCCCAGCTCTTTTGCGATGTTCCAGATCCCCTCCATATAGGCGGGAGACGAGGAATCGGAGTTGTGCACCTCGCCGGCGATGAGGATCATGGGCCGATCCTTCACCATCAGCACCGGATGTCCGTTTTTCTTTTCGATATGCGGGATCATAAGGCGATGACCTCCCCTTCCGTAATGCCGTTTTCATTGAAGGCGTCCACCCGGACGAAGTACTCTCTGCCCTTCACCAGGGCGCCCACCCGGGTCTCCCCGGGATTGAAAACCATATAGCTGTGATAGAGCTTCTCCGGGCTGCTGCCGAAAAGGATGTTGTAGCCCAGGGCGTCGTCCTGGGGGGCGATGTCCACCAGCATGTCCAGATCGCCGCTGCGCTTTGCGGTGAAGGACGGCGCCGCGGGCTTTTCGCCTTCGCCAAGGCCGAAGACCCGGAGGCCGGACACGCAGGGCGCCTGCTCATAGGGAAGGGCCATGTCGCTCAGGCGCAGGAAGCGGGCATGGAAGCCCTCCTCCCGGACAATGAGGTCGTGGCTCAGGTCGGTGTCGGCCCGGGACTTGTCCTCTACCGTGAACCAGCTCTCCCCGTCCTGGGAGGCCTCCAGCTTCCACTGGGTCTTCAGGTCCCGCTCCTCGATGTAGCGGGCCTGGGAGCCGGGGCGGATCTGGCCGGGGCAGGGGATGTCCAGCTTGTCGTCGGCAAAGTTCATCTGCACGGCGCGGACGTCAAAGACCTTTCCCAGGTCCAGGCAGAGCCACTCCTCCCGGCTGTTGGAGGCAGCGCGCCACCAGGTCTGCACGTTCTCCTCCGCAGACATCGAAGGCTCATGGCCGGGGACAAAGGAGGAGGCGTCGGCCTTCTTGCCTGCGCTCAGAAGCATCCAGGCCGGGTCCCGCCAGGGATCCTGCCGGAAGCCGGAGAGGCTCATGGGCCAGTCGCCGTAGCGCTGGTTGCAGTAGAGCTCCCCGTCGGCGTCGAAGCCCGCGGGGAAAAGGCCCACCCGGCGCTCAAAGTCGTGGTTCACGGAGATGCGCATGGTGGCGGTGTGCCACCAGTTGCCCTGCTCGTCCTGCATGGTGGAGCCGTGGCCCGCCCCGGGCAGGAAGCCGCCGGGCTTGTAGGAATAGGGGCTGTTTTCCGCCAGGCGGAAGGGCCCCAGGGGGCTCTCGCTCACATAGACGCCGTCGGAATAGCAGTTGAACTGAGTGCCGGGAGCGGCGTACTGGAGATAGTATCTGCCGCAGTGCTTGTCCATCCAGGCGCCCTCGATATAGGGCTTGTTGGAGAACATACCCCGGATCAGGGGCTTCACCGCCTCGGGCACCATGCTCTCGGGGATGCCCTGGGCCTCGTAAAAGGCCTTATACTTGGCGTCGATCTCCTCCTCGGTGGCGGGGAGCAGGCTGTTGTTCGCGCCGAAACGCTCATAGCCGATCTCGTGGGGGTGGCCCTCCACCAGGGCCATGGGCTCGGTCCTGGGCTCCATGGTCTCCGGGTCCAGTTCCACGCCGTAGATGGGGGTGATGTTGGAGCAGCCCCAGTAGAAATAGATCCGGCCGTCATCGTCCCGGAAGAGGTTGGGATCCCAGTAGGGGAAGCTCCCCTCGATCTTCTCATAGGGCCCGTTCAGGATGTCCTTTGTGCGCCAGCGGTCGCAGTTGTGGTCCCGGTTGGAGGCGCAGAAGTACACCCAATCCCCCAGGACCCGCACGTCGGGGGCGTAGTCATAGAGGGGCAGGGAGTCCGGCAGACGGTGGTTTTCCCAGTTCACCAGATCGTCGGAGACCCAGACGCCCAGGGTCATGGAGGCGAAGATGTAGTAGCATCCCCGGAAGCAGATCATGGAGGGATCCGCCGCCTCCCGGCAGATCTGCAGCTTTCCCCGCAGCCGCGGGTCGGCGTTGAACTGATAGCGGTAGTTGATGTTGACCGGATTACAGTAGTATTTCATCGTGGACCTCCCCTGTTGTCTCATATCGTTTTCCGTTGGGCAGCTCAATGGTCGCGGGAACGGGCAGCGCGAAATCGAAGAGCAGCTTGCCCTCCCGGTATTCCCAGGCGCTCCGGATCGTCCCCACCGGGGACCTCCATACCGCATCGGCATAGCCCAGGGCGGGATCCGGGCAGGGCCGGATCGTCAGCTTCCCGGCCTCCAGGCGGATGCCGCAGACGCCGGAAAAGAGCCAGCCGGAGATGGCGCCGTAGGAGTAGTGGTTCAGGGAGTCGTGAACGCTTCCGTCTTCCCGTACGCCGTCCCAGGTCTCCCAGATGGTGGTGGCGCCCTTCTTCACGGCGTAGAGCCAGCCGGGGCAATCGGTCTGCAGCAGGAGCTTATAGGCCGTGTGGGCGTGGCCGTTTTCCGCCAGCACCCGGCAGAGATCCGGGGTGGAGAGAAAGCCCGTGTTCAGGTGGTATCCGTTTTTCACCACCAGTTCGTTCAGGGCGTCCGCCGCGGCCTGCACCTCGTCCCCGTCCAGCAGGCCGAAGGCGATGGGCCGGACGTATTCGCACTGCCGGTCGGACTTGATCTGCCCGTTTTTCAGGCAGCAGCGGCGATAGGCAAGTCTGGCATTCTCCGCGATCTCACGGAAGCGCTTTTCGTCCTCCGGCTTGCCCAGGATGCCGGCGATCCGGCTCAGCAGGGAGGCGGAGCGGAAGTAATAAGCGGTGGCCACCTCGGGCGCGCCGAACATCATGGTCTTCTTCATGGCGTCGGTGTTGTCCACGTCGGGCTGGCACCACTCGCCGAAGTGGAAGCCCTGGTCCACCAGGTATTTGTGATAAGGATTCAGCAGATTGTGGGGCCGGGTCTTCCCTGCCCGCTTTTCGCAGTAGCCCAGCCAGCGGCACATCATGTCATAGTTTTCTTCCAGGATCTCCCGTCTGCCGTAGGCCTGATACAGGGCCCAGGGCACCAGGACGCAGGCGTCCCCCCAGCCGGCGGAGCCCTGCAGCATATTGGAGATCATGCCCCCGGCGTCGTTTTTCGGGGCGATGTTCTGCACCAGGCCGTCCGTTCCCTGGGCCAGGCGGCACTCGCCCAGCCACTTGCGTAGCACCGGGTAGCAGTCCATAAGGTACACCGCGGTGGGGGTGAAGGCGCCGGCGTCGCCGGTCCAGCCCGCCCGCTCCCGGGTGGGGCAGTCGGTGGGGATGTCGCAGAAGTTGGAGCGCATGCTCCAGAGGCTGTTGCGGAAGAGCTGATTCACGTCGGCATTGCCGCAGGAGAAGAAACCCGTCTGGGGCATCTGGGAATAGACGGCGACGGCGGTGAAGGCGGCGTCCGTCAGATCGATCTCCGTCTCCACTTTGGCATAGCGGAAGCCGAAGATGGAAAAGCGCGGCTTCCAGACGTTCTCCCCGTCCTTGCAGATGTAATCCAGGCGCTGGGGGATGCCGCCGTTTTTGTTCCGGTCGCCGGGATCAAAGTTTTTCTGGGTGAAGTTCCCGTTCTCGTCCAGGGTCTCCCCGTGCCAGAGGGTGATTTTCTGCCCGGCCTTTGCCGTCAGGCGCAGCTCGGTATAGCCCGCCAGGTTCTGGCCGAAGTCGAGCACCGTCTCCCCGTTGGGGGTGGTGAGGAGCGTTCCGGGGAAGCGCTCCTGCTCCAGGATGGGTACGCTCTCGGTGGGGGCCAGGTTCGTATAGCCGAACTGCCGGACCGTGACGCTGTGCCAGGAAGCGATCCGCTCCCTTCGGGCGTCGTACTCCTCGCCCTTTTCCAGGTCGTTCAGGCGGGTGGGGCCCTCCTGGCTGGCCTGCCAGCTCTCATCGCTGCAGAGGACGGGCTTGCCGTCCAGCTCCAGCTGGCAGAGCAGGGCCAGATCCTCGCCGTAGAGGCAGCTGATACCGTCGATGCCGTTGTTGCCCCGGTACCAGCCGTCCCCCAGGGTGACGCTGAGCTCGTTTTCGCCCTTGCGCAGCAGCTCGCTCACGGCATAGGCCTGCACGGTGAGGCGCTTGGTGTAGTCCCCCACGCCGGGGGCCAGCACGAAGTCCCCCACCCGCCTGCCGTTGATCCTGGCCTCATAGAGGCCGTGGCAGGTGATGTACAGGACGGCGTTTTCCGTCTCCTCCAGGGTGAAGGCCCGGCGCAGCACGGAGGCGGGCTGCCGCTCCGCCTTCTCGTGGGGAAGCTCCGGGTCGATCCATCTTGCCTGCCAGGAGGCGGGCATTTTATCGGAAATCATGCTCATATCAGACCTTCTCCTTCAGCCATTTTGCACTCAGTTCCATGCTCTTGAGGGGGTCCTTGTCGATCCAGTTTTTGTGGCTCTCCAGCACCAGGGCTTCCACGCCGTTTGCAAGGGCGATGTCCCGGAGCCCCTCCAGGTCCATGTTCCCGGTGCCCAGCTCCATGCTGTCCGCCTTCAAAATCGGCGTCATGGCCGGGCCGCTCTGGCGGCTGCCCCGGTCGGTGACGTGCCAGAGCTTCATCCGGCTGCCTAAGTGCCGCATCCAGGCCTTGGCGTCGGCGCCGCCGTCGGTGAACCAGTAGCTGTCAAACTCAAAGTTTACATAACTCGGATCCGTGTCCCGGAGCAGGATGTCATAGGCCCGCAGGCCGGGCTTGACCTGCAGCAGCTCCACATTGTGGTTGTGGTAGAGCAGCTCGATCCCCTGCTGCTTCAGCTTCTCTCCCGCCGCGTTCAGGCGCTGTGCCAGTTCCCGGACGGTTCTCTCGTCGGAGTAGTCAAAGCGGTACATGCCGGTAATGACCACCTTGTCCGTGCCGAAGGACCTTGCCTCCTCCGCCACAGCCTCTCCTTCCCGCTCCAGGGAGCCCAGGTCGGCGTGGAGGCTCACGACCTCCAGGCCGCTCTCTTGGAGAAGTCCGTGCCAGTCCAGATTGCCGCCCTTGCCGGTGGGCATGCCCGCGGCCCGGGTCATGAGCCGGACCATCAGGGAGGAGGGATGGATCATGAAGCGATTGAGTTCAAGGCCGTCGTATCCGGCGGCCTTGATTCTGTGTAAGGTTTCCCGGGCCCGGGACTCGCTTCCGGTCACCGTGCCCAGCATGATCTGCTGTACAGCTGTTTTCATTTTTTGATTCCCTGCAAGACCCGGTTGAGCTGCTTGATGCTCTGCTCGTCCGCGCCGCCCTGCTTCAGGAGGCTCAGCATGGTCATGCGGCCCATCATGCGCTGCAGCGCGGGATTGTCTTTCACGGCGTCGGCCACGTCGCCCCGCTCGGAGGCTCCCTTGGCCATCATGGCCTCCACGATGGGGCCGGCCTGGGGATGGGAACGGATCTCGCCCAGGGTGTCCTGGACGGAGAAGCAAGCGGGGTCAAGCTCGTCCGCGTCAAACCAGTTGGTGACGGAGGCGGCTGCCTTGTTGAAAATATAGCTCTCGTCCGGCTGGGAGACGCGGCGGATGCACATGCTGTCATGGCAGCCGGCGGCCTCGGCCCGGACCAGGTGCTCACCCAGCAGGGGGATGCGGAAGCGAAACACGGTCTCGCCGCGCTGGCTGCCGATGAGGCTGCCGTCCACATAGAGCCGTACTTCGCCCTGGTTAGAGTAGACCTTGATCTCGGTCTCCTCCTCGCAGCGGTTTACATAACGTTTTCCGCACAGGTGGACGAAGGGCTCGGTTTTGTTCCAGGCGGCCTTGTAGAGATAGAAGGCGTCCTTGCGCAGGCTTCGGTCGAAGGTCACAAGTCCCTTCTGATTCTCCCCGTGCTTGCCGCCCTCGTCCCGCCCGTCCGCGGCAAAGTCGAAGAGGTTCCACACATGGGTGGCCCAGAGGTAGGGCCGATCCTTAATCATGCGCAGCATGTGCTCATGATAGAGGGCCTGGTATTCCTCGGTATAGTCCCCCTTCTCCGGGCGGCTGCTGTGGAAGGCCGGGTTGGCGTCGGCGCCGTACTCACTGAAGCCGATGACCCGATCGGGGTACTTGGCGTGATACTCGTCAAAGAACTCGTCGGTCTGCTCCAGCTCTCCCAGGTACCAGCCGAAATACAGGTTATAGCTGTTGATGTCGGGGATCTCCAGGATGGGGCTCTCGATCTCCAGCATGAAGACGTCCGCCATGGTGGTGAGCCGGGTGGGATCCATGCGGTGGCAGAGCTCGTTGAGGGCCCGGTGGTTTTCCAGCAGCTCCTCGTTTACGGCGCTGGCGGCGGTGATCTCATTGGAGAGGCCCCACACCGCGATGCAGGGGTGGTTATAGCACTGGGTGATCAGCTCCCGCATCTGGCTCAGGGTGTTCTCCCGGCCGTCATGCATGTGCATGGTGATGTAGGGGATCTCGGCCCAGACCACGATGCCGTTTTCGTCACAGAGGTCATAGAACTCCTGGGCGTGCTGATAGTGGGCCAGGCGCAGGGTATTGGCCCCCAGTTCCCGGATGATGGCCATATCCGCCTTGTGATCCTCATAGCTCAGGGCGTTGCCCTTGCCCTTCAGGTCCTGGTGGCGGCTCACGCCACGGAGGGGGTAGCTGCGGCCGTTGAGGAAGAAGCCCTTCTCCGGATCGCAGGCGAAAACCCGGCAGCCGAAGCGTGTCGAAATCTCGTCCCCGGAGGGCAGCTTCGCCGTTGCGGTATAGAGGTAGGGATCGTCCAGGCCGTCCCAGAGGTGCACGTTTTCGATGAGGAAGGTCGCTTCCCGCTCCGCGGTCTTGGTCTCGCCGTTTACGGTGATGTCAACCGATTTGCCGTTGTGCCAGGTCTCCACGGTGACGGCGGCGGTCTTTTTCTCCAGGTCCACCACCGGGGTCACCTTGATGCCCGGGGTGCCGTCCTTGAGAAGCTCAAAGTGCTCGGCGGGCACGGCGATCAGGTTCACATTCCGATAGAGGCCGCCGTAGAAGGTGAAGTCCGCCTTCTGGGGATACACAAACGTATTATCCTCGTTGTTCACGGAAATGGCAAGGACATTTTTCTCCTGCAGCTTCCCGGAGAGCTCCGCCCGGAAGGTGGAGTAGCCGCCCTCGTGCCGGGCCAGCTTTTCGCCGTTGAAGAAGACCTCCGCCGTCATGGCGGCGCCCTTCACTTCCAGGAAGAGCCGCTCTCCGGCGCACTCTTCCGCGCTGAGCTCCCGCACGTACCAGCAGGTGCCCCGGTAATAGTCGTTGCCGCCGTCCTGGCCGTCGATGGCGTTCCAGGAGTGAGGCAGGCTGACTTCCTCGCCCCGGGCGGCCCAGTTCATGGCGGTCTCCGGAGGGACGGCGGCTTTCAGAAACCGCCATCCCTCTGTGAGAGTTGTGATCTTACGCATTCTTCGGATCTCCCTTGTGCAGTTCTTCCTCGATGAAATCGGCCCGAGCCTCAGCCTTCTTGTCGGCGATGCGCTTCTGCACCTCGACCATCTCGGCCTTGCCCAGATTGCACTTGCGCATGGCCCACAGGGTGCAGAGCCAGCCCAGGATGGCCAGACCGTAGCGCAGGAACATGGTGACCCAGAAGATGGGGCCGGTGGGTGCGTCGCCGGGCTGGGGCAGGGTCTGGGTATAGCCGATGAGGGCCACACAGCCGGTTGCGATCAGAGCGGAGAAGGAGGAGACGATCTTGTCCACCAGGCTGTAGGTGCCGGAGACCACGGCGGGGATGTACTTGCCGCTGCGGTCCAGCTCATAGTCGATGACGTCGGCCATGAAGGCGGTGCCGGCGGTGGTGCCGGCCATCATGAAGCCGTTGCAGACCAGGGTGAGCAGGATGTACAGGACCATGGTCAGACCCAGGTGGGCGATGGTGTGGGTGCCGACGGTGTACCAGGTGGCGGTGAAGAAGCCTATCATCACCAGGTTCGCGAGGATGCAGTACTTGGCCCAGGCCACGATGGATTCCTTGTTGCCGTGCTTGGCGCAGTAGCGGGCGCCCACGATGGCAAAGATGATGGAGGGCAGCATGCCGCCCACGGAGAGATAGGTGGCGATGGTCATGTTGCCGATGAGGATGCCGGAGAGCATGGTGCCCACGATGGCGGCGCCGCCGGCCTGCTGGGCGATCTTGTCGGAGGAAGCGGCGATGATGTAGGCCTGCAGGGGCTTGTTCTTGGCAAGGACGGCGATCATGTCCTTCCACTTCAGGCGCTCGTTTGCCTTGTTGGTGCCGCGGAAGTTCTCGGGCTTGTCATAGGCGGAAACGCCGATGGCTACGAGGATCACGCCGATCAGGGAGACGATCACGGTGAAGGTGGCGGCTGCGGTCAGGTAAGCCTGGGAATAGTTCACAGCATAGCCGCCGGTTTCGGTAACAGTGATCTGACCGTACTTGGGCAGCAGAACGGTGTTGAGGATGATGGTGAAGGCCATGGGGACCATGTAGTTGAACACGGTCTGCCACACGCCCACGGTGGGACGCTGCCGGGGATCGTTGGTGAGCAGGGCGGGGAGAGTCTGGGCGGTCATGTTCACGATGGTGTAGCCGATGACGTAGATCATGTAAGTCAGCAGGAACATGCCCACGCCGAAGCCCTTGCTGGCAGCCCAGGAGAACATGGCCATAACGCCGATGGACTGAACGGCCCAGCCCAGGAAGAGCAGCGGGCGGATCTTGCCCCAGGGGGTGTTCATCCGGTCATACAGGAAGGCAAGCAGTGGGTCGGTGATGGCGTCAAAAATGCGGGTGAAGGTCAGCAGGCCGCCCACGATCAGGGTGGAGATGCCGAATCCGATGCTGGCCGCGTAGGAGGCCTGTCCGATCAGGGTGTAGATGGCCATGCCGTTCAGGGCGTTGCAGGCCACCAGAATGATCTGCCACAGTTTTGCGCGCCGATACTGCACGCCGTCGATCTCGCTCTGGGTCAATTTTTCCTTTGCCATAGCTTTTTCCTCTTTTCTCAAATTCTTGGGGCTTTCCCCTGTTTCTGATCGTATTGTAAGAAAAAAAGTCGCTGCCGTAAACTCAAAAACTCCAGCAAAATTACAAAAATTCAGGAACTTTCTTGTACACTGCCGGGATTTGTGTTAGAATCTTCCCGAAGGGGGTGTCAGGATGGATCAGCAACTCACGCGGGGAGAGCAGAACCTGCTGATGCTGCAGTCTCTGATCTCCAGCAGCGAGAAATTCTATGTCTGGTGTTATGACGCGGAGGGGCGCTTTGTGGCCACCAACTGCCCGGAGGAGACGAGGGAGGTTTTGGAGCAGGCCTTTTTCCTGACGGAGGGCATGGAAAAGCTGCTGCAGTACGCCCGGGAGAGCGACAATACCCGCCCCCGGATCATCGGCTCCCCCATCGGCATGCAATGGGCTCTGAGCTATGAGTCCGAGCGGAGCCGAAGGCTCATCTTTCTGGCGGGCCCCGTGTTCTATACCGCGCCCACCGAGCGGCAGCTCCGGGTGGCTCTGCGGCCCTACACCCACAGCCGGGAGAACGCCGCCTGGGCGGTGGAGCTCTTCCGCCTGCTGCCGGAGCTGCCGGTGATGAGCTATGCCGTCTTCACCCGCTATACCCTGATGGTTCACAACATGCTCACCGGACAGCAACTGGGTCTGGAGGTCTTTGACGCCGGAAACCCCGGCCAGGAGAAGGCGCCCTCCGACCCCAGACCGGGCCGGGACCGGAGCAAGATCTATCTGGCGGAACGGGCCATGCTGCAGATGGTGCGCAACGGGGACATCAACTACCAGGGGATCTTCCAGAACGTGGTCAGCGGCAGCCCCGGCGTGCCGGTACAGGGCCAGGACCCCCTGCGGCAGGTGAAAACCAGTATCATCGTCTTCACCTCCCTGGTCTGCCGTGCCGCCATGGAGGGCGGCCTGAGCCCGGAGATCGCTTACCCCCTGGGGGACTCCTACATCCAGTCGGCGGAGGACTGCCGGGATTCGGGAGAGCTCTCCGCCCTGGCCCAGACCATGTACCATGACTTCATCTACCGGGTCCATCACCTGCATGTGAACCCCGACTACTCCCACGCCATCCAGAAATGCTGCGACTACATCCAGCTGAGTCTGGACCGGAAGATCCGCACGGAGGATCTGGCCGCGCTGGTGGGCTATTCCGAATACTATCTTACCGAGAGGTTCAAAAAAGAGACCGGCCAGTCTCTCAGCAGCTATATCCGCTATGCCAAGGTGGAGCGGGCCAAGGTGCTGCTGGAGAGCTCGGAGCTCAGCGTCCGGGAGATCGCGGAGCAGCTGGCCTTCAACACCGTGAACTATTTCATTCAGTGCTTCCGGGACACCACCGGCTACTCCCCCGCCCAGTACCGCAAGCGCTTTCGCGGGAGTTGATGCTGTTCACAAAATATGCGAAAAGACTTCAAAAACTGTTAATGGGTGATTTAGCACTCAACTCTTGACAGTGCTAAAATCAGTGCTATAATGATAATCGAACAAAGGAACGAAGATCGAATGGATGACCTCCATCCCCTTGCTCAGGTAACAAACACAGTGATTGCAAAAGGAGGCATGACTTATGTTACCGAGTATTTTTGGAGAGAGTTTGTTTGATGACTGGATGGGCTTCCCCTTCCGGGATTTCACGTCCGACGTGGACCGCAAGCTTTACGGCAGACACGCGGCCCAAGTGATGAAGACGGATCTGAAGGAACACGATGAGGGCTATGAGCTCTCGGTGGATCTGCCCGGCTTCAAGAAAGAACAGATCGATCTGCAGCTGCAAAACGGCTATCTGACCATCACCGCGTCCAAAGGTCTGGAAGAGGAGGGTCAGGACAAGAAGGGCAAGATCGTCCACCAGGAGCGCTACACCGGCTCCATGACCAGAAGCTTCTACATCGGCGAAAATGTTCACGAGGAAGACGTGAAGGCCAAATTCGAGGACGGCGTTCTGAAGCTGGACTTCCCCAAGGAAAAGCCCATGAACCTGCCGGAGCGCAGAACCATCATGATCGAATGATCAAACAATAACACAACAGCCAAAGGCCCCGCTCATCTGAGCGGGGCCTTTCAAGCTGTCGACAAAGTGTCGACAGCTTGAAAGCAAAAATGGGAACTTCCAAAAAAGTTCCCATTTTTGCGTAGATTGGACGTGAAGGGGGGCATACCCTCCCCCCTTCACAATCCCCCCATGCATGTCCAGGCTTTGCCGCATTGGTTTGTCTACAGTCTGAAAGGCCCCGCTCATCTGAGCGGGGCCTTTCCATATTGCTGTCATACTTTCGCGGGCAGGGAGGGCGGCTTGTTCTTTTCGTTCAGCGGGCCGCCGGGCATTGCTCGTCCGCCCGTTTTTCCAGGGCTGCAGTCTTGGGAAGCGGCCGGCCAATGGCCCCTGCAACAGAGGCGGGGAGCCGGGCCGATCATAGGGGCGACCTGTGGTCGCCAGATAGAGCAAGGCCAAAGGAGGCTGCCAAAGGCCGCCGCTACGGCGGGGTGGGGCCTTGGGCCTGCCCTCGGGCGTCAGGTCTCGTAGAGGGCGGCGAATTCCTCCAGGGTCTGCCGGATGGGCAGGTGCTGGGGGCAGTTGCGCTCGCAGAGGCCGCATTTGAGGCACTCGGAGGCCTTGCCGTGGTTCAGGGAGTAGCGCTGATAATACATGTTGGTCTTTTTCCCGGTGACGGCGTAGAGGTTCAAGAGCCCGAAATAGTTGGGGATGGCGATGTTCTTGGGGCAGACCTCCATGCAGTAGCGGCAGGAGGTGCAGGGCACCCGGATGGCACGCTTCAGCTCCTGTTCGATCTCCCGGGTGAGGCCGCGCTCCTCTTCCGTCAGCGGCGCGAAATCCCCCATGAAGCCGGTGTTGTCCGCCACTTGCTCCGGGCTGCTCATGCCGCTGAGCACCACCTTGACATGGCTGAGGGACGCGGCAAAGCGGATGGCGAGACTGGCGGGCGAGGGCGCGGCGTCCCCGTAAAAAGCGCTGAAAAGCTCCATGGCCTTCCCGGGAAGCGCGGCCAGCTGCCCGCCCTTCACCGGCTCCATGACGATGACGTCCTTCCCGTGGCGCTTCGCCGTCTCATAACAGCGGCCGGACTGGGCCACGGCTCCGTTCCAGTCCAGGTAATTGATCTGCAGCTGCACCACGTCCACCTCCGGGTGCTCGGTGAGGATGCGGTCCAGGGTCTCGGCGTCGTCATGGAAGGAAAAGCCGATGTTCCGGGCCAGGCCCTGCTCCTTCAGCTTCCGGAGAAAGGCAAAGCCCCCCAGACGCTCCGTATTGGGATAGCGGTCCCGCCCCAGGTTGTGGAGCAGGTAGACGTCGAAATACTCCACCCCGCAGCGGCGGAGCTGCTCGGCAAAGATCCGCTCATAGTCCTCCGGCTGTTTCACCAGATACACCGGCATTTTATCCGCCAGCAGAAAGCGATCCCGGGGATAGCGCTCCGCCACGCACCGGCGCACCGCCTCCTCGGAGAGGCCCTCGTGATAGGGATAGGCGGTGTCGAAGTAGCAGAAGCCCCGTTCCAGATACAGGTCCGCCATCTGCTGAAAGGTCTCCAGGTCGATGCTCTTCGGGTCCTCCGCATCCAGCAGCGGCAGCCGCATGGTGCCGAAGCCCAGCTTTTTCTCTAAAAGAATGCTCATGTTGTGCCCTCCTCCGGCTTTGTTCTCCCGTCCGGCCGCCCCCGACCGGACCTTCTTCCGGTTTCCTTTGGCTCCAGTATATGCGCCGCTCTTTCCGCTGTAAAGTCATTTTCCTTATCAGGGGGCGGGAGGGCCTCCCTTCTCTTGACTTCCCCCGTTTTCCGGGTTACGATAAGAAAAAACGGAGGGATGCTCCATGGAAAAAAACCGTTCCCCCATCGAAGAGATCTGCGCCTCCCCCATCGGGCTGGGCTGCATGCGTCTGACCACGCTGCCGGATGAAGAGGCCGTCCGCCGTCTGGTGGACACCGCCCTGGAAAACAGGATCCGGCTCTTCGACCACGCCGACATTTATAACGCCGGAGCCTCGGAGGCCCTCTTCGGACGGGCCATCCCGCCCAGCTACCGGGACCGGATCCTGCTGCAGAGCAAATGCAGCATCCGCCCCGGCGTCTGCTATGACCTGTCCCGGGAGCACATCCTGGAAAGTGTGGAGGGCAGCCTGCGGCGTCTCGGCACTGATCACCTGGACCTGCTGCTGCTCCACCGTCCGGACGCCCTGGCGGAGCCGGAGGAGGTGGCGGAGGCCTTTGCGCAGCTGCGGCAGAGCGGAAAGGTGCTGGCCTTCGGCGTGAGCAACCACAGCCCCATGCAGATTGAGCTGCTGAACCGGGCTTGCGGCGGGCAGATCCGGGTCAACCAGATCCAGATGAGTCTGGCCCACTGCCCCGGCATCGACGCGGGCTTTCACGTGAACATGGAGGACAGCTTTGCCTGCAGCCGGGGCGGAGACATTCTGAGCTACAGCCGCCTGCAGGGGATCAAGCTGCAGGCCTGGTCCCCCTTCCAGTACGGCACCTTCCGGGGCAGCTTCATCGGGAACCCGCAGTTTCCCGCCCTGAACAAGGCTCTCTCCGCCATGGCCGAGAAATACGGCATCACGGAAAACGCGGTAGCCATCGCCTGGCTGCTCCGGCACCCGGCGGGGATCACGCCCATCGTTGGCACCATGAACCCGGAGCGCCTCAAGGGGATCGCCGCTGCCGCCGGGGTCAGGCTCAGCCGGGAGGACTGGTACGCCTTGTATCTTGCCGCCGGAAAGGACCTGCCCTGATGCTCCGCCGATGGCACAAAACGCAACCCCACAAAGGAGACTGCCGAATGAAAAAACTTTCAATGCTGCTTGCCCTGCTTCTGCTGCTATGCTGCCTGACCGGCTGCGGCGGTGCCGGGAAAAGCGCGGATCAAAGGGACGCGGAGGGGCTCTGCACCTACACGGTCTCCTGCCTGGGTCAGAACGGGGAGCGCGTGGAGGGCGTGATGATCAATTTCTGTACCGACAGCATGTGCACGCCCGTCATCTCGGACGAGCAGGGCGCGGCGGTCTTCACCGGCCCGGCGGAGGCGTATCACGTGCAGATCGTCACGGTCCCGGAGGGCTGGGAATTGGCCGGTGCGGAGGAATGGACCACCGAGCCCCGCAGCCAGAGCTTCCGGATCTCCTTCCGGGAGGTGGGCACATGAAAACAAAACCGGCGCTGTGGGCGGCGCTTTTTGCCTTGGGGCTCGCGCTGGTGGTCCTGGGGATTCTGAACGGAGGGGCCCAGGACGTGCTGGCCAAGGCCATCCGGATCTGCTCGGAGTGCATCGGCCTTGGCTGAGCTGCGCAAAAAGCCCATGACCCGGCGGCTGATCCAGCTCTACTCGGCGCTGCTCTATAACGCCCACCTGAAGGGCTTTGCCGAGGGCCGGATCTACACCGGGCCCCTGAAAAACCTCTGCGTCCCGGGGCTGAACTGCTACTCCTGCCCGGGGGCGGTGGCCGCCTGCCCCCTGGGCGCGCTGCAAAACGCGGTGGCCGCCTCGGCGGATCGGCCGGCCTTTTATGTGGTAGGGGTGCTTCTGCTCTTTTCCCTGCTGCTTGGCCGTGTCATCTGCGGCTTTCTCTGCCCCTTCGGGCTGCTGCAGGAGCTGCTGCACAGGATTCCCACGAAGAAAGTGCAAAAAAGCCCCCTGACGCGAGGGCTCAGCCGCCTCAAATACGCGGTGCTGCTGCTCTTCGTGCTGGGCATCCCCGCCTGGTTTGCCTTCCGGGGGCTGCCCCTGCCCGGCTTTTGCAAGTTCATCTGCCCGGCGGGCACCCTGGAGGGGGCGGTCTTGCTGCTGCTCCACCCGGCAAACAGCGCCCTGCGGACCATGATCGGCGGGCTCTTCTGGTGGAAATGCGGCCTGATGCTGCTGATCCTCACGGCCTGCGTCTTCGTCTTTCGCGCCTTCTGCCGCTTTCTCTGTCCTCTCGGCGCTCTCTACGGGCTCATGGCAAAGCTGGCTCTGCTGGGGGTAAAGCTGGACGAGGGCCGCTGCACCGGCTGCGGCGCCTGCCTCCGCGCCTGCCCCGTGGATATCCGCAGGGTGGGCGACAGCGAGTGCGTCCACTGCGGCAGCTGCATCGATCTCTGCCCGGCGCAGGCCATCTCCTTCCGGGCGGGCAGGATCCTGCTGCGGGGACCGGAGCTGCCCGAAAAGGAGGCGCGGGCATGAACAGGACGATCCGCCGCCTGCTCTGGGCGGCCGCGCTGCTGCTGCTTGCGGCGGTGCTGGTGTTTGTGAATCTGCCGGAGACGGACCCCGCCTCCGGAGCCGAGGTGGGGGAAGTGCTGCCGGATTTCAGCCTTCGCTGCGTGGACGGCAGCAGCTTTTCCCTCTCCGAACAGCGGGGAAAGACCGTGGTGATCAATCTCTGGGCCACCTGGTGCACGCCCTGCGTCCGGGAGCTGCCCCATTTTGACCGTCTGCTGCGGGAGCGGGGCGAGGAGGTAGCCGTGCTGGCCCTGCACACCCCGCCGGTGACCGCGGACGTGGAAAGCTATCTCGCGGAGTTTTCCTATGGCATGCCCTTTGCCGTCGACGAGGACGGAAGCCTGGCTTCCCTTCTGGGCGCCTCCGCCGTCCTGCCCCAGACGATCATCCTCAGTCCCGACGGGGTGGTGACCTACAATCAGGCTGGCTCGCTGAGCTATGAGGAGCTCTGCGCCCTTGTGGAAGGGGCCGGGGACTGAGCCTGCTGTTTGGCAGAAAGACCGAAACGCGAATTCAGCATCTTATCCCGGAAAGGCCGCCCTTTCCAAAAACAGCGCGAAAGAGGACCCCCGCGCACAAACGAGAAGCGCCGCATCGGAAAGCCGGATAAACCGACATTCCGATGCGGCGCCTCTTATGCGGCGATGCCACCGAATCAAAAACCATCCAGTTCCTTAAGAATGCGCTCTATTCGGAAACAGGATCGGGAAGTCCTTTTACGCCTCTGCGATGATGCGGCGGATGACCTTTTCGCAGCGCTCCCTGTCGTAGATCACCGGCACGGGATAAACGGGGTTTGCCTCCGCCAGCGCCCAGGTGATCATCCGGGGGATATCCTCTTCCCGGATGAAATCAAAGCCGGTGGGGATATTCATCCGCCTGTTCATGGCGCGGATCTCGTCAACAAAGGCTCTGGCCTTTTCTGCGTCCGTGCCGCTGCGCATCACGCCGGTCAGCTCCGCCAGATGGGCCAGCTTCTTCTCCACCGTCCGGCCGTAGTCCTCCAGCACGATGGGCAGGATCACCGCGTTGGCCAGCCCGTGGGGCGTGTTGTACAGTCCGCCCAGAGTGTGGGCGATGGCGTGGACGTTGCCGACGCCCGCACGCGTGAAGGCAAACCCGGCCTTATAGGCGGCGATCAGCATCCCGGTACGGGCTTGCATGTCATCGCCGTCGTTGTAGGCCCGCTCCAGATACCGGAAGATCTCACACACGGCCTCCTCGGCCAGGCGGATGCTCTCCCGGGTGTTATAGGTCCAGCAGAGATAGGCCTCCACCGCGTGGGTCAGCGCATCCATCCCGGTGGTGGAGGTGATCTTCTGCGGCAGCTCCCGGGTCATTTCCGGGTCCAGGATCGCGTACTTCGGCACCAGGTGCAGGTCCATCAGAGCGTATTTGTGGTGCGTTTCTGTATCGGTGATGACGGCGGCGATGGTGGTCTCCGAGCCGGTACCCGCCGTGGTGGGCACCGCGATGAAGGGCGGGATCTTTTTGCCCACCTTCAGCAGCCCCGCCATCTTGCCGACCGGGGTCCCGGGCCGCACTACCCGGGCGGCCGCTGCCTTGGCGGCGTCCATGGGCGAGCCGCCGCCGATGGCGATAAAGCCCTGGCAGCCGCTGTCTCGATATAGATCCTGGATCCGGTTGACCGTGTCCACCGAGGGGTTGGCCTCCACCTCGGCAAAGAGCTCCCAGGTGATCCCGGCCTTGTCCAGCTCCGCAAGGATCTTCGGCGCAAGCTTCCTGCCGACAGTCGGTCCGGTTACCACCATGACCCTGCCGACCTTTTCTTCCTTCAGAAGCTCCGGGATCTTCCGGATGCTGCCTGGGCCGGAGATCGGGACGGGTCTTCTCCAACGCAGGAATCTCGCTCCTATGTTAAAGGCGGCCTGAAAGCCGCGATAATACGCCTTTTTCCCTTTACCCACGGTCAGTTCCTCCCTTCTATAGCTCCCGCAGGATCCTGCGGAGGCTGCTCACACGGAGCATTATACCCGTTTTGTGAAAGAAGGACAAGTGCAGTCCCGCAAACTTCTCTCCGCCTTTGCAGAGATGGCCTTTCCAGACCGCAAAGCCGAAGAAACTGGGGCTTGACGAGTGCATGGGAAACTCGGTACAATAAGCTTGAAAAGTGCGGTTTTCCGCCTCTCACGCACTTTCACACCAGGCAGCAGGACACCCGGAAGAACAAGGTCATTTTCCCCCCAAACTTGATCATACAGGAGGTACCCCGATGATTCATCTTTCTTACGAGCAGGAAATCACCCTCATCAAGCGGTTGGTCATGGCGCAGGGCGTCTCGGAAGAAGACGCCGGGTCGCTGGCCGCCGTCGTCACCCACTCGGATTTCACCGGCACCTATTCCCACGGTCTGTCCCGTCTGTGCATCTACCTGCGGCAGTATATGGCCGGCGCTCTGGTGGCGCAGCCGGACTTCCGCTGCGTGAAGGACGCGGACGCCTCCCTCGCCTTTGACTGCGGCGGCGGCTCCGGCATCGTGGCCGTGAACAAGGTCTACGACGCCGTGCTGGAGCGCGCACGCAAATTCGGTGTGGCCGCCGGCGTGGGCCGCAACAGCGCCAACATCGGCTGCGGCGGCTACTACGGCCACCGCATGGCGGAGGACAACGTGATCGGCATCGTGGTCAGCAACACCTATCCCTGCATGGCCCCCTATGGCGGCGCTGACCGGCTCATCGGTACGAACCCCATCATTCTCGGCTGCCCCACGACGAATCCCGACCGGCCCATCGTCATCGACGTCTCCACCAGCGGCGTGGCCATCGGCAAGGTGCAGGCCTACCGCCGGGAGAACAAGGAAATGCCCGCGGGCTGGGCCAACGACTATGACGGCAACCCCACCACCGATCCCCACGTGGCCTACTGCGTCCGTCCCATGGGCGACCACAAGGGCTACGGTCTGGCGGTGTTCGTGGACATGTTCGGGGGCGTCCTGTCCGACGCGCTTACCAGCCCCGAAATCCCCTTTGTGGAGGACATGCGGCCCGAGGAGACCGGCTTTGCCGTGATCCTGCTGGACATCGCCCACTTCATCGACGTGGACCGCTTCAAGGAACACGCCGCGCTCTATGCCTCGCTGATCAAGAACAGCCGCACCGCCGCCGGCGTGAAGGAGATCTTCATGCCCGGCGAGATCGAGGCGCGGCTCATCGAGGAGCGCAAGGTCACCGGGCTTGACTTCTCCGACGCGCTGGAAGCGGAGCTCACCGAGCTGGGCCGCAAGTGCGGCGCTCTCGGCGCGGAGGGAACGCTTGCGGATCTGCTTGCCTGATACGGATAGCGGATCGCTTTCTCGGCCCTTCCACCTCATCCGTCTTGCCCCTCGCGTGAGATCGGGCAAGCCTGCTTCTCCCCAGGGAGAAGGCACAGTTCTTTCTTATTGTTGAAACAGCAGGAAACGGCGTCGCCTGAACGGTGACGCCGTTTCCTGCTGCTTATTATGCTTTTTTATGCCGAGCGGTTCTTAAGGCGCCGGGAAATAGGGACAGTCGCGGTACAGGCACTCCCGGTTCGTGCGGAAATAGCGGCACACGACCTTGCCAAGGGGCATCTCCACGCCCAGCAGTTCCTCCGTGAAGGCCGCGGCGCGGCTGATGGCAAGGCGGCAGGTGCGCTTGCAGCAGCGGGGGCCGCCCACCTCGGCAATGGCGTTGAGGCAGTCGGCAGCGAGCCGCTGCGGGAGGGGCCAGGCCTCCTTATGCACGGGGTTTGAGCCCAGAAGGATGCTCATATAGATCCCGGCTCCGGCCGCCGCGCCGCAGACGCCCCAATAGCCGCAGGCGCCGCCGGGCACCTGGGAAGCGCGGCGCACCGCCTCCCGCAGCGCTTTCTCCAGGTCGATCGCTCCGCCGTTGTTGCGATAGGCAGTCAGCAGCACGCAGGGGACGATGATATGGTGCTCCGGCCCGTGCATGTGCACCTGCCGCAGGGCGACCACCTGCTCGAAGAGCGCAAGCGGATCCCGTTCCCTGCCGGCAAGCAGGAGCGGGACGAAAAAGGCGATGGAGGAAGCCGCGTGGCAGCTGTCACAGACGAAGTGGCCGTCCTCACAGGCGCAGTTGGCTTGGGCCTCTTTCCCGCAGACGGCGCAGCGCAGCGGGCGGGTCTCCTTGAAATAGACCAGGGGCTTGCCGCAGAGCAGGCAGTCTGTTTTATGCTCCGCCCCGGCCGCCGCGGGGGAAGGCTGGCAGCAGCAGTTCTCCTCCGCCTGTTTCTTTTTGATCTCTGTCATCGTTCCTCCACCTTTCGTTTTCCCACGTACAGGCTGCGGTCCTCCGGCCTCGCCGGACGGACTTCTGTTTCGGCGTCCAGGGCGGGAAGTCTGCCCTCCCCGCAAGTCAGGATCTGAAGACGCAGCCTTCCCTCCCGCCGCTCCGCGCGGTAATCGGCCACAAAAGGCAGCGAGAAGAGCCCCTCGTCCAGGGCGGCGAGCTCCGCCGTCTCCTTCCGGGATACGGTATCAAGCCGCAGCACCTCACTGCCGCAGGGGCATCTGCCCGGGATCACCCGGGTATAGTCGCCGGTGCGGTAACGGATCAGGGGCATGGCCTCCATGCCGATGGTAGTGATGACGAGCTCGCCCTTCTCCCCCGGTGACAGCGGCCTTCCGGCCTCGTCCACGATCTCGGCGATCACATGGTTTTCCCGCAGGTGCATGCCCGCGTGGGCCTGGCAGCAGATGGCTCCGCCCAGGGCCATCTCCCGGGAGCCGTAGTGGGGGAAAAGGCGGCTCTGCAGGATCGCCTCGCAGCCTCTGATCACCGCAGCGGGGCAGGCGTCGCCGCTTATGAGGGCCCGGCGCAGGCTGCCCCGTCCGCAGACGCGCAGCAGCGAGAGGAGTTGTACAGGCATGCCCACGAAGGTATCCGGTCTTTCCTTCTCCAGCACGGCGGCATATTCTCCGTAAGAGAGCCCCACGCCCAGCCGGAGAGTCCGGGCTCCGAGGCGCCCGATCGCCTCCGCGATCAGCTCCCCCAGGCCGTGGGGGCCGGAGAAGGGAAAGCAGACCATGGTAACACTGCCGGGAAAGATCAGCTCGCCCAGGCCAGCCGCAAAGAGCTCCACCGTGTGTTCACAGTCGCCCTCCGTGTAAAACACACGCTTGGCGGCGCCGGTGGTGCCGGAAGTGGCGTCGGAGAGCACCCGCTGCACCTCCGCCTGAGAGCAGAGCAGCAGACCCGGCGCCTGATGGGCCAGATCCTCGTCCGTGGTAAAGGGAAGGGCGGCGAGTTCGGAAAGAGAATCCAGATGCCCGGGCAGATCCCGGTAGAAGCCGCCCCGGGCCTTTTCCCGTGCCAGCAGGGCGTTGAGCTTTTGCAGCTGCAGCCCTTCGATGCCCCCGCGGCTGATGTCTTTGAGTCCTTCCTGGGCATGCAAGAGGGCGTCGATCCGGGAGATCGTCATCGGTAGAGCGCCTCCCCCTTTTGGTTCGTCAGATTGTAGGCGCAGAAGGGCACCATGCCGTAGCGGCTGTCCACCTCGCAGATGTGGCAGCGGCGGAGCCGGTCCAGATCCAGGTTCCAGGCGTCCTGAAACACCATGCCGGACACGGCGAAGGTGCGGCGCCTCGCCTGCTCCAGAAAGGCGTCCAGCGCGGAGGTCTCGGTGAGCGGGTCGTCCTCGCCGAAATCGGAGACGGCGCCGCTCCACTGATCGGCCACGGAAGTGCGTGAATCGTCGGAATTTGTACAGCAGCAGCCGCTGCTCTGCCGCCGGGGCAGGCACTTGAGCGTACCGTCCGGGCGGATGCGATAGCTGGCGTGGAAGGAGCAGTAGGCGCTCTCCGCCCCACCGCCGTGGAAATCGGAGGCCTGCATCAATCCCTCCGTCTGCTCCTCGATCAGGGAGAGGAGCTTTGGGATCGTGATGGGCCGGGCGGGCCTTTCCAGACCGCAGCGGCCGAAATAGCTCAGGGGCTGGAAATGGACGCCGCGGACAGCGGGTGCCTTTTCCAGGGCAAAGCGGAGGATCGGGCCGACCTGATCCTCGTTCACTCCCCGGGCGATCACCGGGACAAGCACGATGCCGAGGCCTGCCTTGGCGCAGGCTTCGATGCAGCGGCGCTTTTCCGCCAGCAGCGGGCGGCCTCTAAGTGTTATGTAAACTAAATCGTCCAGTGCGTCGAACTGCAGAAAGACCGTGTTCAGTCCCGCGTCCTTCAGCGCCAGGGCATAGCCCGGCTCCGCCGCCAGGCGCAGGCCGTTGGTGTTGAGCTGGAAGAAGGGGAAGCCCTTCTCCCGGCCCATGCGGATGACCTGGGGCAGATCGTCCCGCACCGTGGGCTCGCCGCCGGAGAGCTGGATGTTGAAGGGGCCGCCGTGGGCCATAAGGTAATCGTATTGCTTTTCGATCTCCGCGAGAGGGAGATCCCCGCTTGTCTCCTCCCCCGCCGCGGCAAAGCAGACCGGGCAGCGGAGATTGCAGCGGCGGGTCAGTTCCAGGAGCATGCAGCAGCCCTTGCGCAGATGCTCGGTGCAGAGGCCGCAGTCACGGGGGCAGCCCTTTTCCGGCGCGCGACCCTCCCGGGGGGGATCGACGGCGGTGTTTTCGCTGTTCCAGCGGAGATAGGAGGCCAGATTGCCCTCCCAGATCAAAGCGGAAAAAGCGCCGTGCTCATCACAGCGCTTGTCCAGATAGATGCCGTCCTTTTCCGAGCGCTTCTGCGCGTCGAGAACGCGCAGGCAGACCGGGCAGACGCTTTTGGTTTTTCCGATGATCATAAGAGGCCTCGCTCCGTTAAGATCTCCATGCACTTTTCATAGGTGGCGGCGATGATCTGCGGGCAGTATTCCACCCGCTTGGCCGGGTTGCCGCGGGTGATGTCGCGGCAGTCGATGCCGCCGTATTCGGCGGTCATCTCCTCCTCGAACCACTGGGTAAATTCCGCAAGCGCCGGCTTGTGCTGGGGATCGTCATAGCCGGTGTCCTCACCCTTGCCGGTGAAAGAGGAGATCAGGCAGGCGCCGCCGGTCATGCAGCCGCAGCAGCCCTGGGAAAAGCCCACGCCGCCGTTGAGGCCGCCCATGGCCTTCACAAGCAGGGGGTCATCCTCGCCCAGCGTCTCCAGCATCAGGATCGCCAGGATCTGGCCGCAGAAGTAACCGTAGCGGCTCAGCTCCATCACACGTTCAAAGAGATCCATCCTTGTCAGTCCTTTCTTGCGATGAGCAGCCAATAGCTGCTCTTCCCCTTCGGGATCTCACAGCAGGGCGCTTCCTCGCGCCACAGTGCTTCCAGATAGTAGTCCCGCCATGCCTCCGTCAGGTCCTCTCTCTGCAGGAGCGCAAAGCCTGCCTTCCGCAAAAGCGGCTCCGGAGAGGCGAAAAACAGGTCCGAAAGCAGCAGCTTCCCCCCCGGCTTCAGCAGGCGGCAGGCCTCCCGCAGGGCGCCGGACTGGTCGCCGGAGACGAGGAAGGCGCACTGGCTGATTACGGCGTCAAAGCTGCCGTCGGCATAGGCGCTGTGCAGCAGATCGCCCCGGGCGACCAGCGGCGAGCGCGGCGCAAGGTCGATCCCCTCCGCCCGAAAGCCGAGAGCGCGCAGCAGCGCGACGGTCTCCCCCGCCCCGGCGCCCAGATCGAGGATGCGCGCCCCGGGAGAGAGCCGGGCCAGCTCCAGCATGCGGCGGGTATGCGCCTCGCCGCCGGGATGCCCGTTCATTTGTCCTCCAGGGCCCGCTCCACCGAGGCGACCTTCCCCAGGGCCAGCTCCTCCGGCACATAGACGAAGCCGCAGACCGGGCAGACCGGCAGCTCCACGGGAAAGCCGTTGTCCAGATACAGGAACTTGGCCTTGCCCTTGACAAGCGGCACGCCGCATTTGACGCAGCGGAGCTTGCCCTGCGGGTCGATGGTATAGTAATTCTTCTCGATCGCCATGGCTCAGCCCTCCCGTTTCACAACATTCATCCTGTGGCTCCAGGCGCGGTGCACCAGAAAGCCCCCGTCCGTGCGGCTGAATTTGACCCAGAAGGTGGCGTTGCCCACCCGGCGGCGTGCCGCCAGCAGGCCGTCCTCGTCCTGGATAGCTTCTCCGTTCTCGCGAAAGTCCCTGAGCACGGCGATCACATCGTCGGTCAGGATCATGCGGTCATCCATCATCTGCCGCGCTTCGGCGGTATAGTTCAGCTCAAAATCCAGCTTTTCTTCCATGCTTTCCTTTCCCCACAGCTCGCGCAGCAGCGAGCGTTTCAGCGTCAGCCGGTTCCAGCGCTTTTCGCTGATATCCGGCGGCGCGCCGGCGTCCGTGCCGTAAACCAGCTCCAGCAGATGGCGGGATTCCCGCCCCTGTCGGGCGAAGCGGTCCCGGCAGGCCATGCAGTAGGACAGATAGGGTTCGTCGCTGCGCTCCAGGCACTTCTCGGTCATCTCGCCGGCCACCTCCCGGTTGGCGTAGGCGGTGAGGCCGCCGTAGCCGCAGCAGGGCGAGTGGTCGCGGTCATAGGGCGTGTCGGTCAGGCGCACGCCCAGCGCCTCCGCCAGGCGGCGGATGCTGGCCTGGGTGGCGGCGTCCCCCCGGGCGCCGCAGGAATCGTGCAGCGCCATGGGGCGCTCCAGACGGCGGACGCCCTCGGGCAGGCCGATCTCCTCCAGCACCTCCCAGATACCGCGAAGCTCCCGGACACCGTGCTCGCGCAGCTCCTTGGCGCAGCTGGGGCAGCCGGCGATCACGACGGGATCGCCCAGGCGGGCAAGCTCCCGGTCCAGCAGCTCATGGGCCTGCCGGGCCATCTCGGTCCGCCCGGCCCAGTCGGCGATGGCGCCGCAGCAGCCCAGCATCAGCGCAACGCCCCCGTCCAGCCGGGCGCAGAGGTCCTCATAGGCCGCCCGCACAGTGTCCGGCGCGATGGCCACGGCCTGGCAGCCGGGGAAGAAGACGTAGCGGCAGCTTGTAAAGCCAGGCTGCGGCCGCGCCAGGAAGGCGTCCCCGTTGGAAAAGAGCATGTCCAGCAGCGCAAATTCGTGGGGCGCCAGGGGCATTTTATCTGTGGAAACCATGTTCTGCCGCGCCAGGTGGCAGACACGAGCCATATCAAAGCCGTTGGGGCAGACCGCCGTGCACTGTCCGCAGAGGGAGCAGGCGTTCATGGGCTTGTTCAGCTGGTGGTCCCCCATGATGATCTGGGTATTGTTGTAGATCTCCCTGGCCAGCAGTCCGGGGTGTTTTTTGTAATGCTTGAGATAGGCACAGCTCTTGAGGCATTCCTCGCAGTGGCACTGGATGCAGCGCCCGGCCTCCTCCATCGCCTGCTCCTTGGAATATCCGCCCTCGGGGACGGCGACGCGGCGCAGGGTCTTTGCCTCCGAGAGGTCGGTGTAGAGCCGGCTTTCCGTGGCGCCCTCCTGGCCGCGGGTATTGCGGGGATCCAGCTTCTGCGCCAGACGGTCCACCGTCAGGGCCGCTTTTTTCGCGCCGAAGGCCGCGTCCAGCACGCCCTCTGTCGGGCCGCTGACCAGACGCTCATCCTCGCAGATCATCAGTTCCGGGATCGGCACGCTCTCGGGAAAGAGCTTCGAGCGTACCTCATCCGAGGCGCAGAGCACGTCAAAAGCAGGCTTCTGCTGCTCATAAAACGCGGCGTCCAGGCGGCAGCCGCAGACAAAGCGGATCTCCTTGCCGCGCATGCGCTTGAGCTCCAGCGCGAAACAGTCCCCGTCAAGAAATGGCGCGGCCGTACGGAGATAGCTCTCCTCGTCAGGTTCCTCGCAGAAGACCGTGACGGGATAGGCCTTCTTTTCCAGCTCGCCCGCCAGCAGCAGCGCAAAGAGGCCGGAGCCGAAGACGGCGACCTTCTGCCGCTTGCTGGTGCGGAAAACGCCGCCCAGGCGGGACTGCTCGCCGAAGCGGGCCACGGCACGTTCGATCTCCCGGATCGCCAGGCCTTCGCCGCACTCGCCCAGGCGGCATTTGCCCTCACAGGGCGCTTCGCAGCCCTGTGACAGGATCAGCGGGAAGGGAGCGATCTTTTCATACAGCTGCAGCGCCTTTTTGAAGCTGCCCTCCGCCGCCGCCTTGAGCAGGGCGCGGACGTCCAGCTTCAGCGGGCAGGCCGCGCTGCAGAAGGGCGGCTGCTCATAGACGCAGCGGGCCACCATGCTCTCCATCTCTTCCTTGGAGATCTTGTTGACCTTATAAACATGAGTGGACCCTCGTTCCTGGATCTGGCTCATGGCTCTCCCTCCCTTCCGTTGAAAACGGGGATGTGGGAATTCTCCCACATCCCCATTATATCACGGGTATCTGTGCTTGGAAAGTCTTACTTCTCCAGTGCCTTGAGCGCGGCAAGCACCTTGTCCGGGCGGGCCGGGATGCGGGTGATGCGGGCGCCGGTGGCATTGTAGATGGCGTTCAGGATGGCCGGGTGCGGCGCATCCAGCGGGGCCTCGCCGCAGCCGGCGGCGCCGTAGGGGCCGTAGGGACGGTAGGTCTCGTTGTAGTGCAGCTCGATGTCATCGGGAACGTCGTTGGGGTACGGGATGCCGCAGCGCAGGAGGCTGGTCTCCTTCTGGAGATCGTCGAAGTCCTCGCTGAGGGCCAGGCCGATGCCCTGGGTCAGGCCGCCGTAGAAGTTGCCGTCCACCAGAAGCTTGTTCATGATGGTGCCCACGTCAGCCACGCAGGTGAACTTCTCGACCTTGACCTTGCCGGTCTGGGTGTCCACGCAGACCTCGGGCAGGAAGATGGTGTACATGTAGGTGGCAAAGGGCTCGCCCTGGGCGGTGTCCTGATCCACCGGGTGGTCGGCGCAGTAGGTGGTGACCCAGTTGCCCTCGACCTTCAGCTTCTTGCCGTCGGCGACCATCTCGTCATAGGTGCGCCAGGTGCCGTCGTCCTTCTTCATCTCGGCGAGCAGGGCCTCGGCAGCCAGGCGGCAGGCGTTGCCGGACATGACCTGAGAGCGGGAGCCGCCGGCAGGGCCGGAGTTCGGGGTGATCTTGGTGTCGTTCATGACCAGGCGGATCTGCTCGGGCTTGATGCCGGCCTGGCGCAGGGTCTCGTGAGCGGAGACCAGCGCGCCCATGTCGGCGCCCTGGCCGTGATCCTCCCAGGAGACGTAGATCGTCACGGTGCCGTCCGGGTTCAGCTCGGCATAGGCGGAGGAGGAGTCCACACCGTCAAGGCCGCAGCCGTAAACACCCAGGGACACGCCGATGCCGTACTTGTAGCGGCCGTCGGAGGCGGCGTTCTTCTCGGCGACTCTCTTCTTGCCGGCCTCATACAGCGGGCGGGCCTTGTTGAAGAGGTCCTCTTCGCAGTACACGTCGGGAGCGTAGCCGGTGGGGATGGTGGTCTTCTCGCTGGCCTTGTAGCAGTTCATGGCGCGCATCTCGAAGGGATCGATGCCCATCTTGGCGGCCAGGCAGTCAATGGCGATCTCGGAGCCCATGAAGGACTGGGGAGAGCCGTAGGCGCGGAAGGCAGAGCCCCAGGCATGGTTGGTGAACACGGTCTGGCTCTTGTTGCGGATGGACTCGATGCCGTAGCCGGCGCCGGTGAACTGGCTGAGACGCATGGTCAGCAGATCGCCGAACTCGGAGTACGGGCCGTGGTCCACATAGTTGTCGCCCCACAGGGCCAGCAGCTTGCCGTTCTTGTCCGCGCCCAGTTTGATGTGCATGAAGGCGGGAGAACGCTTGCCGGTGTAGGTGATGTTCTGGAACTGGGTGAAGTTCAGGCTGACGGGCTTGCCGATGATCTTGGCGGCAGCGCCGATGAGAGCCTCGTTGGTGGGGGAGAACTTGTAGCCGAAGGTGCCGCCGGCGTGGTTCTGAACGATGCGGAGCTTCTCCATGGGAACGCCGATGCCGGCCGCGATCATGGGCATATGCAGATGGATGCCGATGGACTTGGAGTGCACGGTGACCATGCCGTCCTCATCGATGTAGCCGTAGCCGTTGTCCGGCTCGATGTGCAGGTGGGGCTGACGGGAGCAGTAGCTCTCGATCTCGACCTGCTGCTCGTCGGGGATAGAATCCCAGTCGAAGTCGGGTCCCTTGATGCAGTTGGTTTCGTAGAACACGTTGGGAGTGCCGGGGTGGATCTCGATGGCGTCGGGAGCCATGGCGTCCAGCGCGTTCATGTAGGCGGGCAGCTCTTCGATGTCGACCTTCACGGCGTCGGCCGCGGCGCGGGCATGCTCCTCCGTATCGGCAGCCACGATGGCGATGGCGTCACCGAACTGGAAGATCTTGTCGGAGCAGAGGACCGGGCGCTCAAAGCCGTCGGTCTTGTTGTGCTTGGGCAGCATGACCAGGCCGTTGATCTGGTTGGTGCCGCCGGCAGCCAGGATGTCCTTGTAGGTGATGACCTTCACGACGCCGGGCATCTTCTCGGCCTCGGAGGTATCGATGGACTTGATGTTGGCGTGGGAGACCTTGGCCTGGGTCAGGGCCAGACGCAGGCAGCCGGGCATCTTCAGCGCGTCGTCAGCACCGAAGTCCCAGGTGCCGGTGACCTTCTGGGCAGCGGAGGGACGGATGTACTTGGTGCCCTTGATGCTGTCGCCGGTGGGCTTGAAGACCAGGTCTTCCTTGGTCATCTCGCCGCGGAGCACGGCGGCGGCGTCCATTACGGCGTCGATCAGGGGCTTGTAGCCGGTGCAGCGGCAGAGGTTGCGCTGCTTGTTGAACCAGTCGCGGACCTCTTCGCGGGTGGGGCTGGGATTGTTCTCCAGCAGGACCTTGGCGCTGATGATGAAGCCGGGCGTGCAGAAGCCGCACTGGGCGCAGCCATGGGCCATCCAGGCTACCTGGAGGGGATGCATGTCGCTCAGCGTGCCGACACCCTCAATGGTGGTGATCTCGGCGTTGTCGGGAACTCTGCTCATCTTGTAGATGCAGGACTTGGTGACCTTGCCGTTCATGATGACATTGCAGGCGCCGCAATGGCCCTCGCCGCAGCCGATTTTGCAGCCGGTCAGCAGCAGGTGCTCACGCAGAACGGTCGCCAGAGTCTCGTCCTTGTCCAGGACCAGGTTCCGGGTAACGCCGTTGATGACAAGCGTTTTTCTGATCATGTGTTTTCCTCCTTGTATGTTTGTTTTATTTGCTTTCGTTTCCGAAGTATGCGCTTATTCGTGGCTGTGCCCGTGGCCGCCGCAGCGGTCCTCATCCGGGCCTTTTCCGGTGATGTCCTTCACCCGCTGGATCCCCCGGGGGGTGTAGAACACCAGCTGGGAGAGGCTCCCGTCCAGATTTTCTCCGCTGAGGCGGAGGAAGTTTGCGTTTTCAAAGTAATCGATGGGCAGATCGCGCCGAAAGACCTTGCCCGTGGCCTTGTCCCGGACCTCCACCGTGATCTCATCGGCGGTGATCTCGAAAAGTTCCTCGTTCATGGGAATCGACCCTCTTTCCCGGGAAAGGCGCCAGGGCCCTTTCCCATATCTTTACGCTTTTATCATACGCTTTCCTGCTCTGCAGCAGCAAGTTACAACAAAAAGCAATTCGCAGAATCTGCGAATTGCTTTTTGTGAAACTTGTTCAAAAGATAACAGGAAAATTCTGGATGTCTTGTGAATAATCGGGAAGTTCAGACGAGACTGCGCGGCTTTGTCAGCACCAGGGTGCCGCAGCGGTCGCAGAGGGGTACGGCGGGCAGGGCAGTGCCGAGCTCCTGCTCGTAACGCGCCAAGGCTCTCGCCACCCCCGGCAGCCGGGGATTTCCCCAGTCATGCAGCAGCAGGGCGCCCCCCGGGGAGAGTCGCGGCCAGAACCAGCGCAGGCCCTGCAGGGTACTTTCCTCCAGGTCCGCGTCCAGGGAAATCAGGGCAAAGCGCAGCGCCTCCAGGCCCGCCGCCGTGCCGGGGAAGAAGCCCTTGCGGATCTTTGCCCGCTCCGGGTGAGGCAGCAGGGCGAGGACCCTTTCCTCGTCCGTGCGCCGGTGGGCCTCCACCAGGCCGGCTGCCTCCCGGCGCGCCTCCTCTTCCGCAAAGCCGGAAAAGCTGTCAAAGAGCCAGAGCGGCCGCTCCGGCAGCAGGGCATTGATGCAGCGGGCGAAGGCGCCCCGATAGACGCCCAACTCCGCCGCGTCTCCGGGAACGTCACCCAGCCTTCGGCAGATGGCCTCCAGGCTCCGCAGCCGCACGCAGTCATCTTCCAGGTCCCGGGCTGTGAGGGGACTCTTCTCCAGCCAAAGCGGCTCCCGCATGGGAAGCTCCGGGCGGCGCAGCTCCTCCAGCAGCTCTTGGGGAAGGACCCGGGCCGCCGCCTCGTAGGAGAGGTTTCTGTCTCTCAGCGTCCAGTTGTTTTTCAGAAACAGCAGCTTTTCCCGGGGAAAGCCCAGCTCCTCCGCCTTCGCGGCGATGGCCTCCGCCTGGCGGCTGGCAACCAGGATCAGATCGAAGTCCTGCCCCTCCAGCGCCTCCGGCGGGATCACCGGCCGCCCCAGGAAGCTGCCGCCTCTCCCCTCTCCGTCCAGAAAGGCGCAAATGTCTCTCGCTTCCAGGCCCCGGTCGATGAGATCTCCCGCTCCGCAGCCGGTACCCCAGACATAGATTTTCATGCCATCCGCTCCTTTGCGCGTTCTTTTTCGTGATTATACACAAAATCTCAGTCCGTGTACAGACTTTTACGCTTTACAAATCTAAGGAGATAGCGTATACTTCAAATCATCGAAGATTATTATTTTGTAATTCGTCAAAAAGGAGGCCTGTCCCATGCGCATCGGCGCTGTGATCGTGGCGGCCGGCATGTCCTCCCGTATGGGGGACTTCAAGCCCATGCTGAACATCGGGTCCATTTCCATTGCCCAGCGGATCGTGGCCACCTTCCACCAGGCGGGCGTCGACCGCATCGTGGTGATCACGGGCCATAACGCCCAGCAGCTGGAGCGGCACCTGTCCAACAACGGCATCGTCTTTCTCCGGAACGAGAACTATGCCAGCACCCAGATGTTCGACTCCGCCAAGATCGGCCTTTCCTACCTGAAGGACAAGTGTGACCGCATCCTCTTTACCCCGGTGGATATCCCGCTCTTTACAGCCATGACCGTGGCGGCGCTCCTCCGCTCCAAAGCGGAGCTGGCCTGTCCCGTCTGCATGGGCAAGACCGGACATCCCCTTCTCATCGCTTCCTCTCTGCTGGATCCGATCCTGGCCGATTCCGGAGAGGGCGGCCTGCAGGGAGCCATCCGCCGCTGCGGCGCGGAGATGACGAAGATCCCCGTGGACGACCCCGGGATCCTCCACGATGCGGATACGCCGGAGGACTACCGGGCTCTGCTGGAGTACCACAACGAGCAACTGATCCGCCCGGAGATCAGCATTTCCCTCTCCCGGGAGCGGCCCTTCTTTGATGAGCGGACCGCCATGCTCCTGGCCCTTGTGGACGAGACAAAGTCCGTCCGCACCGCCTGCCAGCGGATGCAGATCTCCTATTCCGGCAGCTGGAACATCATCCACGCCCTGGAGAGCCAGCTGCATTTCCCCCTGCTGGAGCGGAGCCAGGGCGGCGCAAACGGGGGCGAGAGCCGCTTGACGGAAAAGGGCAAACGGCTTCTGGAGTGCTACCAGGGCTACGCCCAGCGCCTGCGGCAGGACGCCGCGGCCTTGTTTGAAGAGTTTTTTGGAGATGAGTTATGAGCCGTAAGGTCTGGCTGATCCGCCACGCCATGCCGGATCTCCCCATCGGGGAGCGCTGGTGCGTGGGCGGAAGATCGGATTTTCCCCTGGGCCGCCTGGGCAGGCTGCAGGCCGCGCTGCTGCCCTTCGTGCCGGAGCTGCAGGGCCTGGACGCGGTGTTCTGCAGCAGCCTGATCCGCGCCAGGGAGACCGCCCTGCCCCTCTGCCGCTCTCCCCGGGAGATGCCCGGCATCCAGGAGCAGGACATGGGCGTGTGGGACGGGCTCTCCTTCCGGGAGATCCGGCAGCACTTTCCGGCGCTCTATGCCGCCCGGGAGCTTGACCCCAGCTTGATGCCGGAGGGCGCGGAGAGCACGGAGGCCGTCCGCAGGCGCATGACCGCCGGGATCCTCCGCTGCCTGCGGGAGAGCGAAGGCGACATCGCCGTCGTGAGTCACAAGGGAGCCATCGCCGCCATCCTGGGCAGCCGGGAGGGCCTGGACTATACCTCCATCACCTGCCTGGACTTTGACGGCCAGGCGCTCTTCCCGATCCGGGTGGGGCTCCGTCCCCATCCGGACCTGACAGATCCGATCTGTCATGCCCTGCTGGAGGCCGCCGGTGCCGGGGAAAAGCTGCAGGCCCACTGCCGGGCCGTGGCGGAGCTGGCGGAGGAGCTGCGCGGGGCCCTTGCGGAAAAAGGGCTCGTGCTGGATCGGGAGACGCTTCGCGCCGCCGCCCTGCTGCACGACATTGCCCGGGGCCAGCCGGAGCACGCTGCGCTGGGCGCTCTCTGGCTGCGGGAGCTGGGCTATCCGGAGGCGGCCGACTGCATCCGCCAGCACCACGACCCGGATTCCATCGCGCTCAGTGAGGCGGCGCTTCTGTACCTGGCGGACAAGGCGGTGCGGGGGAGCGAGCGCGTCTCCGTGGAGGAGCGCTTTGCCGCAAGCCTTGAAAAGTGTAAAACGCCGGAAGCCCTGGCCGCCCATGGGCGGCGCCTGGACGCGGCGCGGGAGATCCTGCGAAAGATCATAACCGTCTGCGGGGAGCAGAGCTTCCCGGAACTTTGAATACAGGAGGAGAACAGCATGAAGCTGATGAAGACCGAGGACGCGGTGGGCCATGTGCTCTGCCACGACATCACCCAGATCATCAAGGACGAAAAGAAGGGGCCGGTATTCCGCAAGGGACACATCATTCAGCCCGAGGACGTGCCGGTGCTGCTCAGTGTGGGCAAGGACCACATCTATATCTGGGAAAACGATGAGAGTATGCTCCATGAGGACGAGGCAGCCCAGATCCTGCGGGATCTGTGCATGGGCGAAAACATGCACGCCACGGCGCCCAAGGAGGGCAAGATCGAGCTCATTGCCGATATCGACGGCCTGCTGCTCATCGACGTGGAGCGCCTGCGGGCGGTGAACGCCCTGGGGGATATGATGATCGCCACCCGCTCCTCCGGCTTTGTGGTCAAAAAGGGCGACAAGCTCTGCGGCACCCGGGTCATCCCCCTGGTCATCGAGAAGGCGCGGATGGAGCGGGCGAAGGAAGTGGTCGGCAGCGAGCCGCTGCTGCGCCTGCTGCCGCTGAAGAGCAAAAAGGTGGGCGTTGTCACCACCGGCAACGAGGTCTTCTACGGCCGGATCCAGGACACCTTCACCCCGGTCATCGTCCAGAAGCTGCGCGAGTTCGGCGGCTGCGAGATGACGGAGCATGTGATCCTCAACGACGACCATGAAAAGATCACCGCCGCGGTGCTGGATATGCTGGCAAAGGGCTGCGACATGGTGCTCTGCAGCGGCGGGATGAGCGTGGACCCGGACGACAAGACGCCTCTGGCCATCAAGAACACCGGCGCGAACATCGTCTCCTACGGCTCGCCGGTGCTGCCGGGAGCCATGTTCCTGGTCTCCTATATGCCGGACGGGCGGCCTGTCTGCGGGCTCCCCGGCTGCGTGATGTATGCAAAGCGCACCATTTTTGATCTGCTGCTCCCCTATCTGGTGACGGATACCCCCATCACCAAAGAGCAGCTGGCCGGTCTGGGCCACGGAGGGCTCTGCCTCAACTGCCCGGTCTGCCATTTCCCGAACTGCGGCTTCGGCAAGGGCGTGTAAGCCCGCCGCGCCGCCCCGGGTCTCAAACTTTGTGTATATGAACACGTAAAGCCGTGTTTGTATAAATACATTCCCTGAAATATGGGAGAAGGAGCACACAAAATGAGACTGCGCAAAACCCTTGCGCTTCTGCTGGCCCTGAGCATGATCTTTGCTCTCGCCGCCTGCGGCAGCGCCAAACCCCAGCAGGCCGCGGAGAAGACCGATCTGATCGTCTTTGCGGCAGCCTCCATGACCGAGACCCTCACGGAGCTGAAGGCGGTCTACGAGGCGGATCACCCCGAGATCAACATCGTCTACAACTTCGACTCCTCCGGGACCCTGAAGACCCAGATCCAGGAGGGGGCGGACTGCGATCTGTTCATCTCTGCGGGACAGAAGCAGATGAACCAGCTGGACATCACCGCGAGCCCCGAGGTCAACACCGACGGTCTGGACTTCGTTCTGGAGGACAGCCGCCTGAACCTGCTGGAGAACAAGGTGGTCCTGGTGGTGCCCGAGGGCAACCCCAAGGGCGTGGAGAGCTTTGACCAGCTGGCCCAGCTTCTGAAGGACGGGACTGTGCTGATGGCCATGGGCGGCGCCGACGTGCCTGTGGGCCAGTACACCCAGAAGATCCTGGCCTTCTATGAGCTGAACGAGGAAGAGCTGGCCAATGCCGGGCTTCTCAGCTACGGCAGCAACGTGAAGGAAGTCACCACCCAGGTGAAGGAAGCCAGCGTGGACTGCGGCGTGGTCTACTGCACCGACGCCTTCTCCGCCGGCCTCACCGTGGCCGACAGCGCCACCGCCGAGATGTGCGGCCAGGTCATCTACCCCGCCGCCGTGCTGAAGACCGCCCAGCATGCCGAAGCGGCCCGGGCCTTCCTGGATTTTCTGAAGACCGACACCGCCATGGCCGTGTTCGAAAAGGTGGGCTTCTCCCCCGTCGCATAAACGGAAGAGCTGCCTTTGACCTCCTGTCATCCTGAGCGAAGCGAAGGATCTCTTTCACGGGAAAAACAGCAGAAGAGATCCTTCGTCGTTAGCAGAGCTTGGAACGTCACGCGTTGCTCGCGCGTCGGGATGCTCCTCAGGATGACGCATTTTTGTCCTGAGAAACGAAAAATCTACGGAGTACGTTATGGGCTTTTTTGAATGGATCCATACCGCGGATCTGTACCCGCTGTGGAATTCCCTGCGCATCGCGGCCATCAGCTGCGTGCTGGTGTTCTTCGCGGGGATCTTCTGCGCCTATTACGCGGCCAGGCTCCCCCGCTGGCTCAAGGGCCTGCTGGACGTCTTTCTGACCTTGCCTCTGGTGCTGCCGCCCACGGTCTGCGGCTACTTTCTGCTGCTGATCTTCGGCAAGACCCGCCCTCTCGGCGTATGGCTCCTGCAATACGGCGTCCAGTTCGTCATGACCTGGTACGGCGGGATCCTGGCCGCCGCGGTGGTGGCCTTCCCCCTGATGTACCGCACCGCCCGGGGCGCTTTCGAGAGCTTTGACCAAAACCTCAGCTACGCCGGGCAGACCCTGGGTCTCTCCAACAGCTATATCTTCTGGCGGGTGCGCATGCCCGCCTGCCGCCAGGGGATCCTGGCGGGGACGGTGCTGGCCTTTGCCCGGGCCCTGGGCGAATACGGCGCCACCAGCATGCTCATCGGCTACACTCCCGGCCGCACCGCCACCATCTCCACCACGGTCTATCAGCTCTGGCGGAACAATGACGAGCAGGGCGCTCTCAACTGGGTGCTGGTGAACCTTGCCATCAGCACGGTGGTGCTGCTCACGGTGAACCTGCTGGAGGCCCGGCAGAAAAAGGCGGTGAAAGCATGAGCCTGATCGTGGATATCCGCAAGGACCTGGGAAAGTTCAAGCTGCAGGCCGCCTTTGAGGCGCGGGACGGGATCACCAGTCTTTTGGGACCCTCCGGCTGCGGCAAGAGTCTGACCTTAAAGTGCATCGCCGGCATCGAAAAGCCGGACACCGGCCACATCGAGCTGGACGGCCGGGTGCTCTTTGATGCAAAAAAGCACATAAACCTCCGCCCCCAGGAGCGGCATGTGGGCTATCTCTTCCAGAACTACGCCCTCTTTCCCAATATGACCCTCCGTCAGAACATCCTCTGCGGCATGCGAGAGAAAAGCAGGGTCGAACAGGAACAGAAGCTTTCGGAGATCCTCACTGTGATGCAGCTGGAGGGTCTGGAAAAGCACAGACCCCATCAGCTCTCCGGCGGGCAGCAGCAGCGGGCGGCACTGGCCAGGATCCTGGTGAACGAGCCGAAGCTCCTCATGCTGGACGAACCCTTCTCCGCCCTGGACGCCCACCTGCGGGACTCCCTGAAGATTGAGCTTCGGGATATGCTGCAGCACTTTGGCCGGGAGGTGCTGATGGTGACCCACAGCCGGGAAGAGGCCTACAACATGAGCAGTGCCATCGCCGTGATGGACCAGGGACGACTTCTTACCATGAAGCCCACCAAGGAGCTCTTTGCCGACCCCGGCAGTGTGCAGGCCGCCGTCATCACCGGCTGCAAGAACATCTTCCCCGCCCGCAAGTGCGGGGACTTTGAGGCGGAACTCCCCACCCTGGGGATCCGGCTGAAAACCGCCCACCCGGTGGAGGATGGGCTTGCCGCCGTCGGCATCCGGGCCCATTATTTCAACCCTTCCACCCCCCACAACCGCTTTCCCGTACGCTTTGTGCAGGAGATGGAGGAGCCCTTCGAAACCATCCTGCAGTTTCGCTATGCCGGGCAGGACCCCGCCTCCCCGCCGGTCTGGTGGCGCATCCCCAAGGAAAAGCGCCCCCAGTCCTTCCCGGCGGAGCTGGGCGTCGCCCCTGCAAACGTCTTATTACTATATGATGAAAAGGAGATCTGATCCTTATGAAGCTCAGCGCCAGAAATCAGTTCAAGGGCACCGTCATCGCCATCAATGAGGGCGCCGTCAACGGCATCGTCAAAATCGACATCGGCGGCGGCAACGTGATGAGCGCCACCATTTCCATGGCAGCCATCCGCGAGCTCGGCCTTGCGGTCGGCAAGGAGGCCTACGCCGTAGTCAAGGCCACCTCCGTTATGGTGGGCGTGGACGAATAATACGCACAGACACAAGAAAAATCCCCGGGCTTCTGCCCGGGGATTTTTCTATCCCTGAGGATCCTTCAGTTCTCGCTTCCGTCCTCCACCAGCACCTTCATCGTGCCGCCGCAGACCATGCCGTCCGATTCCGCCACGTCGCCGGTGAGGTCGATGTCGATGATCTGATAGCGGCCCGTGCCGATGATCCTGACCGCGTCCCGGATCACGGCGCCCTCGCTGCAGCCGCCGCCGATGGAGCCGGTGACCTTGCCCAGCGGGCTCACGGCCATCTTGGCTCCGGCCTCCCGCGGGGTGGAGCCCTTGGTCTCGATCACGGTGACGATGGCCTTCGGCTCCTGGTTTTCCGCGAGATAGCGGAGGGTGGAGAGCTCCATGTCCGAATCGCAGACGCAGCGGCCCTTGCCGTGCTCCGGCAGGCGCTTATAGGCGATCAGCTCCGAGAGGATGGAGATGGCGATCTCCTGGGGCGTGATCGCCCCGATGGGCAGGCCGATGGGCGTGCAGATCTCCGCCATGCGCTCCGTGGAATAGCCCTCCTCCGCCAGCATTTCCATCAGGCCCCTGACCCGGCGGCGGGAGCCGATCAGGCCCAGATAGGCGGTGCGCACACCGGGCAGCAGCACGCGCAGGCAGTCCGCGTCGTGCCGGTGGCCGCGGGTGATGATGACCACATAATCATAGGGCGTGAGATTCACGCTGCGGATGGCGTTTTCAAAGCTGTCGCAGATCACCTGCTCGGCCAGCGGGAAGCGGGAACGGTTGGCAAAATCCGGCCGGTCGTCCGCCACGATGACGGAAAAGCCGCACTTGGCCGCAAATTCCACCACATGCAGCGCGATGTGTCCCCCGCCCAACACCAGCAAGCGCTCCTGCGGAAGCATGGGCTCGCTGACGGTGAGCACCTCGCCGTCCCGTTCCGCCGTCACCTCGGCCACCATGCGTCCCTTGAGGTCCTCTTTGGGCGTGACAGCGGTAAGGCGGCGGGAAAAGCCCTCCGCCATCGTTCCGCTCTCGCCGCGGATCACAGTTTCCAGCGCAACGGCCTCGCCGGCCTCCAGCTTTTTCAAAATATCCTGATACACGTTCATCGAAGGCACCTCCGTCTGGGAATCGGTTTTTCTGCTGCTATCATAGCGCAGCCCAACCTCCCACGCAAGTTTTTCTTTCGGGCGGATGCGAAAAGCGGCGCTTACTCCGATGTCTGCGCCGCTTCTCAAAGGTGTTCGGTAAAAGAGGAACGCTCCGGGCGGGAGCCCGGGATCAGTGCTGGGCGGTTTCGCGCAGCTGCTGCATCATCTTTGCCATCACCGGGCCCATGATCCGCGCGTGGGCATTGATCAGCCGGTGGTCAAAATTCCGCAGGATCCGGGGCTGCTCGTCGATCATCAGGGTCAGCTCTTCCCCGTCCCGGCAGGCCGGCCATGTGGGAAGTCCCTCGCCGTTGGGATCGCCCGTCCGGGCAAACCGCATCAGGCTGCCGAAGGCCAGCTCCTGGATGCGCGCGGAGAGCCCGGGATCTTCCTGGGGACCGTGGGGATATTCCACCAGGTCGATATTGTGAAAGAAATAGGGGATGTCGCAGCAGTGCCAGGGAGTGTTTCCGCCGTCGATGGGCTGGTCCATGTTGAAGAGGTAGGACCAGGTGCAGTCGTTCAGGCGGCTGCGCTGGGCGATATAGGGGATCTCCGGGGCGCGGAAGATGAAGTCCAGCCGCAGCAGGTCGATGATTTGCCGCTGGGGATAGGCCTCCCGGAACAGGGGGATCAGCTCCCGGGCGCCCTCCTCGCCCAGCATGCCGCAGACCGCGGCCTCCTGCTCCTCCGGGCTCATGCGGGAGCAATCATAGGGCGCGGGGGTGAAGGAGGTGAATTCCCCAAAGACGCTGCCCACCATCAGTGGGATGTGCCTCGTCTCCTCCCGGAAGCCGCGGACGCCGGGCTCGCCCAGATAGAAAGCGTTGGGATGGGGCTTGCAGCCCACATATTTGCCGGCGGCCTCCAGCACGGGCTTGACCTTGTTGTAGGCTTTGGCCAGCAGGTGATAATCCACCGTCTCCAGGTCTTTGACCGTGGATAGTCCCAGCTCGGCCAGCAGCGCCTCCGCCAGCTCCTTGCCGCTGCCCAGCGCGTCGCCCAGCACCGGGCCGATCACGCCGCTCATCACCATGCCCTTGGCATAGAGCCCGTCCGCCGCCGGAGACTGGAGCAGGGTGGTGACCTTGGCGCCGCCGCCGGACTGGCCGAAGACCGTCACATTCCCGGGATCGCCGCCGAAAGCGGAAATGTTGTCCCGCACCCAGCGGAGGGCGGCGATGATGTCGTCCCCGCCCGCGTTGCCGGAGTTTGCGTACTCCTCGCCGAAGTCCGACAGGTCGAAATACCCGAGGAGGTTCAGCCGGTGATTGACGGAGACCACCACCACGTCGCCCAGGCGGCTCATGTTGGCGCCGTCATAGGCCAGATGCTCGATGGAGGAACCGGCCTCGTAGCCGCCGCCGTGGAGCCAGAAGAGGACCGGACGCTTTTTCCCGTCAAGTCCGGGAGTCCAGATATTCAGATTCAGGCAGTCCTCGTCCATGGGCCAGAAGCGGTGGGGCACATGCAGCTCCCCGTTGGGCCGGTCGTTGGTCAGCAGGGGGCAGACGAAGCCGTAGTTGGAGGCATCAAAGACCCCCTCCCAGGCTTTCACCGGCTCCGGGGCATGGAAGCGTTGGGCCTTGGCATAGGGGATGCCTTTGAAAATAAGAAGGTCCTTATGCGCATAGCCCTTGACGAGACCCCGGTCCGTCCGCACCAGGGCGGTCCGGGCGTCGCAGCGGAAATTGCAGTTCATGGCTTGATCCTCCTGTTTGTTTCGATTTCAAGAAAAGTATAAACAATCCTTGCCGAAAACGCAAGCGCTGTGTCTTCAGTCGCTCCCGGAAGGATCTCCGATACAGCAGCCACATGCCCTGCGGCATTCCGATGTACTTCATTCTTTGTTCTCTCCAAAGGTGATCTTCACAATCACCATCTTGACCAGGCTGTCGCAGAAGCGAATCATCAGTTTGTGAAAGCCGTTCAGCTTTGGATAGATGTCCCGGTAGCCCCGCATGTAGCTTTTCGTCGAGACGGATGCGAAGTCTTCGCTCCAGCCCGTCAGGATCATCGGGTCGTCCAGGGAGAACAGCGCGTTCACGTCCCGGATCCCGGCCCCCTTGAGCCAGGTCTTGGTCATCATCTTCGCGCCGCGCCGGTTGCAGCAGTCAAAGGCCAGCACCGCGCCGGGGAAGCGCGCGGCCATCGCCCGTAACAGCGCCTTGACCGCCTCCGTCTCAAAGTAGTAAAACACGCCGGAGGCGAAGAATACCGCGCCGTGGGAGGCGTCGATCTGCTCCATCCAGCTGTGGTCGTTCAGATCGCAGCAGATGTTCTGCTCCCGCTCAAGCGCGGGCAGCAGCTTGTCTCTTGCGGCGATCACGTCCGGCATGTCCAGGTTATAGCCCCGGCACTCGCCGTTATCCACCTGGGAAAATGTGTCGTCCAGCCCGCATCCCAGGTTGACCACCGCCGCTTTGGGATGGGTCTTGAGGTAATCCCGCACCTCCCACATGAGGTCATACTGCCGCTGGGCCACCTCCAGCGCGCCGAAGAGCCCCGCCTGGGACTCCATGAGTTTCCGCTTTTCGGAGAAATCGTAGTCCAGCATGGCGCAGATGCGCTTAGCCGACGGGTCGGAAAGCAGCTCCGGGTAATGCTCGGAGCAGATGAGCCGCCCAAAGAGCGGGATGATCAGGGTCTCCTGAACGGAGTTTTTCTCAATGTGGTATTTCATTCTGTTTTCTCCTAACCCAGCGCCACGTCCAGAGCCATCATCAGGCTGAAGCCGAAGGCAAAGGCGATAACGCCGATATTGGAATGCTCCCCCGCGGACATCTCCGGGATCAGCTCTTCCACGACCACATACAGCATGGCCCCGGCGGCAAAGGACAGCAGATAGGGCATGGCCGGCACGATCAGGCCCACCAGGAGCACCGTCAGCGCGCCGAAGATCGGCTCCACCGCGCCGGACAGGAGGCCGAGCCAAAAGGCCTTGGCTTTGCTTTTGCCCTCCGCATACAGCGGCATGGAGATGATCGCACCCTCCGGGAAGTTCTGGATCGCGATGCCGAGGGTCAGCGCCAGAGCACCGCCCGCACGGATCAGGCCGGAGCCGGAGAGCAGCCCGGCGTACACCACGCCCACCGCCATTCCCTCCGGGATGTTGTGGAGGGTTACCGCCAGAACCATCATCGTGATGCGCGCCAGGTGGCTTTTCGGCCCCTCCGTCTGATTGACAGCGCGATGCAGATGCGGGATGATGTGGTCCAGCAGGAGCATAAAGGCGATGCCGATCCAGAAGCCGAAGAAGGCCGGGAGAAAGGCCAGACGGCCTTTGTCGGCCGACTGATCAATGGCCGGCACGATCAGGCTCCAGATGGACGCCGCCACCATGACGCCTGCCGCAAAGCCGTTCAGCATCCGCTGCACGCCGCGCTTCAGATCCTTTCGGAGAAAGAAGACGCAGGCCGCCCCGGCCGTCGTGCCGACAAAGGGAATCAGAAGTCCGAACACTACGCTGCTTATTTCCATCCGAACCAGCCCTTCCGTTCCGCTTCGGCACTCTCCACCGAAAGGCAGGTATAGCCGGTCGCGTCAATGGCGGCTTTCAGTGCAGCCGCGTCCACCGCGCCTTCCGTCAGAAGTGAGGCCTTGCCCTGTCCGTGGGAGGCGCTCACCTTCTTCGCTGCCGGGACGGCCTTTCGAATGGTGTCGCAGATATGAGCCTCGCACATACCGCACATCATGCCGTCGATTTTCAGCACTGTCTTGATCATTTTCTTTCTTCTCACTTTCTCCCCACCAGAAGGGTTGATCCGCCGAGGCCAAGGAAGGCCGCCTCCTTATGTCCCATGAATCGCCCGTCTGTGGTGTCGATCAGGCGCACGTCCTCATAGCCCGCACCCTTCAACTTCTTGACAAATGCGTCCATGTCGCCGTAGCGAGTTTTGCTCATCAGGTCATGGATGGCAAAGCTCCCCCCCTTTTTCAGTACCCGCAGGGTCTCCAGCAGCAGCGCCTGCTTGTTCTGCCCGGCGATATTGTGGTACACGTAGTTGCTGGTCACGGCGTCAAAGCTCTCGTTGGGGAAGGGGAGATGCACGGCGTTGCCCTCGGTAAAGCACACGTTGGCAACGCCCTCCGCCTTTGCGTTTTCTTCGCAGCGCTTTTTGGTAAAGACTGCCTTGTACGCGCCGCTCCAGATATCGCAGCCCAGCATTTGCGCCCTGGGGTTCCGCTTGGCGCAGGCAATGGTCAGCGCCCCGCTGCCGCAGCCCACGTCCAGGCCCGTGCCGCCGTCGGGAAGCGTCACAAAGTCTGCCGTCCCATCGATGATGGTCTTCGCGAGTCTGCGCTTTCCGTTGTAGTCGAAGGTTCTGTGCAATGCACCCATCCAGGCGGCAGATGCCAGAAAGCCGACGGCCCCCGCGCCGAAAACGGCGGCACAGGCCAGCCGCGGTTTTCCCTTAATGAAGCGATCCGTCGCCCCGAAAAGCGTGAACAGGCCCCCGGAAACGGCCGCCGCAGCGCCGAAACCGATCACCATGCTCTTGGGCACCCAGTTTTTATAATCCGCTTTTTTCATTTTCGTCCTCCATTCTGTTTCTATCACTTGATGCATCGAAAGCAGCCCATGCCTTCCACGCTCGTCACGTTGACTGAGCGGTAGAGTTTGGAGAGCCGCTGACGCAGGCTCGTCTCCGTCTCGTAGGGCGGGATAAAAAAGCCCTTGGGCTGGTAGAGATGGCGAATGAACCAGTCGGTCCGGCTGCAGCCGCCCTTTACATAAAAGCAGCCACAGAAGGTGCCGCCGGGTTTCAGCACACGGAAGGTCTCCCGGTAGGCCGCTTCCTTGTCCGGGAAGGCGTGAAAGCCGTTGAGGGAAAGCACAATGTCAAAGCTCTCGTCGGGGAAGGGCAGCGCGCCCACGTCTCCCTGCACAAAGCGCACATTTCCGATCCCGGCCTTTTTCGCACGCTCCTGCGCCGCCGCCATCATATCGGGGGAATAATCGAGACAGGTAATCTCCGCCCCGGGCAGTTCCCGATAGACCGGCATGGTCAGCACACCGGTGCCCACCGGCACCTCCAGAAGCTTGCCGGTAAAATCCGACCGCACGCCGGAGAGGGCGCGCTCCAGATAGCGGAGGTTTTTCTCCCCGTCCATGTTCCACACGATCCGGCAGATGGCTTTGCCGGGCAGGGTGGAACAGGTCATCATGCCGTCGTAAAACGAAGCGTTTCCTCCCGTCAGCCGGTAGGCGCTTCGGATCTGTTCTTTTCGTGTCATGTCGAAGCCCCTCCGTCTTTCTTTCTCGCCAGCACCGCGATCCAGGGCTTTGTGGGATGATGGTCGATCTCCACCTGGGAGAAGCCCGCGGCCATCAGAGCGGCTTCGATTTCCTGCGGCGTGTAGTTCTTCATGCCGTCGATAATCTTTTCAAATTTTGCGCTCGTGGGGTCGGCTCCGTCGGACTCGTTGCAGATCAGGAAATACCCGCCGGGCTTCAGCACCTTTGCCGCCTCGGCAAAGCATTTCTCCAATCCGGGCCAGAAGTAGACGGTCTCGAAGGCCGTAGCCAAGTCAAAGGCCGCTTCAGGAAGCTGCAGGTCTGAAACGTCTCCCTGCCGCACCTCGCAGCGCCCGGCCGCGATCATGTCCCGGTTGTATGCCTTTGCCTTTTCCACACAAAGAGAGGAGTAGTCGACGGCGGTCACGTGCGCCGCCGGGTACTTTTTGAGCAGCTCGCTCGCGTTGCGGCCGCCGCCGCAGCCCAGATCCACCGCCGCGGACGCGGAGAGCTCAGGCAGATGCGCAAGCCCCCAGTCCGCCAGCTTCGCGTGTCCGCTGTTCATGCCGCTGAGCATCAGTCTGCCGAGAAAGCCCTCCGGCTTTCGGGTCTGATTGAAGAAATTTCTGAGAAGCGCCATTTTGGTATCCTCCTGTCATTCACCATTCCGCCAGCGCCTTTTTCAGCCGCCGGTCGATGTCGAGCCGCATCTCTCGGCACTCTCTCGGGTGCTCCTTTCCAGCCTTGAACATGAACGAAACCAGCAGCCCGGAACCAACCGGCAGGGTGCTCTTCAGCAAGGATTCCGGAAAGGCAAAGTGGGTGCCGTGCTCATAGAGCCAGCTCTCCGAAACGCTGTCGTGGGGAAGCCTCTCCAGACGTTCCTCCATCCGGCGGATATACCGGCAGGTATCCCACAGCGCGTCGTCCTCCGCGCCGATGAAAATGAGCTTTCCGCGGATGTTCTCCACTTTGATCCGCTCCTCTTCCCGGATGGGATGGCGGCGCTCGGACTCGTCAAACATCTTCCGGGAGGCGATCCTGTCGCCCCCGGCTTTTGAATCCGCCACGATCCGCTGCCAGTACTCCGGGTGGCGGTAGGCGTAGGGCAGATAGGGCAGCGGCTCGCCCTGCCAGGTGACAGTGGATTCGTTGTCGCCGGGGCGCTCGTGCATGCCGTCTCTGCCGTCCTGATAAAAGCCCTCCATGACGAAGTCGGGAGGGGAAATGGCAATGGTAAGCGTGAGCTCCGGATAATAGGACGCCGCCAGCAGCGCCATCATCCCGGTGGTGGAGGCGCCCACCACGCCCAGCTTTTCACAGCCCTGTGCTTTCAGAAAGGCGATGGCCAGGCCGAAGCGCTCCAGCGGAACATTGTGGTGTCCGTAATCCTTTTTCTCCGGGGACATGGCCAGCACGTGGATCCCCTGCCGGTTCAGCCATTTGGCTCCGCATGAAGCCATATAGTCCTCCGCACTGTCTCCCAGCATGGCGATGATCCCGCGTTTGCTCGGTGCGGCGCAGGGATACCATGCGCCGTTAAAGCCGTCGGTCTCTACCCGGAAAACCTGTCTTTTCATGTCTCGACCCTCCATCGGATCATTCGATTCACCATCTGCCGCCAGCCCTCCTTGCCCTCTTTCACGATGGGAAAGACCGGATAGCAGTGGAACAGGCCTTCGCCAAGGATCCGTTCATAGTTAACGCCGCACTTCTGCAGCGCCGCCTCGATGGCCGGGGCACAGGCGTAAAGCGTCTCATTGGTGCCATAAATGAGTGTGACCGGCGGGCAGCCGGTAAAGTCCGCCCGCTGCAGCCAGAGCATATAATCAGGCACACTGTCGTCCCCGTGGCGCATGACCTCCACCGCCGTTTTCATATACTGGGCCGGGATGGCCACGTCCTTTTCGTCCAGCGCCAGCATACGCTGCCATTCCTCCTCGCCGTCCACGCAGGTACCGGGAGAGATCGCCATGATGTAGGATGGCATGGGCGTGTCGTCATGTCCGTCGTTACAATACGGCACCATTCCCAGCGCCAGATTCCCGCCGGAGGAGGTGCCGAGGACGGAGATCCGGTCAGCCGCATAATGGCGCAGCATCACGCGATAGGTCTCGTGGATCATCTCATAGGCTTTGGTGATGGGATAGTCCGTGCAGAGCGGGTAGTACGGGACAAAGAGATCCAGCCCCGTCTCTTTGGCAAAGCGCAGGGCCTTTCTGATAGAACCGGGTCTCGGCGCGCTGATCATGCCGCCGCCGATCAGGAACAGATTGGCATGATCAGCGGGCTGCTTATGGATCAGCTTCAGCACCGGGCAGCCCATGACCTCGATCCGGCTGATGGTAAAGGCGTCGTCCTTCAGCTCAGGGATGCGGTTTTTGGCGTTTTGTCTCCGGCGGCCTTCCAGCAGCTTCTCGGTGCTCTGACCGACCCAGTGCTTCTTGATTCCCGACGCCTTGACCAGACGCTTCAGCACTTCATATTTCATTGACATACGTCCGTACCTCCCCGCAATTTTTTCCGATCCTTATCTTTTCCTGTATCCCTGCCAGCAGAGCCCGGCAAACACAGCGCACAGCAAAGAGCCCATCAGCATGATGGCAGGATTTTTCTTTTCTTTCTGTGTCGCAAGTCCGATGACGGAGACGATCATGCCGCCGATCCCACCTGCGGTCAGCGCTCCGAAGCCCCGCAGCAGACGGCGCTTCGGCAGCACCCGGTCAAGCCCGGCGATGCGCTCGCTGATAAGTTCCCCGACGCCAAGCAGCATCAAGCCGCCGGGCAGCAGCGCCGCCATGTTGAATGTGTTCAACCCGCTCTTCAGGCTTTTGACGAGGTGCGCCAGATAGGCGATCCAGCCCAGATTGCCCGGAATGTCATAGGCCCACCAACGCTCGTCTGAAATCTTGGTCTCATATAAGGGTTCTCTCACGTTCATGCTTTCTCTTCCTTTCTTCCGCACTCGGCGTACATCAGTGTGATCCGCGCCGCCATTTCCCTGCTGAAAGTGACGTCCCAGCCACGCGCTTCCAGCCAGGCAAGATATTCCTGTGAAGTCCACTGGTGTTCAAAGCTCACGCCTGCCAGACGCAAGACCTCGACCAGAGCCGGCTTGCAATTCCGGCCTGATGCTCCACAAAGTTTGGCGCAATCAGGATGCCGCCCGGCCGCAGCACCCGGTCGATCTCCTGCAGAGCCTTCTCCGGCTCCGGCATCACATGCAGGGCGTTGGCGATCAGCACCGCGTCGAAGCTGTCGTCCGCGTAGGGCAGGGCCGTTGCGTCCGCCGCCTCAAACCTGAGGTTTGCCGGAATTTCGCCTTTCTTCGCCTCCCGGATCATGCCATCGGAATAGTCCGTGGCGATCATACGCTTGGCCGCGCCTGCCACGTGCTTGGCCAGCAGGCCCGGCCCGGTGGCGATCTCCAGCACTTCTTTGCCGCGGATGACCGTCGGGATCCGCTCGTACATAAAGGCGTAGACCTTTCGGTCGGCACGCATGGCTCTCTCATAGATCGGGGCGTACAGATCCCAGATTTTCTTTTTCACAGCTCTCGCTCTCCCTTCGCAATCGTCTCCCAACAGGCTTTGAACTTCTCAAAAGTCTCGCGGCTGAGATCATGCTCGATCCGGCAGGCGTCCAGCTCGGCTGTCTCCGCATCGAAGCCCCTCACTATAGGGGAGTATGCCTCTGACATTCTGTTAGTAACGTCTAACCGCCATATATTGTAAAAGCCCATCGCACAGATGTCCTAATTCGGGTCACTGTACGATGGGCAAATGAGGCTCGTTAGACACCACTAACTATTATAACGGATAGGCCATCGTTTTGCAAGGGCATGCGGTATGTTTTTTGTTGTTGCCTGCTATTCACCAAAAGCACCAGAACAACGACGATGCAAATGCTTCAACACTCCAAATGATGATATAGTAATCCCACATCTCTAAGAGAACGAAAAGAAGGAGCTGTTGGGATGAAACAGCTCCTTCTTTTGTCATGTGTCCTGCTCTTTTGCAAGCACACAGAGTGTGTGCGCCAGATCCTTAGTGGTATCATAGAGTGCGTCGTAGACCGCCTGGTATTTTTCATAGACCGCATGCGCTCTCGGATCGGGCGTATAAGTCCTGCCGGCGCGGACATAACGCATCAGCGAGGAATAATCTTCGAAGCCCTCATACCCCACGCCGAGCGCTGCCATCAGCGCGTCTCCGTAGCAGGCGCCGACCGTCACCTGCGGCGTTGAGATCTCCTTGCCGAGAATGTCGGCGATAATCTGCATCCAAATCGGATTCTGCGCGCCGCCGCCAACGGCGATGATTCGTTCGATGCGCGCCTCGGGATGGGATTCCATGATACGGATCTGCTGGTTGACTGAGAAGCCGACCGCCTCCAGCGCGCTGCGGTAGAGATGCGCACGCGTATGCTGCAGCGTCAGGCCGAAGAGCACGCCGCGGGCGTCGGGGTCGTTGATCGGCGTCCGCTCCCCGGCAAAGTAGGGCAGCGTGATCAGCCCCTCGCTGCCGGGCGGGATCTCCGCAACGCCCTCCAACATGCGCTGATAGGCGTTTTCTCCGCCCGCGCGCTCGGCGGCAAGGGCGTCCGGAAACAGCTCGTCGCGGAACCATTTGGTCAGGCTGCCAGCCGTGTTGGTTCCGGCCGAGATATCGCATAAGCCGGGGACGATGAACTCCTCGCGCCAGAGCCGCTCGTCGTCGATCAGGCTGTCTGTGCCGAGGATCATGTAGACTGACGAGCCCAGCTGCAGCATCATTTTCCCGCTCTCCACGACGCCGCAGCTAATCGCCTCGGCGCCCGAATCGTCCGTTCCGGTGATGACCGGCGTCCCCTCGGCAAGCCCCGTCTCGGCGGCGGCCTCGGCCGTCACGGTGCCTGCGACCTCCGCCGCCTCGAGGATCTCAGCGAGCTGGTCCGGTCGGCAGACCGGCGCGCAGTACTCCGGAACCGGCTTGCGTGTCTGCGGATCATACAGCGGATTGAAGCTGGCCAGGCCGAGAAAACGGTCCACGACATAGCGGCCTGTCAGCTTGGCGGTAATGTAGCTCGATCCCGTGAGAAACTTGTGCGTCCTGGCGTAGACCTCCGGCTCCCTGCGCTTGATCCACAGGATCTTCGGCATCACGTCGCTGGAGCAGAGCGGACGGCCGTACCATTTCAGGATCTGCTCCTCCCCGTAGAGCGCAGTCAATTCAGCCATCTCATCCGTGGCTCGCGCGTCGATGCCGTAGAGGATCGCTTTGCGCAGCGGGCGGCAATGTTCGTCCACCGGAACGCAATCTGCGCCGAGCGCGCTGATCCCGACGGCCTTGACGTCCTTCGCGTCCACGCTGCTCTTGCGCAGCAGCTCCCGGCTGATCGTACAGAAATCACCCCACCAGTCGCGCTCAGCGTCATGCTCGTAGTGACCGGGCTGCGGATTTTCCATGCTGTGCTCCGTGCTGTGCAGCGCGAGGATCTCGCCCTGCTCGTCGATGAGAGCGCCCTTGCTGGAATTGGTGCCGGTATCAATACCGACAAAATACGCTTTTCCCATCGTGCCGTCCTCACAGCGTTTCACGGAAGCGATAAACCACTGCCATGAACTCCCGCACACGCTCAATATCGACACGGACATTCTCGTGGCGGCTGTTTTCCAGCTTGCCGTTTTCCTTGAAGTAGGTCCCCACGACGGCCGCGTCCCCTGCCTGCAGCTTACGGACGATGGTGTCCGGCCGGCAACCGGTGTTGCACAGGACGACGACCTCGGGATTTGCGGCCTTGACCGATGCGATCAGCTCCTCGTCCACATCCATGCCCGCCGCGTTGGCCGAGATACACAGCCCGTCCGGGGCGGCCTTGGACATCGTAGACGCCGCGATATCCGCAAGCGGCCGCGTATCCAGATTACGATCGGATTCGGGATTGATGAAGTACAGCATTTTCAGATCGTCGAGCGGCAGGGCGGCCTTGCGGCGCAGCAGGGCGGAGAAGTCGTTGTTGTACAGACCTCCGTCCCCCACATAAACGCCGGAGAAAGTCCCCCGCACATAGCTTGCTCCCACCGCTGCGGCAAGCTCGAGACAGGCCGCGCCGTCGGAGATGGCGTCCACGCCGAAGGGGACGCGGATCTCGCTGCGCAGCGCGCCGATGATATAGGCCATCGCGGCGGGCGTGACCATGTCCATTTTGCGCTGATAGGGAAAGCTGAACTCGTTAGAGAAGATGATCCCGTCCACGCCCCCGTCCTGCAGGGCGTGCAGATCCGCGCGGGCGTGCTCCACGATCTCGCCGAGCGGAGTGCCCCTGCGAAAACGCGGATCTCCCGGGAGCGCGTCGAGATGCAGCATTGCAAGGATGGGTTTTTTGACGCCGAAGAGTTCTTCAGTCCAGAGCATGATGATAATCTTCCTTTCTATGTTGTACTACAGACTGTTGGAGGCAATGGGAAGCCCGCGTTTCCAGCGTCTGCCGCAAAAGCGGCTGAACAGCAGGAAAAACCGCGTCAGGTTGTCCGCGACCATGCAGCACCAGACGGCCTCCAGGCCGAGACCGAGTCGGAACACGCACAGCGCTGTCAGACACAGCCTCACACCCCACATGGAAAAGAGCGAGAACAGCAGCGGCGCACGCACGTCACCCACCCCACTGAAGACACCCTCTAGAATAATGACCACGGCAAAAAACGGTTCGGACACCGAGACAATGCGAAGCACCCTCGCGCCAAGCGCGATCACGTCCTCATCCGGCGTGAAGATGCGCATGAAAAACGCGGGAAACAAAAACAGGAAAAGGCTCAGCGCGCTCATCAGAATAACCGCCAGCAGAAGAAGCGAGGCGGAATAGTCCGTCAGCCTCTTTTCATCTCCCGCGCCGTAATGAAAGCCCGCCAGCGTGGAGGCAGCCGTCTGCATGCCGTAGCCCGGCACATAAAATGCCTGCTCGGCGGTAATCGCAATCGAATGCGCAGCCACGGCCACCATGCCAAGCCGGGCGATCAGCGCCGTAAAAACCACCTGTCCGAACATGGAGATCATACGCTCGGCCGCCAGCGGCATGCCGATAGAAAGGCAGGCGCGCATGGCCGCACGGTCATAGACGGCCCGCGCGCTTCGGCATTCCTCAACACGCCAAGCGGCAAGAAACATTCCGATACCGCCGAAGACGAAGGAAGAGGCGGTGGCGATCGCCGCGCCGGGAACGCCGAGGCCCGCGCCCCAAAGCCTCAGCCCTATGCCGAAAAAGGAAATCTCTCTTGTCGGCATGATCAGAAGCGTGTTGAGCACGATGTTCATCAGATTCATCCCCAGATGAATCCACATCGGCGTTTTGGTATCTCCCGCGGCACGCAGGACAGCGGAAAAGATGATCCCGGAAACGCGGAAGAGCATGGGCGCGCAGATGATACCGAAATACAGCGCCGCGTCCCGCCGGATCGCCGTCTCCGCCCCGAGCCAGTCCGGGAGATGGGGACTGATCGACAGCGTCAGCACCGTCATCACGACGCCGAGTATCCACACGAGCAGCTTGGCCTGCCCTGCGGCTTTTATCATCCTCTCCCGGTCTCCTGCGCCTCTGGCCTGAGAGATACAGGCCAGAATGCCGGTTGAAACCGCCCAGAGAGGCGCGTTAACAAGCCAGGTGGTCGTGGCGCTCAGTCCCACGGCTGCAGAGGCGGCTGCTCCCAGCTGGCCGACCTGCGCGGTATCCACATATTGAACGACCGTCTGCAGCGCGGTCTCTGTTATGGTGGGCCAGGCCAGACGCAGAATGTGTCTCTGCATCCCCCGGTCGCGCAGCAAAAAAAGGGGGGAACGTGCCATGCATCCTCCTAAAGCGTTTTTCTACTCTTCCGGCAGGAAGTCGCGAAGCACCTCGCAGCTGCGGCGGATCGACTCGTGCGGATCCTCCCAGTAGATCGAGTCGTTGATCTCGAGATCGAGACCGTTGGCAAAGTCGTGCTTCTCCAGGATCCGCACGTACTCCTCCAGCTTCTCACGGCCGAAATCCCCGTCGCCGAGGATCAGGTGATGGCTGTCGGAATAGTGCACCCATTCCAGCTTCTCTCCAAAACGCTGGCAATAGTCCTCCAGCCGCTCCCCGGCCACCTCCATCGCGACAAGATCGACGCAGACGCGAAGCGCAGGCGAATCCACATCCCGCAGCATCCGCGACACGTCCTCGAGCGTGATGACGAGATTGCTCTCATAGGGCTGGAGCTGTTCGAGCACGAGCAGCACGCCGCGCGCCTCAGCCTCGTCAGCAAGTGCGCGGAAGCTCTCGACCGTGCGTTTCCAGCCCTCTTCGCGCGGCAGATCGCGCGGGTGGCAGCCTGTGTTCAGGAAGACGCGGTTTGTGCCGAAGCCAAGCGCGTCGTCCATGGCGGCCTTCATAAAGTCGACCGTGCGCCCTCGCAGCCGCGTGTCCGGCGCAGAATAGCTGAAGGGATAGCCAAGCGTTTCCGGCGTGTAAATGACGACCCGCATCCCCCGATCCTCGATCTGATGCCGCAGCTCTTTAACGCGGCTGCCGGCCTCGGCCGCGGAGGAGTAGTCGAGTCGGCAGTAGTGTGGTTCACCGCCCCAGAGGTCGACCCGGCGAAGGCCGCAGCGCTCCATGGAATCCAAAAAATAATCAAAGCTGTGCTGGACGTACTGCACACTCATCACGGCCACGTCCTGCATGGTAATACGGCTCATGAAAACCCTCCTTCAGCTCATCGCATTGTATACTTCTTTTCCGTCAAGCAGCGTCAGCATGACGCGCAGCGCGCGGGCTTCGAACGGCGGCACTGCGAAAAGATCACCCGAGAGGACCGTTATATCCGCTTTCTTCCCGGCCTCAAGCGTACCGAGCTTGTCTTCGCAAAAAAGGTTGTAGGCCCCGCCGCGCGTCCATGCCGTCAGGAGTTCAGCGGTAGTAAGCATGTTCTGCCCGTTGAAGGGATCGCCGCCCTCCGGGAAGAAGCCGCCCACGGCGTGATAGACGGATTCCGGGATGTCATCGATCAGCAGCGGGAGATCGGTGCCGCAGCTCAGGAGAACGCCGCTGTCGGCCATCTTGCGCCGGTTCCAGTAAAAGCGGCCGCGCTCTTCGCCGATCTTTTCGCGGATCATGGCCAGCTTGCTCTCCCGCTCGGCGATGGACTGGATCTGCGGATAGATCTCCGCAATTACACCGAGTGCTCCCATGCGCTCAAGATCCTCCGGGTCGCTGAACTCGAGATCCGTGATGCTGTGACGGTTGATCAGCCGCCCATTTTCGTCGCGACGGCAGCACTCATAGAGATCCAGTACCTTTGCGATCGCCGCGTCTCCCTGCGCGTGGAGGGAAAAACGGAAGCCGTTCTCGTCCGCCGTACGCAGTTCCCCGGCGATAGCGTCCCAGTCGATGGAGATCGCGCAGAGGCAGTCCGTACCGCAGTATGCTTGTTTGAGAGCGCCCTCCATCTGGCTGATCGAACCGTCGGTCATGCGGTTATAGCCTGAAAAACGCAGATAGTCGCTGTGAAAGCGCGCGCTCATCTCTTTGCCGAAGGCGAGGTCGAGCGGCCTTTCGAAAGGCTGGCTCATAAAGCTGACACGCAGCGTCAGCTCGCCCTCTTTCTCCAGCTCTTCCAGCAGCGCGGGAAATCCGTGGAAGTCGTCAAAGCCCATTTCCTTGACGGAGGTGACGCCGCGGCTGTTGAGCAGGCGCATGTAGTCGCGAAACAGCGGCAGGATCCGCTCGCGGTCGCGCAGCATGGCGTCCTGCTGCGCGCTGTTTTCGGCATCCAAACCGAGCTTCTGCGCAGCATAGCCGGTAAAAAAACAATGCACGTCGAAAAAGCCGGGACAGATCGTGCCGTCGCCGCAGTCGAGAATGCGGCAGTTGTCCCTTATCAGCGCGCTCTCCGGTTCCCCGTGCCCGACGGCGAGGATATGACCGCCGCCCAGCGCAACGTAGCCGGCAAAGGGCGGCTCACCGGCTGCGGTAAAAACACAGGATGATTTCAAAATCAATTCCGCTTTCATGACGTCCTCCTTTGATGTTTGTCGTGAAAAAGTGCAAAAGCCGCACCGCTTTCTAAATAAGCGGCGCGGCTTCCGGCTTTGCATCACAAGAAGAGAGAATAGAAAATGAGCTTCCGGAGCGCCTGCACACAGCGTTTCCGGATATCTGTGTTAAGCCTATCATTTTGGTCCAAAATTTTCAATAGCTTGAATATTTTTCGTCTACTTGCTCGGAATTGCACCATCAAAACTGTCATTCCTGCTGAAAGTGGTATAAAATTCAGGCATTTTCTCCCTTCGGATCGGGATAAAACAATCAAACAGAACGAAAAATTGTTCCCCGAACTCGGTTTATCCTCTTGACGAACAGCCCGATCCTTTTTATAATAGGACGAAAGTGGTACAATAAACACAGTTACTCATCTGTCAAGGAGGCGGTTGCAATGAAGGCTGCCATGATCGGAGACAACTGCATCGACGTCTATCGTTTCATCGACGGAAAGGCGCTCAATCGGCGCTACCCGACCGGCAATGTGGTGGACACCGGCGTCAATCTGCGCAAGCTCGGCGTACCAACCGCGATCATCAGCACCACTGGCAGCGACGACAATGGCCGCTGGATGGTCGAGACCCTGGAAAAGGAAGGCCTTGATCTGTCTCACCTTAAGATAGGCGACGGGGCGACAGCCATCACCTATATGGATATGAACGGCACCGACCGTGTACACGGCGAATATGTGGAGGGCGTACTCGAGCACATCGTATTCGATGAGGAGGACGTCGCCTTTGCCGCGGCGCACGATCTTGTGCACACGGCGCTCTGGGGCAAGGCCGACGGTGTGCTCGGCGCGATCAAGACGCACAATCCGGCGGTCCTCATCAGCTTTGATTACTGCGACCGCCTTAGCGATCCCATCATCGAAAGGACGCTGCCCTGGGTTGACGTCGGTTTCTTCTCCTGTCATGACGAGTCCGACGCCTTTGTGAAGCAGTTTCTGCAGGACAAGGTGCAGCGCGGCATGAAGCTCGCCGTGGCCACCTTCGGTGAAAAGGGCAGTCTCGCTTGGGACGGAAAAGTCTGGACCGCTTGCGGGATCTATCCTGCGGGCAAAGTCGTGAACACCGTCGGCGCGGGAGACAGCTATATCGCCGGCTTCCTCTCCGGTCTGCTCAGGAACGAGCCGATCGACGAATGCATGCGCATCGGCTCGCGTGTGGCGGCGCAGGTCGTATCCGTATTTGAACCCTGGGTCACGGAAGAATCTTAACATATAAAAGGAGTAAGGCCATGAAGATCGGAATGTTCACCTCCGGCTACCAGCGCAATCCGCTGGAGCACTGCTTTCAGGATGCGAAGGAATACGGCTACGATTATATCGAACTCTGGGGCGGACGGCCCCATGCCTATGCCCCTGACCTTAAGGCAGGCGAGATCACGCAGCTGCGGCGCCTGATCGACTGCTATGAAATGCCCGTCGTGGGGTATACGCCCGAGCACAACGCATATCCGTACAACTACATGATCGGCTCGGAAGCACAGCGCGAGGACGCCGTGGCCTATCTCAAGCTGTGTCTTGACATGGCCAAAGAAATGGGCGCCTCCTTTATGCTGACAAGCCCCGCCAACGGCGGGTATCTGGCCACCTATGACGAGCTTTGGCCGAGGCTCGAGAAAACCATCCGTGAGCTGGGCGACTACGCCGCCAAGTGCGAGGTCAAGCTCACGGTCGAGGCGCTGACTCCCTATGAGTCCAATTTCTTCACCCGCGCCAACGATTTGGTCGAGCTGTTTCGCCGTGTCGACAATCCCTGGATCGTAGGCATGTGCGACCTTGTCCCCCCCTTTGTGCAGCACGAGAGCATCATGGCCTATTTCGACAAGCTGGGCGCGAAGATGGATCATCTGCACATCATCGACGGTGAGCAGGGCACCGACAGCCACATCCTTCCCGGCGAGGGGAGCATGCCGCTGGGCGAACTCTTCTGTGAGCTGAAGCGGATCGGCTACGAGGGCACTGCCACGCTGGAGCTGGTCACCGGTTACATCAACGAGCCGCGCTTCTACGCGCGCCGTGCCGTGAACAATGTCCGCGTCATGATGGCTGCCGCAGGGATGTGAGGTAAGGTATGACGATTGACATCCACGTCCACCCGGCCTTTTACGAGCCGATCAATGCTGACGCCGCGCGCGAGGAGCTGCGCCACCGCGAGCTGGACATTCACCGCAACGGTCTTGCGCCGCTGGAGCACGTGTTCAATCAAATGCGCTGCGCCTCTCTCGATCGACTGTGTTTGCTGGCGCAGGACTATTCAAGCGCAATGGGAGTCCCGCTTGTGAGCAACGAGGAAGTTGCGCAGCTCGTCTCCTTCGCGCCGGACCGCTTCTGGGGACTGGCCTCGGTCGACCCGCACGACGGCGATGCTCCGGGCAGGCTGGAAGACGCTTTTACGCGTCTGGGGCTCAAGGGCTTGAATCTCCATCCCGGGCGCTCCCGCTTCGACCCGGCCGATCCTGCGCTCGAGCCGCTCTGGGCCGTGTGTGAGCGGCATGACCGTCCCGTGCTGTTCCATGCGGGACTGTCCTGGGAAAAAGATACGCTTGCGGAATACGGTCATCCCCTCCGCTTCGAGGCTCTGGCGCAAAAGCATCCCCGTCTGAGGATCTGCCTGGGGCACTTCGGCTGGCCCTGGATTCGGGAGACGGCGATGCTGCTGCTGAAATATCCCAATGTTTACGCGGACACCGCCGCGCTCTACTTCGACAACGCGCGGGAGTTTTATACGCAGTGCTTCACCCGCGATATCCCGCTCACATGGATCGACCGGTCGCTTCGCCATCAGGTGATGTTCGGCTCGGACAATCCGCGCTTTGAGCAGATCCGCATGGCTGAAGCGCTGGGCACGCTGGGTCTGCGCGATAGTACGCTGGAACTGATCCGCGGGGAGAACGCCCTTGTTTTTCTCGGTGAAGGAGACGGTGCATGATGTTTGTCAGGACGCTGGTGCTCTGCACCAAAAGCTATAACGAAATGACTGTGCTCACGCCGCGCGTGGAGGAGATCGTCCTCGAGAGCGGCGTGCAGGAGGGCATGGTGACGGTTCTCACGCGCCACACGACCACCGGCGTGACCGTCAACGAAGCGTTGGAATGCCTTGAGAGCGACATCCAGACCGCGCTGGCGCTCTTCGCGCCGGAGGAGCGGTCCTACTGTCACGCACGCATGCTGCGCGACTACGGCTCGACGGCAGGCAACCCCACCGGGCATCTCAAAGCCATGCTGACCGGCAATCACTGCCATTTTCTGATCCGCGGCGGTGTGTTGGAAAAAGGCGGCGCACAGGACGTGTATTTTTGTGAATTCGACGGTCCCGCACGGCGGGAAATTCTGGTCATAGTGGAGGGGGAATGACAGGACCGTAAAACAGCGCGAAAAGCGAGGGTCTTTCCTGTAAGAAAGCGCCTGCGCCTTTGACGGCGTCCGGGCAAAGCGGACGCCGCAGCCCCAGCATACTGTATCACAAGAAGCAAGAGAAGACCGATGAGCTCCAATTAAGAGAGGATACGCGCGGTGTGCACAGCCGCACGATAATCAAAGGAGGATCATCATGTCAGAATCCAACAAAGAACTGGGCCGAAAGTTAGGTCTGGGCGCGGTCATTGCCCTCGGTGTAGGTACGACCGTCGGCTCCGGTATCTTCTCGTCCCTGTCCGAGGTCGCCAACGCGGCCGGAAGCTCCCTGTTCCTGTTCCTGGCTTTCATCATCGGCGGTCTGCTCCAGATCCCCGCCAACTTCTGCTATGCCGAGCTGGCCTCGGCCTTCCCGGAAGACGGCGGCCAATATGTCTACTTCCGTGAGGCCGGTTCCCGCCCCCTGGCTTTCCTCTGCGGCTGGATCAGCTTCTGGGCCACGGACCCCCCGTCCATCTCCATCATGGCGCTGGCGATTGTAAACCACCTTGCTTACTTCCTGCCAATCCATGGCTTTGTGCTTCGCCTGGTTGCCGTAGTCTTCGTTTTGATCTTCATGTTCGTCCATCTGCGCAGTGTGGAAAACGGCGGCGCGTTTCAGACCTTCATCACCGCACTGAAGATCCTGCCTTTTGCCCTGATCATCGGCGTTGGCTTGTTCAATCTCAATGGCAGCCTGCTGCTCTCTGGTGAACGGCTCTCCAGTGCCGCCACCGGCGGTGTTGCCGCGCTGATTGCCGGCATCGCCTCCACCACCTGGTCCTACGACGGCATGGGTGCCCCCTGCTACATGTCCGGTGAGATTCGCGATCCTCAGAAGAACATGCCCAAAGGCCTGATCCTGACCGCGGTCATCGTTCTCGCCCTCTACGGCGGACTGACCTTTGTCGCTTCCGGCATCCTGAGCGTGGACGAGCTGGCCGCTTCCGACGCCCCGATCGCCCTGCTGGCTTCCAAGCTGCCCGGCATCGGCCACTTCGCCGGCACCGCCGTTGCGATCATGGCGATCATCGTCGTGATGGGTTCTCTGTCCAGCTGCATCATGTACCAGCCCCGCATCGAATATGCCATGGCGAAGGACAATCTCTTCTTCAAGTCCTTTGCCAAGGTCCACCCCAAATTTGAGACCCCCTATTTCTCCATCATCGTCCAGTGCGCCGTGGCGATCGTCCTGATCTTCGCCACCACGCTGTCCGATCTGCTGGGCTACTTCACCATGGTGGCCCTGCTGAAGAACGTTGCCACC
>JAFSMZ010000033.1:0-24528 GCA_017447685.1 Oscillospiraceae bacterium
AGACCGGTGATAGGAGCGATCATGGTTCCGAGGACCTTGGAGTACAGAGCGCTCTTGCTGGGCAGCTCTGCCATCTCGGCGATCTCCGCCTCGTTCAGGATCTTGCCCTCCATGAAGGCAGCCTTGATGTTGAAGCGGTCACCCAGCTTCTTGCTGTAGTCAGCCAGGATACGGAACGGAGCGATGGGATCCTTCTCGGCGGTGGCCAGAGAGGTGGTGCCGTTGAGAACGTGGTCAAGCTCGTTCATCCCCAGCTGATCCAGAGCCTTTCTGGTCAGGGTGTTCTTGACGACCGTGTAATTCACTTCGTCCTTGCGCAGCTCGGTACGCAGGGCGGTATCCTCGGCGACGGTGATTCCCTTGTAGTCGACCAGGACGCCGGCCTCGGCGTTCTTGATGCGCTCGGCCAGAGCGGCCACGATAGCCTGCTTTTCGCTCAGAACTTTTGCGTTGGGCATGTGTGTTTTCACCTCCGGTTGCGATAGATCACGCTCATAAAGAAAACCCCTGCATCAGAAGACGCAGAGGCACAAAAACAATCAAAACTTGTTGATGTCCTCGGCAGGATTTACGGGCGGACCCACCTGCTGTCTTCGGAGCGCCCCAATAATATAAGCGAAAGGCGCCCCGATGTCAAGCACTTTTTTCGGAAAATCCCGGTTTTTTCGGAAGTTTTTTTGCTCTTGCCCTCCCGCTCCGGGCCCTTTTCTCTCTGCCGGGACGGGCTGTGGCGTCTCCGCTCCCGTCCGGGACCTTTTCAGACGCGCTCCACAAAGTCCCGGATGAAATAGAGTGACGCGCCCAGCGGGGTGATGTGGTGGCGCAGGATGCTGAACTGCACAAAATCCGCGTTTTCCTCAAAGGGGTTCCCGGCCAGGACATAGCGCCGGATCGCGGGCAGATAGGGCAGCAAGTATTCGCTGAGCGACCCGCCCAGGACCACGTCGCAGTCCAGGGTCATGCGGATGCTGTTGATCGCAACGGCCATGTGCCGCAGCGCGTCATAGAGCAGATCCTCGTATTCCGGCCGGTGCTCCGCCGCGCCCCGGAAGAAGTCCTCGATGGACACGCCGAAGCTCCGCTCAAAGCGCTTCTGGGAGCAGTAGGGCTCCAGGCAGCCCAGCTTTCCGCAGGGGCAGCGCAGGCCCCCGGGCTCCACGCAGATGTGGCCGAACTCCCCGCTGCGGCTGTGCTTCCCCGCATAGGGAACGCCGCCCAGGATCACCGCCCCGCCCACGCCGTTTTCCAGGGAGAGATAGGCCATGCTCTCCCTGGAGCGTCTGGCGAAGCACTCTCCGTGGCCGCTGGCGGAGGCGTCGTTGTCCACCTTGAGGGGGTAGGGGATCTCCCCCAGCAGGTCCCGGAGCGGGAAATCCTGCGCGCCCAGGGCCGGCGCGAAATAGACCCTGCTCTCCTCCTCGCTGACAAGCCCCGGGATCGTCACGCAGACGCCCAGCAGCCGCGTCCGGTCCAGATGATAGCTGTTCAGGAAATCCTCCAGCTCCGCGGCGACCTTCGGCGCGCGCCCCTCCAGACAGGCGTACACGTCAAAGGGAAGCAGGCGATAGGCGATCTCCTGCATGCGCAGATCCGCTGCCACCAGCCGCAGCGTCTTTTCGTTGACGGAGACGCCCACGGAAAAGCGCGCGTCCGGCACGATGGCAAGCCCCTTCGCCTTCCGCCCGCCGGTGGACTGCTCCTCCCCGGAAAAACGGACCAGCCCCTCCTCCATGAGCTCGTCCAGATTCCGGTACAGGGTGGGCAGGCTGACGCCGCAGACCTCCGCCAGCGTCTGACGGGAGCAGAAGCCCTTCGCCTCATGGAGCGTGCGGTAGATTTTACTCTTGACTGTAACATGATGCAATTGTGTTGTAGATTGATTTCTCATGTGATCACCGCTCTTTTTACAGATGTTTCTATTTTACTCTCTGCTTCCGCCCAAGTCAACAGGGCGGTTGGTCACTTAAGTAAACGAAAAATAGTTGAAATTTACTAAGTTCGTTATAATGTACAAAAACGCCCGGTCTTTCTCGGGTCATTTTTTATTTTTTCGTCAAAAGAGACAAATTGGCACTTGACAGCGGCCCTCCATATTTGTAAAATCAGTTTATGGAAGTTGGCAACAGCTTCACAACGGCGGGGTCCGGACGCCCGGTTCCCGAACAAGAAAACAAGTGAGCAACATAAGGAGGACAAACAGAATGAAAAAGCTTCTCGCACTTCTTCTCGCTCTTGCCATGATCTTCGCGCTGGCCGCCTGCGGCGGCAGCGGCGGCGGGGACAGCAAGACCGAGGCTCCCTCCGGCGATCTGGTCGGCGTGGCCATGCCCACCAAGGACCTGCAGCGCTGGAATCAGGACGGCGAAAACATGAAGGCCATGCTGGAGAAGGCCGGCTACCAGGTCGACCTGCAGTACGGCGCCAATGACATCGCCACCCAGGTCTCCCAGATCGAGAACATGATCGCCAACGGCTGCAAGGCCCTGGTCATCGCCTCCATCGACGGCGACTCCCTGGGCACCGTGCTGGCCCAGGCCAAGGAAAAGGGCATCCCCGTCATCGCCTATGACCGTCTGATCATGAACTCCGACGCTGTCACCTACTACGCCACCTTCGACAACTGGCTCGTCGGCACCAAGCAGGGCGAGTTCATCGAGGCGCAGCTCGGTCTGAAGGACGGCAAGGGCCCCTTCAACATCGAGTTCATCACCGGCGACCCCGGCGACAACAACATCAACTTCTTCTTTGACGGCGCCATGAGCATCCTGCAGCAGTATCTGGACAACGGCCAGCTGGTCTGCCCCTCCGGCCAGACCGAGAAGGCAGTGGTCGCCACCGCCAACTGGGCCACTGACGCTGCTCAGGCCCGCTTTGAGAACATCCTCAGCTCCAACTATGCCGATAAGACTCTGGATGCCGTCCTCGCCTCCAACGACTCCACCGCTCTGGGCGTGGAGAACGCCCTGGCTTCCTCTTACAGCGGCGACGTGTACCCGGTCATCACCGGTCAGGACTGCGACATTGCCATCATGAAGAACCTCATCGAGGGCAAGCAGGCCATGTCCGTCTTCAAGGACACCCGTACCCTGGCCAGCAAGGTCGTTGAGATGGTCGACGCCATCATGAAGGGCGAAGAGCCCCCCATCAACGACACCAACACCTATGACAACGGCACCGGCATCATCCCCAGCTTCCTGTGCGAGCCCGTGGCCTGCACCGTGGACAACTACAAGGAACTGCTGATCGACTCCGGCTACTACACCTTTGAGCAGCTGGGCATCGACGGCGAAGCCGCTCCCGCCGAGACTGCCGAGGAAAAGAACCTGGTCGGCGTGGCCATGCCCACCAAGGACCTGCAGCGCTGGAACCAGGACGGCGAGTACATGAAGGCCATGCTGGAAGAGGCCGGCTATGAGGTCGACCTGCAGTTCGGCGGCAACGACGTGCAGACCCAGCTGTCCCAGTTGGAGAACATGATCGCCAACGGCTGCAAGGTGCTGGTCATCGCCTCCATCGACGGCAGCTCTCTGGGCACCGTGCTGGCCCAGGCCAAGGAAGCCAACATCCCCGTCATCGCCTATGACCGTCTGATCATGGATTCCGACGCCGTCTCCTACTACGCCACCTTCGACAACTGGCTCGTCGGCACCACCCAGGGCGAGTTCATCCGTGACGCGCTGGATCTGGACAATGCGGAAGGCCCCTTCAACATTGAGTTCATCACTGGCTCCCCGGACGACAACAACATCAACTACTTCTTCGACGGCGCTATGAGCATCCTGCAGCCCTATCTGGACAGCGGCAAGCTGGTCTGCCCCTCCGGCCAGACCGCGAAGTTGGACGTTGCCACCCAGGGCTGGAGCACTGAGCTTGCCCAGTCCCGCTTCGAGAACATCCTGAGCTCCTTCTACGGCGACGGCACCCCGCTGCACGCAGTTCTTGCCTCCAACGACTCCACCGCTCTGGGCGTGGAGAACGCGCTGGCTTCCTCCTATACCAATGACATCTACCCGGTCATCACCGGTCAGGACTGCGACATCGCCATCATGAAGAACCTGGTCGAGGGCAAGCAGGCCATGTCCGTCTTCAAGGACACCCGCACCCTGGCAGCCCGCGTTGTCACCATGGTGGACGCGCTGATGAAGGGCACCGAGCCCGAGGTCAACGACACCGAGACCTATAACAACGGCGTCAAGGTCGTTCCCAGCTACCTCTGCGGTCCCACCGCCTGCACCGCCGAGAACTACAAGGAAATCCTGATCGATTCCGGCTACTACACCGAGGATCAGATCAAGTAATCGCTTCCCGTCGAAGCACAAGACTCGGGCAAGGCGGAAATCCGCCTTGCCCGCGTTCTCATAAACTCTCGGATCTGGAGGGGATATTTTGTCGGACAACATTCTGGAAATGCGGGGGATCACCAAGGAATTCCCGGGGGTCAAGGCCCTTGACAACGTCAACTTTGCCGTGAAGCGGGGCAGCATCCACGCCCTGGTCGGCGAAAACGGCGCGGGAAAGTCCACGCTGATGAACGTGCTCAGCGGCTGGTATCCCTACGGCAGCTACAGCGGAGACATCGTATACGACGGAGAAGTATGCAAGTTCTCCAAAATCAAGGACAGCGAAGAAAAAGGCATCGTCATCATCCACCAGGAGCTGGCGCTGGTGCCCTATATGAGCATCGGAGAAAACATGTTCCTGGGGAACGAACAAGGGAAAAAATTTGCCATCGACTGGGACAAGACCCATGCCGAGGCAACGAAATATCTGAAGATCGTCGGCCTGACCGAATCCTCCAAAACCCTGATCAAGGACATCGGCGTCGGCAAGCAGCAGCTGGTGGAGATCGCCAAGGCCCTGGCCAAGAACGCCCGCCTCATGATCCTGGACGAGCCCACCTCCTCCCTCAACGAGGAGGACTCCCAGGCGCTGCTGGACCTGCTGCTGGAATTCAAGAAGCAGGGCATGACCTCCATCCTCATCTCCCACAAGATCAACGAGGTCTCCTATGTGGCGGATGACATCACCATCCTGCGGGACGGCAAAACCATCGAAACGCTGCACAAGGGCACGGACGACATCAGCGAGGACCGGATCATCCGCGGCATGGTCGGCCGTGAGATGGAGGACCGCTTCCCCAAGCGCCACGACGTGGCCATCGGTGAGGTCGCCCTGGAGGTCAAGCACTGGAACGTCCATCATCCGATCTACACGGAAAAGAAGGTCATCGACGACGTTTCCTTCTATGTGCGCAAGGGCGAGGTCGTGGGCTTCTCCGGGCTGATGGGCGCCGGCCGCACGGAGCTTGCCATGTCGATCTTCGGGCGCAGCTACGGCTCGGAGATCTCCGGCACGGTGGAGATCCACGGCAAAGAGGTCCATCTCCATTCGCCGCGGCAGGCCATCGACGCGGGCCTTGCCTACGTCACCGAGGACCGCAAGGGCAGCGGTCTGATCCTTTCCAACCCCATCACCATCAACAACACCCTTGCCAACATCAAGGGCGTTTCCCGCCGCGGCGTGATCAACCGCGACAAGGAGATCGTGGTCGCGGAGGAATACCGGAAGAAGCTGAACACCAAAACGCCCTCCGTTCTGCAGAACGTGGGCAATCTCTCCGGCGGCAACCAGCAGAAGGTGCTGCTGGCCAAGTGGATGTATGCCAATCCCGACATCCTGATCCTGGACGAGCCCACCCGAGGCATCGACGTGGGCGCAAAATATGAGATCTACTGCATCATCAACGATCTGGTGGCGGAGGGCAAATCCGTTATCATGATCTCCTCGGAGCTTCCCGAGGTTCTGGGCATGAGCGACCGGATCTACGTGCTCAACGAAGGGCGCATCGTCGGTGAGTTCCTGGCGGAGGAAGCCAGCCAGGAGAAGATCATCGCCTGCATCCTTTCCACCGATCCGGCAAAGGCAGCGGCACAAAAGGAGAAAGAACAATGACGACTAAGACGAAGATCCTGAATTTTATTCAAAAGTACACAATGATCATCGCGCTGATCCTGGTGACGGCCTTTTTCGCCTGGCGCACCAACGGCAAACTGCTTCTTCCGCAGAACCTGACGAACATCATCGCGCAGAACGCCTACGTGTTCGTTCTGGCCACCGGCATGCTGCTGTGCATCCTCACCGGCGGCAACATCGACCTTTCCGTGGGCTCGGTGGTCTGCTTCGTCGGCACCGTGGGCGCCGTCATGATGCGCAGCGACCTGAATCTCTGGCTGGCCGTGGCGGTGATGCTGGTGGTCGGTCTGCTGATCGGCGCCTGGCAGGCCTTCTGGATCGCCTATGTCAAGGTGCCGCCCTTCATCACCACCCTGGCCGGCATGATGGTGTTCCGCGGCCTCTCCAACGTGGTGCTGCAGGGCAAGACCGTCTCCGTCACCAACGAGAAGTTCGTTCAGATCTTCGGCGGCGGCGCCAACTGCTACGTGCCGGACTTCTTCCACGGCGAGAACATCAACATCCTCTGCGTTGTCGTGGGCGTCGTGGCCTGCGCGCTCTATCTGTTCTTCACCATCCGCAGCCGCAGCATCCGCAAGCGCAATGACCTGGAGGTCGACTCCCTGGCCAAGACCATCCTCAAGGCCGTGGTCATCGTGGCGGTCGTCATCTTCTTCACCATGCGCCTGGCCCAGTACAAGGGCATCCCGATGGCCCTGCTGTGGGTCGCGCTGGTGGTGCTGATCTACACCTACATCACCTCCAAGACCGCGGTGGGCCGCTATCTCTATGCCATCGGCGGCAACGAGGTGGCCACCAAGCTCTCCGGCATCGATACCCGCAAGATCTACTTCTTCGCCTATGCCAACATGGGCCTGCTGGCCGGTCTTGCCGGTATCCTGACCATCGCGCGCATGACCTCCGCCCAGCCCACCTATGGCCAGAACTATGAGATGGACGCCATCGGCTCCTGCTTCATCGGCGGCGCCTCCGCCTACGGCGGCGTGGGCACCGTGCCCGGCGTCATCATCGGCGCCCTGCTGATGGGCGTTATCAACATCGGCATGAGCATCATGGGCGTGGACGCGAACTACCAGAAGGTCGTCAAGGGCATGGTCCTTCTTGCTGCCGTCATCTTCGACGTCGTCTCCAAGAAGAAGTCCCGCTGAGCCCGGACCGGACCCATGGACGACAAGCAAAAAGACAGCACCGCGGCGAAAAGGAACCGCGCGGGCGGCTTCTTCGCGCTGCGGCTGGCGGCGGCGGCCTATCTTGCCTGGCTTGGCATCGACCTGCTGCGCTCCTATCTCGCAGGCGGCTCCGGCCTCTCCCCCGCCCTGGCCTGGGGCTTCGGCCTGGCCTTCCCGCTGGCGGGTCTCGCCTTCGGGATCTACAGTTTCCGGCGCTACCGCCGGGAGATCGCGGACGGGGACCCTCCCGTCGAAAGAACCGAAGAATAAACAGAAAAAGAGCCAGACGGGGAACAAACCCGTCTGGCTCTTTCTTTGTCTTCCTATGGGCACAGTTTTCGCACCAGTGCCTCGATCCAGCGGCCGTTGACCGGCAAAAAGAACCCGGCCACGGGCCCCACCAGGAACATGCACACCAGGGTCCCCAGGCCCGCCGTGCCGCCCAGCAGCCAGCCGCCCAGCGCGAAGAGCGCGTCCACCGTGATCCGCGTCAGGCTGAAGCGGAAGCCCGCCTTTTCGCTGATCACCAGGGCTACCAGGTCGTTGGGGCCGGTGCCCGCGTCGGAGCGGATCACAATGGTCATTCCGTAGGCCAGGATGACGCAGCCCGCCGTCGTCAGGAGCAGCCGCAGGGGCATGGACCCGCCGGCAAGCAGCGGCTGCAGCAGCCTTGTGAAAAGGTCGATGATCGGTCCGCCGAAAAGCATGCAGAGGGCCGTGCCGATCTTCACATAGCTCCGATCCACGAAGAGCAGCACCGCAACGATCAGCAGGCTGATCGCCACATGGGTCCGCCCGTGACTCAGAAACGGGAGTGCGCCGTTTTCCGTCAGGCTGCGGAACAGGCCCTGTACAAAAACATTGAAGGGGTCGGAGCCCAGATCCGAGAGCAGAAAGAGCGTCACCCCCAGATGCGCGATCACCAGGCCCCCCATCAGGATCGCGACGCGGAGTCCCCATTCCTTTGCACTGCGTTTCATCCTGCGCCCTTCCTCTCTATTTTCTGTATTGTAATGCTCCGATCAAAAGAAAGACGTATTACAAGCTTTCTCGGTAAAGATCTTCACCGGTGTAGTAGGTAAAGCCTTCTTCCTGCGCCTCAAAGCCATTGACGGCGATAAAGCCCGCGCGAACGACATTCAGCGCTTTGATCTCTCTGATCTGGCCTGCCTCATGATGAATCTCCGCAAGCGTCATCGGCTTTTTGAAGTATTTCACTTCATAGATCTCGTATTCATCCCCGAAAGCAAGAGCCACGTCGAACTCCCCATTTTTATGATTTGCCGGATCATCATAATAGTAGGTGCCGATATTAGTGATTCCGGGAAGCTCTCCCGCCTGTGCGAGAATAGAGAAATAGCTGCGGCACAGCTCTTCAAATCGACGCGGAACAAAGTCCTTCAAAAGCGTCGGGGAAACGATCTGCTCGAAGAAAGTCCGCTCTCCGATCATCTGCAAGGCACTCTTGTTGGGGTAGACATAGGCATAGTAGAAGCGCATCAGATTGTCGTTGATCTCGTAATACTTCTTTTTTGCATCCTTTGCCTTGTTGATCGGTGCTCCTTGATATACCAGCTCCATGGCCGTCAAAGATTTCATCTGCTTGGCCAGATTACCAGTGCTGTTCATGTCCATCTTGCTTTCCAGCTCGGAGTATTTCTTCTTTCCGTTGCCAAGAGCAGCCAAAATGCGTTCGGCGTTCACGGCGTTGCTGTAGTCTGAAAGAAGGATATTTGACGCATACAGATGGACAGGGTTGCTTGGGGCCAAGACCGTGCGGATGATGTTTTGCTCCAGCGTTTCTTCGTCCCGCAGCTGCTGCAGCACGAAAGGCGAGCCGCCGAACACGCTGTAGAACGCAATCTTCTCATAGGGCGTCTTGGAAGGATAAAAGGCGGCCGCATCTCGATAGTTCAGTTCCTGCAAGTGGATGATCAAGCCAAAACGACCGTAAAGCGCATCCTTCTCTTCCAACAGGTTCTTCATCACGCTGATCTGTGAGCCGGAAAGGATCAGGCTGATGTTGCCGAGCCGGGTGTCAACGATGCTCTGAAAAATGGAATCGATCTTCTTTGGTTCGACGAAGGTGCTCAGGTAGGGGTATTCGTCAATGACCACGACGAAGTCGCGGGAAAGCGAATTGAGAAAGGCAAACACGTCCTGGAACGTGTCAAAGGAAGAAGTAAAGGGCAGAACGCGCTCTTCGAGAAGCACCTTTACAAAGGCATCCACATTTTCTTTGACCGTTCCCTTGATGCATTCATAGTAAATGGCTGTTTTGGTCTGCGCTTTCAGCGCTTCCTTGATCAGACGCGTCTTGCCGACCCGGCGTTTTCCGTAGAGGAGCGCGGCGTGGTCGCTTTGCTTCATGGCTCCGGCAAGCTGAGAGAGCTCTTGCGATCTTGCTACAAACAAAAGAATCACCTCTATACTGAATTTAAATTCAGTGAAAATTATTTCAGCTAAATAGTACACTCGAAAAACAGTGTTGTCAAGGGGAAAGAGAGGGAGCCAGTCTCGATATTATCTAAACACTGATGAGATGGTACCTAAACCCTTGATAAACCAATGCAGCGTTTCACTACCATGGCGTTGGTTCGCTTTTTCATTTTCCACCCTTGTCACAAAAACCGATTTTTCATTTTTGTGGCACACGGGGGAAAATGAGTACCGGCAAAAAGCATTTCGGTCTCACGTGAAGGAATGGTGCTGCCAGTATCCGGCAGGTTTTCAAAAGAGGCCCAGCGGCCTGCCTTTGGCGCGCTCTTAATACTCCCGTATCATTTCCCGCGGGGCGGGAAATACTAACACCACTCTTTTCGGAAAAGGAGCGGTGTTTTTTCATGCAGGGAAAAGTGGAGATCTGCGGGGTGAACACGGCGCAGCTGCCGGTTTTGAAGAGCGCGGAGACCCGGGCGCTGCTGGAACGTGCCAGGGCCGGGGACAAGGCCGCCCGGGAAAAGCTCATCTCCGGCAATCTGCGGCTGGTGCTCTCGGTGGTGCAGAAGTTCGCCGGACGGGGCGAGAGCATGGACGATCTCTTCCAGGTGGGCTGCATCGGCCTCATCAAGGCCATCGACGCCTTCGACCTCAGCCAGAACGTGCAGTTCAGCACTTATGGCGTTCCCATGATCGCCGGGGAGCTGCGGCGCTTTCTGCGGGACCACAGCGCCCTGCGGGTCAGCCGCTCCATGCGGGACACGGCCTACAAGGTGCTGCAGGTGCGGGAAAAGCTCACCGCCGAAACCGGTCGGGAGCCGGACGTGGAGGCCGTGGCCGCCGCCCTGCAGATCCCCAGGCAGGAGGTGGTCTTCGCCCTGGAGGCCATCTGCGACCCGGTAAGCCTCTATGAGCCGGTGTACAGCGACCTGGGGGAGAGCGCCACGGTGATGGACCAGATCGGCGACAAGCGCAACACCGACGAGCACTGGCTGGAGCAGATCGCCCTGGCCGACGCGGTGAAGCGCCTGAGCCCCCGGGAGAAGCGGATCCTGGCCCTGCGCTTTTACGACGGGCGGACCCAGATGGAGGTGGCCAGGGCCGTGGGCATCTCCCAGGCCCAGGTCTCCCGCCTGGAGAAGACCGCCATCCAGCAGATCAAGAAAAACATCACGGCCTCATGAAGTTTTGAGCTTTGAGGAGATGCGGCAAATCCTCACGCGCTGCGAGTTCACCGATCCTGATTGCCGGAACAGCAAAGAGGAAGGAAAAAAGGAAGGAGCAGCCTTGTCGCTGCTCCTTTTTACTCAAATCTCAAAACTCAAAACTCTTGAACCCCTCGCCGTGGACCTCGGTGGAATCGGTGACGAAGGTGAAGGCCGCCGGGTCCGCCTCCTTGATGATCTTCAGGGTCTGGGCCAGCACATGGCGCCGGGTGACGGTGACCACCATCTGCTTGTCCGCCCCGGTCCAGCCGCCGGTGGCGGGGATCAGGGTGGTGCCCCGCTCGGTCCGCTGATTCAGGGCCCGGGAGACCTCCTCCCCCTTCTCGGTGATGGTGTAGATCACCTTGGCATAGTCCACGCCCTGGGCAATGGCGTCGATGACCTTGGAGGAGACCACGATGGCGATGGTGGAGTAGAGGGCCACTTCGATGTCCTTGAACACCAGCACCGCGATGGCCACCACCAGCCCGTCCACCGCCAGGAGCATGGTTCCGGAGGGGATGTTGGGCAGGACTTTTTTCAGCAGCAGGGCCGCCAGGTCCGTGCCGCCGGTGCTGATACCCCGGAGGAAGAGCAGGCCGATGCCGAAGCCGCTGATGGCGCCGCCGGCCACAGCGGCCAGCAGGGGGTTGTTGGTATAGCCCGGCAGCAGCGCGCCGAAGAGGTCGATGAAGCCGGAGAGCAGCACCGAGGAGAGCAGGGTCATCACAAGGGACCGGAGGCCCATGTGCCGCCAGCAGGCCAGCAGAAGGGGCACGTTCAGGATCAGGGCCCAGGCGCCCACGCTGATGTGGGGCGTGAGATGGGCCAGGGCCGTGGCAAGGCCCGAAACCCCGCCGGGGGCAATGTCATTGGGAACGGTAAAAACGGCCAGGGGCAGGCCCACCAGCACCGTGCCCAGCAGGATAAAGGCCAGGTCCAGCAGAAAACCCTTCCAGCCCTGGGGTCCAAGGATCTTTTTCATCGGTATCGACTCCCCGTTTTCGATTTTTCGGGAAGTATACCACAAATCCGCCTTTCTGCCAAGAGCCGGAGCATCCTTCTTTTGTAGGGGAGGGGCTTGCCCCTCCCGTGGGAATCACGCAAATCTCGCGGGAGGGGCAAGCCCCTCCCCTACGGATTCATCCCCAAAGCAGCCTGCACACCCAGGCGGAGGAGAGGAAGCAGGCCAGGTCCGCGCAGAGGGCCGCCGGGATGGCCCAGCGGCTCTTTTTCACTCCGGCGGCGGAGAGATACACCGCCGCTACATAAAAGGTGGTCTCGCTGGAGCCCAGCATCACCGCTGCGGTGCGCCCGGCCAGGCTGTCCGCTCCGGCCTGCCCGATGATCTCCGCCGCAGCGGAGAGAGCCCCGCTGCCGGAGAGGGGCCGCAGCAGCATCAGGATCCCGGTCTCCGGCGGCACCCCCAGGCGAAGGAGCAGCGGGGAGAGCAGGCGGCTCAGTCCCTCGGCCAGGCCCGAGGCCCGCAGCAGGTAGATGGCCGGGAACAGGGCCAGGAGGGGCGGCAGGATCTTCCCCGCCGTGTCCAGGCCCTTTCTGGCCCCGGTGCAGAGGGCCTCATACACATCCACACCCCGGAGGGAGGCCGTGAGCAGCGCGCCGCAGAGCAGCAGCGGGGCCAGCAGCGCCCCCAGATCCTTCAGCGCCACAGCCGCCGGAAGAGGGCCGCCGCCAGCAGCCCGCAGCTCACGGAGACGGCAGAGGAGAGCCACACCGCCGGCAGGATATCGAAGGGGGCGCTTGCCCCCGCCGCCGCCCGCACCGAGGCGATCCCCGCGGGGAGCAGCTGCAGGGAGGCGGTGTTCAGCACCACCAGCATTCCCAGCTCGTCCCGGGCCGGCTCCCCCAGGGCCGCCATGCCCCGGGCCGCCCGGATCCCGGCGGGGGTCGCGGCGTTGCCCAGGCCCAGGAGATTGGCGCTGAGATTCTCCGTCAGGGCCTCCAGGATCTCCCCCTGCTCCGTGGAACGGGGAAAGAGCCGCCGCAGGGGCCGGCGAAGGGCCCGGGCCAGGGCCCCCGCCGCGCCGCAGCGCTCCAGCAGCTCCAGCACCCCGCTCCAGAGGCAGATGCCCCCCGCGATGCCGATGACGAAGGGGACGGCGGCCTGGGCCCCCTCCATAAGGGCCCGTCCCGCTGCCTCCGCCCTGCCGTTTCCGGCGGCGTACAGGGTGCAGATCATATAGAGTCCCGTCAGCACCGCGCCAAGCAGCATAAAACACCTCCGAGTGGGGAAAAGTGCAGCAATTTCAAGGGTTTTCTAAAATATCAGTTGAACAGACCCGGGAAACTGTGTATACTGTGGGAAAGTACTCCAAGCGAGTATTTTTGCCGAATGAATTCCTGTCGAAAGGGGCTTTCCTATGAAATCCACCGGCATCGTCCGCAAAGTAGATGAACTGGGACGGATCGTCCTGCCCATCGAACTGCGCCGGACGCTGGACATTGAGGAAAAGGACGCGTTAGAGATATATGTGGAGGATGACAGCATTATTCTCCGCAAGTATCAGATGAGCTGTATCTTCTGTGACAGCACCCGGGACCTGGTCAGCTACAAGGGCAGAAACGTCTGCTCCGATTGCATTGCGAAGCTGAGAGGCCGTGCATGAGCGTCCCGGAGGAAACTGTGCGCCCTGCCGCCTTCCTCCTTGACCTTTATGGCACCCTTGTGGACATCCACACGGACGAAAACCAGCCATCCCTCTGGAAGAGGATGGCTGGTTTCGTTCTGTCCCGGGGCGCGGATTGGGAGGAGAAGGCGCTGCACCGGGCCTATCTGGAAGCGGTACACCAGGAGGAGGAACGGCTCCGCCTTCGGAACCGGGGGCTCGCCCATGCGTATGGGGAGATCGACCTGGCCCTTGTCTTTGCCCGGCTCTACGGGGAAAAGGGCGTCCGGGCGGACGCCGCGCTGATCGCCGAGACTGCCCTGGCCTTTCGCCGGGCCGCCACCTGCCACATCCGCCTCTATGCCGGGGTGAAGGAGCTGCTGGCCGCCCTGCGGCAGCGGGGACGTGTGATCCTGCTCTCCAACGCCCAGAGTCTCTTTACCCGGCCGGAGCTGGAGATGCTGGAGCTCACAGACTGCTTTGACAGCATCTACATTTCCTCCGAGGCGGGCTTCAAGAAGCCGGACCCCCGCTTTTACCGGCTGGCCCTGGAGCGGGAGGGCCTGGCCCCGGAAGACTGCCTCATGATCGGAAACGACCCGATCTGCGACGGAGAGGGCGCCCGGGCTGTGGGCATCCCCGCCTATGTGATCCGCTCAGGCATCTCGCCGCGCGGGATCACCGAGGGCTACGACCAGGCGGGCATGGACCTGAAAAAGCTCAGCCGAAGGCTGAGCAAGTGAACAGAGAAAAGTGAACAGTGAAAAGATATGGTATCGCCTGCGGCGATGATGGAAAAAGATCATCCTGGAAGGCGATACCATGCTTTCTGTAGGGTGAGCAGTATAATCCGAACCACGGTTTTGCCAGGCAGGATTACGCCCATCCTTCGTTAAAATACTCGGGAATACAGCAGGTATTCCCTGCGTTTTTGCCTTGGCTGGACGAAATCCTGCTCTGGCAAAACTCTTTGACCAAAACGGATGAGATCTCGGATGATTTTGGGCGCGGAGGAAGCAGACTTGCTAACGCAAGTCAATGACGACAAGCCCAAAAGCGCCGAAAGATCGCCGTTTTGGCGGGTTCGGATTATACCGCTCACCCTATGGCGGCGATGAAAGAAGCAAAGGGAAGGAGTTGGCATGCTTTCTTTGCTCATAATATAATCCGTCCGCGAAGCGGACACCTCAACTCTTTACTCTTCTCTCCGATAGATCCGCCGGACTTCCGCGCTCTCCCTTCCCTCTGCGTCCGTCAGGATCAGCGGCGGCTCGATGACAAGACCCGGCTTTCCGCCCCGGCGTCCCTCCGCCAGCACCAGGCTGGGCGCGCTCTCCGCCCTTTGGGACACGAAGCGCAGGCGCTTGGGCTCCAGACCGCTCTCATGCAGGCACCCGAGCAGCGCCGTGAGCCGCTCCGGTCGGTACACCAGGCAGAAGCGTCCCCCGGTGGGGAGCAGGAAGGCCGCCGCGGCGCAGAGCTCGGGAAGTGTGCAGTCCCGCTCCTCCCTGGCTCCCGCCCGGACGGGATCGGGAGACAAGGCTCCGCTGCCCGTGGGGAAATAGGGCGGGTTTGCCACCGCCAGATCAAAGCTCCCGTGGGAAAAGAGGCTCCGGTGCTCCCGGAGGTCCCCGGTGAGGATCCGGCTCCGCTGGGAAAACCCGTTGCGCGCCAGGTTCTCCCGGGCCAAATCCGCGGCCTCCTCTCGCAGCTCCAGCCCGGTCATGTGCAGTTTTTCCCCGCGGCAGAGCAGCAGCAGGCTCAGGATCCCGGCGCCGCAGCCCAGGTCGATGCCCCGCTCCGCGCCGCGGAGGGGCACGAAATCCGCCAGCAGCACACTGTCGGTGGAGAGTCTGGCCCCGGGGTCCTGCCGAAAGACCGGTCCCCCGGCCCAGAGTTCACAGGCGTCCCGCATAAATCCTTCCTCCTGTTGCAGTAAAATCTCGTTTTGCAAGTGTCCATATACAAAAAGAGCTGAGCAGAAAAGCTCAGCTCTTTCTGTTGTTTTTCGATTACTGCAGCTCGATGGCTTCGGCAGGGCACTGGGCAGCGCAGGCACCGCACTCCAGGCACTTCTCAGGATCGATCTCGTAGTGCAGATCGCCCATGTCGATGGCTTCGGCAGGGCACTGGGCAGCGCAGGAACCACAGGACAGGCACTCGTCAGTGATCACGTACGGCATGGAATTCCCTCCATTTTTGTATGAATTTGGCCCTTTTCGGCCGTTTGTGGCATCATTGTAGCACATCTTTTCCAAAAATCAATAGCTTCTTTTGGCCAAACTGTTAATTCCCAGAAAATGTGGAGATAATTTCCATTGCCTGCGTCCTGCTCCGGCAGCCCGGCGGAGGATCTTTTCTTCCCGCCGCGGCATTCGCCCCAATCGGCGGGACCGGGGCGGGATAATGGAAGGAAGCCAAGAGCTTTCGCAGGAGGAAACGCATGAGAAGCAATGAAAAGTTTTCCCAGCGGGCGGAGACCGCCATCGAAAAGGCCCGGCTCAGCGCCCGGGACCTGGGTCACAGCAGCGTAGGCACGGAGCACCTGCTGCTGGGCATCCTGACGGAGAGCGAGGGTCTGGGCGCCCGGATCCTGCTGCGCCGGGGGCTGCAGCCGGAGCGGCTGCGGGAGGCGGTGCGGGAGATGGACGGCGCGGGCTTTCCCGGGGGCCCGGTGCTGGGTCTCACCGAGCACGCCCGCAAGGCGGTGGAGACTGCCGCCGCCGAGGCCGAGCAGCTGCGCCAGGGCTTCATCGGCACGGAACATCTGCTGCTGGGCATCCTGCGCCAGCCGGACTGCGGCGGCGCCCGGATCCTCCGGGGCCAGGGCGCGGACCTGAACGACATCTATACCGACATCGCCGCCATCTTCGGCCACCCGGTCTCCGGGGACCGGCAGCAGCTGAGCACCGCCAGAAGCGTCCGCCGGGCGGACACCCGGGTGCTGGACCAGTACAGCCGGGACCTGACCGCCCTGGCCGCGGCGGGAGAGCTGGACCCGGTGGTGAGCCGGGGAGACGAGATCCGCCGGGCGGCCCAGATCCTCTCCCGCCGCAGCAAGAACACCCCCGTCCTCATCGGGGAGCCCGGGGTGGGCAAGACCGCCGTGGCCGAGGGCCTGGCCCTGCGGGTGGCCCGGGGGGACGCGCCGGAGAGCCTGCGCCGGAAGCGGATCGTGTCCCTGGACGTGCCTGCCATGCTGGCGGGCACCAAGTACCGGGGGGATTTTGAGGAGCGGGTGAAATCCGTTTTGAAGGACGTGAAGCGGGCGGGGGACGTGATCCTCTTTATCGACGAGCTGCACACCATCATCGGCGCGGGCAGCGCCGAGGGCTCCATCGACGCGGCCAACATCCTCAAGCCCGCCCTGGGCCGGGGCGAGGTGCAGATCATCGGGGCCACCACCCCGGAGGAATACCGCCGCCACATCGAAAAAGACGCCGCCCTGGAGCGGCGTTTCCAGCCGGTGAACGTGCCGGAGCCGGGGCGGGAGCAGACCCTGAGCATGCTGCGCTCCCTACGGCCCGGGCTGGAAAAGCACCACGGCGTCCAGATCCGGGAAGAGGCCCTGGAGGCCGCCTATGCCCTCTCCCGCCGCTATATCCACGACCGCTTCCTGCCGGACAAGGCCATCGACCTGCTGGACGAGGCCGCGGCGGGCCTGCGTCTGGAGGAGGGCCGCGGCGGTCTCACCGTGGGTCCCGATCAGGTGGCACAGGTGGTCTCCCTCTGGACGGGGATCCCGGTGACGGGTCTCAGCGAGGATGAGAGCGCCGCCCTCCGGGACCTGGAGGAGAAGCTGCGCCGCCGCATCATCGGTCAGGACGAGGCGGTCTCCGCCGTGGCGCGGGCCGTCCGCCGCAGCCGGGTGGGTCTGCGGGACCCTCGGCGGCCGGTGGGGAGCTTTCTGTTTCTCGGCCCCAGCGGCGTGGGGAAAACCGAGCTCTGCCGGGCCCTGGCCGCCGCCGTCTACCGGGACGAGAGCGCCATCGTGCGCATCGACATGTCCGAATATATGGAAAAGCACGCCGTGAGCCGCCTGATCGGCTCGCCTCCGGGCTATGTGGGCTATGAGGACGGGGGACAGCTCACGGAGAAGGTGCGCCGCAGGGGCTGGTGCGTGGTGCTCTTCGACGAGATTGAAAAGGCCCATGAGGACGTTTGGAGCCTGCTGCTGCAGATTATGGACGAGGGCCGCCTCACCGACGCCATGGGCCGGACCGTGGATTTTCGCAACGCCGTCATCGTCATGACCTCCAACGTGGGGGCCAAGGCCATCCTGGCGGGCCGGCCGCCCCTGGGCTTCGGCACTGGCCCCGCCGGCGGCGAGGAGGAGATGCGCCGCCTGGTGATGGAGGAACTGCGCCTGACCTTCCGGCCGGAGTTTCTCAACCGGGTGGACGAGACCATCGTCTTCCACCGGCTGGAGGAGGAAAGCCTGCTGCGCATCACGGATAATCTCCTGACAGAGCTGCGGCAGCGCTTTGAGAGCCTGGGCATCCGCCTGGAGCTGCCGGAGGAAACCAGGCGGGCGCTGACCCAAAAGGCCGCCGGGGAGCACGCCGGGGCCCGACCTCTCCGCCGCCTGCTCCAGCGGGAGCTGGAGGACCGGGCGGCGGAGCTGCTGCTCCAGGGCGAGGCCCGGGCGGGCGATACGCTTCTCGCCCGGGCGGAGGACGGGGAGATCGTGCTGGAAATCAGGAAAGAATGAACGCTGCTGAAAAGGCGCTGAGAGCATGGCAGAAGACATGCCTGGGGCGAATTCGCAGCGGCCTCACGCACAAGACCGCCTGCGGATTCGCCCCAAGCGTTTTTGGAGTATTGTTTTTTTCACGCAGGGAGATCTTCCCCTGCCGGCCTGCTTCGGCTCAGGCGCCTGCCAAAATCTTACGCAGCCGGACCAGATCCAGGATGTCGACGTTCCCGTCCCCGTGCAGATCGGCGGCAGCCAGATCCAGCTCGCCTGCTGCTGCCAGACCCACCAGGTACTTGCGCAGCAGCATCAGGTCCAGGGCGTTGCATGCGCCGTCCCGGTTGAGGTCGCCGACGACGGGGATCCTCTCAAAGACAGCGTAGAAGATATGGCCCACAGCATGGTTGGCGGAGAATGTCCATGTGCTCTCTGTGCTCCAGGAATCGCCGTAGGCGTCCTCCCAGTGGTGGAAGCGATATCCTTCCGCCGCCTCTCCCCGCATCGTCACGCTTTCCGAGAGCGGATAGCGGTGGGACTGGCTGGTCTGGAAATCGCCGTCGCCAAAGTCCACCTGACCGCCCACGTCCGCATTTCCCTCCAGATCCTTGACGCCGAGCGCGATGATGGCACTTTGGCCGTCGATCCACACCGTTTTGGCGGCCCAGCCGGTGGCGGGGTCGAGGATCGTCCCCCCATCGCTGCTGATGGCTCCGTCCTCGGGACGAACGACGGAATGGCTTTCGGGAATGAGGATGGACCCCACCTCAATGGCCTGGATGTTGCCCGTAGCCGTGAGGAAGCCGTCTTCGATGTTCAGGCCGCCTTTTGCTTCGATGGCGATATCATTTTGGGACCAGGCCCACAGATATCCATAGCTGAAGTAGATCGTGCCGCCGCTGTAGATCCCGTATTCCGCGGCTTCCGCCTCAAACTCCCCGATGATCGTCACATCGCCGCCGCACTCCACAGCGTGATAGCCCGCGCTGCTGAAGACGGCCTTGCAAAGCAGTGTCTGGAAATTCCCCTTGACCTGCAGGGCGATTTCATCCTCCGTAAGGGAGCAGAGCGCGCCCCTTGCGTACAGATCGCCGTCGACGGTGATGCCGTACTCGCTTTCGATGCGGAAATTGCCGTCCATGGCCAGTTGGCCGGTGCAGTAGATGCCGCCCCGTTCCTCGCTCTTCAGCTGCGCGCTGCCCTGGATCGTCAGATCCCCGTTGGAGAGGATATGGTAAGAGCCGACCATGCCGCTGCCCGCGGCGGAAAGGCCGTTCACGCCGGTCACGTCGTTCAGGGTCAGGGTGCGGGTATCGGGATCGTAGCTGGCGCTGCCGCCCTGAACGGGGATATCGTCTTTGTTCCCGGCGCTGACCTGGACGCCGCCCAGCCAAAGCGCATAGCGCTCCGGGCCAAAGCGGAAAATCAGAAGGAGGCTGTCGGATTCCCTCAGCTCCCTCAGTTCGCCGAAGACGGAACCGACGCGGAGCACCCTTGCCGTGCCGTCGTCATGGAAGTCGACGGCGATATCCGGCTGTCCGTCCCCGTCCAGATCCCGGTTGAACCTCTCGCCCGCCTCGTGCCGACCGAAGATCCGAAGGGCGTCCCCGGAGGACATCTCGTGCACCCCGTCCTCCAGCTCGAAAACATAGGTCTCCGCGTCCGCAAGGACCGCTGTCAGCTCCACGTTGGCCGCGGGCATGGTAAAGCACCACTTGTTCAGCCCGATCTGCGTCAGCTCTTCCCCGTCCAGAAGCACCTTGGCCAGGTACTTGCCCGCGGGGATGCGGTCAAAGTCATCGGAGACCGTTATAAACTCTCCCGCGCGGGCGGAGCTGACATCGGCTCCGTTCCGTGAGAAACGCAGATAGTCCCCGCTGAGGCTGTAAGTCCGGTCCTCGGGGACGGTATAGTCGTCGATATTGACAAAGATGGTCTTATCCAGCGCATGATAGGTCACTTTGCAGGGGACGTCGTTGAGCAGCGTCACCCGGGTGTCCTCGGTAAAGACATAGCCTCTGGAAGCGCCGATCCGAATGGTGCCGTGGTACACGCAGCCCGCCTCGAAGCCGCTGGGCTCTTCGTTGGCCGCGCCGGTCGCCTGATCCACGGCGTTGCGCCAGAGGGTATAGAGCGCGCCCGTGTTCGGCGTATAGAACGTGGCTGCCGGATTGGGATAGTCTTCATAGCTCTCGCCGGCCACAGGCATCCGCATGGACAGCAGCACCTGTTCGATCTCCTTCTGGGGGAGGGTGATCGCCTCGGACACGATCTGCGCGGTCCCGTCAGAAAGGATGCTGCAGTAGGTGTTCACCGTCTCTCCGCTGCTGAGAATGAGCGGCGCATAGAGCTCCTCCGCAAAGTGCCAGCCGGGATTCGGCGCAAGACGGACGGAAACCGCGTAGCTCTTGCCGGCCTCAAAGCTCGTCGGGTTGCTGGCCTGGCCGTCCGTAAGCAGATACCAGCGCGCGCTCTCCACGGTGAACAGGGATCTGTGAACGGCATCCGGCTCCACATCGGCCGCGACCGGGCCGCTGTAGCTGCCCCCGGGTGCGGGGAGCAGGACGTCTGTGGTCGCAGCCCGGATGGGGATGCTCTCCTCCGCCCCGGCGAAATACGCATGGATATAAACGTCGCCCTCATCCTCGTCCACGGTATACGCCATGCTTTCGGTGATATCTTCGTCGATCGTCATCAGATTCCGGGAAACTGTGACCCATTGGAGCCGGTAGCCGTCCTGCGCCTCCGCTTCCACCCGGACCGTGTCGCCCACCCTGGGCGTCCACTCGCTGATCGTGAGCGTTCCGCAGCTGCCGTTCGGGACAGACGAGCCGTCGGTGTTCATCAAATACCTGGTCTGAAACACCCGGCGGAGCCGGGCTGCGTTCTCCTCATCCAGGGAGTACCAGGAGCTGGACACCGCCAGGGAGCCGTCCTCCTTCAGGGTCCTTGTTTCCATTTTGCCGGGCCGGATGAGGATTTCCGTTTCCCAGTCAAAGAGATAGCCTTCGTCGGGAACCAGGGTGAATTCGACAAAGTAGCGTCCTTCTCTCGTAAAGGTCGTGGGCGCAAGGCCCATGCCGCCGCTCTCCTGGTTATCATAATTGAACCAGTGCGCGCCGGAGACGGAATAATGGGCGCCCGTCCGGGCCGTGACAGCGGCCGGAACGCCGCCGGAGTAGCTGCCGCCCTCCTCGAACAGCTCCAGCTCCACCGCGGCCTCGCGGATGGTCTTCCTTTGAATGGCATACTCGCCAGTCTGAACCACAAGGCCGCCGGTATCGGGATCATAGGTGACGGTCAGCCCCTCGGCCCAGCTGTCATTGTCCAGGTGGACATGCGCCACCGTCTCTTCCGTGAAGCGCCAGTGCTCCTTGGGCAGGAGCACGATCCTGGCATAGTAGCTGGCTCCCTCCACGAAGGACGAGGGGAACTGATCCTGGCAGCCGCTGCCCGTCCCGCCGTACCAGAACGTCCACAGCACGGTAAACTGCTCAAAGCCGGCGGGGATCGCCTGGCTCACAGCCGCTTCATAGCTGCTCGCCGGGACGGGAAGGGGAAGCTCGAAGGAGGCGCTCTCAATGGGGATCTGCTCGCCTGCCGGGGAGAAAAACACGTCGATCTCAACGTAATCGGTATCCTCGGGGACGGTAAACTCCGGCGCGTCCGTGATAATGCCCAGGAAGACGGCGCCGTTGCCCCAGTGCACCGCCTGCACCTGATATGCGGAGAAGGGCCGGGGGATGACGGCGATATGATCCCCGTGACCGACCAGGATCTCGCCCGCCTCCACAGGCTGCCCGCCGTTCACGCTGAGCAGCACCGTACCGCCGTCCACACCCTGCTGATAGGCGCCATTGCTGTCCAGCACAACTTCCCAGACCCGGAGGGTGACCTCGTTTCCGGGCGTCTCGACCCCGCCCACAAGCGCGATCGTCCCCTCCTCCGGCCCGGGGGCGCGCTCCGGACCGTTTTCTTCCGGAGATGTCGTTGCTCCTGCCGTCTCCGGGTCCTCCGCCGCAGCAATGCTGCCCGTGTCTCCCGGATCTGCCAGCGCCGCCGTCGCCAGGCTCAGCATCAGTATGAGCGCCAAAAACAGGCTGAGTACGCGTTTGCTTGCTTTCATCTCTGCTCCTCCTTTGTCCAGAGTGTGCGATTTATATATACTTTTTCATTTAAATTGTAGCAAAGAGGGCCTTCCCTGTCCAGCGCAAATCCATCGGAATCGTAAAATTCTCTCTTCCCGTCCCCCTGCACTGTGGATGGCTTTGTGCCTGCTGTATGCCGGCATGCGGAGAGCCTGCGGCGCTGCAGGCATCCCGCGCGGGACTGTCTCATGCGAATACCGAAAGAAGCGCTGATGAAATCGTCTGCGGCGCCTCGCCTGAGAAAAACCGTCCCGCAGCGCTTTGTCTTTTTCGCTGTTCGCATAAAAACCAGAAACAAAACACTATTCCACTTGACATAACACCCCGGAAAGGCTAAAATGAATCGGATAATATTGGAGGGGTTGGTTTCGCCTCTGCGGAGCCATGGGGAGCCCCTCTGGATATTCGTTTCAATTTCGACGGATGCGCTTGATGGTCCGTCTTGCTTTAGATTTTACAAGGAAGGCCGGTTTTCCCCGCCTTCCCCATAATGACGAAGCTAAACCACCGCAAAATTCTGAAAGAATGGAGGTGTGTTTACTTACGATGCCGTTTGTTTTCATTTTGATCGGCCTTGTGGTCGGCGCGGGCGCGGCTGCCGCCTTCTTTATCCTGCGGGAAAAGAACGCGGAGCGGAACCTGGCCAATGCCGAGGAAGAGGCCCGTCAGATTTTAAATGATGCAATCAAGAGTGCCGAGAGCAAGAAGAGAGAAGCTCTCGTAGAGGCAAAGGAAGAAATACACAGACGCCGCTCCGAGTATGAGCGGGAAGAAAAGCAGCGCCGGGCCGAGGTGCAGAAGCAGGAGCGCCGCCTTCAGCAGAAGGAGGAGACCCTGGACCGCAAGACCGACGCCCTGGAGAAGAAGAGCGACACCCTGTCCAACAAGATCGCCGCCGTGGAGGCCCAGCAGGCCGAAGTGGCGCTGATCAAGAAGAGCCAGCTGGAAATGCTGGAAAAGATCTCCGGCTTTACCGTGGAAGAGGCCAAGGCCTACATCATCGCCAACGTCAAGGACGATGTGACCCACGAGATGGCCGTGAAGGTCAAGGAGATCGAGGCCCAGTTCAAGGAAGAGGCCGACGAGCGCGCCCGCGAGATCATCGCCACCGCCATCCAGCGCTGCGCCGCCGACCACACCAGCGAGATCACCGTCTCCGTCGTCCCCCTCCCCAACGACGAGATGAAGGGCCGCATCATCGGCCGCGAAGGCCGCAACATCCGCAGCATCGAGACCCTCACCGGCTGCGACCTGATCATCGACGACACCCCCGAGGCCATCACCGTCTCCAGCTTCGATCCGGTCCGCCGCGAGGTGGCCCGCCTGGCCCTGGAGAAGCTGATCCAGGACGGGCGCATCCACCCGGCCCGCATCGAGGAAATGGTCGCCAAGGCCCAGCGGGAAGTCAACGCCACCATCAAGGCCGAGGGCGAACGCGCCGTGTTCGAGACCAACATCCACGGTCTGAACCCGGAGATCATCAAGCTCCTGGGCCGCATGCGCTACCGCACCAGCTACGGTCAGAACGTGCTGAACCACTCCATCGAGGTGTCCCACATCGCCGGCCTCATGGCCGCGGAACTGGGCGTGGACGTGAACACCGCCAAGCGTGCAGGTCTGCTGCACGATATCGGCAAGGCCATCGACCATGAGGTGGAGGGCAGCCACGTCACCATCGGCGTGGACCTGGCCCGCAAGTACAAGGAATCCGACGCCGTCATCCACGCCATCGAGGCCCACCACGGCGACGTGGAGTGCCGCACGGTGGTGGCCTGCCTGGTCCAGGCGGCGGACGCCATCTCCGCCTCCCGCCCCGGCGCCCGGCGCGAGAACATCGAAAACTACGTCAAGCGTCTGGAAAAGCTGGAGGAGGTCTCCAAGAGCTTCCCCGGCATCGCCAGCTCCTATGCCATCCAGGCCGGCCGGGAGATCCGGATCATGGTCAAGCCCGACGAGGTCAGCGAGGACCAGATGGTGCTCCTGGCCCGGGATATCGCCAAGAAGATCGAGGAGGAGCTCACCTACCCCGGTCAGATCAAGGTCCATGTCCTGCGGGAAACCAAGGCTGTGGATTACGCCAAGTAAAAACGAAAAAAGTCCCGAGAGCAAATGCTCTCGGGTTTTTCGTTTTTTCAGTTTCTAGTTTTTAGTTTCTAGGTAAACGATGATTAAAAGATGACTATGCCTCAAAGATCTGGTAAAATGGAACCAGGGGGGCGAGGCCATGAAAGGACAAACGAGTTTCACAGATGTAGAGTACAGCCAGCGAAAGAGGAA
>JAFSMZ010000034.1:0-23289 GCA_017447685.1 Oscillospiraceae bacterium
CGCTTTGCTATGCGTATTTTTGTACAAAACCGGCGCTTTTGACCGTGTTTTCTCTCTCAGAAAGCCTCCAAAACGCGCCGTAAGCCGTTGAATGATCTCGGCTGGTATATTTATATTACCTTCTCTTTTTCATTCAACGTAATCACAGGTGTGGTCCGTGCTTGACACGGTGAGCGATCTGCTTTATCGTTTGGGGGAGAAGACGCCTGGCCCGGAAAATGTCGCCCCGGAGGAGACCAAAGAGGCCCGGGACTCTGTTATTCTGTTTTCACAGCACACAAAGGCGCAGATTTCGCAATCATGAAAGGAGAAAAACCATGAGAACCATTCACGTGACCGGCAAAGGCCAGCTGAAGCTGAAGCCCGACACCACCCGGATCACCATGACGCTGGAGGGCATCTATCCGGAATACAGCGACACCCTGCAGCATTCCTCCGAGGACACGGAGGCGCTGCGGGACCTGCTTTCCGGCTTCGGCTTTGCGCGGAGCGACCTGAAGACTCTCAGCTTCGGGATCGACACGGAGTATGAGAGCTATCGGGAGCAGGAGGTCTACAAGCAGCGCTTCTTGGGCTATCGCTTCCGCCATCAGCTGAAGGTGGAGTTTCCCTCGGACAACCAGCGCCTGGGCCGCATCCTCTACGCCCTTTCCAACGGAGCGGTGAGCCCGGAGTTCCGCCTCAGCTACACGGTCAGCGACCCGGAGGCGGCCAGAAACGAGCTTCTGGGGAAGGCCGTGCAGGACGCGAAGGAGAAGGCCGCCGTGCTCAGCCGGGCCGCAGGCGTCTCCCTGCGGTGCATCGAGAGCATCGACTACTCCTGGGGCGAGATCGACATCGAGTACCGTCCCATGGACAACATGCTCCGGGCAAAGGCCGCCCAGCCTCTCATGGCGGCAAGCTACACCATGGATATCGAGCCGGATGACATCGAGCTCAGCGACACCGTCACGGTGGTCTGGGAGATCGAATAGGTATGGATGCAAATATGCCCGATTGCCTTGGAGAAACCATCGCAGCTGTTTTTGCATGTGGGGACTTGTTTGCAAGACCTGCTTCCTATGAGATCATGCTGGATGTCCCGGTGTATCTTGTCATGGCCAGCGGCCGGGTGTTTCGGTTATTCGGTGAAAGCCTTCGAGAGGTTTCCGGGGAGGATACATCCTTCCTCGACGCACAAAAACACTCTTCCTCGTTCTCTGAGACAAAAGACGCGTTGTCAATACTCTGTGGAAAGCGGATTCTTGAGTTCCTTGCTCCTCATGGAACAGATGGCCTTCTCATTGTTTTAGATGAAGGCCTCACCCTTGAATGCCTTTGTGGCGTTATGGAAGAGTTCTCGATTATTCAAGTGCTGGAACGCATCTAAATCATTCTCAAAAACTGAAAAGGTTACGAAAATGGTAGCACCGGGTTTTGACATTCATGGTATAATTATGTGATGACTGGTCATCCTGGACAATTCCCCCGAAGGAGGTGAGGACATGGCCTACAGTGAGCTGATCAAGAGCTTTGAAAAGATCCGCGATTACATGCGGGATTTCTATGTCTACGGCTTCAAGAGCCGAGAGGATTTCAACAAAAAGAGCGCCCGGAGCTACGACGACGAGCGGCGGCGGATCGAAAGCTGGCTGGGCGGCTACATGGCCTTCCGCCGCAGCGCCGAAGGCAAAAACGTCTTCATCTCCGTGGACAACCGCAGCGTCCCCTTCAATCCCCTGCATAACGCCTGGAAGGCCAGGAGCTTTACCGACAAGGACATCGTGCTGCATTTCTGCATCCTGGATCTGCTGGCGGACGGCGCGGCGCGCAGCGCGGGCGAGATCACCGACGGTGTGGCGGCGCTCCTGTCCCACAGCGAAAGGCCTTTTGAAATCGACGAGTCCACCGTGCGCAAAAAGCTGAAGGAATACGCGGCGCTGGGACTCCTGCAAGAGGAAAAGCTGGGCCGGCTTCTTGTCTTCCGTCTGGCGGAGGACCGGGTGGAGCTCTCTTCCTGGGCCGATGCGGTCTCTTTCTTCTCGGAGGAAGCGCCGCTGGGCGTGATCGGCTCCTATCTGCTGGACCGGCAGGCAGAGGTCCCGGAGCGCTTTTGCTACAAGCACCACTATCTGCTCCACACCCTGGACAGCCAGATCCTCTTTGACGCTCTCTGCGCCATGAAGGAAAAGCGCTGCGTCGACATCGTGAACTTCAGCTTCCGCAGGGACGCGGAGCATGAGCACCGGGTCTATCCCCTGCGCTTTTACATCAGCACCCAGACCGGGCGGGAATATCTGCTGGCCTATCACTACCGATTCCGCAAGCCCATGTTCTTCCGGCTGGACGCCATCCGCTCCATCAGTCCCGGGCCGGAAGAGCCGAAACACGAGAAATACGAGGGCTATGCCGCGAAGTTCGACGAGAACCTCTGGGGCGTCTCCACCGGCGCGGACTACAGCCTGGACCATGTGGAGATCACCCTGCGCGTGGGCGACCGGGAGGGCTTCATTCTGGACCGGCTGGAGCGGGAAAAGCGCCACGGGCGGATCGAGGCCCTGGACGCGCATACATACAAGTTCGCGGCAGACGTTTACGACGCCGGGGAGCTGCTGACCTGGGCCCGCAGCTTTATCGGCAGGGTGATCCGTTTTGAGAGCAGCAACAAGTTTGCCGTGCAGCGCTTTTACGACGATATCCGGCGCATGGAGGCGCTCTATGAAAGGGGTGAGGAGGAATGATCTTTTCCGAGATCTACGGCTCCTACTTCAAGGCCGTCTCCGCCATCCTGGAAAAGGCCGTGGACGGGAAGCTCGGCCAGCGGGAGCTGACGAGGACCGTGCTGGAAAACGCGTTCGGGGAAAGCCTGATCACCATTCCGGCCAAGCTTACGGACGGCAGCTGGCCCCTGCTGACCGGGGACTACGGCACGCCCCTGCGCCATGCGCCCCACACGCCGCTGACCACCCTGGAAAAGCAGTGGCTCAAGGCCCTGCTGCTTGACCCCCGGGTACAGCTCTTTGAGCCCTCGGAGGAGGGGCTGGAGGACGTGGAGCCCCTCTTCACCCCGGATCAGTTCGTGTACTTCGACCGCTATACGGACGGGGATGACTTCACCGATCCCAAGTATGTGGAGCACTTCCGTCTGATCCTGCGGGCCATGCGGGAAGGCCGCTGGCTCCGGGTGCGCTTCCACGGCCACCGGGGAAACCGGAGCTGCTTTTACTGCATCCCCTACCGGCTGGAGTACTCCTCCAAGGACGACAAGTTCCGCCTGATCACCGGCATTCGAGGCAAGCCCCTGACCGTCAATCTCTCCCGCATCGATTCGATCCATCTGGGGCTGCGCTGGCAGGAGAGCGATTACCGGCCTCCCGTGGAGCGGGAGCAGACCCTGGTGCTGGATCTCTTCGACAGCCGCAACGCCCTGGAGCGGGCCATGCTCCACTTCTCCGACCTGGAGAAGGAGACAGAGCGTCTGGACGAGAAGCACTACCGCATCCGCCTCCGCTACCGCGAGGGGGACGATACGGAGATCCTGATCCGCATCCTCTCCTTCGGCCCGGTACTGAATGTGCTGGAGCCGAAGCACATGGTGGACCAGATCCGGGAGCGGCTCACAAGGCAGCGAGCTCTGATCAACACGGAGGACGAAAAAGAACTGCCCTCTATTCTCCAGTCCATTGAGAAAAAGCAGGAGGTCTCTTATGAGCGGATTTGACTATGAAAACGCAAGGCTGGACATTCTGGACAGCGGCGGAGATCCGGATTATCTGAGCCATATCAACCCGCAGGAGCGGGACGCGTATCTGCGGAGGATGGGCCTGCGGCCGGAGGACTACGGCGGAGGCTCCCGCGACCCGAAGAGCAGGCAGAGCACAGGCTCCTGCAGCGATTCCGGCTGCTTTCTGACCTCCGCCTGCGTCCAGGCCCGCAGGCTTCCCGATGACTGCGAGGAGCTGACCGTTCTGCGCCGTTATCGGGACGGCTATCTGCGCCGTCGGCCGGGCGGCGAGGAAGAGGTCCGGGAATACTACAGGATCGCCCCGCGGATCGTGGAAGCCGTCAACGCCAGGGAAAACGCCGGGGAGATCTGGGCCCGGGTGTATGAGGAGATGGTGCTCCCCTGCGTCCGCATGATCCGGTCCGGCGCGATGGAAGACGCTTTCCGGCTGTACAAGGATTATACGCTAAAGCTGGCGTCCATCTAATTGCATTACCCCTGCAACCCTCTCCATTTTTCATCAGATGCAGAAATTTGCGAACTTTTCTCGAAAAAGAAGAGTTCGCAACTTTTTTTCCAGGAAAAAACTGCCGCGAAATGGTAGTTTATACCTGCAGGGCGCGGAAAACGACCGATTCGCTCGGCCCAGTAGCCAATGCTGTCGGATCTCTCCCTGTTCCCGAAAGCAGGGACCCTTGCACGGCCCCGGGCGTTTGTAGTCCGGCTGCCCATGCGCGACCGCGCCGGCCGAAAAGCACACACAGCAAATCACTGCATATGACTTCTAATCATAAGAGCAAAACGAATGTGCTTTGAGAAAAAGAAAGACACAGACAGCAAGCCTTTCAGATCCATCTGCTCAACTGTAGAGCACCACCTTACAGGGTGGAGGCCGCGGGCCATCCGCGCTGGGCGAATATGGGCCGGGTCAAACCGGAACATCCGCTCCTGTGGATACAAACCCGCATGAATCATGAAACTGTGTCTTGAAAGGCACCGACAGCAACTGCGAATAGCTGGTGGTTTAGCAGCCGGGTGAAAACCGGCCTCGCGGGTCCGAATCCCGCTTCGATGGTGCCTTGTTATTTTGATTTGAAAAGGAGGTCTTTCCCGTGTTGGAAGTCCTGAAGAAAACCGCAAACAAAACCTATACCGAAAACGGCGCCCTCACCCACCGCAGCACCGGGAAGGACTGCCTGGATCTTTTCGCCGCCATCGGCGCCCTGCGAAGGGAGAGCGATCTGGAGATCGAAAGGCGCTTCCTGAAAGCCTATACGGAGGACAGGGATCTGGCCATGAAGATCCTGTTCTACGCCCGCGACGTGCGGGGCGGCCTGGGAGAGCGGCGCGTCTTTCGCGTCATCCTCCGCTGGCTTGCCTTCAACGAGACGGGCTCCGTGCTGAGAAATCTCCCCTACATCGCGGAGTACGGCCGCTGGGACGATGTGCTGGTGCTGCTGAACACCCCCTGCCGCAAGGCGGCCCTGGCCCTGCTGAAGCAGCAGTTTGAGGCGGACCTGGCCGCGATGGAGCAGAGCGGCGACATTTCCCTGCTGGGCAAGTGGCTCCCCTCGGTGAACGCCTCCAACCCGGAGACGGTTGCGCTGGCCAAGCTGATCGCCAAGTCCTTCGGCCTGACCGACCGGGACTACCGCAAGGCTCTGGTAAAGCTGCGGGCGCAGGTCCGGATCCTGGAGAACAACCTGCGGGAGAAGGATTACACCTTCGACTACGCCAAGCAGCCCTCCAAGGCCATGTTCAAGTACCGCAAGGCCTTCCTGCGCAACGACGGCGAGCGCTACGGCGCTTTTATGGAAAAGGTGCAGCGGGGCGAGGCGAAGCTGCACACCGGTACTCTCCTGCCCTATGAGATCGTGGAGCCCTGCCTGGAGTTCACCTGGTACCGGCAGGAAAGCTTCATGCGTCCCCTGAGCGAGGAGGAGAAGCTCTCCCTCAACGCCACCTGGGGAGCGCTGGAGGACTTCACTACGGACGAGAACGCCCTGGCCGTGGTGGACACCTCCGGCTCCATGTACGGCCAGAGCAACCCCATGCCCGCCGCCGTGGCGCTCTCCCTGGGGCTGTACTTTGCCGAGCGGGCCAAGGGTCCCTATCGCAACCATTTCATCCAGTTCTCCGCCCACCCGGAGCTGATTGAGATCAAGGGTCATACCTTTGCCGATCGCCTGCGGTACATCGCCTCCTTCAACGAGGTTGCCAACACCAACCTGGAGGCGGTCTTCGACCTGATCCTGGAAGCAGCGGTGGAGAACCGTGTGACCCAGAGCGAGCTGCCCGCCAAGCTCTACATCATCTCCGACATGGAGTTCGACGCCTGCGTCAGAGACGCGAAGCTCACGAACTTCGAGAACGCGAAGCAGAACTATGCCCGCCGCGGCTACAAGCTGCCCCAGATCGTGTTCTGGAACGTGGCAAGCCGCCATCAGCAGCAGCCCGTCACGGTCAATGACCGGGGCGTGGCGCTGGCCTCCGGCTGCAGCCCCCGCATCTTCTCCATGGCGATGGAGGGCGAGCTGAATCCCTATGACTACATGCTGCGTGTGGTCAACACGGAGCGCTACGCCCCCATCGCGGCATAACTTAAGGTTTCGCGAAGTGAACGGCTTCCCCGCGCACGGGGAAGCTGTCGAGTGAAGCGAACTGAACCGTTTCTTCCGCTCGGAGCTGGCGTAACGCCACGTTATACCACAGGTATCTTTACATTCGGAACGCCCCATGCTATAGTGGCGTCAGAGAAATCAGGGCAAGGCCCGGAAAGGAAAAGACATGCCTTCTGTTCGTTTCGCTTTGTTCGCAAAAGAAGATAAAGAGCTCGCGTCCAGGTACAAAGATCTGGGCAGTCATTTCGCGCGCTCATATCAGGCAAAGCAGAAGCGAACCGGCATTTCCTGACCCGACCGGGGTCTCAAATGGATGCAAGCCGCCTGCCCTGTATGAGGCAGGCGGCTTTTCTCATTCTCCAAAAGGAGGTATACAAACATGATGGAAATCAAAGGAAAAATGAATACCGCCATCTGCTTTGCCAAGGTCATCGAGGACGAGGCCATTGAGCAGATCCGCCGGATGTGCGACTATGACTTCACCGAGGGCAGCCGCATCCGCATCATGCCGGACGTGCATGCCGGCAAGGGCTGCACCATCGGCACCACCATGACCGTGCAGGACAAGGCCGTGCCCAACATCGTGGGCGTGGACATCGGCTGCGGCATGTATACCGTGAACCTGGGCAAGGTGGAGATCGACATGCCCGAAATGGACGCTGCCGCTCACTTCATCCCCTCCGGCCTTGCCGTCTGGGAGGGGCGGCAGGAGCGCTTCGACCTGCCGGAGCTGCGCTGCTACCGCGCGCTGAAGGACGCCAGACGCCTGGAGCGGAGCCTTGGCACCCTGGGCGGCGGCAACCACTTCATCGAGATCGATCAGGCTGCCGACGGCACCAGATACCTGGTGATCCACTCCGGCTCCCGCAACCTGGGCAAGCAGGTGGCCGAGCATTACCAGCGCCTTGCCGTCGACCTGAGCCAGGGCAAGGAGGAATACTTCGCCAAACGGGACGCCCTCATTGCCGAGTATAAGGCCGCCGGACGGCGCAGCGAGATTCAGGAGGCGCTGAAAGCGCTGAAATGGGAGGCGCGGGAGACCGCGATCCCCGAGGATCTGTGCTATGTCTACGGGCAGTATCTGGAGGACTACCTCCACGACGTGGAGATCTGCCAGCGCTTTGCCCGCAGGAGCCGGGAGCTGATGGCCCAGATCATCCTGCAGCGCCTGGGACACGAGGCTGTGGACGCCTTCCACACCATCCACAACTACATCGACACGGAAGAGATGATCCTCCGCAAGGGAGCCATCGCCGCCCACAAGGGCGAAAAGGTGCTGATCCCCATCAACATGCGGGACGGAAGCGTCCTGGCCATCGGCAAGGGCAACCCGGAGTGGAACTTCTCCGCTCCCCACGGCGCAGGCCGCATCCTCTCCCGCTCCGCCGCCAGGGAGAAGCTGGATCTGGACGAATACCGCCGGGAGATGGAGGGCGTCTACACCAGCTCCGTCAATGAGGCCACCCTGGACGAGGCCCCCATGGCCTATAAATCTCTGGCTGATATCATCGATGTGGTCCAGGAGAGCGTGGATGTGATCGAAGTACTGAAACCTATCTATAATTTCAAGGCCAACTGAGCCGGCTTCCTTCCGGCTCAGCGGGGCCGGAAAGGAACCGTGATCAAGATGGATCGAATACCGGTCATCGACCTGACCGCAACGGGAAGCAACATCACGCGGCTGCGCATACACGCGGGACTGACGGTGAAGGATCTCCAGGACATCTTCGGATTCAGCACCCCGCAGGCCATTTACAAGTGGCAGCGCGGCGCCGCCCTGCCGACGGTGGACAACCTTGTTGTCCTTGCAGCCGTCCTCGGGGTCAGGATCGACGACATTTTGATTTTTCAAAGCTGCGGAGGCATTCCGATCTCCGCATAAAAAACAGCTCCGGCAACGGGGCTGACATGCGCTCTTAGCTCAGCTGGATAGAGCATGGGATTTCTAATCCCAGTGTCCCGGGTTCGAGTCCTGGAGAGCGCTCCATATGCGTCTTTAGCTCAGTTGGCAGAGCAGCGGTCTTTTAAACCGCAGGTCGTGGGTCCGATCCCCGCAGGACGCACCAAAGCGAAAATCCTGTCGACGGTCGTCGGCAGGATTTTCGCTTTGGTTTCTTCATTCTGAAGTCTTCCGTTTTCCTTCTTCCCCTCCCGGGTCGGTTCACGCGGGCTGTTTCACAAGGGTCGGCGCGGCGGTGGCAAGGATCTCCGCCGCGGCATCCCGGTCCGTCAGATAGGGACGCACCTCCCGCTCCCCCACGATCACGGGCATCCGGTCGTGGACCTCGATCATCGATTCATTGGCCGGGCGGGTCAGGATCACGAAACGGCAGGCGCCGTCCACCAGCTTGTAGATGCCGCAGAGGTAAATGGTCCGCAGGGCGTCCACGGTGAAGAGGTACTTGGTCCTCTCCCGGTCCCGGCTCCACTCATAAAAGCCGGAGGCCGGCAGGATCACCCGCCGGTCCCGCAGGCTCTCGGCAAAGGTCTTTTTCTCCGCCGCTGTTTCCGCCCGGGCGTTGATGAGGAGTTTCCCGTCCGCAAAGCCCGGGAAGCCGAAGATCGCCGGAACGGCAACAAGCTTCCCGTCCCGGTCCAGCACCGCAGGCACCGTGTCGCCGGGAAAAATCTCTCCGGTCTTGTACACGCCGGGGAAGTTTTTCTCCATGGCCAGATGGATGGCCTCCATCTTCTCATCCCCGGGCACCCGGGTGAAATTGTATCGTCCGCACATATTCATTCCTCAAATCTGTCTCACCGCGAGACGAAAAGCAAGCCACTCTTATTCAATAGTTGTCATTCAGGCCATACTGAACGGAGAGGAGCTTATTCTTGTAAAGCCTTTCACATTCTAATACTTCCTTCCTATCTTTCTTTATGGGAAATACTTCAAGGATAGAATACTGGAAGTTGTGACAGTATTCCTGATCAGCATTGATCAGCTCAACAAGACGCTTATTTCCGCCGTGCTTAGTCCGGGCATATTCACTCCATCGACCCCAGATACCACCTTGCTCACCGCTGGCCGAGCCGACATAATGCTTTCCCGTTTTCTTGTCTGTTATCAAATATACACCCGCTACTGAGGATAGTTTGTCGTACCATACTTTGTATGCCGACTGATTGTAGATTATGGTATGTAAGGTTTCAAAGGAAAGGATGACATCTTCATAGCTCTTGAAGCGTATTTCCGATTGAGCAGGTCTGATTTCAAGTATCTCTTTCGCGGTTGTGCCATTTTGGCACCAGTTGATCGTGCCGCGCCCCCAATCAATCACGAGCCGATCTTTAAGATCAGAAAGAATATCTAATGGCTCTAATTGATAGATCGCGCAGTTATCATCCATACCCGAATCGAAAACAAAGTTTTCAGGCAGTAAGGACTTATCGAACGGAACAGAGCCCACCACGCGAAAACAGCCTTGATAAACGCCGTTTGTTCTCTCTGTGCCAAGAAAACTAATGATCGTGTCACATCCTTGAAATCGTGTCCGCGTCTGGACCGACTGATAAATGTCAAGCAATCCAGCCGCGTAGTTTCCGGCTACTATTTCATTCGTGAGATTGTGGCGGATTAGTTTTGTTCTTTTCCAATCAATATCTTGCCCCGCAAATAACTGTTGTAGCTTCATGTATTCCTCCTGTTAGTCTATTCGCTTTGCCACCCTATTAAAAACCTGTCTCAGCGTGAGACCCTCCTGCTCCGCATCTATTTTTCACTGCCCGGCGGCCTCGCCGGGGCTGGTGCCGTAGACCTGGCGGAAGGCCCGGTAAAAGCCGCTGTATTCCGGAAAGCCGCTGGCCCGGCCGGCGCTGCCCGGGCTTACCCCTTCGGAAAGCAGCTGCCGCGCATGCTGCAGGCGCTTGAGCAGGATGTAGCGATAGACGCTCACCCCCACGGTCTGCCGGAAGAGATGGGACAGGTGGTATTTGCTCACATAAAAGCGCTCCGCCAGCTCGTCCAGGCTGATCTCCTCCCGGTAGTGCTCGCCGATGTAGTGCAGCACGCTCTCGATCAGCGGGGAACTCTGCCTGGCCTCTCCCGCCTCGTCGCTCCCCGCGGCAAGGCGCAGCAGCTCCGCCATGAGCTGCAGCAGCAGCCCCTCGGAATAGAGGGCGGCGCCCCCCTCCCGACCGCCGAACTCCTCCGCCAGGCGGCGGATCAGCTCCGGGATCTGGGTGCGGGAGACGTGAAAAAGGTTGCGGCCGGGCTGAAAGCAGCGGTCCAGAAAATCCGTCCCCTCCGTCTTCTTCCGCAGATACTCCGCATTGATCCAGAGGACGATACGCTCATAGGCCTCCTCCGGGGCCACCGTGGGCCGGTGCAGCTCCATGGGGCTGATGAGCATCAGATCCCCTGGGAAGAGCGTGTAGTTGATGCCCTCCACCAGGTAGTCCACCCGCCCGCTGAGGAAGAAATAGATCTCATAAAAGTCATGGTGATGCAGCGGCACCTCCTGCATTTTGGGGTCCCGAAAATGGAAGATCTCGTAGTCCCGGCTCCGCATTTCCTGCCGGGGATCGAAACTCTGCGCTCTGCGCCGCATCCGCCTCACCTCGTTCTCCATATGCAGCAACAATCGATTGCAACAATCTCTCAAAAGCTCAGATTTGTACCCCGAAGGGGATCAAAATCGTTTTTGAGGCAGCTTTGCCGCCTCAAAAACACCATAAGCCGAGCTGAGCGAGGCCTCGCGTCGACCAAACGCGGCGTGTTACGCTCCGCCGCGTGCGATAAACGCGAGCCCTTGATTGCGAAACCAGAGTTTCGCAATCACTAGTATATAGCAAGATTCGCAATCCTTCAAGCAAAAAAAGCAATTTACATTGTGCTGTTTGCGTATTATACTGAGATCAACAGATCAAAACGCAACATCAATAAGGAGGATTTCACCATGGCTATGCAAATGGGCTTTCGCTGGTACGGCGAGGGCAACGACAAGATCTCTCTCAGCGACATTCGGCAGATCCCCGGGGTGAGCACCATCGTCTGGGCGCTCCACGACAAGATGCCCGGCGAAGTCTGGCAGCCCGAGGAAATCGACAAGGTAGTCAGCCAGATCAAGGCCGCCGGCTTCAATGCCGACGTGGTGGAGTCCGTGAACGTCCACGACGACATCAAGATCGGCCTGCCCACCCGGGACGCCTACATCGACAACTACATCCAGACCATCCGCAACCTGGCCCCCTTCGGCGTGAAGGTGATCTGCTACAACTTCATGCCCATCTTTGACTGGACCCGCAGCGACCTGTTCCATCCCGTCGGCGACGGCTCCACCGCCCTTTACTACCAGAAGGACATGATCCAGGACGATCCCAAGGAGATGGCCGATTACGTCATGAGCTTCACCGAGAAGTACCACATGACCTTCCCCGGCTGGGAGCCCGAGCGCATGGCCAAGCTGGACGAGCTGTTTGAAAAGTACAGGCCTGTCACCAAGGAGAAGCTCTGGGAGAACTTCAAGTACTTCCTGGAGCGGCTCATGCCCGTCTGCCACGAGTGCGACATCAAGATGGCCGTGCACATGGACGATCCCCCCTGGGACATCTTCGGCCTGCCCCGCCTGCTGGTGGACGCGGAGAGCATCGACCGCTTCCTCAAGATGGTGGACGATCCCTACAACTGCCTTACCCTCTGCTCCGGCTCCCTCAACGCCAATCCCGAGAACAACGTGGCCTCCATCGTCCGCAAGCACTGTGCCCGGATCGCCTTTGCCCACATCCGTAACGTGAAGCACTTCGAAAACGGCGACTTCTCCGAGGCCAGTCACCGGGACTGCGACGGGGACACCGGCATTCTGGAGATCCTGCGGGCCTATCACGACTGCGGCTTTGACGGCTACATCCGTCCCGACCACGGCCGGCACCTCTGGGACGAGAAGCCCGGCAACGTGCGTCCCGGCTACGGCCTCTATGACCGGGCCCTGGGCATCATGTACATGCTGGGTGCCTGGGACTATATGGACAAATTCGGGATTTAAGAGAGGAGATCAAGATGGTTCTGAATAACGATTGTCTGAAAAACAGAGAGGCCTGGGAGGCCAAGGGCTACCGGCTGCCGGAATATGACCGGGAGGCCATGATCGCGCGCACGAAAGAGAACCCCACCTGGCTGCACTTCGGCGCGGGCAACATCTTCAAGGCCCTGCACGGCATGGCCGCCCAGCGCCTCCTCAACGAGGGTGTGCTGGACAAGGGCATCATCGCTGTGGAGCGCATGGATCGCGGCGGCGAGAAGTATGACGATCTGGCCGTGGTGGTCACCCTGAAGGCCAGCGGCAGCGTGGAAAAGAACATCCTGGGCGCCATGGCGGAGACCTGCTATCTCTACGGCGGCGAAGAGCGGCTGAAGGAGATCTTCCGCAATTCCTCCCTGCAGTTGGCTACCTTCACCATCACCGAGAAGGGCTACAGCCTGGACGCCGACGATGTGAAGGCCGATCTGGCTCTCTCTCCCGCGGAGGCCAGGAGCTACATGGGCCGGGTGGCCGGCCTGCTGCTGGAGCGCTACCGCGCCGGCGCGTACCCCATCGCCATGGTCAGCACCGACAACTGCTCCCACAACGGCGACAAGCTGAAGGCCGCCATGCTGGCCTTTGCCGATGCCTGGGGCGACGAGGGCTTCAAGGCCTATCTGGAGGACGGCAGCAAGGTCTCCTTCCCCTGGACCATGATCGACAAGATCACCCCCAGCCCCGATCTCAGCGTGGGCGCCATGCTGGAGGCGGACGGGCTGGAGGGCTTCGCCCCGGTGCGCAACGCCCGCGGCACCGTGAAGGCCCCCTATGTGAACGCCGAAGAGAGCGAGTATCTGGTGCTAGAGGACGACTTCCCCAACGGCCGTCCCCCCCTGGAGAAGGCCGGCTTCTACTTCACTGCGCGTGAGACCGTGGACAAGGTGGAACGGATGAAGGTCTGCACCTGCCTCAACCCCCTGCACACCGCTCTCGCTGTCTACGGCTGCCTGCTGGGCTTTGAGAAGATCTGGCAGGAGATGCAGGACGAGGATCTGAAGAAGCTGGTGGAGACCATCGGCTACAAGGAAGGCCTCCCCGTGGTCACCGACCCCGGCATCATCCGCCCGGAGGACTTCATCCATACGGTCCTGACCGTGCGCTTCCCCAATCCCTTCATGCCGGACACCCCTCAGCGCATCGCCACCGACACCTCCCAAAAGCTCTCCATCCGCTTTGGCGAGACCGTCAAGGCCTACCTGGCCTCGGACACGCTGAACGCCTCCGATCTGAAGCTGATCCCCCTGGTACACGCCGGCTGGCTGCGTTATCTGATGGCCCTCAACGACAAGGGCGAGGCCTTTGAGCCCTCCCCCGATCCCCTGCTGGAGTCCGCCCAGGCTTACGTAAAGGACTTCAAGCTGGGCGAGAAGCCGGATTGCAGCAAGCTGGAGGGCCTGCTGCGCAACAAGACCGTCTTCGGCGTGGACCTGGTGGAAGCCGGGCTTGCGGAGAAGATCTGCGCATACTTTACGGAGCTGACCGCCGGCCCCGGCGCCGTTCGTGCCACCCTGCACAAATACGTGAACGCCGAATAAGCCGGAAGAACACGTCCCATAACAAAAGGAACCTTCCCAAACGGAAGGTTCCTTTTGTTATGGCTTGGATTCAGTCGGGCGCAACGGAGCCCGCCAGGCCCATATTGGGTATGATGAAGAAATACTCCTTGCCCGGCAGCGGATTGTGCTTATCCGTAAAGCTCACGCTCAGATGATAGTCGTCCAGGGTCTTGATCTTAATAACGGCGATCTTTTCCAGCTCTCCAAAGCCCATGGCCTCGTCAAAGGCGAGCTGAGCGTCCTCCGGCAGCGGAGGATATTCCCCTGTGTTCCCGCCCGTGATGCTGTCAAGCTGATCCTCGAAGCTCACCGAATAGCAGGCCACATAGGCCTGGGACAGGTCCATTTTCTGAAAGCCGCCCTTCTCATAGTAGAAGTAGAGCGTATATTTCCCCTCCGGATCATACTGCGCCAGATCGCCGATCAGATCCTGGTTCACCAGCAATTCCTCCGGAGGAACCGCGTCATGATTCACATTGACATGGAAGCCACAGCCTGCCAGCAGCAGCGCCGCCAGGCAGAGGATCAGCAGCGCGGCTGCCGCTTTTTTGTTCGGAAGGGCAAATCCCCGTACTCTCTTTCCGTCCGTCCTGCGCATGTGCATGCTCCTTTCCCGCTTTTCTTTATTTCATTATAGCGCAAAGGCTGCAGAAGTCAATCCGCTCGCCGCGGCTGATTGTTGTTATGTAAACTCATTGCCTGTTCATTCCTGTATGCGTCCGATAGCTTCTTGTCATTTTTTTGATTGTATGGTAAAATCAGGATGTCTTAGTCAGTAAAACAGGAGGAATGTGTCATGAGCAACAGTCAAAAAGTTCTGCGCATATTCGGTATTCTGGAGATCCTGATGGCCATTCTCGCCGCAGTTGGGGCGGTACTGACCGGCGGTATCGCGGCCTGGCTGGGCGTGTTCGTCTCATTGGTGACCGGCTACCTGCTCCTGCTTGCCGCCAAGGACGCATCCAAGATCGGCGGGGCCTGGCTTGTCACCCTGGTCGGCCTGATCCTCAACACCCTCTCCCTGATCCTGGCCCTCATCGGCAGCGGGGGCAAGCTGCAGATCCTCTCCGGCATCCTTGCCGTCGCACTCAGTCTGGCGGTCTTCATCGCGGCCAACAACGTGAAAAAGCAGGCCAAATAAGTCTTCTCTCCAATAGAAAAGCTGCCTCTTAACAGAGGCAGCTTCAAGCTGTCGACAGAGTGTCGACAACTTGAAGCGCCAAAATGGAAACTTCCGAAAAAGTTCCCATTTTGGCAAGGATTGAACGTGAAGGGGGGGCATCCCTTCGCCCTCCCCCCTTCACAATCCCCCCATGCGTGTCCAAGCTTCGCCGCATAGGTTTGTCTACAGTCTGAAACAGCCCGGTCAAAAGACCGGGCTGTTTCTGATTCTATTCAAGATGCGCTTTCTGCTCCGCGGGCCCCCTCAATCGGCCTGATCCCAGATATTGAAGCTCTCCTCCGTCCGCTGCTCCTCCGGGGTGACGCCGGGCACAAACTCCGTCACATAGGTATAGCCCGTGGCACGTTCGATATAATACCGAACCAGCGCGCCGGTGTAGGAGCGGAACAGCACCACGATCTGCTGCATGTCGCTGGATTCGATCTCCCAATACGTCTGGTATTCTCCGGCGTTCACGATGCTCTCCAGATCCGGGTTTTCCCGGAGGCAGTAGTTTTGGATCGCAGAGAGGGCCAACTCGTCCGCAAGCGCGCCTTCCGCAGCGCTCTCCAGCGCTTCCAGGGTACGGATCATATAGGCAAAGCGTCTTCCAAAGCCCTCGGCGCCCTCGCAGGCATAATGGGCGGTGGCCACGATGCTGCCGCTGCCGGCGGGGATGATGTACACCGCCTGCAGATGATCCGCCATCTGGTTGGTGCCCTTGATCACAGAGGCCTCGATGTAGGTGCAGCTGAGCCCGCTGTCAAGCTCCCGCTCTTCCCAGAGGAGATCATACTCCTGGGAGAGGCTTGCGCTGACGGCATCGGCCACCTGGGCGGGATCGCCCGGGTCGTAAGTCACTTCCAGATAGTTCTCGGGGTTTTCCGGGTCGTCCCAGTCGGAGACGAAGCGCTCCCGGTCCGCTTCCCGCTGCCGCAGGAAGTTTTCATAGTCATAATTCATCCGGAAGCCCAGATCCTCACGCCGGATGTGCTCGTACTGCACGGTTTCCTCCATGCCCTCCAGGATGATGACCGCCTCAAAGCGCTCGCCGTCCAGCCGTTCAAGCTCAGCCTCGGTCTCGGTCTCGGGCGTCTCTTCCACAATGATCTGTCCGTCGTCCGCCGCAGGAGTCTGGTCCTGCGTCTCGGCGGCGGGCGCAGTGTTCCCGGCAGCGGGAGCAGCGCCGCAGGCGGCGAGAGAAAGCGTCATCGCCGCAAGAATGATCCACACAAAAATGTTCTTTTTCATGATAACCTCCAAATCCATGCTTCGTGAGGAGATTATAGCTTTCGGGCATACAGAATGCAAGGGAACTTAAGGATAATTAAGAAAGCCGCCGGACGTTGCCGGCGGCTTTCCCAAGCTGTCGACAAAGTGTCGACAGCTTGAATCGCCAAAATGGAAACTTCCGAAAAAGTTCCCATTTTGGCAAGGATTGAACGTGAAGGGGGGCATACCCTCCCCCCTTCACAATCCCCCCATGCGTGTCCAAGCTTCGCCGCATAGGTTTGTCTACAGTCTGAAGCCGCCGGACGTTGCCGGCGGCTTTCCTCTTGTTTTTTGCGTGGGCTTTACTTTTCCGCCGGGAACATCTGGGCTGCCGTCTGCAGATGCTCCGTGATGGGGAGATGCTGGGGGCAGGCGCCCTCACACTGGCGGCACTGGATACAGTCGGACGCCCGGTGTCCCTCTGAGGCCGTCCGGAAGTAGGCCTCCCGGGCCGCGTCCATCTGGCCGTTTCCCAGCTGCCGGTTCATGGCGGCGAAGATATCCGGAATGGGGATCTGCTGGGGGCAGCCCTCCACGCAGTAGCGGCAGGCCGTGCAGGGAATGGTCCCGGCATTGCCCAGGAGGCGCTGGGCCTGGCGGATGGCCTCCTGCTCCTCCTCATTGAGGGGCTGGAAATCCTTCATATAGGAGAGGTTGTCCTCCATCTGCGCCGTGTTGGACATGCCGGAGAGCACCGTCAGGATGCCGTCCAGGGAGGCCACGAAGCGGATCGCCCAGGAGGCGCAGGACATCTCCGGATGGATCGCCTGGAACAGCTTTTTCACTTCCTGAGGGGGATTCGCCAGGTTGCCGCCCTTTACCGGCTCCATGACTGTGATGAGCTTGCCGTGCTTCCGGGCCGTCTCATAGTTGGCGCGGGAGCTGACCTTGGGATTCTCCCAGTCCGCATAGTTGATCTGCAGCTGCACGAAATCCACCTCCGGGTGTTCCGTGAGCAGCTTGTCCAAGAGCTCCGGCCCGGCGTGGAAGGAGAAGCCCAGGTTGCGGATCAGCCCCTTCTCCTTCTGCTCCCGGACGAAGTCCCAGAGATGCAGCTTCTCATAGCGCTGGTAGTTGTTCTCCATCAGCGCGTGCAGGAGATAGTAATCAAAATAGCCGGCGCCGGTCCGCTCCAGGCTGGTGGCAAACTGCTTGCGGGCCGCCTTCTCCGTGGGGGCCGCCATGGCATTGAGCTTGGTGGCCAGGGTGAAGCTGTCCCGCGGGTGGCGCTCCACCAGGGCTTTCCGGATGGCAGTCTCCGATCCGGGGTACACATAGGCCGTGTCAAAGTAGGTGAACCCGGCCTCCAGGAACAGATCCGCCATGGTCTTCACCTGCTCCACATCGATCACGAAGCCTCTCTTCGGCAGGCGCATCAGGCCAAAGCCCAGCTTCGGGGTGTCTTTTCCGTATACGACTGGCATTATGATCTCCTTTCCCGCTGCACGGCAGCGCCCTGTCGGGGTTTATGATATCTGATTATAGCAGAAAACCGGCAGCTTGGGAATGGGCATCTTCCGGATGAAACATCCAAGCGGCAGATCAGAAAAAACGCGTGACCGCCCAGGCGGATCACGCGTTTTTTTTGCATCATGCGGGCACGGGGCGGATGGGCGGCAGCCCTGCCCTCAGCTCGATCTTCTGCCCCGGATCATCCCCGCAATGATCAGGAGCACCGCCGCGCCGTACAGCACCATGGCCAGCCAATTCGGAAGCGGATGGCCAAAGCGCTCGATGACGATGACGGATCCCGCCAGGATGAACCCGAGGATATGCAGGCGCTTCATGACCTCTCCTTCCCGGCTTTGCCCAGCAGCCGCAGCTTAAACGCCTTGATTTTGGCGGCGCTTCGGCCGGTAAAGATCAGGCCGAGCAAGAGCACGCCGAAGGCAAGGCCCATGCCAAAACTGCCGATGGCTTCATAGGGCGCTGTGTTTTCCAAACCCAGCAGCGCGATCACAAGGAAGGCCGCAAAGCCGATCAAACCCGCAAGAAAAAGTCCATGCATTCTCCGCAGCAGTCTGGTTTTTTCCTCGTTGCTGTAATCCGCGACCTGCAGCACGGTTTCTTTCATCTCTCGATCCATACGCTCACTTTTCCTTTCTCCGCTTAATATTTCCCGGAGATCGACCGCATACAGATCCGCCAGCTCCATCAGGATATCCAGATCCGGCATGTTGCTTCCGGTCTCCCAACGGGAGACCGTCCTGCGGGCAACGCCCATCCGCTCCGCAAGCTGCTCCTGGGTGAGCCCCTTTTCTTTGCGAAGCTCCTGGAGGAGTCTTCCGATTTTCACAAGATCCATTGTCCGATGACCTCCTTTGCGTGTCCAGTATAGGCCGGGACCTGCCGGAAAAACAGGACACAAAGTGAGCAAAAGCCCCGCTTTTCCGGATGAGACATCCCCTGTCTCGCGGAACGAGGCCGGTCTTCGGCATCATTCCTGTCTATCATCATAACACAAAAAGCAAAGCACGGCAATTCCATCAAAATTGCCGTGCTTTGCTCTGTGCTTCGCCGGGAAGCGATCCAGCGGGCCGGGAGAAGACCCGGGCCCAGAACCTGGTTCTCGTTGCTTATTCCTCTATTGTCCTCATCAGGTTCTGTTTGCACTTCACGCTGTACTGCAGGGTATAGGAAGCGGCGCCGGCGTCCAGGGCCGTCTGGATCTCGTCGATCTCTTTTGTGACGTCTTCCAGATTCCTGTACCAGGCAAGAAAGGTATTCTGCGCGCCGCTCAGGGACAGATCCTTCCCATCCCAGGCATACAGGGCGAAGCGGGGACTGTTTTTGCCGCCCCTGAACTGCTGCGAACGCATCACCTTTACCGTGTTGACGATGACGCCTTCATGGGGCGAGACGATCCGGATCACAGCGGGAGCTTTTCCCTCCTCGGGAACGGGCGTCTCCTTCTCCTCTCCCAGCAGGCTGTCCAGGGAGATGTTCAGCTTTTTTGACAGGATCAGAAGCTTATCCACTTCGGGATAGCCATCACCAAGCTCCCATTTTGACACGGCCTGCCTGCTCACGCCCAGCATCTCCGCCAGCCCCTCCTGGGAAAGCTGATTCTTTTTGCGGATCGCCTGCAGATTTTCTCCAAAACTCATGGTATCAACCCCCTTCCGCCGAGAGCATACTGCTTGCGCGGCAGATTATCCACCAACCTCAATTTGCCTTTCCGCAACTTGAAGTTGCTTTTTCTCATTTTGCCCGATTTCCGGGGCAAAGCCCAACGGCCGCGTCGATTGTTCGATGTGTCGCCGGTGAAAACAGCAAGGGCAGCCGACAAAGGGGCGCGTGCTGACCACGGGCCGCGCTGACGGACCGGAAGCCGGATTCAGATAAACAGGATCATCAGCAGATCTGAAATCAGATGGGCCCCTCCATGGGCGATCATGGCATAGCCGATCCCGTATTTTCGATACAGATAACCGAAGCAGAGGCCCAGGCCGCCGTTAAACAAAAAGCATCTGAGAAGCAGCAGCGGCGTTAACGTGGTCATGGCCACGGTACCCGGAAGATGCCCCGCCGCAAAGACCAGCGCGGAAATGAGATTGGCGGCGGCAAACACCCCCACCGGGATCTCTTTCCCGTTTTTGCAGAACAGTTTGGAAAAAACGAAGGCCATCAAAGACAGGAAGAACAGTCTCAGCATGACTTCTTCGATCACGCCGCCAGCCAGCAGCCCGGCAAGGATCTTCGGCAATCCCGGCTTTACGGTGTACTGCTCCCTTACCCAGGGGCTGAAGGAGCCGAATATCAGCTTGTCCCCGGGGAACAGGCACAAGGCCGCCAGGATCGTAATGATCGCAGTCGGCGCGACAGCGTTTTTGTCAAATCGAAATGCCTTCCATAGACCGACCTTCCCGGAAAGGATCAGGCCGATCGCCGCAAGCAGAAGGCCGTACAGGACGCCATATTGGACCGCAGCGCTGAGCGCCAGCATCCCGGTGCTTATCCCCTGCTCCTGCAATTGCTGCAGCATCTCCGGGGAAAACGTATCCGGCATATAGAGGCCGCTGCAGCAGCCTCCGATCAGTCCGCTGACCAAAACAAAAAGCAGAAACTTCCGGTTGTTTTTGATAAAGCCCTTCATGGTTATCTCCTCATGATCGCAATGCGCGTCTTATCCGATTTTGGGCACGACAGTCACAGGCCTTTCCTTGCATGCAGCCAGTAGGAATACCCGCAGGGCACAAGGACCATGATCAGAAGAAGGCCCACCGTCCATGGCGCCGGTAAAAGCCGCGTCAGGCAAAGGAGGATCATGAGAACGCCGCAGATCATCCACAGATACCCGGCGAGGCGATGGGTCCGATTCCAGTTTTCCTCGTTTGCAAGCGTCCAGGGGATCCTGATCCCGATGGTGTAGTTCTGTCTTGCTTTCGGCAGATAATTTCCAACGATGATGAACAGCAGGCCTAAAAGCAGTTCGGCAAAAAAGGATATGTCCACTGCATAACCCAGATTGACAGGGTACATCGTTGCCGCAATGACAAGAGAGACGACCGGCGCGATCCACAGTCCAAGCGTGAACATCTTGGGACTGATGTTCTGCCTTTTGGGATCCTGTGACGTGACAAATGCCACGAGCCAAAGGATCGCCAGAAGGACCGCCGGCAATCCGAACACGGCAAAGGCCTTGCTGCTGAAGCCGTCCGCCTCATTGTTTATCCCGAAATGCGTCGCCATCACATCCGGCAGTCGATCCCAACAGAGGATACCGATCAGTGCGGGAAGGACCGTCACGATACTCGCGATGATCAAGGTTTTTCTATTTGCTTTCAGCATCGGCGCTGCCTCCTTTCAGTTCCGAGACCCACAGCAGGATCTCCTCCAATACCGATGTGTTCAACTGGTAATAAATGAAGTTCTTTTCCCTGCTCTCAAAAATCAGGTCTGCCTGCTTCAGGATCTTGAGATGATAGGAGATCGTCGCGCCGGTCATCTCAAAGTGCGACCCGATGTCTCCGGCAGAAAGAGGCCCTTTTTTCAGCAATTCCAGGATCTGCCGTCTCACCGGATCGGACAGGGCTTTAAAGGTTTCCGCAAATGACATCCCGCTCCTCCTTCCCGAAAAGATATTTAGATTGTTTTCTAAATAGACTATACACCTTCCGCAGACAGCCGTCAAGGGGTATTTAGAAAAAATTCTAAATACCCCTTGACAAGAAACATTCCGAATGACTATTCAAACAGCAGCCCCGCCGATCGGTCCGGCGCTCTGCGGCGGACGGCAAAGGCCCGGAGGCGAGGGATCCCGGAAGCCGAACGGGCCTGCAGAGATGTTGAGGCTCTTATCAATCCAGCAGCGCCTTATCAATGATCTGGAAGTTGGCTCTGTGGATATACAGCGCTTTATTGTCGATCATCAGTTTTGTGAATCGCGGCAGATCTTCCTCAACTTCCCAATACACTTTATTGCCGGAAAAAGCATAGATCGGTGCTCCCATCTGGGATTTGATGATGACCACCATCGGCTTCCCGAATTCGTTCTTAACGCTGTTGACCATACCGCTGATCAAGGCCGAATCCATGATTCCCGATGAAGTGCTTTCAATATCGTCCAGATAAAACTCATAGTCAGGAACAAGCCTTGTGTCATAGAAGATGCAGGTGTCTCCGCAGGAGATCAGCTGCTTTCCGTCAATCGTGATCGTGATGACGGAACTCAAGGTCTTTGTCGAGAGCCATGAATCAGAATCCGAGGAATACGTTTTTTCCTCGACAATGTTGTTGTCGATATCGATCCTTTTCCCGTGGGATCTCAGGGTACGGATCCCGGTATTGTCGAAGATGTCAATATTGTATTCGTTTCCGACGATGCTTCCGTGCAGATCATGGACACCGCTTTGCAGGCTGGCGCAGGCCGTCAGGCTCACGATCATCAAGAGCAGCATAGCAATTGTCAATGTTTTCTTCATGGATCATTCCTCCGAAATCCGGTTTGTGTGTACCATTATAATCCAGGCATCCTGAAGACTCAAGAAAAATGTCGAAATGATCCCATGAACCTGCCCGAAGAGCAGCGAACCCAGGGAAAAACCAAACGAACCCGTTTTTTCCAAGAGCGGTTGTAAATCCCAAAAAAGCAAAAAAGACCGATCCCGGGATGATCCGGGATCCGCCTAATACGACGAAACACTTGATTTTGCCGGGCCTTCGGGTCAAAAGAAAAGTACGCCCAAAAGTCACAAAACCGAAGAAAGAACGCCTAAAAGGTACACGCTATGCAGCCCGTCAGAAAGGAATGTGTCGATATCATTCCTTTCTGACATAGATCAAAAGGAAGTTCAGAATATCATACAGTCCTCTGTCTAAAAACGCCTTGTCACGTACGCCATATTCATGCCCCGATTCGAACCATTCCTGCCAGGCGATATCGAAACAATCTGCTTCCTTGATTTCAATACTGCACCGGTTTTTGCACTCTTCCTTCAACAGGTTTTCCCACCAGGCAGCGGTCTTGAAAAGTTCAGAATCGTCTCCTTCTGCCCATGTCTCAAAGAGTTGTTTCAGCTCACCCTGCGGCTGTTCTTTTAATCCGGGAACCGCGATCATTACAAAGCCGCCTTTTTTGATGTACGGCAATACTTTGTCGGTGAATATGCCTTCTTTACATCCAAAGTAATGATACGCATCCACACTGATAATGGCATCGAAATAGTCCTGTGCAAACGGCATATCCATGGCGTCCCCGTGGATCGGTATGATCTTGTCCTCCAGACCATTCTCCCGTATCCTCAGGTAGTTTTCCGTTGCAGAAATCCAAAGATCAAAAGCGTATACATGCTCTGCATCCGTTTCATTTGCAATACCAATGAAGCAAATCCAGGAATGGCTTGGCCACAGCGACTTCTCTACGACGGCCAATGTCTACGCGCATTTGGATTACAATTCAAAACTTTCCTCGGCAGACGCCATGGTAAATGGCCTGCAGGGCGCGCTCAGCGTAATC
>JAFSMZ010000035.1:0-77859 GCA_017447685.1 Oscillospiraceae bacterium
CCAATGAAGCAAATCCAGGAATGGCTTGGCCACAGCGACTTCTCTACGACGGCCAATGTCTACGCGCATTTGGATTACAATTCAAAACTTTCCTCGGCAGACGCCATGGTAAATGGCCTGCAGGGCGCGCTCAGCGTAATCTCCTGAAATGGGAGTTCGAATTGCCAGCAAATAACTCTTCTTTTCTCCTAAAAAACGCCCGTTTTGGAGAGAACTCTGAAGTAAAAACCTGGCTGATTCTTGAAAATAAAAAGAGTCCACAAACGAGAAAACCCGCTTGTGGACTGGATTTCTGGCGGAGGGTGCAGGATTTGATCTACTCACGTAGGCACTAAAAAAGCCCAGTGTTTTCAACGGTTTTTTAGTTCGCAAACTAAAATTTGAAATTGACTTTGTGGCGCTTTTGTGGCACACTAGTATTATCATAACAATTGGCGGAGGTCCACCAACATGTATTATTATAATCCTACCGTTAAACAGTGTTTAGATCGCAAAGGGAAGCCGTGGAGAGCGTCTATAGATTATAAGGATCCGACGACAGGCAAACGAAGGCAAAAGACTAAAATGCTGCCAACTGCCAGGGGGAAAAAAGAAGCTAAAAAGTTGGCTGACGAGTGGTTAACAGAGATGAATAATGCCGTCATGTCAATGGCTCCCACCGAGCGAGGAAAAACTCTGCAAGAAATGATAGAGTCCTATGAAAACTACAGGCTCACAGTAGGCGAAATTGAAAAATCTACTCACCAAAAGAATCTAGCAGTTAGCAAGAACTATATCTATCCCTACTTGGGAAACAACCTGTTTACCTCTGTGGATCGCGTAGATATTAACGCCTGGCTCACTAAACTATTTGAGAAGGGCTTAGGGCCTCGCACGGTCAGAAACGCATATACGCAGCTCAAGAAAATCTACACTTACTATTACGAAGTCGGCGATATCATCAAAAATCCCTTCAACGGAGTAAAGGCACCTAAATACGGGAAGCCTAGGGTCACGCATCTTACAAATGATCAGATGGACGATTTCCTGTCAGCAGTTTATACCGAGTATGATCCAACTGACCCCATGTACGTTGGGTGCATGTTGGCGTACTACGGTGGATTGAGACGTGGTGAAATATGCGCTTTACGCTGGAGAAATGTGGATTTTGAGAAGAAGACCCTTTCGGTTGATAGCTCAATAGGATTAGGAGAAGGTGGTAACTATACAAAGCCACCGAAAACTCAAAGTAGCATCAGGTCCTTTCCTATGCTGCCACAGCTATACGATGCTCTAAAGGTCCGCTACGACTATCTCAAGCCAGAAAGCAACTGGTATGTTATAGGGCAAAGGGATAGCTTCATGTCACTTCAGGCTTTCACGAAAAGCTTTAAGGATCTTGCGGAAGCGTATGACCTACGCGACTGCTATGGAAAAAGAATAACTCCTCACGGCTTAAGACATAACTTTGCAACCGTCGGCATTCGCAGCGGAATGGATATAGCTAGTCTCTCTTCCATGATGGGGCACGCAAGTAGAGCAATGACACTAGATGTTTATGGTGATGTCAACCCTGACGCACTGAAAACCGCATCGGAAAAGCTCGCCTTACGGTTTAGTGATGATAGCAGCCTAGCAATTGATGATAGTCTTGCAGATAGACTGAATGCAATTGAGGAAAAACTAAATAACAAGACGTAAGCTTTTGGAAGGCACTTCTCAACTGTGCAAGGCATATCAGCCCCTCCCCTGTTCCAGTGTCGCGTGACGTGGACCACGCCAAATAGATACCGCTCAAAACCTCTGTCATGGCTGACAGAGGTTTTTATTTTTGCCTAAAAGTTCTCAGATCCAAGGTAAACGGGCTGTTTGATTGATTTTTTGCAAAAAATATGTTATAATTATTATAGAAAATAAGGGAAAAAGAAATTCTCTGAACGGATGAGAGAGCATTTAACAGTGCTTTCTCATTCGTGCGTTTAATCAAAATACAGTCCTTACGGGGACGGAAAGGAGAACGACAAAATGAAATCCTACGAGCAGAAGATTCTTGCCTGGGACGGCGCAGATTTTCACGAGCTCGCTACCAGCATGGACCAAGAGGAAGTCAGAAGCATGGCGCGGATCTTATTTGATGAGACCTTCGACCCAATGTTTGACGTTGCCTCACCTGAGACTGTCATCTACAACTACGCTTCATACATGGCATTCGAGGCCGAAATCGCCGATGATGAAGATCTTGCGTACATCATTTATGACCTCATGGACGAGATGGATTAACTTGCCTCAAAAGTTCAGAAATCAACGCTAAAATCTCGCATATTTGATTTTTTATAAAAAATTTGTTATAATATATATAGAAAGTAAGGGAAAAAGAAATTAATTTCTCCCTAAAATCTGATCGGCATAGTAAGCGGATGAGAGAGTATTTCAACAATACTTTCTCATTCGTGCGTTAAGAGGAAACCGATCCGCAAAGCATTACAAAAAACATTTTTTAGAAAGGATAAATAAAAATGCCTAACTATTGCGATAACAGTCTGTCTATTGAGGGACCGCATGATACCCTCAGAAAAATCCATGACCTTGTTCGTGGAGAGGAAAACCCGTTTGACTTTGAGAAGATTATCCCCATGCCCGCCGATGTTGAAGACTGGTATGATTGGCGCTGTGAAAACTGGGGAACTAAATGGAATAGCGTTGATGCTCGCTGTGAGTATGCCAGCGACTGTGTGCTTGACTTTTCTTTCATGACTGCGTGGGGCCCTTGTGAGCCTATCGTCAAAGCACTTGCCGCAATGTTCCCTGACGCACAATTCAAGTACAGATACAGTGAGCCAGGCGATTGTTTCTTTGGAGATCAGGAGTATGAAAATGGTCGCATGACCTACAACGCCTATGGCGACTACGGCGAATACTGGTTTGATGGTTACAGCGAAGATGATGAAGACGAACGAGAGATCCTTAAAGAAAAGGACCATCCTGGAATCTTTTACACTGTCATTCAGGAAGAAGACCTTGGTCCTGTAACTGCTACCAAGTTCTCTTATCGTGATAATGATAATGAGCGAAGCATCCAAATTGAAGGCATATCCTACGACGCGCGAGCAGAGCGCAAGCCCTTCGTTTGGTAATTTGAAAGTGTACATTCAAAAAACTATAAAGGAGATTTATAAAAATGTATGACCTGAATAAGCGTTCCTATTTCACTACTCTTGGCGAGCTGCGTATGTTGCTCGCAGACCTTCCTGATGATACCGAAGTCTCAGGAGCTGGTGCTTTCGGCGCATGGCTACATTTCGATAAAGAAAAGGATTTCATCTGTATTGACCCTGAATCTCTCTATGCGGATTACGCCGAAGAATATGGAGATGAAGAAGAGGTAAAAGAGGAAGAGCAGATGAAAGAACATGAATTGCGCCTCTCTGCCGCAAAAGAGAATCTATAATAAATCATTTAAGGAGATAGAAAAATGAACTATACCGAATACTCTTCTCAGGATCGCAAGATCCTCACTTGGAACAAAGAAAACTTTGATACCTTCATCCGCAGTTTTACCGAAGATGAACTTGGCGAAATGGAGGGGTATCTCCGTCACCATCCCTACCATCCCATTGATGTGGTTTACAGCTTTAATAATCCAGACAATGTGCCTGACCTCATCTATGAGTATGTCTGTCATTGGCTTTATGACCTGATGATGGACTCCGCCACGGGGTCCGCAGAAGAAGCGCGGACCCTACTGGAAGCCGCAATCGCAATGTGAGCGGAGCTTGCAAGTGTATATTCAAACAATCTTTTAAGGAGAATTGTTATGAGAAATTTTGATGCGGCAGAATGTGCCGCTTATGAAAGCTATCGCCCCATCTTGCCGATAAATGAAGACTACAAGTCAGAATAAGAAGAAAGGAGGAAAAACGAATATGCGTACTTGGCGTTTAACTTGCAGTATTGACGCTGATAATATCGACTACGAAGAGATTATTACCAGCGAAACAGAGCCCGATTATTGGACTTGCTATGCTATTGCTGAAAACCACGGCTGTGCGTTTTTTGATGTAGAAGAGGTCGAATAACCATGCCCTATACCGTCCCAAATCAACGCGTAATCCAAATCCACCGCGCGCCGCTTGACGGTAATTTTCTCGGAATCAATAATGATAACTGGAAATATGCGGCGCGCGTCCTCGGAGCGCAAGCATTCCTTTTATACATCTATTTCGCATCTAATAAGCCTGACTTTTAGCTTGCGCTCTCCCCTCAGGCAATCCAAAAAGAAATTGGTATGCCTCCGACCACTTACCGTGACCAGCTCAAAAAGCTGGAAAGCCTTGGCTTCATAGAAATAGGCGAAGGAAATAAACTCCACTTCTATGAAGATCCAAGGCACGGATCCCGTCCTGAACTCGAAAGCCCACGCGTGCCGCTCAAAGAGAAAAGTACGGCTCCCGTTCAAGGATCAACGGCACACGCTTTTTCAGGAACGGCAAAGGATATAGAAATATATATAAATGATAAAGATAAAAAAATGAATAGACCAGGAGTAAAGAGTGAGTATGCCAAGGAGAAGGAACGAGAAGAACAGATGAGAAGATACTTCAATTCTATTTATTAAGAGGCGCCGAACACGGCACGCGTTTGCCCCAATGGCATTCCTTCGGCTGAAAAGGAGTAAAAAAACAATTCCATAAAATTCAAGAGAAAGGAGATGAAATTATGACTAATAATGATTGGCTTACAATCTTAATCTTGCGTTCAATTATACGTAAAATATATCCCCAAAGGCTTTCCTTCTGGAATCCTTTGGGGAATTCTTTATCTTCTCGCTTCAAAGTTGTTATAGAGTTGAATGAAAGTCTGCTGAATGTTGAATGGATCTCGTATGATTCTCGATACATTGTTGATGGAAAAGAAATTGCGAGAGGCGGACAAGTCCGCCCCTCGCGTTCCAGTAGCAGAAGAGAATTATTGACCGTTTGACTGCGCGAAGCACACTAAACATCCTATTTCCATAAAACGTTCTATGGAAATCATGATGGTTGGCCGAACCATTATTCCATAATAATCTTGCTGGGTTCCTCCCGTTTTGACCAGACCGAAATTATCCACTGTCATATATGAACAGTGATCACTTCCAGTCGTACATAACCACCAATGATCTCCATTATAGTTTGGAGTTGGCTTTTGTCCTCCGTCAGAAACAGGATTGTTCTCGCATATATATCCTGCATATTCTGTCGGTTTGCATATGCGTTCGTTGGGGTCAATGAAATACTTCTCCGCTTCGTCTTCTGACAGAATACTGACCTCACATGTTCCATCAGCTCTTTGTAGAATTACTTTCCTCTCTTTTTCCGTAAATGCACCTTCACGGTTATTTCGACTGGTATCGCAAAAACTAGTTGTCAGCCAGGAATACAAATCTGTTTCTTCCCATGGTAGCCTTGTCGTTTGGCCATCTGCCGAAACTTGCTTGTAAGTCAAACCTTTTTCTGATAGCAACAGAGCGGTTTCGTCATCACGTGCGAGGACAATCCAACTAATTGCGTCCCTACTCCATCCACCCGTCTCTGTTTTAGACTGCATATACGCGCCGAATTCGACTGTTCCGTCAACGTCAGGAAAATCACTAGAATCAAGGTTTATAGAAAACCATATAGCTGGTCGAACCAATACATTACTGCCATTTGCGTTATAGCCAGACTCTAAAACAGCGCCAGGTAACGCACCATTTTCCTGATTTGTTGGATTAATGCCTCTTACACAGGCCACTTTACCAGTGTCTCCTGGCGTTCTCAACCACCAAGCACCAGAGTCGTGACCTTCTGGCACCTCATGACTGTCTGCAGCAAAAACAGTCGGTTCACAAATTCTTGTCTTCCAATCCTCAGTTGTCTCTTTCGGAAAATACTCATAGACTTCTTCAACGCTCAAGCAAAAAACAGGATCTGCCCTATTGTTCTGCTTTCGCACTTTCTCTATGTGTAGTTTTTCTTGCATATTGAAAGCGGTATCATAGAATTCTCCGATAAGGTACTTTCTCAATTCAGATTTGTCCCAAGAATTATTCCCGCTGGGATTATATACCTGATACTCCAATCCATGTTTTGAAAGTGCGAGGACTTTACCGTTCTCCCTAGCCAAAACCTGCCACTCTATTGGTTCGGAACCATTTTCCAGATTTCCGTCTTGTTCAAAACTGCCGAAGGAGAAATACGCACCTACTTGAAATGGGTCCGACGTAGGAGAAGGCGATGAACTCACTGGCGTTGGTGTAGCTGGCGGAGGCGGGGGCCAATTTGTAAAAAGTCTTTTTCCAAGGAGAATTGCAACAATCACAACTGCTACTGTAATAATCCATGCAAGTCTAGGATAGTTTTTAAACAAATCCCAAATAAATAGAATAAAAATGACAAGAAAGACAATTGAAACCACACCTAAACCAATACGCAGTTCTTTGGCATATCCTTTTTCAATCAGCGTAAAATAGCCAGCTGCTACGCCAATAATACCACTACAAACAGTGTATAGTGCCTTTACTCTATCTCGAGCATTTTCCCACGCTTCTCTTATGGTATTTCGCATATCATTATCTCCTTTATCTCCGAAAGAGAAACCTAAAAGACAGAAAGATGGTATTCGATAGTAGCGGAACTTATAGCCTTTCCTCCGCTCAAAACGTTTTTTTCATTATAACAAATACAGATATCGCGTCAAGGCACAATAATATATTTACACACTTTTGAAGGTGACGTAATCTGAATTGCTTCTCATTTACTTAGGAGTTGTTAGTAAATCAAATAAAAGTCCTAAAAAAGTTTTGTCAAACTTGGTTAATTGTCTCTTCCAAATTCTCAAACAGTTATGAGAGAGTTAAAAGAAACCCGCTCATATTTTCAGAGAAAAGGAGGTATTCCAATGGATAGAATACCAGATTTACCAGGTGAAGCCTGGCGGCCCATAGAGGGCTACAACGGCAAATATCTTGTCAGCAACCTTGGACGCGTCAAGAGTCTGAAACACGCGAATGCGCGGCTCCTGACGCCGTTCATGAACAATAAGGGCTATGATAGGGTGTGCCTCTCTCAGTTCGGGAAGGCACGCCATTTTCTTGTCAGCCGATTGGTGGCTTAGGCGTGGTGCCCCAACCCTGACCCTGAGAGCTGCACCACCGTGGATCACGTGGACCGCAACACATTGAACAACCGTGCGGACAACCTTCGCTGGATGAGCCAGCAGGACAATTACAAGGCATACTGTGAGGAGGTGAAGCGAGAAAATGAACAACGACTTCAATCAGACAGTCTTTGAAAAGATGCGCAACAAGCGCATACCAGATTATTATGACGGAATGCACAGAGACGGCTATCAACCCTCTGAGATCCTGGAAGCAGCGCACAACTCCATCATCCATGAAGCAACTGCGCGACAGGAGGCAGCAGCGGAAGAGCTGCCAGCCGCTCCAATGAATGTGCACTTTCAAGTGGAGGTGAAAAAGAAATGAGTCAGAGAGATGAAGACCGCAAGAAGCGCGATAAGAAATAGCAAGATTGGCTGATGGCGCAGATCACCGCCATCATGGAGAAGAGCCTGAAACAGGTCATGAAAGATGTTATGGATGACCTGTTCAAGGACTTCAAATAAGACGAAGGGGGAGACAGCACGAATGCCGTCTCCCCCCTTTTCGTTGTTGGTAGTATGATTCCATATGCTCAATTATTTCTGCCCATATTACTCCACAAAGCCCAATCTGACCGCTTTTCGAATACGGATTTATCCACCCTGACAGCGACTGAATTTGGAATCAGATACTTCCATTTTTGAAGTTCATCTAGATTAGGGAATAGTACTGCATAGATAAATGACGGCATTATCCGACCAAACACCTGGACTTCGGCCTGTGGATTGGTCGTATAGCTTAATGGTATTCCTCCATGGCCATCATTGCCAGAAAACATAGCCTCAAAATCAGAGAGGCCATCGAATATGCGGCCAGCACGTTTCATACTCAAACTGGATGCGTTCTGTGGAAAGAAAAGAGATTTATGAGAGTTTAAAAGAGTTGGATTGAGACATAAGACTACCCAAGCATTAGAGGGTCCACGAAAGGAATTGAACAACTTGTAGTTTGGGAACTCTACAGAAAGGCAGTTTGCCCTTCGGTTTCCATCAAATCGTTTCTGATCATTGATTGCTGCTTCCTGTCCAATTGAGGCAAGTTCACTATTTGGAACCAGACCATGCGAAAAAATGCTCAGAAGATTCTCCGCCTTTGTAAAATGAACAAGTCTGGTTATCCCGCGACTAATCAAAAAGTGGTTAATCGCAGATGTATCGGGAATGACGGGAGGGATCAGCGGTGCTGTGTATTGTTCATAGATAGCTCTTTGCTCTGCTTCTTTTTGTTCTGCTGCTTTTTGTTTTGCCGCCCGTTGCTTTGCTTCGTTTTCCTCGCGCAGTTTGAACTCTTTAGCCTCATGAATACGATTGGGGATACCCTTAAAAAGGAACAGTATAAAGCTCTTGATGAGAAGGAAGATACCTTTTATTAGATAAAAGAGAACATACCGAAGACATACCCAACCGATTATTGCAGTACAAACCAAGTCCACAACAGTTTCAAATGTCAGATGCAAACAACCATCCCCTATTATTTGTAGCTATGTTGTGTATAGACGTAAGCATCGCCTTTCAGATTTCTATCCCATTTTCCGCTTTGAAGTCTTTATTCTAGTCTATATTATTCTCTTCGTAAAGGCACTATGTTCCACTCATCTTCAAAACGGTAACTCACCATCATCCTCGTCAAAGATATCCTCTGGCAGCGGCGCAATATAATTGCCAACAATTGTTGCTATTCTCTCGTATGCCGCCTGTTTATAATTCTTTATTTCTTCGTGAATGTCAGATAGAACACTTGCTGAATCTGCGCCTCTAAGGAAATCTAAAGCAAGCAAATAATCAGAATCATCATACCTATTACAGTTAGGGAAGCTTACGGAAGGCTCTTCCATACCATCCGCCTGAAAAGAAAACACAAACTGCGCAATATGTCTTGAGTCTTCAAAAATACAGTCATTGCAGTATGTAGATACCCTTGCTTTATACCCAATTTTGACGAATTTTTGCGCTAGGGCATCATACTTTTTTATAATGTTCGGATCCTCGTTGGTAAGGAGTCTCCTTCTTCCACATCTTGCACACATAAATGGTATCTTAACCTTATCAGAGAAACCATCGTAACAAATAGTGGTGGACTGTGTGACTCCAAAATGTGACGATTCTGCGAGTTTCCTTAGAGCTTTGTGTAGTTCCTCTTTCGACATGGGCACAGGAAACAGTTCATGTTTCAAGTCATGAGTTCCAATGATACTGGCCATCGTTCTACAGCTCCTCCTCGTCTCTCACGGAAAAAACAGGAACATTGTTGTCCAATAGTACCTTTTTGAAATCTTCTCCGCAATCAGATATGTCTATGTTATTCTCCTCTGCTTTCTGATAAATATATATCAACTCATCGGAGACTTCTTTTGATGCGCCACTGTATTTTTGTGAATACATATAACATGAGTACGCGAGAGGATATTTTTCTATCTCGCAGTATATGTATCCCAATGTCCTATAAAACTTGGCGGCAAAGTAGTTTGAACTGATTAATTCCTTAAGAACAGCAAGTTCAATCAATGCGTAAGTATACTGTTCCAGATTAACGAAACAATTCACTAACTCAAATCTCGCTTCTATGCCGATCGGATTGTCTATTATACATTTTTTATAAAGGGACGCCGCTTTCTCATACTCTTCTCTATCATAGTATTGAAACGCTTCACAATACAAGTCCTCATAAGCCGTTGACTGACTCCATCTCACATCTCCACCACTTTGATAGCGTCGACAAAACGTTTGGAGCTCTTCTCGATTTGCGAAGGAGTATGTACAGTCTTTTTCAGTGATCAAGTATTGTGGATCCAAAAACATCATTCGCACTTCTTCTGGGAGGCTCGGAAAGGCAGTTCCATCCAAATAATCTTCTACAAAGCCAAGCATTCTTGCTCGTCTCACCATTGAATCAGTTGATTCACTATGGAGTGATTCAGCGTCTTTGTCAAACAGGACTTTAACACCATGTTCTTTTAGAATTTCAGTGTAGAGGATCCCTCCTGATTCTTGAATAACGCCTTCTTCATCAATGATAATTCTCGCAGCACGCTTTTGCCATACTGGCAAAAGACTAATACTTAGACCGCCTGATTCAGTTAGCTTTATTGATTCCTTCTTGCTTCCAGCCAACAGAAGATCAAGTCGTCCTGTGAGCAATTCTGGTAATGTGACAATTCCCAGCGCAACTTCTCCTCTTACTTTTTCTAACGTGAGATTTGTAGAGGGTGTTTCTATACTATTCTTCGTGCCCCAGTCTGAATCAATGCAAGATAGGAGATTGTTATAGTTTAATAGTTTCGTCAAGCTACTGAGGCGATTAGCGCAGCGAAGTGTCTTGGACTTCCCATCAGCGTATTCAACTTCAAAAACCCAATTAATTGATTGACGCACTCCACTTTCGTGATTATTTAGTAGGCCATCAATTTTTGAGCAAACAAAAGAGAACAGCATTCTCGGATAAAACTGTGGGCATGTCCTGAATTCATTTGGCATCTCAATATAGGGATTGCGAAAATATACTCGTCCATTTGACATCATGCCCGTTTCAAAGAAACCCATAGCTTGCGCTTCTTTGTCCTGAGAAAAGCAGAAAGCTCTTACAAGCCGTATATCAGTCATGAAACTCACCCCTTCTTCGAATACTACTAACATTTATTCATGATTTGAATTATACTCTCTGGGACCTTTCCTGTAAACATAGTCATTTCCGATTTCCTCCTTGCGGTTCATCACCAACCAGTTTTGGCACACTCACAACAATGCTTTTACATAAAATAATGCACCTCATTTCTCTGTACTCCCAGAAAAATAGGCGCAAAAATACCAGTCGCGGGACTGGTATGAACCTATCGTACAAGCTTTGGCACCTTTCTCTCTGGGAGGTTGCCGTGCGGTCATCGGGCTTGTCCCTCGCGCATCTCTTATAGGTATTTGTTTGGTTGTAAGATTCGTGCACTAATCTTGACGTTAAGATAGCACAACAATGACTGTTTGTCAAATTTCCACTTTTTCCTATTGACGGAGTAAAAACACAAACTCGTTTGTAATAATGTCAGGGGAGACAGCACAGATGCCGTCTCCCCTTTTTATTAAATTGGCGAATATGCTTTTTCCCTGCGAATAACTAAAGCCAAATAGGACGATAGTCTTGGTTATCGGCTGTTGGGCCATGGGTAGAATATTCATTCACAGGACCAGCGCGATAGTCTTTACACACCTTGCTATTTATTGTTGTACACTCCCCACTCCAACGGTGAAAACAGATTTCGCAAGATGGTTCGATAGTGCTGTTTTTATGCGCGATTATACGCTTTTCTTCTTCAGTTATTTTTTCCTTCCTTAGTTTTTCCTGAAATTCAGGGACATCATACGGGTTTAAGTATAGCTTGCCCTCTGCTCTCTCGTATGTGCAATTGAACACCTTACCTCTGTAGAAAAACTGGAAACCTAGATCATTAGAAAAAATCTTTGTAACGATAAGTGTATCAAGTCTCTTATGCTTCCTATGCCAAAAGCTAAGTTCTTGCCCAACATAGTATTCCATAAAAATCTCCTCATGCCAATCAGCACAATGGGCCAGCAATAATTAATTGCTCCGTCTTCCAAAATTATCTTGCTCTTGGTTTTTTGCGAGGCCGTACCATTGCCCCGTTAGGGCTGATACTTTGACGATCACGAAAGACAGCCCCCCATCATAGGGAAACGGCTCCCGCTCTCCCAATCTTACCTTTCTCTTGGCTCAGTGAACAGAGAAAACCTATTGCGCGGCTCCCGCTCATGAATTTGCATACTAAACAATGTCCCCTGGCTGGTTATTCAAAAGGATCAGGAGCGCATTCTATTCATCGTCCTCGTCCATTTCATCAGATTCCAAGTCTTCCGCACAGTACTCACAGATGAGCCTGCCATCATCGGTTTCAACGAAGTCGATACCCATAAAGTATTCACCACAGATATCGCACTGAGTCCAGTCATCCAGACAAGCGTCGCAAACATGATCTTCATCATTGACGAAAGTCAGCGGTACATCCTCTTTCCCGCATTGTGTACAGGTGCCGAATCCTCTGTTTCCATGACTTGCAGGCATTATGATCCATCCTTTCATATAAACAAGTAACCTTCAAAATGGTATAGTACGCATTCCCTTAATCGTCGAAAATATACTCAATGATATCTCCTGGCTGACATTCCAGCAGCTTGCAGAGCATTTCAATGTTATCCCAAGCTACGCCCTTACCTTCACGAAGCTTTTGTATTGTTGACTCGCTCAGGATCTTTTCTTTGCGCATGGTGTATGTGCTGACGCCTTTCTCTTTGAGCGCTTTGATAACGTCAATCTTATACTGTAACGGCATATAAAAAGAGCCTCCTTTCCACTGTACGCAGTATAGCACAAACTGTACACGAATAAAAGTGTACAAAATCCACAAAGTTGTGCCTTAATATTCGTGTATATTGTCAATAGACAATACACGATAAAAGGTGTATATTATAGACACAATCAAACAGGGGAACGCAAGGGAAACCCGATACTGCCGGAAACGATACAGAGGTGCGCGAGGGCCCAGGACCCGATACAGACTCAGGAAGGGCTTCCCAAGATCCCCAAAAGGAGGACAACAAAATGAAGTACAACCTGAAAGCCATCATGATCCGCGCATGGAAGCTGTTCCGCAAGCTCGCCATCAGCTTCGCCGAAGCACTTCACCGCTCTTGGCTCAGCGAGAAGGCAAAGCCTGTGAACGCCGAGCGGATCGCCAAGGCGAAGGCTGAGGCAGGGATCACCGAAGAGACCTCTACTTGGAGCGGATGGAAAGAGGCTGGCTTCGAGGTCCTGCACGGCAGCAAGGCCCTCTTCGCGGTGGACCTCATCCACGGCAGCAAGGGCGATGGCGCAAATTACAGAGCATCGTTCTTCGGTGCCTCTCAGGTCCGACCCCTCGCATAAGAAAAGCCCCTTGCCTGAGCGCCGACCAAAGCTTACAGGCAAGAGACTTCCACCCAAACCGATACGGAGAGGGCAAGAAATATTATAACTTGCCCTCCCTCCAAAAGCAAGAAGGAGAGAGAACAATGAAACAGCTCACCACTTACAACCGCGCAGCCGCTTATCTGAACAGCATCTTCGATCTGCTGAATGCCAGATACTTTGAAGGTGCACTTTCAAGACCCATCATCACCATCCAGAGCACGCCGAAAGCCTACGGTCACTACACACTGTACGATGCTTGGAGTGTGGACGGCGACAAGGGCATGCGGGAGATCAACATCGGCGCTGGAACGCTGTCCAGACCCATCGAGAACGTGGTGGCAACGCTCCTGCATGAGATGGTCCATTACTGGAACGATACCAACGGCATCAAGGACGCGAGCCGAGGCAACACCTACCACAACAAGAACTTCAAGGTGAAGGCTGAGGCTTGCGACCTCATCGTAGAGCACCACGATACTTACGGATGGTCCAAGACTTCTCCGAGCGACGCGCTGGTGGAGTTCTGCATCGACAACGATCTCCGTGAAATCCGTCTCTGCCGTAACGACTTCGAGATCTTCCGTGTTTCTGGAACAGGAGCAACGGCGGGAAATGCCACTAAAATTGTCGGAGGCAATAAAAAGTCCAGCACAAGGAAGTACATTTGCCCTTGCTGTGGAATGAGCGTGCGGGCGACGCGTAATGTGAATATCGCTTGCATGGACTGCAATGAGCAGTTGATCGTGGCGGCGTAAGGAGGGAGAGCATGAACATTCTGGAAGCGCTGTGGGGCGGAGCAATCCGCCCCTGCGAGAGAACAGTAAGAAGGGGTACAGAATACGCCAGACTCCAAAAGACCGCTCAGAAGGCTTATGACCGCTTTTGGAGCATGCTGACGCCAGAGGGTAAGGAAGCATACAAGGCATACACCGAAGCCAACATAGAGCTTATGGGCATTTCTGAGGCTGACATTTTCACAAAAGGCTTTCGGCTTGGCGTCCGTCTCCTGCTTGCGGTGATCTGTGAGGACGATTCCCAACTCCCGCCGCTGGAAGAGTCATAGTTCGTAAAAGTCAAGAATTACGAACACCAAAAGAAAGAAGGAATGCGGGAAAGCGCGTGACGCGTTCAAAGCACGAACTTTCCCGCCTGACAAATACGAACTTGGAGGCAGAAATGAACAAGAAAACAACGGCTCTGACCACAGAACAATACAAGAACATTATAACTTCCATGAAGGAAGGCAGCGGCTTCTTCCGTCCCAATGAGCGCGTGGCAACGGCTCTCGTGCTGGAAGGCAACCTGGGGCTGAGGATCAGCGATATCGTGAAGCTCCGCCCCTGCGATATCGTGAACGACGGCGGAAGGTTCCGCCTCTCCATCGTGGAGCAGAAGACGGGGAAGGAGCGGGTCTTCACGGTCCCGCTCGTGATCCAGCAGTACATAGAGAATTACTGCTTGCGCAACGGCATCAAGCGCACAGACCTGATCTTCCCCATCACCACGCGAGAGGTTCAGAAGGTCCTTGCGAAAGTCTGCGATTACTTAGGCTATGAGGGCATCAGCACGCACAGCTTCCGCAAATGGTACGCAACGGAGATCTACAAGAAGAACGGCTATGACATTGCCCTGGTCCAGCGGCTCTTGCAGCACAGCAGCGCAGCCGTGACGCAGCGATACATCGGCATCGAGCCTCAGCGGATAGAGAAGGCGATAGAGGGGCATGCAGAGCTGATATAGAACAGGCGAGAGGAAATCCCTCTCGCCTGTTCACATATACCGCTTGAACACATCCCGCATTTTGACCGCAACATCAATCGCTGTGTTCATTAGCTCAGAATAATTGTCTTGCTTCTCAAAATCCAAGCCATCGATGTAGTATTTGATTCTGGAGGCTTTCTTCTGCTCTCCCAAGCGATCCCAATCCAATGCAAAGCCCAAATCGGACTCTATGCTGTCCTTTTGCGCCTTCAGCTTATCAAAGAGCGCTTTGTTGTTGCTGATGTACAGTTCAACAACGATGTTCCCGAATTTGTTTACGAGCGTTATAGAGATATGCGCATCACTGGACCCAACAGCAACATCGTACCAGTGGTCCGTTGTTGCCTTTCTGATGTTGAAGGGCTTCCCGCGCTGAGCAACGACCTTGTTGAACTCTTCCCAGAAATATAGCCTTGCCGCCTGGCTCTTGTTCATCTCGCCATCTTCGCGGTCCTTGGTTTTGCTGCGTTTCACAAAATCATTGGGCTTCTCCACAACCTCAAACTTCGGCGCAGGATCGGAGTCCCCGATTTTATAGGCATGGATCTCAATCAGGAAGAAGTTGATATCTGTGCTTGTGTTGTTGTTCAGCCATTCGATAGCGGCGCGGTGCTCTTCCTTGGCTTCCTTTACGATCCAGACGATGACTTTTGCATCAAGTCCAGAAGCATAGGTAATGATTTTCCCAAGGTGGTCATGGTTTGTCCCTTCAAGCTGATTCTCTACGATAACCGTGATCCCTGAAGTTTCATCTTTCGCCACCAGATCACAGCGATATGGACCAACATAGACTTCATTATCGACCGCAACAAGCGTGAGGCCCAATATCTCATTCAGATATTCAATGTTCTCATCTTTGGCAAGCCATTTGGAGAAATCATACTGCTCATGCTTCCAAAGATCCCGAACATCAACTTCCTTCAGCTTTCCTATATTCGCCATTTTATTCCTCCGCTCTCGTTTGCCTGTGAATATTGGATAAGGATCACCGCATAACCTTGTCCAGCAGCGCCTGGTAGCTGTCCACCACATCATAGACCACGCCGTCCCCGCTGATCGCCTTGAAGTGCTCGCGGGCGCAGTGGATTTTGGATTCTTCGATCAGCCTGAGCTGCATGGAGGACATGGAGCCCTTTGTCTCGGCAACAAAGTAGATATGTTTGACCGTTCCCTCGTAAAACGCAATTGCCCAGTCTGGATTGTATTTGCCCACCGGCGTGGAGATGTAGAAGCCATCGGGCAGCTTAACGTAAACCGCAACATCCTTGTTGGTGTCCAGCTCGGTTGCAAACTTCTGCTCATTGCTGGAATCATAGACGATGTGATCATAGAGGTGCTTGTTAGCCTTCATCGCGTTGACGCCCAGCTTGCCGCGGATCGTGGGTTCGGTGAAGATATCGGTCTCATAATGCTCATCCAGCATGTTGTAGGTGATGTGCTGGATGATGGCTGTAGCTTTCTCGTCGTTGATCAGGGCAGCCGCCTTGATGATGAACTCCTCGGGGTTGTCCTTGAACTGGTCAAACACCACCTTCTGGATCCCAGTCAAAATCGACACAACATCTTTTCGGGTCAGCTTGGTCTCTTCCACAAGCTTGCCGATCAGATCATACTTCACGCCGTGGCTGGGTCTGATTCGCGTTTGCTCGCTGGATGCCTTGGATTCTGTCAGCCGCATGGCCTTGCCCGCGTCCAGATCTTCTTTGGACTTGATCTCGTCCAACACGCCAGTTCTCACGGTGAAGCTGATCTTGCTGACGCGGAGCTTCGCGTTCAGCGCGGCAATGGACTTTTGCACCAGCTCATTGGTATCAAAGTCCACCACATAGACCGAGCGGGCATTGATGCGCTTCCACAGGGCCTTGAACTCCGGCATTGCCAGCTTGTCGTGATCCACCGCCAGCTCCACGTTGTTGGCACGCGCGTTTTCAGGCATCATGGCCTTGGCGTCGTAGACGGAATCCAGGATCTGGAGGATGGATGCGGAGAACTCCTGCACGTCCTCTGCCACCTGAACCGCGTCGTTGGCCTTGTCCGCATAATATTTGTCCGTCAGTGCACCAGCCTTGTCGATATAGCCGTTCATACGCAGATCCAGCCAGATCTCACGTGCCGTATCGGCGGTGACAACATCGGTGTTGCCGCTCTCGTCGGTAATGGTCCGCCCCTCGAATAGCTCTGGTGTAACCGCACGGGGACGGTTGGCGACTGCCTCGGCGATTTCCGCCTGCAGCCCGCGAGCAAAGCTGTCATAGCTCTCGCTGGCAATCACGGTCAGCACGTTGATGTTGTGCACATCGTTGCCCAGGACGTTTGCGTCCATGCGCTCACCGTCCTGGTTGACGCACAGGCGCAGGCCGCGGCCCACCTCCTGGCGCTTGCGCACTTCGCTGCTCGACTGCTTGAGCGTGCAGATCTGGAATACGTTGGGATTGTCCCAGCCCTCCCGCAAAGCGGAGTGGGAAAAGATGAACCGAACAGGAGAGCGCTTGGGATCGCGGTCCAGAAGCAGCTCTTTGTTCTTCATGATCAGGTCATAGGCATCCTTGTCGTTGGAGAGCTTCGCCTTCTTATCGTCGCCGGCAACCGTGTCCACGATGTGGCCCTTCTTGTCGATGGAGAAATAGCCCGCGTGGGTATCGGCAGCGGTAATCGCGTCCAGATAGGCGCGGTACTCCCCATCGTCAAAGAGCGAGCTCTGCAGGGACTGCACCACATCCTCATATTCCTGCTCAAACATATCCGCAAAGATGCCGTTATAGGCCTGCCCCGCGGCGTCATACTGCTTGTAGTGCGCCACTTCGTCGATAAAGAACAGGCTCAGCACCTTGATGCCCTTGTGGAAGAGCTGGCGCTCCCGCTCGATATGACTCAGGATTGTCTCACGGATCTGCAGACGGCGCAGCTGCTCCTCACTGACCTTGCCAATCACATCCCCTGCAAAGATCTTCTTCCCGTTCAGGAATTCCACGGAATCGTCGCGTCCGTCGATGGACTTGACCACATAGCCGACCTTGTACTCATCCAGTCCGTTGGAGTTGTCGAAAAGATTGAAGCCTATGCCGACAGTCTTGGTCACCTTCCGCAGTCCCGTTGTGCCCTTGTAGTCAAACTGGATCGTGGCCGTGGGATCCGCCTTCGAGAGGTTGATGCTCTGCAGATAGACATAGCCCTCTGTTCCCGTGCTCCCGCTCTCCGTGATGCCCTTGACGGCGATCTTCTTAACCAGGCGCTTGTTGTACGCCTCCATGGCGTCCAGCCGATAGATCATGTTATAGATGCTGTCCGCTCTGTGGGTGGCGGAATAGCGCAGGGTCAGCATGGGCTGGAATTGCTTCAGGTTCTCCTTGGTCTGTTTGCCCTCCACAGATTGCGGCTCATCGATGATTAAAACAGGCCTGGTAGCGGCCAGAATATCGATGGGGCGGCGGGAGCGGAATTCATCCAGCTTCATGCTGATGCGCCGTGCGTCTTTTCCCTTGGCGTTGAAGGCCTGGGAGTTGATGATCATGGCGTTGATGGAGCTGTCGGACGCAAAGCGATCGATCTCCGTCAGCTGGGCAGAGTTGTAGATGAAGAAGCGGATTTTCTTCCCGTACTCCTCCGCAAAGTGCTCCTGCGTCACCTGAAAGCTCTTATATACGCCCTCGCGGATGGCAATGCTGGGCACCACGATGATGAACTTGGACCAGCCGTAGTGCTTGTTCAGCTCATACATCGTCTTGATGTAGGTATACGTCTTGCCGACGCCTGTTTCCATCTCAATGGTGAGATTATAGCCGTCCCGACGGTTTCCCTCCAGCCGCGGGGAGGGGGCGATCTGGTTGGACCGCTGGATCTTCTGGATATGCTCCAGGATCACAGCATCGCTCAAACTGGGCAAGATGGGCTCGTTGCGCCAGCCCGTGAAATCCATCTCTCCGATGGAGAGCTGATCCATGGGATTGACGCCCAGATCCATCATATAGCTGGGCGTCAGATACGGCTGCCCCGCGAAAACATCCACGACCGCCTTGGCCGCGTCCGCCTGGAATCTCTGATGTTTGAATTGAAGTTTCATACTGCCACCCCTGGAATGAGAAATTAGGAATGATTTGCCGTCCATATTCAATTCCTCATTCCTAATTGAATTTCGGTTCGTTTTGATTGACAAATGCAACCTGTTTGCATATAATATAGGCGAAGGAGGTGCATATTATGGGACAGGCAACGTTTAGCGTCCGCATGGACGAAGGATTAAAGAACGATTTTGATACCCTGTGCGCAGACTTTGGTATGAGCATGACCACCGCCATCAATGTCTTCGCCCGAGCCGTTGTGCGGGAGCGCAGGATCCCCTTTGAGATCTCTGCTGGGAAGCAGACCATCACACGCAATGGCGCTCGCCAGGCTTTCTATGCTCTGCGTGAAAGCGCCAGGGAGAATGGCCTGCAGGATATGACGCTGGAAGAGATCAACGAGGAGATCCGTCAGGCCAGGAGCGGAGAGAACGGATGAGCTGTTATGCTGTGATTGACACCAATGTGCTGGTGTCCGCTCTGCTTTCCAAGCATGACGACGCGGCAACCGTCCAGGTGATCGAGCGCATGATCGATGGCGAAGTGATCCCTGTTTACAGCATCACCACCATGGGCGAATATCGGGAAGTGCTGCAGCGGAAAAAGTTTCACTTCCCTGCTGGGCTTGTGGACTATCTGCTTTCCGCCATCGAGCAATTCGGCGTACTGGTGGAGCCCGCGCCAACGGGTGCCATCCTGCCGGACCTGAAGGATCTGCCTTTTTACGAGGTGGTCATGGAAAAGCGGGAAGACGACGCCTACCTGGTGACTGGGAATCTCAAACATTTCCCCACGGAGCCCTTCATCGTCACAGCGAGGGAGTTCCTGGAGATCCTGGACGGGCAGACAAAATGAGGAATGTGGAATTAGGGGTGAGGAATTCACCCCTGATTCTTTTTTGTTCCAAGACTCTTTTGAATCTCTTTCAGATTCTTTTCTCTGAATTCCTCTCTGTTTTGAAGAAACAATTCATTGATTTCGTCTTCTGATATCGTAGATGCGGTTGAAGGTGTTAAGTCAACATTGTAGTGTGCGAGAAGAGTGCTAATAGCAGCGTTCGAAAAAGCAGACAAGAACCTCGTATCAATAGCAGGCGCTGAATGATCCTCAAAAGCATAGCGCCAATTAACGAAGGCAGTGGATATTAGTACCAACTCCTCCGTAAATCTTCTGGTATCTATGTACTCAGGCGCTTTTTTACTGAGCTTCTCCAATATTTCCATCTGAAATTGCTCTGGCAGCATCAAAAAGAGAACCGCTAAATTGTGCTCTTTCTTAAATTGAATGTGCTCCTTTTTCAGAATTGCCTTAAGGGTAATCTCTATTGAAAAAGCGCCATTCACGATCACGGGAATATGATACAGAAGCGCAGGAGCGGTCTCGTTTCTATCCAACTGGTCAAGAGCTACATAGGCGTTGTAAAATGACTTTGCCTGAAATACGAGTAAATCAGTATTCATATACTACTCTTTTCCTAACGGGCAATTCTTTTCCATGCTTCAAGGCAAGAAAGCCGTCGATTCTTGCCATCAAGTGTATAAATGAAATAGTTATTGTTGTAGCGCTTGCACGATGTATGGAAGCGCTGCAACGCCAACTTCAACTCCCTTATCTCCGAGCCATTTCAAAATTCCTTTGGCTTTATCCCACTTCGTTTTCTTGTCTTTAGAAGCGAGAATCGTAGCAAGTTTCTCTGCGAGTTTAATCTTGTCCTCTGAACTCAAGCTTTCTTCTGGAAGTTCATTGATAGATTCAATGGTCTGTTCCAAAGAGATATGAACACTGTTTTCCATATATTGCTCGGTGCTCTGGTTTACTGTGACGTTACCACCGTTTTCAGAAAAAAACTTGCTATAGAGGCCAGACTGTATGTTCAATTTGTGGTTTTTCAACTTATCGCGGAGGAGGGCAACATCAAACAAATGATCTGTTCTTTCCTCACCTGAAAACCATTGAAACCGTGAAAGTGATTCTTTCAGCCCAGGAATCTCGGCCATATAGATTCCCAAGATACGATCAACAAATTTTTCGGCTGCTCGCCTGTCGTTGCTGGCTTCGATTGTTTCCGCCTCAGCAACAAGACTGTTGATCATTTCCAGTTTTTGCTCCATTGCATTTGTCAAATCAATCACCTCAAATCACTTTTATTCTGGTATCAGGAGCCAGCATTTTGAATATCTCTTCTACGTTGATTTTGGCGGGGCTGGAGGCAAAGCTGCTGTCACGGAAAACGGCGCGGAGGGGCTGGCGGCGGGCGATGGCCTTGATCACGCTGTCAGGGACGTTTTCATCGAAGCAGGCGATCAGGTCGCCGTCGTTGTAGGTGTGTACGGTGCAGCCCTCTATTGTCTCGCTCTTGTACGGCAGGGAGAGGGGCAGGCCCCATTCCAGCAGGCACCCAAACAGCAGGTCAAGATCTGTGCGGTCAGGCTTCACGTTGGACTCCATATCTTTCAGCATGCCCTGATCGTATTCATCGGCGCTGTAATACACGTCGGTCATGTTGCTGTCATCCAATTTGAGCACGCGGAAGCCGATATCAAAATTCTCTGCGGTCAATGGAGATTCTTCTTTAATTCTCTTACCCGCACGGCGAATACGCTCTTTGCCGATTTCACAGATAGTATCATAGCCCGCTTTTTTTGCATTTGTGTTGTCTTCGCACGTTTCAGGCAACTGAACCATAATATATTTTCTGTGTCCGTTATCTTCTGAGTTGAGTTGCATTATCGCATGTGCTGTTGATGCAGATCCAGAAAAGAAATCTACAATGAGATCCCCATCGGTTGTAACGTATTTTATCATACGCTTTAGAACATCTGGATCTTTTGCATATTCAAACACCCCTTTTCCAAGTAAATCCTCCATGATGGCAGACGTTTGTAGATAGCTACGGTAAAAATATGTTCCCATTACTTGTTTCCCAACATTTTCATCATCAACATCTGCACTTTTTCCTGGTTTTCTAACAAGATAAGTCTTTTTAATTGGTGGCATTGATTCATCTTCGCGAAAGATTACTTTTCCCTGCTTAATCATCTCTTGCATTTTTTCAGGCGTGGAATATCGCCATCCTCCTGGAGGGACAGCGCAAGGCTTTCCTGTAACAGGATGGATAACATCATAGGTCGGACCATGCCCGCCAGGCCAAGACATGTTATCATCACGCCAAACTCCATTATCATCCACTTTATTGTAACGAGAGTGCTTTTTTGCGGGATGATCTTTGGGCAAACTAGAATAATACAGTTGCAAAGCTTCCTGCATTTTTTGATAATCGGTTCCAAATTCAGCCCTTAATTTCAAGTACTCGGAATAGATCTCCGCAGCGCCCTCTTTTTCTTCTCGGAAATAGACATTGCGTTCAATTAAGTATTGGACGCTTTTTGCATACACGACCATATACTCATGACCAGAAGAGAAGAATCGCGAATCATTTTTTCTCGTTTTTTCCCAAATAAGACAAGCAAGGAAATTATTGCCTGCAAAGACCTCATCGCATATTTTCCTAATACTTGATATTTCATTGTCATCAATGCTAATAAAAATAACGCCATCGGCAGACAGCATATTTCTTGCTAATATCAATCGAGAATAGATCATGCTGCACCAATCGGAATGAAAGCGTCCGTTAGAATCCGTATTCTTGAAGAGACGGTCACCCGTCTCTTCATCAAATAAGCCGAGTTGCTCTTTATAATCTTCTGCCTTCACAGCAAAGTCATCTCGATAGATGAAGTCGTTACCAGTGTTGTAGGGCGGGTCAATGTAGATCATCTTGACTTTGCCAAGATAGCTCTCCTGCAGGAGCTTCAAGACTTCCAGATTATCGCCCTCGATATAGAGGTTCTCGGTTGTATCCCAGTCCACACTCTCCTCGGGGCAGGGGCGCAGGGTTTTGCGGATAGGCTTGTTGGCCTCCACAATGGCAGCCTTCTTGCCCACCCAGGTGAATTCGTATGCCTCGTCGCCTTCCACCACGTCGCCAGACAGCATCTGCCGCAGCAGCTCGAAGTTGACTGCCTTTTTCAGCTTTCCGTCCTCGCCCCGCGTCTCCGTCACGCAGTTTGGGAACAGCGCCTCGATCTTCTCAATATTCCCCTGCACCAAATCAGGGGTTTCAAATTTCATCTTATCCATTATCGTGACCTCCATCCTCATTGGATGTACTGTTAGAACCTGTATCTCCGCTTTTTTTCCCTAATTGCCGGATTGTCGCTGAATCCCGAGTCACATGTTGATTAGCATCCGATGCTTTCTCAGGTGAAATATCCGAAGGGCGCGCCGTTGTACCAAGAACCAACTCCTGGAGATTCTGCACAACAGGTAGATACTCCTCTGCTGGCTTGGGCTTTTCATTCATTCTGTTCAGTACTTCAAGCAGATCTGAACGCGGAAGAGCATCTCTTGTCAATTGATTTAGCATCTCAATGGTTTTAATCAATTCGGGCGAAGGTTTGAGAGAAGAAACTCGTTGAATCTGCTCCCAGTGGGAGCTCATAGCCTCTCCCATTGCAGCCCACTGCTCTTGAACTCGTAATGCGCTTTCCAACATTTGGTTGAATGTCGGCTTGGATGGGGTTTTACTCTCCGCTATTTCGATTTTATGAAGAGCTGCATTTAGTTCTTTGTTCATCCTTTTGAACATTCCCAGCATCTCTCTGAATTGTGCCCAGCTTAGATGCTGAGAATGCATGACGTCATTTCTATAATCTCGTACTTCCGTAAAGTGCTTCTGTAGTGTTGGAACTGCGTCCTTCCCCACTAAAGAATCCCATAATTTTACTTCCTCTATGGTCTCAATAGAAGCAAGAACGTCTGCTTTTGAAAAGTAGTCTCTGTTTCGGCTTTTGACCTCATCTTTCACTTTGGACATAAAAGAAGAATCAATAAAAAGCAAAGAAAAGATTTGGCCGAAATCCTTTGATTCCAAATCAGAGATCAATCCATCCGTTTTTCCGTCGCGATTCAACGCACTTGTAAGGTAGAGGATCTTTCGTAGTTTATACTCAAATTCACTAACCAAAGGATAAAGCCTTTTTCCAAAGTACGCAGAACATCCGTTTTCAAGGACAGACACATGAAATGTTGATCTCATATGTTCATCAATTTCAGACAGTTGTTTTGCTATGGCCTCATTTTCCCCATCGACAGAAAACTGGACAAACCAAACATCGCTATTGCCCGCAGAAAACAAGCTCTTCTGAGTATTCACTGGATTATACTGTTGAATGCTTTCTCTTTCTGCATTGTCCTGCAACAGATACTCTTGAATCATTTTGAAACTCCATATTTCTAAAGAAGTACAACAACTGAGCTGTCCGTTAATATATAATAAGGTCGGGTTAGCGGGGCAGATTGGGTGACTTTCTTGAAGCAGCTGTTAGTGATCCTTTCGGGAAAGTCAACAATTCTTCTCTGGTCTTGTCGCTATAATGTTCCGTTATTCGGTCGGCAGTGTCATCAAATTGTTTTTCAGCATATTTCCACATCGCCTGAAGTACCTGCTCCATCCGGCGTCCCTCTTTAGTGAAATCTAAATTAACTCGTTCCCATAACACAGAAGGCGGTCCACCTAGAACATGATCGGACCCCTCTGGCGCAACAATTAAAAAGGCAGTGGCCTCTCTCATCCCATTTTCATCGTGGACGAAGTGCTTATTACGCCAATCTTTGAATTCCGTGTATATTTCATACTGATCTGGAAACTGCTTTTTAAACCCTTTCTCGCTCAAAGCAGAACAGGCATGAGAAGATTGAAAACACTTAATCATACAAACCAATGCCGAGACAAAGAGCGCACGATTCACAATATAGGTTTTATCCGCTGAGATGCAAAACAAGTAGCCAAGCGCTTCTTCAATATCTGCAACGTGAAGATAAAGCGAGAGTAACTGTTTTTTTAATTTATCAGAGTCTGGAATGTTCACAGGCACGCTCCCTGGAGCAATGTTATCACCTTCGAGGTACATTGTCCCATCAGAATAATTTGCTGTAACTTTATATCGAATCATTTTGTGAACACTCCTCTCATATGTGTGTTAACTACGCGAAAGAATCAGCGTCGATAAGGTGACACTTCTTTCCTTAATTCCTTTAGCTCCGCGTTCAGCTCCATTTGCCGATTGAGCTGCTTTTCCTTGCGGATCTTGGCCTGGAGAGCGGCGATCTTTTTCTCAAGCTCCTGCCGCTTTTGCTCCCGCTCCACGGATTCTTTCAGGCTTTCCTCCTGCCCGCCTGTCAGCGCATCGCCTGCAATCTGGCGCACGAAGCTTTCGTACACAGCATCAAGGCTCAGCCCCTCGGCTTTCAGCTCCAGCTTGTCAGCATCCAGCCAGTCCGTGTGATAATAGCGATTCACCTTGAAGGCCGCGGCACCAGATCCCGCCGCTTCTTTATAACCGATCCAGGCCTGGACCTTTCCCTCACAGCTCAGCAGAAAAAGAATATGATACGGGATCTCTTTGTCGATCAGCTTCAGCACTGCCTCATCCAGGGAAGGCTGGCTCAACTGGAGTTCAAAGACCTCCAGCTCCATCACCGCGCCGCCCGCCGCCAGATTCATGGTGGAGGCGGCAATTTTATTGCGCCACCAGATCGTCTTGATCTGCTCCACAAACACCCGCTTGAGCGCAGGGGTAACTGACAGATTCTCATAAAACTTCTGCTTAGGAATCCGGCGGTTGAATTCAGTTGTCTTTGGTAAATGAAGCATGTCGCTTTTCCCCTATCAATCGATCACGTCATGATAAAACATATCGTCGTCTGTTTGATAATGTGCAAACAGCAGTCCCCCCGCGGAATCACCGATCTCCTCCATCCACAAATCGTATAGAACTTCAGCATTTTCTGCTACTTCGATACTATCGCGCAGCCTGTGAACCAACAGTCGATGGGAAGGATCTGTTCCAGCGCTGTAGAAGGGATAGGATGGAGAAGCATAGAATTGTTCAATCAGCAAGCGGCGATTATTCTTTTTGTTTGAATGGGCCTCATACATAAAATACTTGAGCCGCTTTCTGCATCTTAGAACAATCAGCGCTCTATAGGGAATAGAAGAAGCAATTGCTTTCAGATAATTAAGCAGGAAAAATGGAGCTCCTTCATGAAAATCCATCTCTGTGTAGAGAACTGGCACTTCAGATTTATCCTGAAAACGTATATCGTACAGGATAAGAATCCTTTTAGCGTAGGCCATAATGTATTTCTTCTCTGCTGGGGAGAGATTCGCGTGCTGAAGGAACCAATCTTTACCTAATTCTTTCCCAACTTTGTATTCTTCTGGGAAATCCAACAAATCATACATTGCTTGCGTCCTTCCGCTTGATAGCCAAAAACGTCACGAGTTCAAAGTCATCCAGCCCCGAAAAGCTTCCAGACAGGAGTGTTGTTCCGCCAGGGCGGAACAGACTGTCAATATCGCTTTCTTCCTTTGTATCAATGATGGAATTGATCGCTTCGCTCAGTAGTTCGGACATCTCCGCCATGTTGCGGCCATCGTCGGTCTCTTCGTTGAAGCGGTGATACAGCTCGCGGATAGGCTTGTCCTTCCCGCGGCAGAGCAGGCGCATGGTATCCAGCAGCTTCTTGGGGTTCAGATAGTCACAAATCACATCGCCTTCTGCGCTGATATACACCATGTAAAACGGATGGATGCGGTTAAGGCTGTCGATATTCACGCCGTTATTACGGTTTTTCAGCACGAAGATCACGCCCTCTGGCAACTCTTCCGTTGCAGGCGTAACGGCGTGCAGGCCGAAGGGCTTCTGGTCCAGATCCCCGTGGGTCTTCACATATTCCAGCAGGTCCAGGCGGAACTCATTCAGCCCCAGATCCATGATGGAAATGCCGCCAGACATATCCTCCATATCCACCACTTCTGTCATCAGGCGCTGCAGCTGCTGCTTGCGATACTCCAGATCGCCCTTCTCCTCGGGATTGATCAGGTCATCATCGCCCGTAGAGGTCATGACGGAGATCTTCATGCGGGTCTCTACCCGTGCTTTCAGGTTGATGTACTCATCCAGGTCCATGTCAGGCCAGAAGTTGACCAACTGGATCTGGGCATTGCGGCTGCCGATGCGGTCGATTCGGCCAAAACGCTGGATGATCCGCACGGGGTTCCAGTGAATATCATAGTTGATCAGATAGTCGCAGTCCTGCAGGTTTTGGCCCTCAGAAATACAGTCCGTGGCAATCAACACGTCGATATCGTACTGCTTGCCAGGCATTAGGATTTCCCGATCCTTGGAGATGGGAGAGAAGCAGGTCAGGATGTTATTCAGCGTCGGCTGCAGGCCCTTGATCGTTGTGCGCCCATCCACAGAACCTGTGATCAGCGCGGTGTTCAGCCCATACTTTTCTTTGATGAACTTGCTGACATTCTGATACAGGTATTCCGCCGTATCGGAGAAGGCGGAGAAGATCAGCACCTTCTTATTGCCAGGGTTGATGGGCGCGTCGATTTTCTCTGACACCAGACGCAGCAGCTCCTGGAGCTTGGAGTCGTGTGCGGGCGTAATATCGTTGACCATCAGCGTCACCAGCCCCAGCGTCTCGGCATCCCGCCGAAGCGCCTCCCGCCAGGACCGATAGTCCATGTCCGCCAGGTCGATCTTCACCTTTTTGCCAAAGGTGAAGAAGTCGGTGTTCTGGTCCTCCATGTCCAGATCCGCGCTATCCGCAAGCTCAAACATGGGGAAATCCGAGGTCCCCATCCGCTCATATCGGTCAATTGCTGCAATCGTGTCTTCTATCAGCTTGCGAATGCGGGTCAAAGTAAGGGAAAAGGAATGGACCGAGCTCTCCAGACGCTTGAGTAGGTTGATGCTCATGAGGCGGCGGATGCCTTCCTCGCGTCCGCTCTGGGTCAGGCTGTCGCCCTTGTTGTGGGTCAATTCGCTGTATTTGGCGATCTTGCTTGGGAAAATGTATTTGGAGGGCGTATAGATCTCCAGAGAGAGCAGCATCAGCTGCTCATAGATTTCGTTATAGTTGATCGCACCCGTCAGGTCGGTCAGATGTGGGCGAAGGGAGATGGGCTTCCTGCGCTCTGGGAACTTGCCGATTTCCGCGGTGTTATAGAACTTTTCGATGTGCTTGCGGGAGCGGGCGATCGTGACGCTGTCAAGCACTTCAAAGAAGTCAAAATCCAGGTTCCGCAGCAGGTTGTCCGTTGTGCGCTGCTCGACTTTCAGCTTGCTCCAGGCGTTGAAGGATTTTTGCGCCTGACGGAAGATTTCATCAATGGTTTTTGTGGTGGAAAGCTTGCTGTCGATCAGTCCTGTGCCGCCCTCATAGGCCAGAGCGAGCTGATTGCGCAGGTCGTAAAATCGGTTGTTGACTGGCGTTGCAGAGAGCATCAGGACCTTGGTTTTCACTCCCGCACGAACGACCTTGTTCAGCAGCTGCAGATAACGGTTTTGCTTCTGGTCCTCGCCTGAGACCTCCCCGCCGTTTCGGAAGTTGTGGCTTTCATCGATGACGACCAGGTCATAGTTTCCCCAGTTCAGACGGTCCAGGTCCAGGCCATTGGAACTGCCATGGGTACGGGAAAGGTCGGTGTGGAACAGCACATCATAACGGAGGCGGTCGCTGGCGATGGGGTTATTGGTGTAGTTGTCCTTATAGGTGTTCCAGTTCCCTGCCAGCTTTTTGGGGCAGAGGACCAGCACGGACTTATTGCGGTTTTCATAGTACTTGATCACCGCGAGCGCCGTGAACGTCTTGCCAAGGCCCACGCTGTCAGCCAGAATGCAGCCGTTGTATTTTTCCAGCTTGTTGATGATGGCAAGCACAGCGTCCCGTTGGAAATCGTACAACAGGCTCCAGATTTTGCTCTGCTTGAAGCCCGTCGCCTCATTGGGAAGAACATCCTCCGAAATGTCCTCCAGGAATTCGTTGAAGACGTTATACAGTGTGATGAAATAGATCAGCTCAGGAGAGTTTTCGGCATAGGCCGTCGCGATGTTTTCGATCACCGTCTCCGTCACATCCTGGAGCTTTTCCCGATCCCGCCAAAGGGACTCGAACAACTGCATGTACTGCGTGGAGAAGGGGGCTTCAAAGCGGTTGACCATGTTATAGCTGTTGTTGCCACGCTCACAGCCGATATCGACCGTAGTGAACCCGTTCAGCGGCATGTAGGCTACCTGCTCGGCAGGCGTGTCCACAGTCATGAATCCGCTCATGTTCTCGCCAGTCGTGTTGGATTTGAAGTGTGCCTTCCGGCGGATCCAATCTGCGCATTCCCTGGCGATGGCCTTTTGCGTCATCTCGTTGCGGAGCTTGATCTCAAACTCCGTGCCATACAGGCTCTGCTCGCGGGTCAGGCGCGGGATATAGAATTCGCGCTTCTGCTTTTGCGCTTTCTCCGCAATGAAGGTAGGCGAGGTGAAAATGAACCGAAAATCATCCACAGACTCCAGCTGCGTCTTCAGTTCGTTGTACGCATACATGGAAAAACAAGCAGCGGCGATAGATACCTTGCTGCCTGCTTGAATGGCCTGCGCCATATCGTCACGGACGATCTCGGATACATTATCAAAGATTTTCATGATTCTGTCTCCCTGCCCCTGCGTTGATCTGATCTTATTCTTCGTATTTATACAAATATATCATAAAAGCTTGGAAAGGAAAACCGCTTTTTCTTTCGTTCATCAAGAAAACGTGATACGAAGGAGAAAACAAAATGCTCAAATTCCTCAACACGCTGTGTCCGTCATTAAAATGGACAGTATCCTCAATTGAAAATGCACTTTCAATTGATATAGGTCTCATAGAAATGATTGCAGAACAAGTAACTAGGCTGCAAGAAACACAATTGTTCTATGCAGCCTAGATGCTGATTCTTGTTCGTTTTTTGGTAGGAATACGAATAGCTTTTTCTTGGAAAATGGTCTTTCTTCTATTCTTTTGCTCTTCCTTCGTATTTATATACTCTCTTTGTTCGTATATTGTGCTCTTCTTATTCTTTATTTCCGCCTCGGTGGTATGGTTTTTTGATAATAATTACATCACCATCTTTTGTATGGTATTTCTGAGGATGGCCCTTTACTTCATGTTCACGCGGAGAAGAACGCTCACTTGAAGAGTCTGTATCGGAAGAATGATCACTATCATTCTCTAAGGAATCACTATCATTCTTTGAGGAGTCTTTTTCACTGGAACTGCTGGTATAACTAGAACTGCTGGTATAATCATTTGTTCCACTACCCGAATGGCCCGAACCTGAACTAGAATCCTTGTGAATCTCAGCAGCAGCTACTCCTATTGCGACGCCTGCCGAAACTACTCTAATTGTTTTCATAATAGCAGGGTGCTCATTAACAAAAGCCATTATACCAGAACCGATATCTGCGACTTTTCCTTGGAAGCGCTCTCTAAAAGCTTTTATTGAAAAGGTCTTTTTTGATGGTTTTACTGCCGATGGTTGCGGCGTATCGTTTTTCAGTTTTTGGGGAGCACTTATAGATGGACAAGGATCGCAACTCTCTTCTGGCGTTGAACTAATATTTGGTTTTTCTATTTGATCAGCCTGCTGATCTGGAACATCTTCTGGCGACAAAGCAGACACCTTGGAATATGGGTTACTAATTGTTATGATTTCACAAGGAATAGGTGGTCCATCGCCGAATTCTATCCTTAGCTTTGTCTCTGGATTATAGAACCAGTTTGTTGGATTCTGCCAGTTCCCTTCATGTGCTTCCAAATGTTCACTCTTAGATAATAATTGAATATTGTCTGGATCCCCTGCGTAGTCAGGATAAGCCGCCACAGATTTCATATGTTGACCTTCAAAGGCAACTCCATCATCATCGTAGGCTTTTCCTCTTTCTAAGATATCCCTTTGTTGGTCTACTGTCCAATCTCGTGTTCCTTTTCCTTCTCTGACTAACTGCTGCTCAATAATCCACTTAGTGGCTACAGCTTTGTTTCTTTCGGAGGTTCTAGACACAGCATCATCCTCCGATTTCCAATAGCTCGTATAATGATTTCAAAAACTCAAAAAAGTCTGAGAAAGTCTCATCTTCTTCAACAATTCCTGCTTCATGGTTATAAATAGAGATTCTCTCAGAGCCTTTTTCACATAGGATAGGATCGCCAAAAGACATGGATCCGATAACAATGAATCGGTTATCAGGTCTATCGGCATTATCCACATTAATCAATGGCTTGTGTGATACACCATAGAACTGAACTCCTGCGGGAAGGAAACACTCACCTCCATCAGAGAAGAGAAGCCATTCCTTAAAGCACTCAGGAAACGTAATATCATGGTCTTTCTCAAATGTATTTACTTGTTCTTCTGTGGCTCCTTCCAGAAAGAACATTTTACCCTGCTCTTTCAGAGTATTTGTGATAATTCTTAGTTCTTCTTGCTTCTTTGGGTTCGCCATATTCTCACCTCGTTCTCCTGTTTACTCAGCTACTTCCTGTAGCTTTTCAAGGACCTTAACCATGGCATATGTATCTAGCTCACAGTACTTCAAAAGGTTTGCTCTAGAAGCCGCTAATTCCTCAGGACTCATCTTCTCCATAGCTGCAAACGTTGCAGACGCCTCTGAGCCATTATGAACTTCCTCGAGATTATGATAATCCAAAGTCGGTTCATTCGGGAAAAGTGCAGGAAGAACATATTTGATAGAAAAGGATCCCTGCATAGCTTTTGTATAATACTGCTTTTTCTGGAATGGGACCATCAAATCACAGATGTTGTCATGGATATTCATCAGGTGATCAGCTAAATCAGGATAGATCTTCGAGAGTTCCTTAATCCTAGTCTTCTCAAACGACATGTTGTAGGCAAGGGTACACACATCAAGGGGAATATCTTCGCACAGCTTCTCTGCAAGCTCTCTTCTTGGGTCTTTGCCAGGCATAGCGAGAAACTCTTTATGCTTTAATTCGCCGCCCTTCTCTTCATAGTAATGAAGAGAATACTGGAAGGTGACTTGTTCAAAAGGCCATGAATTCTCATAAAGAGGGATTGCTGGTTGGAAGGATTCAAAGTCCAAGAAATAGAGGGGATACGATAATGTATCAAGAAAATCCCGAATCTTGTCTTTTTCGATGTGGTCAGCAAGGTCGGCAAGAGCATGATGGACTTGCAGTTTCTGACCAGCATTCAGATTAGCCTTTTTCAGCAAATCCTCAAAGGAGATAATCCCCTGATCATAGTATTTAAACTGGGTCCTTGACTGCATACCAGATACATCAAAGATATTGGGAGAAGGAAGATCCTTCGAGCAATACTTCCAAAAGCCACAATCATATGGATTGAAGCAGTACTTTCCAAGCCTAAAAGCAGGCTCTTCAGGATTTGAAATACATGCTTTAAGCCCTGCGATTCTTTCCTTCACCCCTGGCTGCATCTCACGAACAATATCAGTCAGATTCTTGATAACAAACAACTTGTCGATCTCAAGTTCTTTACCGCGAATATACTTGTTGTTGATATGAACAATGTTTGCTTTCTGAACAGAGAAGCCACATTTTTCGAGCACATATACTTGGTAAGCAACATCCTGTAAAAAAATATCGCTGACAGAAGTTGAACTCTTCACCTCATAGAGTTCGACTTTCTTATCACCAAGGTTTTTCAGGATATCCACACTGCAGAAAAGACCATCACAGGAGAAAGAAGCTTCAGCGATAATGCTCTCCCCAGCGGCAATCAGCCTCTCAGTTTCGCGGATCATTTCCCCTAGATCACCGAACTTCACCTCAGCGAAAGGTCCAAACAGGCCCATAGCAAGGTCCCCAACTGCGCTACCAGTTTCAAGAATTGCTTGGTTCAGAATGGAATTGTCAAAAAGCTCTGGCTTATGTTTTTTCAGCCAAAGCATTTTGGGGCATTGGACGCCAGAACAGTATTCCGATTTTGAAATATGAGTTAACTGCGCCATCTTTATCCTTCCTTTCACGGCTTATATTTTCCGAGCAATCTACATCTATAGTACCATTATCTTCAAGCGGAAACAAGCCGTGAAGAAAAAAATGCCGGGAAAAAGGCTCGAAAATTGTGGCACATTTTGTGGCACAAAAAATAAAAATCCCTGAAATCACAAGGATTTCAGGGATGATGGCGGAGGGTGCAGGATTCGAACCCGCGTGGACATCACTGCCCTAATGGTTTTCAAGACCACCCCGTTATGACCGCTTCGGTAACCCTCCATGTCTTTTCAGCCGATTGGTTTTTGAAAAAAGTGCCGTGGAAAAAGGAGAGAACTTTAGGAGAGAAGTCTCCCGAAATCTCTTTTCTATGATACCCGGAAGCCATTGAAAATACAAGGTTTTTCGGAGGGCGGCTTCCAAAATGGCGTTTCGGTTTCAAGACCGCCCCGTTATGACCGCTTCGGTAACCCTCCATATTATGTTAACTTCCTTGTGGGAGGTAACGACGATAAGCAATCGTCTTACCAACGGGGCTCCGCCCCGTTATGTCCTGTTGCGGTGCCCGAAATCCTTCGCTCGCTTTTCGCTGGCAGGATTTTGACCGCTGCCACTCCTTTTTGCTCGCTTCTTCCGCCACCGGCGGCGCTCGCAAACGTCCCCGCTTCGGGTTCCCTCCGTGTTGCATTTATGCACACGCGATTATACACGATGCGCCCGGCAAATGCAAGAGCGGAGCTCCGCTTTTCCTTCTCCCCCACCGGCGCTTTTCCGCTGCGCGTCCTCCCCCCTGCCGCGTTGACAGGAGGCCGTGGATGGATTATAGTACAGACAGAAACGACGCGGGGAGGGACGCGCATGGACAAATACCAGCTGAAGCGCTATATGGAGGCGGAGCCCGGGGCCAAGCTGAAGGACCTGGTGATGAAGCTGCTGTATGACGAGATCGTGACGCTGCACATTCTGCCGGGAACCAAGCTGAACGTGAACCAGCTGGCCGCCTCTCTCGGCGTCTCCCGCACGCCGGTGGCCGAGGCGGTGGCCGGGCTTGCGGACATCGGCTTTGTGGTGACCCGCCCGGGACAGAGCGGCAGCTTTGTGCTGGACCTGAACATGGTGGACATGATCCATCTCTACCATGTGCGCAACGCCATCGAGAGCGAGGCCGCCGCCCTCTGCGCCTATGAGGCCAGCGACACCAACGTGCGGGAGCTGACCATGCTGGCGGAAGCCTTCAAGACCAGCGTTGAGGGCCGGGACATCCGCGGCATGCGGGAGACGGACATGCCCTTCCACCGCCTGATCATCCGCTCCAGCGGCAACCCCTACCTGATCCGCAGCTATGAGGACATCCTGCCCAAGCTCACCATGTACCAGGCCTCCATGATCGAGTTTGTGGGCCAGCAGGGCAACGAGTCCAACCCCTGGCTCTCCAGCGTGAAATACAACCACGTCTCCGTGGTCTCCGCCATCCGCATGCGCCAGCCGGAACTGGCCCGGCAGTCCATGGCCGACCACATCCGCACCAGTCTGAACTTTACCAGCCTCTCCGGCGAGCGGGCGGACCCCTTCCACACCTTCCGCAAGGCGGAGCGCTGAAATCTGACCATAAAAACGCCCTTTCCGAAAAGCGGAAAGGGCGTTTGATTTTGTTCTGATTTATTCCCGGATCCAGCCGCGGGCCACGCACTCGGCCTTGATGCGGGCAAACTCCTCGTCGCTGACCAGGCCCTGCTTGTGCATCTCCACCATCCGGCGCAGGGCCGCGATGGTCTCCGCGTCCGGCGGGGTCACGTTCTTCCCCGGGGCGGCGCGCCGGACCGGAGTGTTCACGCCGATCTTCTTCGCGCCGGTCTGGGCGGGCTGGGCCGTTCTGCGCTCCGCGGGCGCCGGCGCGGAAGCGGGGCTCCGTGCCGGAGCGGGCACGATGTCCTCCACCTGCGCGGCCAGATACACCAGCGCCGGGATGAGCAGGCAGTTGAGCATAAAGAGCCAGCCGTAAAAGCCCAGCTTGGGCTTTGCGCCCAGGAAATCCTCACTGAACGCGCCGCGGACCTTGATCAGGGCAATGATATAGAACACCAGCAGGAGCAGCGAGAGCCCGGCCGTGATCATGCTCCTGGGCCGTCCGGAAAGGATCATGGGCACGGCGATGCTGCCCAGCGCCACCAGGCACAGCAGCACCAGCGCCACGCCGAAGCCCGTGGAGCCCTGCTGCCTCAGCGCGCCGTAGAGGGAATAGCGCATCACGCCGAAATCCGTCTGCCCGGAGGCGATGGTCACGAACAGGGTGTTCACGAACAGATAGACGATCTGCAGGATGCCCAGCAGCCCCGCCACAAGGCACAAAAGCGGCGTATGCTGCGCCCCCAGGGTCGCCGGCGCGTACTCTCCGCCGCCGCTTGCCCGCACGGGAGATGCCGCCGGGGCGGCATGGCGGCCGCCGCCCTGCACGCGGGCGCGGATCTCCTCCCGGCTGGGCTGCCTCACCACAGCCGCGCCGCAGCGCTTGCAGAAACGGGAACCCTCTTCCAGAGGGGCCCCACAGTTTTTACAGGTCATGTTTCCAGCCTCATTTCCTCAAAACTCAAATCCACTTCCGACTTCCATTGGAAACAAAACGCAAAAAATAAGTTACATTTTGATTATAACGCAGGAAACTCCGCTTGAAAAGACCCTTTTTGGAAAAATTTTTGCGGGGCGGTGGGGGGATCGTTCCTCCACGCCGGGGAGGATGTCCCTCGCAGCAGATGAGAGAGCTGAAACTCCTTTGTTTTCCTCTGCTGCTGATCCTCCTGACTTCTCCCTCGTCACCCTCCTGTGTGCCGCCGAGCAATGCTCGGCGCTACGGAGAGCTTCCCCCGCTGGAGGAAGCACGGCGGGCTGCCGAGGGCGGCAGACCCCTCAGTCTCCGCCGTAGACGGCGGAGACAGCTCCCCTTGCAGGGGAGCCATGCATCAGGCACGGCGTCAAGACACGCAAAAACAGCACCCCGGCGGGGTGCTGTTTTCCTATTATCTTGCGGTCGTTCCGACAGCCTACTCTGCGGTCCTTTTTCTCTCATCGGAGAGCAGCTGCTCCCGGAGCTGCTTTACCTGAGTCTCGATCCGCTGGGCGTCCTCCGCTGTGGCTTTTCCGGCGTAGCGGGCCCGCAGATAGATCTGCCGGATCTCCTCGGAAAGCTCCCGCCCGGGCAGCCGGGCGGAGCGCTCCTGCACCTGCAGGGAGGTGTCGCTCACGGAAAGGCGGATCCCGCCCCGGCTGCTCAGGAGGATGAGATAGCTGCGGTAGGCGTCCCGGACCCGGTTCACCGCCCGGCTGCTTCTGCGCCGCTGCTTTTTCCGCTTCCGCTCCCTCTTTTCCGGGATATATTCGATATCCCCCCCGCGCTCCGGCTTCACGTAAACCCAGCGGGAGAGCACGAAGATCACCAGCGCGACGGCCGCCAGGGCGATCAGCACATGCGCCAGCAGCGTCCAGTTGAAGTCCGGCAGATGCAGGACCAGGGACCCCTCCTCCACCGGGTCGAAGGGCGGCGGGGTGGGAGATTCCGGTGTCTCCGTGGGCGAGGGCAGCAGTTCCTCTACCGCGCTCTCCTTGGGCTCAACGGGATGGATAAAGCGCCTGGCCAGCCAGATCAGCGGGGAAAAGATCCAGTACAGCAGGGTGGCCAGCAGATCTCTCCGCGCCAGGAGAAGCCAGACCAGGCCTCCTGCAGCCGCGCCGATGAGGATGGGCAGCACCACACCGCCCACCACCAGCAGGGCCCTGCCGCCATTCAGGTCGCCCACGCGCTGCAGCCGCAGCCCCACGATGCCAAAGAGGAAGAACAGGGCGCAGAGCGCGATGCCCTCCTTCACCGGCGGGGTATGCAGGGCAAAATGCAGAAGCAGCAGCGCGCCGACGAAAAGCATCGGCCGCATCCATCTGCCGGTCTGCCAGTTGTCCCAGTCGAAGCGGTCCAGCACCGCGAAAAGCGCCATGATGAGCGGCACCGGCAGGAAGGAGATCCAGCCCAGTCCCGGGGGCAGCAGCAGAAGGCTCAAAAAGGGCAGCGGGGCCAGGGCGATGCGCAGCGCCGGCAGATAGCGGAACCGGGCGGCCAGCAGCAGCATCCCAAGGCCCAGGCCCAGCACCAGCAGCATGGCCGGGAAGGCCCCGTCAAAGGACGGAAGCCGGCAGATCAGGGCAAGGTACAGGGCGGCGTTGCCGCAGATCAGGAGGCAGGACGCAGTTTCCATACGCTCCCCTCCTCTCCCTCCGTCCCGGTCCGCTGCCAATCCTCTCCGAAGAGGATCCTGGCGCAGCCGCCGGAACGCGCTTCGATCCGCCGGAGGCAGCCCTCGATCTCCTCGCTGCGGGACGGGACGATCAGGATCCAGTCCGCGGCGGAGCCGCGCTCCTCCAGGCAGCGCTCGGTCAGGTCCCGGAAGCCGGAGAACTCCGTGGGCCTGGCTTTGCCGATCCGCTCCAGGATGTAATCCAGGTGGGCCTGTCCCAGGCCCGTGCCCGTTTTGAAGAGATCGCCGTCGGAAAACAGGGCGTAGGGCACATTGGCCTGCTGCAGCGCTTCGCAGACGCTGCGGGTCAGGGCCAGGACCGCCTCCTTTTCCTCCTGTTTTCCGCCCAGATCCGCCAGGATGACGGCGCTGGGCTCGGCGGTGTGGTCATAGGTGCGGACCATCAGTTTGCCGCGGATGGCCGTCTGGGTCCAGGAGATGCTGCGCATGGGCTCCCGCCCGGTATAGTCCCGGGCGCCCACGATGAGCGTGGGGTCCTCATACAGGAGCCGCCGCACGGAGTGATCTCCCAGAAAGCCGTTGAGGGGAAGGGCCTTCTCCAGTCCCTCCGCCCGATTGGCCGTTACCACCAGCTCCGGCTCCATCTTCCCCACATTCTGCAGGGTGCGGAGCCCCAGGAAGTCCCCGCTCTCCAGGATATAGCGCCCCAGGCCGTGGACGCCCCGCTCGGAAAAGGAAAGGCGGACCTTGAACACGGCGGTGGTATGGGGCATGAGGGAGAGCCTGCGCCGGATGCAGAGGCTGGGATAGCCCCGGTCCCGGTAGCGCTCGGCCCAGGCCTTGTCCTCCCGCAGCGCCACGCCCTCTCCGAAGAACATCCACACCCGGACGAAGAGCCGGGGCAGGGCGGAGGAGTTGGTGACACAGGCCGTCACGGTCACGACGCCGCCGGGTTCGGTGAGCTCCCTGTCCGCGCTGCAGTGAAAGAGGAGCTTCTCCGCCCGGGCGCCCACGGACAGATACTCCATCAGGAGCAGCGCCGCCAGCACGCCGAAAATGACGAAGGCGCTCATAGCGCTTCCAGCGGGACGGGGACGCTCTCCAGCATGGTGTTCACGAAGCTCTCCGCCGTGAGGCTTGCGCGGCTCGCCAAGCTGAGCCGGTGGGGCACCACGAAGGCTGCCTCCGCCTTCACGTCCTCCGGGATCACATAGTCCCTGCCGGAGAGGGCGGCGCGGATCTGGCTGGTCCTGTAGAGGGCAAGCGTCCCGCGGGTGGAGAGGCCGCAGCGCAGCTGCCGGGAATTGCGGGTATACTCCGCCAGGTCCATCACGTAGCCGGCCACATCGTCGGAGACAGAGACCTCCCGATAGGCTTCCGAAAGGGCGCGGATCTCCTCCGGCGTGGTGACGGGCACCAGCTCCTCCTCGATCCGCCGGGAATCCCGGCGGCGAAGGACCTGGATCTCCTCCTCCCGCTCCATGTAGCCCAGGGACATGCGGATCAGAAAGCGGTCCATCTGGGCCTCCGGCAGCGGGAAGGTGCCGGCAAACTCGATGGGGTTTTCCGTCGCCATGACAAGATAGGGCTCCTGCATGGGGTAGGACGCGCCGTCGATGGATACCTGCTTTTCCTCCATCACTTCCAGAAGGGCGCTCTGGCTTCGGGGCGTGGCCCGGTTGATCTCGTCGGCCAGGACGATGTTGGCAAAGAGCGGGCCGGGCCGGAACTCAAAGCGGCCCTCCTTCTGGTTATAGAAGTTGATGCCCGTCAGGTCCGAGGGCATCAGGTCCGGGGTGCACTGGATCCGGCGGAAGGTCCCACCGATGCTGCGGGAAAAAGCCCGGAGCATCATGGTCTTCCCGGTGCCGGGCAGGTCCTCCAGCAGCACATGGCCCCCGGCGATCAGCGCGATCACCAGCTGGCGCACCGCTTCGGGCTTGCCCACGATGACCTTGCCCACGCTCTGCTGCATTTTCTGTTCAAACCGGGTGAATGCTCGTAAATCCATCATTAAACTCCTGTTCGGCGGATCGGTCGGGGCCGGTCCGCATCCGGGTTTTCTCCGTTCCCGCCCGGATGGGTTGGAAACGGCAGGAAAAGGGGCAGTCTCTGGAAGGGGCTGCCCGGATTCTTTTTGCAGGCGCATCTTGTCCTCCCCCGGTCCGGGGCCAGCCGGAGCCGGCCCCGGATCGGTCCGGTGCAGGGCCGGGGCTTCCGTCTCCTGCGGCGGAGGATGCGCTGTTTCCTTAGATGAGGATGGCCTTCTTGGGGCAGACCTCGTAGCAGTTGCCGCAGCCGATGCAGAGGTCCTCGTCCAGCTTCCAGGTCTTGGCCGTCCGGTCTACCTCCAGAGCCCCGGCGGGGCACTTTCTGGCGCAGATGGTGCAGTAGATGCACTTGCTGGGATCCTGCACGGGACGTCCGTCATCCCGGGGCTCCACGGGCTTGGGCGGCTCCACGGGCTTCTCCTCCGCCTTGGGGGCAGGAGCGGCAGCGGCGGGCGCGGGAGCGGGTGCCGCGGCCTTGGGTGCCGGGGCAGCCGCGGGCGCGTCCGCGGGAACGGGCTCGTCGCCGGGCATCAGGATGGCCTTCTTGGGGCAGGCCTCGGCACAGGTGCCGCAGCCCACGCAGCTGTCCTCGTCCAGGGTCCAGGTCTTGTTGGCCCGGTCCACCTCCAGGGCGCCGGCGGGGCACTTCTTGGCGCAGATGGTGCAGTAGACGCACTTGCTGGGTACCTGAACGGGCTTGCCGTCGTCCCGGGGAGAGATCATGGCGCCGGCAGGGGCGGCCTTCTCCTCCGCCTTGGGGGCAGGAGCGGCAGCGGCGGGCGCGGCCTCGGTGACAGGCTCGTCGCCGGGCATCAGGATGGCCTTCTTGGGGCAGGCCTCGGCGCAGGTGCCGCAGCCCACGCAGTTGTCCTCATCCAGCTTCCAGGTCTTGTTGGCCCGGTCCACTTCCAGGGCGCCGGCGGGGCACTTCTTGGCGCAGATGGTGCAGTAGACGCACTTGCTGGGCACCTGAACGGGCTTGCCGTCGTCCCGGGGCTTGATGACCCTGCCGCCTTCCGCAGGGGCGGGAGCTGCGGCGGGTTGGGGAGCCGCAGGCTTGGCGGCGGGAGTCTTCTTCACGGGCGCCTTCTTGATGAAGGTGCCGGACACCATCAGATCCTCTTCCTTGGTGGCGATCATGTGGTAGTCCCGGGTGAACTCGATGGCGCCGTGGCCGCAGAAGTCCATGCAGGTGGCGCAGAAGGTGCAGGAGCCCAGGTAGAAGGTGCGGGTGACCTTATCGTCGCCCTCGGGGGTCTTCTCGATGACGTGGGTAATGGCGTTGCCGGAGCAGACCCGCTCGCACATCATGCAGTTGATGCACTTGTCCGGATGGAAGACGATGCGGCCGCGGTAGTTGGGCGCGCCCTCCTTGGTCTTGTCGGGGACGTACATCTCGCAGCTGGGCTTGGAAAAGAGCTGAGAAAGCGCTTCTTTGATAAACGGAAAATCCATTACTTTTTCATCCCCTTCCTTTTCTCCTGCAGGATCTGGGTGGCCAGGTACAGGCCGTCGATCACCGCTTCAGGCTTGGGCGTGCAGCCGGCCACGTCCACATCCACATGGACGTATTTGGAGAGGGGGCCCGCCACGGAGTAGCTGCCGCGGAAGACGTTGCCGGACTGGGGGCAGGAGCCCATGGTGACGATGCACTTGGGATCGGGCACCTGCTCGATGGAGCGCAGCACACGGGGCAGGGACTGCTGGGTGACGGGGCCGGTGACCACGACGATGTCCGCGTGGCGGGGAGAGCCTGCCAGTTTGAAGCCCAGACGCTCCGCGTCATAGCGGGGAGTCAGCACGCTGACCAGCTCGATGTCGCAGCCGTTGCAGGAGCCGGCGTTGATATGGAAGAGCCAGGGGGATTTGCCGGTGCTCTCTTCGATCAGTTTCTTAAACATACGCACTCCTCCTTACAGGCCGTACCAGACCAGCACCAGGCTCAGCAGAGCCAGCGCGGAAACCACGGTCCAGTAATACTTGAAGATCTGCTCGATCTTGAGTCGGGCAGTGAAGGCGTGGACAAAGGAGATGCCCACCGCCGTGACGATGACGCACAGCAGGAACAGCACCAGCACGTCCAGCAGCATGGTGACCGCCGCCGCGGCGCCGCCGGTAAGGCCGATGAGGGCCACCAGATTGCCGATGCCGGCGCCGATGCCGCCGAAGAACAGCATGACGAAGAGGCTGGTCATGGTGAGCATCTTGATGGCGTGGCTGAGCTTGAAGACGCCCAGGGGGGCGCCGCTGTACTCGGCCAGCATGCCTTCGCAGATCTCGGTCTCGGCCTCGGCCGCGTCAAAGGGATGGTTGCCGGTCTCGCCGGGGATCACCAGCAGGAAGGCGATGGCCGCGGGGATGAGGCTTGCCTTGCAGATGAGGCTCCCGCTCTCCAGCTGATAGTTCACGATGGTGCTCAGGGAGAAGGTGATGCCCTCCTTGGCGCCGATGGCCATGCCCACGCTGCGGCCAACGCTCAGCAGCACCAGGACCAGGGGCAGCTCGCAGGCCAGCACCGTGACCATTTCACGGCTCAGGCCGACGCCGGCATAGGGGGAGCCGGTGGAAGCGCCGCCCAGGATGATGGACACCGCCGGGATCAGCAGCAGGTAGAGGATCACGATCACGTCGGCCACATTGGAGAAGGCCGGGATCTGGAACTGGAACACGGGGATGAAGAGCTGCAGCACCACCAGGGCGGCAAGGCCCAGCAGGGGCGCCGCGAGGAACACGGTCTTGTTGGCGGCCGCGGGCACGATGGTCTTCTTGCCGCAGAGCTTGAAGAAATCATAGAAGGGCTGCAGGATGGGAGGTCCCACGCGCTTCTGCATCCGGGCAACGAGCTTCCGGTCGATGCCGGCCAGCAGCAGGCCCGTCAGGAAGCAGAACAGGAAGCCGGGGAAGATCAGAACGTAGACAAGCGTTTTCAATGCATCCAAAATCATTTCCTTAGCCCCCCTTTACAGAACGATCAGCGCATAGACCATGGCCAGCGCAAGCGCGATGACGGCCCACAGGGAGTAGTCGTTCACGATGCCGCTGTGCAGGTCATGCATAAAGCTGAAGTAATGACGCCAGTTTTGCTTGAAGCCCCAGAACAGGTCTCCGCCGCCAACCTGGGAGAACACGGTGTCCTCGCCGCCATAGAAGAGGCTGTACTTGGCCTCCACCTTCTCGCTCTTGTTCTCGCGGACCGCGTCGTACTTGGAGGCGATGGCCACAATGCAGATGGCGAGCAGGGCGATCATGAGGAGCATCAGCCAGTTCACCGGGTTCCACACACCCACGGTCTCGATGGTGCGGGTGGCAGCCTCGGGGGCGCTGGCGCCCATGGCGGACTGGGCATAGCCCTCGCCCATCATGGCGTTGATGTAATTGGTCACGTGGAAGAGGGTCTTGGCCGCGGGAGCGGTCAGATACTTCTGGACCAGGTCGGGGAAGAGGCCGGTGAGGGTGCTGAGCAGGGCCAGGATGCCCATGGCAAAACGCATGCCGAAGGACACTTCCTTGGCGTTCTCGCACTCCTTGGGCAGCTGTCCGAAGAAGACGGACTGGGTCACCTTCACGAAGGAGGCCAGGGTCAGGGTGGAGGTCACCAGAGCCACGATGGTCACAAAGGCAAAGCCGATGTTGCCGGTCTCCGCGGCCTTCTCATAGGTGGCCTGGTAGATGAGCCACTTGGAGGCGAAGCCGTTGAAGGGCGGGATGCCGCTGATGGAGGCCGCGCCGATGAGGAAGAGCACCGTGGTGTGGGGCATCTTCTTGGAGAGGCCGCCAAGCTTGCCCAGGTCCGTGGTGCCGGTCTCGTGGAGAACGGCGCCGGCGGTAAGGAACAGCAGGCCCTTGAACAGGGTGTGGTTCATGGCGTGGTAGAGGCCGGCCGAGGCGCCCAGGGCGGTGCAGAGGCCGATGGCCGTGAGCACATAGCCGATCTGGGAGATGGAGTGGAAGGCCAGCAGACGCTTGAAGTCATGCTGGGCCAGGGCCATGGTCACGCACACGAACATGCTGACAGAGCCCAGGAACACCAGCCAGAACTGCACGGTGCCCAGGTTCATGGTCTGGAACAGGAAGTAGGCCAGACGGATGATGCCGTAGATGCCGCTCTTGGTGAGCACGCCGGAGATCAGCACCGACACGGGCGCGGGAGCCGCGCCGTGGGCGTCCGCCGCCAGGGGATGGAAGGGCACGATGAAGGCCTTGGTGCAGAAGCCGATGAACAGCAGCGCGAAGGCGATGGAGATGTTGGTGCCCTTGCAGAGCGGGATGATGGTGGCCAGCTGCGCCAGGTTCAGGGTGTGGGCCTGCTGGTACAGGATGATGGTGCCGGCCAGGATGCAGGTGGAGCCGATGCAGCCCACCACCAGGTACTTGAAGGCGGCTTCCAGCGCGCCGGTGACCCGGTTGCGGAAGGCCGTGAGGGCCACCGCGGCGAAGGTCAGGATCTCCACCATGATGAACATGTTGAAGAGGTCACCGGAGAGGACCAGACCCATAACGCCGCCGCAGAGCATCAGGAACAGGGTGTAGTACTGGGGCTCGTTGTCATCCTCGCTCATGTAGGAGAAGGAGTAGAGGCAGGAGACGAACACCGCCGTTGCGATGAGCAGGCCGAAGAACAGGCCCAGGGCGTCCACCTCCAGGGCAATGCCGATGGCATAGCCGCCGGCGGGGACCCGGCTGCCCATCCAGTAGGCGATGATGCCGCCGTCGATCATGATGGGCTTGACCAGCAGGATCATCAGCGTCAGCGCAAGGCCGGTGGCCAGAAACGCGATGCAGTTGCGCACCGTGCGATTCTTCCCGAAGAGCACGATGAGGAAGGCTCCCAGGAAGTAGAGCATGATGGCAAAGATCGGGAAATGCTGCGGATTCAGAAAGTTCATCCTCTCAGCCTCCTTATCTCACGGGTATCCAGGGTACCGTACATGTCCTTGAGCTTCATCACCAGGGAAAGGGACATGGCCGTAACGCAGGCGCCGATAACGATGCTGGTCAGGGTCAGGGCCTGGGGGATGGGGTCCACAAAATAGCTTGCGGCCTGGAGCTCGCCCTGGGTGAAGATGGGGGCGGTAGCGCCGGGATTGTAGCCGATGGTGATGATCAGCAGGTTCACGCCGTAGTCCATGATGCTCAGGCCGATCACCGTTTTCACCAGATTGTACTTCATCACAATGCAGTACAGACCCAGCACGATGAGGAAGAAGGATGCGATATAGTTCAATGTGATCATGTCTTTCACCTCATCCTTTCTCGTCCTGCGCAGCGCGCTCGTTGACCAGGCCCAGCATCAGCAGGGCGATGGAGCCAACGCCGGTCAGCACCTTCACGCCCACGGTCAGGTTCATCCAGAAGATGGTGCCGGAGCTGTAGAGATCGCCAACAGCGCCGTGCTGATACAGGATGTTCTCGCAGAACTGCGCGCCTGCGCACACGCCCAGCAGGGCCAGCGCCACATACATCACGGAGGCAAAGCCCTCGGTGCCGTGGAGCAGATGCGCGCTGAGGGCGCGGGTGGTGCTCTCATAGCCGTGGCCCAGATACAGGATCGTGACCGCCGCCACCATCAGCACGCCGCCCTGGAAGCCGCCGCCGGGGCTCAGGTGTCCGTGAAGGATGATGTACATCATGTACACCAGCATCAGGGGAAGGAGACTGTCTCCGCCGCTGCGGAGAATGACGTTTTTGACTTTGATCTTGTCGTTCATTTCTCTTCCTCCTTTCCCACTTTCTTGGTAAAGAGGATGACCGCGCTGCCGGCCACGGCGGTGATCAGGATAAAGGCCTCGCCCATGGTATCATAACCACGGAAGTCGAAGACGATGCTGGTCACGTCGTTGACCGCGTGGGTCTTGGCCAGGTTCTGCTGCACGATGGCGGCAGCGGCTCCGTCGGCCGTGGAGTCGTCATAGCTCTCGGGGTTTTTCTGAAGCTCCGCCACAGGGACGGTGGCCTTGCTGCCGTCGTAGGTGGGGGGCAGCTGGCCCATGCTGAGGCTGGCCGCAACCAGGGCCACCAGCAGGATGCCCAGAGAGACCCAAGTCAGAAATTTCTTCATTTCCCGTCCCCTCCTTTGATTTTCCGCAGGGTGACGATGAAGATCAGCGGGACCAGGGCGGCGCCGACGGCCGCCTCGGAGATGGCCACGTCAGGCGCGTGCAGGATCAGAAATTCCGCCGCGGCGAAGCCGCCGGTCACTGCCAGGGCGATGACCGCAGACAGGAGATTCTCCAGATGCACCGCCAGGATCGCCGTGACCACCATGCCCAGGATCACCAGTATGTTGAGGATCGTGATCAGTTCAGTCATAGAGATCCCTCCCCAAATCGTCAACTTCCATCTTCTTCTCCGGCCGTACGCCCGCCTTGTAGGCGCCCTTGGCGATGGCGTGGGAGCCCAGGGGGTTGGTGACCAGGATCAGCAGGCAGATCACGCCGATTTTCACAGCGGAGCCCGCGTCGCCGTTCTTAAAGAAGATGGCGTAAAGCAGAGCGCCCAGCAGCGCGCAGATGGTGCCCAGCGTGGGAATGCAGGTGCTGGCCTGCATACGGCTGAAGGTATCGGGCATTTTCAGGATGCCGATGGTGCCGGCCAGGGCAAAGATCGCGCTGATTCCGATCAGCACGTCGATCACAATACGAAGCGCCGTCATTTGTCCTGCCCCCTTTCTTTCTCCAGGTAGCGGCCCACCAGCATGGTGTCGATCACGCCGAAGAGCGCAGCCACCAGGGCGATGTCCAGATAGATGCCTCGTCCGGAAAACAGGGAGAAGAGCACCAGGGCCACGCAGATCAGGATGTCGGCGCTGTCGCCGGCCACCATGCGGTCCGCCGCGGTGGGTCCCTTGGCCAGCCGGATCAGGGTCAGGGCGGCCAGGATGGCGAAGGCGATGGCAAAAATCAGCAGATCACTCATTCCCAAACCCTCCTTAAGCCTTTTTCCAGGGTGCCCTTGATGGCGTCGCCCGCCTCTTTTCCGCTGGGGGCGGTGACGTCGATCCAATGGATGTAGTAGTAGGTCTGTCCCTCTTCCTCGGTGATGTCCATGGTGATGGTGCCCGGGGTCAGGGTGATGGAGTTGGCCAGAGCCGCCTGGCCGTAGTCGCTCTTCAGATCCACCGGGACCTTCACGATGCCCGGATTGATCTTTTTGCAGCCGCCGAAGCAGCGCTTTGCCATGTCCACATTGGCCTTCACCAGCTCCACCGGGAAGATGCACAGCCAGTAGAACAGCCCGCTGAAGAACTTGGCGGGATTGCAGAGCCAGAAGGCCTTCTCATGGATGAAGAATCGGGCCGAGAACAGCGCCACCCCCAGGCTCACCACAGCTCCCACGATCAGCTCCTGCACCGTGAACGACCAGGTCAGCAGCACCCAGAAGGCGAAGCTCACCACAAAGGTCGCAACGACGGCAGGGAATGTCGTCTTTTGCAAGGAAAATCCTCTCCTTTCGTTTTTGAAAGAAGTTCGCAGGCTCCCTTCTCTCAAAACTCAAATCTCAAAACTCAATACTATTCCACTTTCAGGTTTTCCACGTAGAATTCTCTCCCCGCCACCATGCGGATGGCCGTGCTGCCGCAGTCGGGGCAGCAGGCGGTGCGCGTCGGGATGGGGCCCGTGTAATGGCAGGCCAGGCAGCGGAAGGAGGCCGGCACCGGCTGAATGTTCAGCACCGCTCCCTCTGCCTTCGTCCCCTTGGAGGCGATGGGGAAGAATTCCAGCAGGCATTCCGGGATGACCCCGGAATACTCGCCCACTTTGAGGGTGATCTCCAGCACCCGGGAAAAGCCGTTTTTCTCGGCCTCGGCCCGGACGATCTCCAGGATCCCCTCGGTCAAGGCCAGCTCGTGCATCAGCGGTCCAGGCAGCTGAAGCAGGGGTCGATGCTGGCGATGATGAGTCCCGCGTCCGCCACGGTGTTGCCCCGCAGCATGAAGGGGATGGTGGGCGTGTTCTTGAAGCTGGGCACGTGGACGGAGATCCGGTGGTTGTTGAGGGTCCCGTTGCCCACTACCATGTGGCTCAGCTGGCCGCGGGGCGCCTCGTGACGGGCCACAGCCTGGCCTTCCTTGATTTTGATGAGCTTGTTGCCCAGGTTGATGGGGCCTTCCGGCAGATTCTCCAGCGCCTGACGGAGGATCTTGATGCTCTCATAGCACTCCAGGGCGCGGACCACCACGCGGGCGAACACGTCGCCGCTCTCCACCACGGGAACACCAAACTCAAACTCGTTGTAAGCGGAGTAGGGAGCATCCCGGCGAACGTCCACATCCACGCCGGAGGCGCGGGCATGGGGGCCGATGGCGCCAAGGCGCAGGGCGTCTTCCTTCTTCAGAACGCCCACGCCCTTGGTGCGCATGGCGATGGTCTTGTCGGTGAGGGCGATCTCGGTGATGCGGTCCAGAGGGGCCTTCAGCTTGTCGCAGGCGTCCAGGATCTCGCGGCGAAGCTCGTCGCTGATGTCCCGGCGGCTGCCGCCGATGGTGACCATGGCATAGTTGACACGGTTGCCGGTCATCTTCTCCAGGATGTCCATCACCAGCTCACGCTCGTCCCAGATGTGCATGAACATGCTGTCGTGGCCGATGATGTGGCAGGCAATGCCCAGCCACAGGAAGTGGGAGTGGAGCCGCTCCAGCTCCGCGGTGATGACGCGGATATAGTCGCCGCGCCGGGGCACCTCGATGCCGTTGATCTTCTCCACCGCCATGGCGTAGGTAAAGGCGTGGGAGTGGGAGCAGATGCCGCAGACCCGCTCCACCAGCACCAGGGTCTGGATGGCGTTGCGCTCTGTAGCCAGCTTCTCGATGCCGCGGTGGTTGTAGCCTACAAAGACCTCGGCGTCCTTGATGACCTCACCCTCGGTGATGAGGCGCGCGTGGATGGGTTCTTCCAATGCGGGATGGTACGGCCCGATGGGTACGATATAGCTCATACACTTCCCTCCTCTTTCTTCTGGTTCTTCTCCACCAGCTCGCTGAGCGGGGTGACCATGATCTGTCCCTTGCCCTGGGTTTCCAGCATGTCCTCCGGCAGGAAGAGCCGCTTGGACACGTCCAGTCCCTCAAAGGTGATGTCGAACAGCTCGTTCAGCTCCCGTTCGGGCCAGCGGGCGGCCTCGTCGTAGATCTCGCCGATGGAGGGCACGGTCGTCTCGCCCACCACATGATAGGACTCCACGATCGGGTCCACCGCGTAGTCCCATGAGATGTCCATCTTCCCCTCTTTGTTCAGGAAGGCATGGATCATCACCAGGTACACGCCGTTTTTCCGCATCCGCTCGGCAATGGGTACGATCTGGTCTTTGGTAATGTCGATCCGTTTGTACTCCTGCTGCAAGTTCTTCACCTCTCTATGATCCAAAATTTTTGCTGACTGTATATGAAGGGGTTTTGCTAACAGATTCTGGGCAGCTGGGCGCCGGTGAGCTTCTGGAGCACCCGTCGGCCGCCGAGGGGCGTGCGGAGCGTGAGCTTGCCGGGGGTCGCCGCCGTGACAAAGCCGATCCTGGCCGCGTTTTCCCCCTCGGGAAGGCTGCGCAGGACGGCGAGAGCTTCCTCCGCCTTTTCTGCCGGGACCACCGCCAGGAGCTTGCCCTCATTGGCACAATAGAGGGGATCCAGGCCCAGCAGCTCGCAGGCGGCCTGCACCGCGGGGCGGACGGGGATGGCCCTCTCCTCCAGCTCGATGCCCAAGGTCCCGCCCTCGATAAATTCGTTCAGAGTGGTGGCCACGCCGCCCCGGGTGGGATCCCGCAGGACCCTGGTCTCCGGCACGGCCTGCAGCAGCCGCTCCGCAAGCTCGTTCAGCGGCGCGCAGTCGGAGCGGAGCTCGCCCTGGGCCAGGCCGTTTCTTGCCAGCATCACGGCGGTGCCGTGGTCCCCCACGGTGCCGGACACCAGCACGGCGTCCCCCTCCCGGAGCTGCTCCGGGCCAAGGCCCGGATGCCGCAGCACGCCGATGCCGGCGGTGTTGATATAGACCCCATCGCCCCGGCCCTTTTCCACCACCTTGGTGTCGCCGGTGACGATCTCCACGCCGGTTTTCTTCGCCGTCTCGGCCATGGAGGCGAGGATCTTTTCCAGGTCCGCTCGGGGCAGGCCCTCCTCCAGGATCAAAGCGCAGCTCAGATACAAAGGCTTTCCGCCGCACATGGCAATGTCGTTCACCGTGCCGCAGACGGAGAGCTTTCCGATATCGCCGCCGGGGAAAAACAGGGGGCTCACCACAAAGCTGTCGGTGGAGAAGACCAGCTGTTCTCCTCCGGGGAGCACGGCCCCGTCTCCCAGCGCCCGGAGCGCCGGGTTATCGAAAGCATGCAAAATGCTCTCTTCGATCAGCCGGGAGGTCTTCTTCCCCCCGCTGCCGTAATCAAGAGTTATGATCTCGTCCATCGTGATGTGAGTGAAGAGCGAAGAGTGAAGAGTGAAGAGTTATTGTGTCCGCTTCGCGAAAGAATTGAAATCCATCACGCTGAAGGCGTGATTCCGCAACTATTCACTTTTCACTTTTCACTTTTCACTTTCTCCTTCAAATCGTCTGATACTTATACGCCGCGGCGCAGGCGCCCTCGGAGGAGACCATGCAGGGCCCCACCGGGTCCTCCGGCGTGCAGCGCTTTCCGAAGAGCGGGCAGCCCTTGGGTCCCATGCGCCCGGTGATCACATCCCCGCAGCGGCAGGCCGTGGGCTTGGGCGGGGGAAGCTCCGTCAGGCCGAAGCGCCGCTGGGCGTCCAGCTCCCGCAGTTCCTCCCGAAGGCCGAGGCCGCTCTTTTCAATGCTTCCAAGGCCCCGCCACAGATCGGTCCGGGCTTCGAAGGCACGCTCCAGCATCCGCTGGGCCAATACATTGCCGTTTTCGGCCACGGCACGCTTATATTCGTTCTGAACCCGGGGTTTGCCCTCCCGGATCTGCTTTAAAAGGCCGTAGACAGAGAGCAGGATATCCTCCGGCTCAAAGCCGGAGATGACGGCGGGCATGCCGTATTCCTCCGGCAGGAAGCGAAAGCCCTTTTCCCCGATGATGGTGGCCACATGGCCCGGGCACAGAAAGCCCCGGATCTGAAAATCCTCCATGGCCATCAGGGTCCGCAGCGCAGGCTCCACCAGCTTCAGCATGGACCAGACGGAGAAGTTTTTTACCCCCTGTTCCCTTGCCGAGAGGGCCGCGGCGGCGGTGCCGGGGGCGGTGGTCTCAAAGCCCACGCCCAGGAAGACCACTTCCTTGCGAGGGTTTTGCTTTGCGATCTCGATGGCGTCCATGGGAGAATAAACGATCTCCACCCGGGCGCCCAGAGCCCGGCGGCGGAGCAGGCTGTCCCCCGGGCAGCTTCCGGGGACGCGCAGCATGTCGCCGTAGCTTGTGAGGATCACGCCCGGCTCCATGCTGAGGTCCAGGATCTGGTCGATGACCTCCGCCGGGGTGACGCAGACCGGGCAGCCCGGCCCGCTGAGAAGCTCCACGCCCTCGGGCAGCAGGCTTTTGATCCCGGCTTTGGCAATGGCCATGGTGTGGGTGCCGCAGACCTCCATGAGCTTCACCGGCTCCGGCTTCAGCTCCCGGATGGCCCGCAGGATCTCTTCAGCGGAGCGCATCGTCCAGCTCCTCCCAAGTCTCCAGATCCTCCAGCGCCTGCTCCTCGGGCAGCCGCTCGATGGCAAAACCCGCGTGGACGATGACGTAATCGCCGATCTTAGGCTGGGGGATAAAGTCCACCCGGAGCTTGCGCTGCATGCCCATGGCCTCGCCCACAGCGTCATTTCCGTGGATCTCGATCAATTTCAGCGGTACCGCCAGGCACATTCCGAATCCTTCCCTGCGCCCCGTGGGTACAGAGCGCATATGTTAACACTTTAACAGCATTAATTTACCACACAGTACTATGGAAAGCAAGCGTTTTTCCCTGATTTGTTCCTCTCTCGACGGGGTGGAATCCTCTTGGTAGTTCAAATTTGACAGTCTGTTTCTGCCACAAAAAAGCACGATTTTACTCACAATAGGGAAAATAGCAAACAAACAGCGCTTCTTCCATTGTGCGGCTAAAGTCAGGAATAAAATGGGGCTGTGAAAAAACTGCGTTTTTCACAACCCCTTTTCTGTTTCCGCGCACCAAACCGGAACGTGCTTCTCAAATCTCAAAAGAATGCTCCCCGATCATCACCTGACCCAGGCTCAGTCCCTCGTCGTTGCAGGAGACTCTTTGATGGGTCCGGGGACGAAGCCCCGCCCGCTCCAGGGCAGCGGGGAGCCGGTTCAAAAGATACTGGTTCTGGAAGCTGCCGCCGGAGAGCACCACGTCCCGGATCCCGCTCTCCCGGGAAGCGGCAAGGGCCATCTCCACGGCCATTTCAACCAGGGTGTTCATAAAGCGGGCGGCGATGCGGCCTGTGGAAACGCGCGCGTCCCGCTCCCGCACCATGGCGCGGACCATGTCCCGCCAGTCAAAGCGCAGGGGGCTTCCGGAGAGGGTGACGGGATAGAGGCCCGTTTCGTCTGCCTCCGCCGCCGCTTCCAGCAGCACGGCGCCCTGCCCCTCGTAGCTCACCGTCTCCCGGATGCCCAGGATGGCGGCGGCGCCGTCAAAGAGTCGGCCCATACCGGTAGACAGAGGGCAGTTGAGTCCCCGCTGCAGCATGGTTTCAAAAAACAGGGCGTTTTCGACGCCGCGGGTATCGCAGCCGGCGTCCCGCAGCAGGGCAAAGCCCACGCGGGAGATCTCCTTCACCGCCCGGTCCCCGCCGATGAGGGGGATGGGCCGCAGGCTTCCGAAGCGCCGAAAGCTCCGGTAATCGCCGATGAGGCACTCACCGCCCCAGGCGCTGCCGTCCTCCCCGTAGCCCACCCCGTCCCAGATGAGGCCGATCACCGGAGCGCTGAGGCCGTTATCCGCCATACAGGAGGCCATGTGGGCGTGGTGGTGCTGCACCTGCAGCACCGGAATCCCCTCTTTCTCTCCCCGCTGCAGGGCATAGGCGGTGGAGAGATAGTCCGGGTGCCTGTCGCAGACCAGAAGCTCGGGTCTGGTATCGAAGAGACGCTCAAAATGGACGATCTGCTGTTCGTAATGCGCCAGGGTCTCGGCGTTTTTCAGATCGCCGATGTGCTGGCTGGGAAAGAGATATTCTCCCCGGGAGAGGCAGAAGCTGGCCTTCTGCTCCGCGCCGCAGGCCAGGATCCCGCCCCTGCTTCCCGGGACGCGCACCGGGAAGGGCACATAGCCCCGGCTCCGACGGACGAAGTATTCCTTTCCCGCCCGCTCCCAGCAGAGGGAATCGTCGCAGCGGGTCTGGATGTCCCGGTCGTGGAGGAGGAAGCCGTCGGCGATGCCGCGCAGCCGCTCCAGCGCCTCCTCATTTTGATAGACGATGGGCGTATCGGAGAGGTTGGCCGAGGTCATCACCAGGGCCTCCAGATCTTCGCCGAAGAGCAGTACATGCAGGGGCGTATAGGGCAGCATCACGCCGAGCCAGCCGTTTTCCGTGAGGGGCGAGGGGCCCCTGTCCCGCCGCCGCAGCAGCACGATGGGCTTGTGGAAGCTCTCCAGCAGCTCCCGCTCCTTTGCGGAGACGAAGCAGAGCTTTTCCGCCGCCCGCACATCCCGGCACATGAGGGCAAAGGGCTTTTCGTCCCGCTCCTTGCGGCGGCGCAGCTCCCGCACCAGATCGCTCCGGTCGGCGAGACAGGCCAGATGAACGCCCCCCAGGCCCTTGACCGCCAGGATCTTTCCCGCCTTCAGCCAGGCCCGGGCCGTCTCGATGGGGTCTCCGGGGACTTCCCGCCCCTCCCCGTTCAGGAAGAAGACCCTGGGGCCGCAGACCGGGCAGGCGTCCGGCTGGGCGTGGTAGCGGCGGTTTTCGATGTCGTGGTATTCCCTCTCGCAGTCCGGACACATGGGAAAGCGGCCCATGGAGGTCAGGGCCCGGTCATAGGGCAGGTCCCGGATGATGGTAAAGCGGGGCCCGCAGTTGGTGCAGTTGATGAAGGGATAGCGCCAGCGCCGGTCCTTGGGATCCAGCAGCTCCCTTCTGCAGTCTTCGCAGATCCCGATATCCGGGGAGACCAGGGTGTTGCGCTTTTCCTCCGCGTGGCTGCGGAGGATCTGAAAGCCCGTTACTCCCCGTGGGGGAAGGCCGTATTCCGTCTCGATCTGCTCGATCAGGGCAAGTCTGGGCGCCCTCTCCGGCAGGGAGCGCACAAAGGCCTCCAGCGCGCTCCGCTCCCCTTCCAGCTCCAGCTCCACGCCGGAGGAGGTATTGCGGATGGAGCCCGCCAGGCCGTACTCCCGCACCAGCCGGTGCACGAAGGGCCGAAAGCCCACGCCCTGGACGATCCCGTGTATCTTGATGTGAACAGCTTCCAAGGCACGCACCTCCCTTTCCCCATCTGCAAGCCTGTCCCGCAGAACTTATTTGCTATTATACCACCTGCATGCCGTTCCGGCAAACAGAAAAACGCCTCGGCCAGGCTCTGTCATCCGACAGGGCCGCGCCGAGGCGTCTTTCTTACTTTTGCTTCTTCCAGGGCAGGCGCAGCGGCTCATAGAGATTTCCCAGCCGGTGCAGCAGCTGCATGGCGTCATGCTCGGACTGGTAGGGCCGGTCCAGGAAGACCTCCACCGGCTGAAGCTTGGGATCCTCCTTCCGGAGCAGGGCCATCACCTTGTTTTCCGCCAGCTTCACGCTGACCCGGGCGGAGTAGATATACAGGGCGCTGATGCCGCTGGTGCCGGCCTCCCGGCGGATGACGCCCCGCAGGTGGCGGCTGTGCAGGAAGCCCTGCAGCGTTGCCAGCCAGCGCGCGGTCTCCTGATCGGTGCCGATGACCTTGAGATAGACGATCTCTTCCTCTGGGAAGTCCCCCTCGTCCAGGTAATCCCGGTAAGGGGAGCGCTTCATCCGCTTGTAGATCACCCGTTCCTCCTCCCGCATGTCCCCGCTGTGGAAGATGCAGGTCCGGTGGCTGTGGACCGTGTAGATAAAGTAGCTCAGCCCCATACGGTCCAGATACTCCCGCATCCGGCGGGAATCCTGGGGTCGGATATTCTCGGTATAGAGATAGGTCTGCTCGTTCAGATCATAGATCGCCGCTCCGCCCATGACCACCAGCGGCACGCTGAACACGGTCTGGCTCATCTGCAGGGTGAAGAAGGCCGGCGCGTGCTCGGACATGAGGCAGATTCTGGCCCCGTCCTGGCAGAGATAGTTGAGTCGGTAGAGGGCTGCGGAGGGGATCTGGGAGAAGCGGTCCGGCGCCAGGTCCCGGGCGCGGACGAAAAACACAGCCTCCCGGTTCTTGCTTCTCGGCAGGCGGAAGGTGTTCACCCCGATGGCGACGCCCGTCCCCAGCAGCACGCCGAAGATCCGGTCCCCCGCCTGGCGCAGGGGTTCTTCGATCTCCGGGAAGGCGATGACGATGCAGAGAAACACGATGGCGGCAAGGCCCGAGGCGTCCGCCCGGCGCAGCAGCACCGCTGTGTAGAGGGAGGCCAGAACGCCAAGGCCCATCATGGTATACACAAGGAACAGATGGTTTTCCAGCTCCGGCGCGGCCAGCAGCACCAGCAGCAGAAGCAGGCCCCAGAAGGAGCCGATGAGGGTGCCGGTCAGGCGGCTCACGGCAAAGTCCCGGGTGTCATGCAGATAGGGCTGCATGCAGATGATGGCGGTGATGCCGGCCTCGGTGTTCATGTTCATGCCCCGGTAGCCCCGGAGCCAGTAGTAGAGCAGGCAGAGGAACACCGCCACGGCGGTCTTCACGATGCGCTGTCCCAGGGGCGGCAGCAGTCTCGACAGAGCCTGCCTGGCAGGACTCTTCTCTTTTTTCCCCATGACGCCTCCTCTCCGCGGGTCCGACCCGGTATTGTTGGGTTTTGCTGTATGATAGCACAAGATTTCATAAGGGTCAAAGCTTTTTCGCGCCGATTTTTGTTGTTTCTCCTAATTGATTTTTGACCCCGGTTTTTCTAAAATAAAAAAGTGTTTTTCCGGGACCCCCGCTGTTTCCCGGGTCAAACAAGTGAGAGAAAGAGAATTTCTTAGGAGGAAAAAATGGAGAAGATCTTTCAGCTGAAAAAGAACGGCACCAACGTTCGCACGGAGATCATCGCTGGCCTGACCACCTTTATGACCATGGCCTACATCATCGCCCTGAACCCCAACCTGCTCACCAACTTCGCCGTGGGCAGCCCCCTGTGGAACGGCGTGTTCCTCGCCACCTGCATCGCTTCCGCCATCGGCACCATCTGCATGGCCTTCCTGGCCAACAAGCCCTTCTGCATGGCTCCCGGCATGGGCCTGAACAGCTTCTTTGCCGTGGTCGTGGCCAACATCGTCTCCCTGGCCGCTCTGCGCGGCGCGGAGATGAGCTACACCGAAGCCTTCCAGACCGCTCTGGTCATCATCTTCATCGAAGGCGTCGTGTTCATCATCCTGTCCATCTTCAATATCCGCGAGAAGATCGTGGAGGCCATTCCTCTCGGCGTTCGTCTGGGCATCGGCCCCGCTATCGGCCTGATGCTGATGAACATCGGCCTTGGCTCCAACGTCTCCCTCTACGGTGAGAACGGCGGCCCCTTCTTCGCCATGCGCGACTTCTTCGGCGCCCTGACCGCCACCTACGCCAAGGAGACCATGGGCTCCGTGTACCCCCAGATGATCCTGGCCGTGGTCACCATGTTCTTCGGTCTGTTCGTCATCGTGGCCCTGAACCACAAGAAGGTCAAGGGCTCCGTGCTCTACGGCATGCTGGCCGCCTCCGTGCTGCACTGGGCCGGCCAGGCGATCTTCCTGCACTCCAATCCCTTTGAGAGCCTGAAGACCGCTTCCTTCGTGCCTCCCTTCGCCGACATGGCCGAGACCACCCTCTTCAAGCTGAACTTCGCCGGCGTTGCCAACATCGGCTGGTTCACCATCATCACCCTGGTCATCACCTTCTGCATCATCGACATGTTCGATACCATCGGCACCCTGGTGGGCACCGCCTCCCGGGCCAAGATGCTGGACAAGGACGGCAACATGCCTCAGATGCGGGAAGCCCTTCTGTCCGACGCCATCGGCACCGTGACCGGCTCCCTCACCGGCACCTCCACCGTCACCACCTTCGTGGAATCCGCCTCCGGCGTGGAAGCCGGCGGCCGCACCGGCCTCACCGCCCTGACTGCCGGCATCCTGTTCCTGCTGTGCATGTTCATCGCCCCCATCGCCGCCATCATCCCCGCCGCCGCCACCTCTTCCGCTCTGATCTACGTTGGCATCCTGATGCTGGCCAACCTCAAGCAGATCGACTTTGAGGACATCACCCAGATGCTGCCGGTGGCCATCATGCTCATCGGCATGCCCATCTCCGGCTCCATCGGCCACGGCATCGGCCTGGCCCTGATCAGCTACACCATCATCAAGCTCGTCACCGGCAAGGCCAAGGATGTTTCCGTCCTGACCTACGTGCTGAGCCTGATCTTCCTGGTGAAGTTCTTCCTGGCCGTCTGATCCAAGCAAACAACTTACAAAAAAGAAGCTGCTCCGGCAGCTTCTTTTTTTGTTGTGAGCAGCTTGGCTCTGTGCTAAAATGGAGACGAAAAAGCATTCCCTCGCCCGCGTCTCTGTTCTGTCTCCTGAAAGCAATCTCGCAAATCGATTTTTGTTCGGGAGGAAGCTGTCATGGAAGAGCAAGTCTGCCGCCGGATCCAGCAGATCCTGGCGGAGGAACTGATCCCCGCCACCGGCTGCACAGAGCCGGTCTCCATCGCCTATGCCGCCGCAAAAGCCCGGGCGCTGCTGGCCCGGGAGCCGGAGCGGCTGCTGGTGGAGGTCAGCGGCAACATCCTGAAAAACGTGAAAAGCGTGGTGGTCCCCCACACTGGCGGTCTCCGGGGCATCCGGGCCGCCGCTCTCGCCGGGGCCCTCATCGGGGACGCCGGGGCGGAGCTGGAGGTCCTCTCCCGGGCCGCGCCGGAGCAGATCGAAACCCTGGCCCCGGCCCTGGAGCGCATCCCCGTGGAGGTCCGCTTTGCGGATACGCCCCATATCTTTGACATCATGATCAGCGCCTTCGCCGGGGAGGACAGCGCCTTCGTGCGCATCGCGGGGCACCACACCAATCTGGTTTGCCTGCGCCGCAACGACCAAACCCTGCTGGAGGAGCCCCTGGACGAGCCCAAAGGCAGTGAAACGGATCGGAGCGTCCTCACCGTGGAGCGGATCGCGGACTATGCCGAGCATGCGGACCTCGCCCCCGTCGCTCCCCTGCTGGAACGGCAGATCGCCTGCAACATGGCCATCGCGGAGGAGGGTCTGCGCCATCCCTACGGGGCCAACATCGGCAAGACCCTGCTCCGGGGACATGAGGACTGCCTGGACTACAAGATGCGCGCCTATGCCGCTGCGGCCAGTGACGCCAGGATGAGCGGCTGCGAGCTGCCGGTGGTCATCAATTCCGGCAGCGGCAACCAGGGCATCACCGCCAGCGTCCCCGTGATCGTCTATGCCCGGGAGACGGGCAAGAGCCATGAGGAGCTGCTGCGTGCGCTGCTGGTGTCGAACCTCATCACCATCCACCTGAAAACCGGCATCGGCCGCCTCTCCGCCTACTGCGGCGCGGTCAGCGCCGGCTGCGGCGCCGGGGCGGGCATCGCCTGGCTCCAGGGCGGCCGTCTGCGGGAGATCGCCCACACGGTGGTGAACGCCGTGGCCGTCACCTCCGGCATCGTCTGCGACGGGGCCAAGGCCAGCTGCGCCGCCAAGATCGCCGCCGCGGTGGACGCCGGTCTGCTGGGGCTCAGCATGTTCCGGGACGGCAACCAGTTCTACGGCGGAGACGGCATCGTGAAAAAGGGCGTGGAGAACACCATCGCCAACGTGGGCCGCCTGGCCCGGGACGGCATGCGGGAGACGGATCGGGAGATCCTGCGCCTGATGCTGGAGAGCTGAGGCGGGAGGAAGGGTATGATACTGAACTATTGCCCCGTCTGCGGAATGCCGCTGCGGCTGCGCCCCCACCCCACAGAGCCGCCAACGGCCTGGTGCGAGGGCTGTGCGGACTGGCGCTTTCCCCTGTTCAGCTGCGCCGTCAGCGGCATTTTGCTGGACAAAAGCGGCAAACACATGCTGCTGATCCGGCAGTACGGCGAGCCTGACCCGGTGCTGGTGGCGGGCTATGTGGACAAGGGGGAGACCGCCGAGGAAGCCCTTCTCCGGGAGGTGCGGGAGGAACTGGGCATGACGGCCCTGGCGCCCCGCTTCCTGGGCAGCCACTATTACGCCCCCTCCGAGACCCTGATGCTGAACTTCCTTGCCGTGCTGGCGGAGGAGAGCCCCTCCCCCGGTCCCGAGGTGGACGGCTGGGAATGGGTGAAGGTCGAGGATGCCGCCCGGCTGGTAAAGCCCGGAGGTCTGGCGGAGGTCCTCCTGGCGGACTGGGACGGCAGCTGCTATTGTTAACTCATTCTTATTGTTTCGGTTGACATTTCCGGTTCTGCGGGTATAATGGGGAGCGCCGAAAAAAGACAAGTGAGGTGCCTTCTATGCAGAACAAGGTTTTTTCCGTGCGCGACATGGCCTTTGCGGCCATGGGCGCCGCCCTGATTGCGATTTGCTCCTGGATCTCCGTGCCCGCGCTGCTCCCTACCGGCGTGCCCTTCACCCTGCAGACCTTTGCGGTGTGCCTGCTGGCCGCCCTCTTCGGCTGGAAGCTGGGTCTTGTGACTGTGGCGGTCTATCTGCTGCTGGGCGCCGTGGGCTTGCCGGTGTTTGCCGGCTTCAAGGGCGGCCTCGGGGCGCTGATGGGGGTCACCGGCGGCTATCTGGTGGGCTTTCTCTTCACCGCCCTGGTGACGGGGCTGCTGGCGGACAAGGTCTCCCGCCGCTTCCCCCTGCTGCTCCTTTGGATGGTCCTGGGTCTGGCTCTCTGCTACACCTTCGGCACGGCCTGGTTCGTGCTGCTCTATGCCAAAAACACCGGCCCCATCAGCGTGGCTACCGCCCTGGGCTGGTGCGTGCTGCCCTACCTGCTGCCCGACGGGGTGAAGCTCACTCTGGCGGCGCTGCTCACCGGGCGGCTCTATCCCATCCTTCAGAAAGGAAGATCTGCATGACCAAAGACCGGGTCCTGGACTTTCTCTGGTCCCACGCGGATGAGAGCATCTCCGGCGAAGAACTGGCCGCCCGCCTGGACCTGAGCCGCACCGCGGTGTGGAAGGCGGTGGACCAGCTTCGAAGCGAGGGCTATCTCATCGAATCCGCCCCCCGGCGGGGCTATCGGCTGCTCTCCAAAAGCGACGTGCTCAGCGAGGCGGGCATCCGGAAATATCTGAACTGCCCGGAGCTGCGGCTGCGCTGCTTTGCGGAGATCGGTTCCACCAACACGGCCCTCAAGGAGCTGGCCAACCGGGGCGAAGCCGCCGGGCTTGCCCTGGTGGCCGGGCGGCAGACCGCCGGCCGGGGCCGCATGGGCCGCAGCTTCTTTTCCCCGGAGGACAGCGGCGTTTACCTGAGCCTGCTGCTGCGCCCTTCCCTGCCGGCGTCGGAGGCTACCGCCATCACCGCCTGCGCGGCGGTGGCCGTGGCGGAGACTCTGGAGGAGCTTTCCGGACGGAAGGCGGAGATCAAGTGGGTCAACGACCTGCTGATGGCGGGCAAGAAGGTCTGCGGCATTTTGACAGAGGCCTCCCTGGACTGTGAAAACGGCCAGCTGAGCTACGCGGTGGTGGGCATCGGCGTGAACGCCCTGGAGCCCGCCGGCGGCTTTCCGGAGGAGCTGCGGGACATCGCCGGGGCCGTTTTCCCGGAGCGGAGCCTGCCGGAGCTGCGCTGCAGGCTCGCCGCCGGGATCCTGGATCGGCTCTGGCGCTGCTGCGGCGGCGAGCAGCTGCAGGACTGCTTCGAGGGCTACCGGGACCGGTCCCTGGTGCTGGGCCAGGAGGTGGAGCTCCTCTCCCCCGGCAGGGAGCCGGAGCGCGCCCTGGTGCTGGATCTGGAGCGGGACTACTCCCTCCGGGTACGCCTTGCAAACGGGGAAGAGCGAAAGGTCCTCTCCGGCGAGGTCCGGGTGCGTCTGGAGAAAAACTGACCCTTGGCAAACCGGAAAAGATAGGCTATACTGGTTTCATACTGAATACTCACAGGAGATGATCCCATGAAAAAATGGACGATCCTGGCGCCACTGGGCCTGGCCGCCGCCGGCGCCGCCGCCCTGGTGCTGCTGAAGAAAAAGCCCGAGGCGAAAGCGGCTCCCGCCAAGGGAGGCCCTGCCAAAAAGCCCGCCCCCGCCAAGGCTCCCGCCAATCTGAAAACCGGCAGCTACAGCTTCATTTCCGGTTTCCAGAACGCCTCCACCGTGGAGATGACCCTGGATTACGACGCGGACAGGTTCAGCTTCGCCGTGGTGGAGGAAAACTTCCTCAGCTATTCCAGCGACTCCCATGTGGCCATTCTGGAGGGCGAGGACTTCAGCCTGCAGCTGGAGTACGCCGCCTTCTATCCCGGGGAGGACTTTGCCGCCCACTGCGCCTCTCTGGCCGAGAAGCACCAGGACTTTGCCCCGGTGCGCTACGGCAGCGTGGACGCGGTGAAATACCTGGAGGGAGACGCGCTCTCCTTCTGCCTGCCCATCCCGGAAGACGCCCACAGCTATGTACAGGTCCTGCTCTTCAAGGCCAAGGGCAACGACACGCCCCTGCCCGAGCTGGCAGAGGACCCGGATCTCAGCGCCATCCTCTCGAGCGTCCGCTTCCACCGGGCATGAACCGCTAAAACAGTCTGATACTGAACTCGAATAGAAATCAGACAATCTTTGTCTTCATCTTATTGGCGTTCAGCATGAAAAAAGCAGCCGAAAGGCTGCTTTTTTCATGGTCCTCAGGATTCTGTACATTCTTTATAAATTGTCTATTTAATTCCTACCAAGCTTCTGGTATATTGAGTTTGTAAATCCCAGTGAAAAGGAGGGAATTGGATTGAATATCACCTCCAAGGGGCGCTACGCGCTGCGGGTGATGCTGGACCTGGCCCAGCACCCGGAGGACGGCTTTGTGTCCCTGAAGACCGTAGCCGAGCGGCAGCAGATCTCCATGAAGTATCTGGAGGCCATCGTAGGAAGCCTCAAAAAGGCGGAGCTGCTGGAGAGCACCCGGGGCAAGGAAGGCGGCTACCGGCTGACGAAGTCTCCCGCGGACTACACCGTGGAAGAGATCCTGCGCTCCATTGAGGACAATCTGGCCCCCGTCTCCTGCATCAAGGACGGCAGCATCCAGTGCGACCGGGCCGCCGCCTGCCAGACCATCCCCATGTGGAAGGAGCTGGACGAGATCACCAACGCCTATCTGAAAACCGTTACGCTGGAGGACCTGCTCACCGGCCAGAAGTGGAAAAGCAGCCCCCCGCCCGATCATAGCTTGCAATAACGACCCCTCAGTCAGCCTGACGGCTGACAGCTCCCCTTATGCAGGGGAGCCTATAAGGAAAGGAAGATTGAAATGTTTGTCTATGCCGACAACGCCGCCACCACCAGCGTGTCCAAGACCGCGCTGAACGCCATGCTGCCCTTCCTGACGGAGCAGTACGGCAACCCCTCCAGCCTCTACTCCTTCGGCCAGAACGCCGCCGAGGCCCTGCAGGCTGCCAGGGAGACCATCGCCAAGTGCCTCAACGCCGAGCCCAGAGAGATCTATTTCACCTCCGGCGGCTCTGAGGCCGACAACCAGGCCATCGTCTCCGCCGCCCGCCTGGGCGCGCGGAAGGGCAAAAAGCACCTGATCTCCACCAAATTCGAGCACCACGCCGTGCTGCACACCCTGAACAAGCTGGAAAAAGAGGGCTTTGAGGTGACGCTGCTGGACGTGCACGAGGACGGGGTGGTCCGTCTGGCGGACCTGGAGGCCGCCATCCGGGAGGATACGGCGCTGGTCACCGTCATGTTTGCCAACAACGAGATCGGCACCGTGCAGCCCATCGCGGAGATCGGCGCTCTCTGCCGGGAGAAAAAGATCCCCTTCCACTGCGACGCGGTGCAGGCCGCGGGCCACATGCCCATCGACGTGAAGGCCATGAACATCGACATGCTGGCCATCTCCGGCCACAAGTTCCACGCCCCCAAGGGGGTCGGCGCCCTCTACGCCCGCAAGGGCATGGTGCTGACCAACATCATCGAGGGCGGCGCCCAGGAGCGGGGCAAGCGGGCCGGCACCGAGAACGTGGCCGGCATCGCGGCCATGGCCGCGGCCCTGGAGGAAAGCTGCGCCAACATGGAAGCCAACACCGCCAAGATCATCCCCATGCGGGACAAGCTCTTTGCCGAGCTCGGCAAGATCCCCCACAGCAAGATCAACGGCAGCCTGACGCATCACGTTCCCGGCACGGTGAACATGTGCTTTGAGGGCATCGAGGGCGAGAGCCTGCTGCTGATGCTGGACGACGCGGGGATCTGCGCCTCCTCCGGCAGCGCCTGCACCTCCGGCTCCCTGGACCCCAGCCACGTGCTGCTGGCCATCGGCCTGCCCCACGAGGTGGCCCACGGCTCCCTGCGCCTCTCCATCGGGGAGTACAACAGCATGGAGGAGATCGACCACATCATCGCCACCGTCCCACGGGTGGTGGAGTATCTGCGGGGCATGTCCCCGGTGTGGGACGAACTGCAGAAGGGCCAGCGCCCGCATCTGATCTGAAATCATTTTTCCTCTTTGCCTCCCCTGCCTAAGGGGAGGTGCTCCAGTGCGCACACTGGAGCGGAGGGGTACCCCGAGATACAGAAACTTGTAATGGAGGTAATCTCATGGCTCTCTATAGTGAAAAAGTAATGGACCATTTCCGCAATCCCCGCAACGTGGGGCAGATCGAGGACGCCGACGGCGTCGGCGAGGTGGGCAACGCCAAGTGCGGCGACATCATGCGCATGTACCTGAAGATCGACGAAAACCAGGTCATCACCGACGTGAAGTTCAACACCTTCGGCTGCGGCAGCGCCATCGCCACCAGCTCCATGGCCACCGAGCTCATCAAGGGCAAGACCGTGCAGGAGGCGCTGGAGCTGTCCAACAAGGCCGTGGTGGAGGCTCTGGACGGGCTGCCCGTGCACAAGCTCCACTGCAGCGTGCTGGCCGAGCAGGCCGTCCGCGCCGCCGTGAAGGACTACTACGACCGCAACGGCATCGCCTATGACCCGGAGGATTTCCGGGACATGGACGAGGAGGAGCTCCACGAGCACGTGGGCCACTGAGCCGCCGCGGCGCCAAACGCGTAAAACCGCCTTTCGACTCCGGATCGGAAGGCGGTTTTCCCGTTCCCCAGGGCAGAGGCTCTTGTTGGATCGCCGCGGCGGTGATACAATCCCCTTGTGACAGGTCAACAGGAAAGGAGGCAGGCGCGTGGACCGGATCATCCTGCATGTGGATATGGACGCGTTTTACGCCTCGGTGGAGATGCGGGACGACCCCTCTCTCCGGGGAAAGCCCCTGATCATCGGCTCTCTCCCCCACGAGCGGGGTGTGGTGGCCACCTGCAGCTATGAGGCCCGGCCCTTCGGCGTGCGCTCCGGCATGAACATCAAGGATGCCTACCGGCTCTGCCCCCGGGGCATCTACCGGCACCCGGACTTTGACAAGTACCGGGCCGTCTCCCGGCAGCTCCATGAGATCTGGGACAGCTACGCCTCCGCCTCCGAGGCCATCGCCCTGGATGAGGCCTACCTGGACATCACCGAACAGGCCGGGGACTGGGAGGGCGCCCGCCGGATCGCCCGGGAGATCAAGCGCCGGACCCGGGAGGAACTGCAGCTGAGCTGCTCGGTGGGCCTTGCCTACTCCAAGACCGCCGCCAAAACCGCCAGTGAGGAGAAAAAACCCGACGGCTATTTTGAGATCCCCACGCCCCAGGCCTTTGTGGACCTGATCCTGGACCGGGACGTGCGGGTGCTCTACACCGTGGGAGAAAAGACGGCGCAGAAGCTTCACGCCGCCGGGATCGAGACCGTGCGTCAGCTGCGGGAGCGGCAGGAGGACGTGATCCGCCTGCTGGGCAAGCAGGGCCGCTGGATCGTCCAGGTGGCATACGGCATCGACCACCGGCCCGTGACCCCCTACCGCCCGGAGGACGCCAAGTCCATCGGCCGGGAGCTCACCTTCCAGGAGGATGTGGAGGACCCCGCATTTCTGAAAGAGGTGCTGTTTTTGCTGTCCCTCTCGGTGGAGAGCCGGGCCCGCCGGGTCTCCCTCTACGGCAGAGGGGTCTCCCTGAAGCTGACCTATGCCAACATGCGCTCCATCACCCGCTCCCGGGCACTGCCGGCCTGCGACGACGCCGTGACCATTTACCGGGAGGCGGTGAAACTGCTGGACCAGTTGGACCCTGCCCCGGTGCGGCTCATCGGGGTGAGCCTCTACAATCTGAGTGCGGAAGAAGAGCGGCAGCTCTCCTTTGCGGACCTGACGGACGAGGAGGAGCGGCACCGCCAGGCTGAACAGGAGAGGCTTCTCCAGGCGCTGCAGGAGCACTATCACCTGGACTTTGCCGGGCATTTGGAGGAGCTCCGGCACACCCAGACGCTGCACAGGACGGTGGAGTATATGCGCAGGCACCGATAAAAAAGCGCAAAAAACGGGAACTTTCGAAAAAGTTCCCGTTTTTTTGCGCTGGGCTGCTTTCGCTTACTGGTCAAGGGACTGTTCGCCGATGCGGCTGGTGATGTAGCTTTCCACCTCGCCAAGCTCCAGGCCCAGGGCCACGGAGAGTTCCCCGTGCAGCATGTCCCGCGCCCGTTTCATGGTGGCCTCCGCCCGGCTGCTGCGGGTCTTGCGGGTGGCCATCCGGGTCCGCAGGCCCTTGACGATGGCGACCAGCGCCTCACAGCTGTGCTGGCGGAAAAGTTCCTTGTAGTAGGCGTCCACGTGGTTGAAGCGATTGTCGTTGCAGATGGCAGGCGCGATGCCGGGCATGGCGTCGATCAGCGCCTCGGCCTCCTCCCGGCTCATCACCGGGCGCATGTAGGCACCGGAATCCACCGGGGTAAAATAGGTGCCGGAGCCGATCAGAGGACTGAGATGATAATAGAGCTTGTCCTTGGACGCGCCGGACAGGCCCAGGGGCTCAATCTTTTCCACGGTGCAGACGCCATTCTCCCCGTATATGATTTTCTCTCCCACACAATACATGATATTTACCCCAACTTTACCTTATATGTACATATAATACAATGTTTTTTTCCAGAAAACAACAAAAAGTTTGAAGGAAATGATCATTTTTTTCATTTTTCCCGCATACTTTTTTTGCAGATTGTGTTTCTTCCCCGTATCTGATATAATAAGAAATTGACAGTAACGGCGGACATGATCCCGAAACCAGGAGAGAAATCATTGTGAACTTATACCTGAAAGGCCATAGCTATAAGTACGCGGTGGAGCAGATGCTGCTGACCCTCTTCCCGGAGGAGAGGCCCGTCTACCCCGAGGGAAGACCCGCGGGAGAGCGGATGGAGATCTCCCTGCATCGGGGGCAGCACTATACCACCGCAAGCTGCCTGCTCCAGACCGGGGCGGGACGCTTCCGGGGCAGGGCCGCGGCGGAAAACCGGGAGCTGACGGACGATTTGATCACCGACCGGAAGTCCCAGCGCCTCATCAAAAACGCCATGTACCGCGCCGCTCTCCGCGCCGGACGGAAAAAGCCCGTGTGGGGCGCCCTCACCGGAGTGCGGCCGGGAAAGCTGCTGGCAGGCTTCCTGCGGGAGGGGCTGTCGGAAGAAGAGGCCGCCCGCCGCTTCACGGAAGAATTCGATGTCAGCCCCGAGCGGACCGCGCTTTGCCTGGACGCCAGCCGCCACACCGTCGCCGCCCAGGAGAGTCTGGGTCCGAAGGATCTGTGCCTGTATGTGGGTATCCCCTTCTGCCCCACCCGCTGCGCCTACTGCAGCTTCGTGAGCCAGTCGGTGGAGAAGAGCATGAAGCTGATCCCCCCCTTTGTGGACGCCCTGGAGCAGGAGATCCGGGCCACGGCGGCCCAGGTCCGGGCGCTGGGACTGCGTCCGGTGTCCGTCTACTTCGGCGGCGGCACCCCCACCACCCTCTCCCCGGAGGAACTGGAGCGGGTATGCAGCCTGCTGGAGGCGGAATATGACCTGAGCGCCCTGCGGGAATACACCGTGGAGGCCGGCCGGCCCGACACCATCACCGAGGAAAAGCTCCGGGTGCTGCGCCGTCACGGGGTAGACCGGGTCAGCGTGAATCCCCAGACCATGTCCGACAAGGTGCTGGAGATCATCGGCAGAAAGCACACGGCGGCGGATATCCTGACGGCGCTGGAAAAGGTCCGGCGCGTGGGCGGCTTTGCGGTGAACATGGACCTGATCGCCGGGCTCCCGGGGGACGATGCCGCGGGCTTCTCCCGCACCCTGGACGCGGTGCTCTCCCTGGGGGCGGAGAACATCACGGTGCACACCCTGAGCCTGAAAAAAGGCAGCCGCATCACCCTGGAGGGCTCCCCTCTCCCCTCGGAGGGCGAGGTTGGCGCCATGCTGGACGAGGCGGCCTCACGGCTGCGGCAGGCGGGCTACGAGCCCTATTATCTCTACCGGCAGAAATTCATGTCCGGCGGCTTTGAAAACGTGGGCTGGACCAGGCCGGGCTTTGCAAACCTGTATAACATCTGCATCATGGAGGAGCTCTGCAGCATCCTCGCCACGGGCGGAGGCGGCTCCACCAAGCTGATCGCCCCGGGCGACGGGCGCAACATCCGCCTGATGGCGCCGAAATACCCCTTGGAGTATATCCAGAAGATCGACGAGACCTGCGCGGACAAGGAAAAGATCCGGGAATTCTATGACAAGGAGTGGGAGTAAATGTCTTTTCAGCTGAGCGAGATCAACTACAAAACCGTCACCGACCCCAAGGGCTTCGTCCAGGAGTGTGACGCGGTCTACCACAAGAAGGTGGAGCAGGCGGCGCTGAAGATCCTGGAAAACCAGAAGATCAGCCCCATCGTGCTGCTCTCCGGGCCCTCCGGTTCCGGCAAGACCACCACCGCCATGAAGATCGCCGAGGCGCTGGAAAAGCACGGCGTGAGCACCCACTATGTGGCCATGGACGATTATTTCAAGACCGTGGACCCGGCCACCTGCCCCCGCACCCCGGAGGGGGACATCGACTACGAAAGTCCCCTGTGCCTGGACATGGAGCTCATGAACCGGCACTTTACCGAACTCAGCGAGGGCAAGCGGATCTATGTGCCGAAATATGAGTTTTCCCGGAAAATGCGCATTCAGGAGCCCTCCAAGTCCATCAAGCTCAAGAAGGACGAGATCGTGATCTTCGAGGGCATCCACGCCCTGAACGACAGCATCACCGACCAGCATCCGGAGGCCTTCAAGCTCTACATCTCCGCCCGCAGCAACGTGTTCTTCCAGGGCAGGGAGGTGTTCAAGGCCACCTGGTTCCGTCTGGTCCGCCGCACCGTGCGGGACTATCTGTTCCGGGGCAGCGACCCGTCGGAGACCATGGCCATGTGGGCCAACGTCCGTCGGGGCGAGAAGCTGTATATCTCCCCCTTCAAGGACAAGGCCAATTACCAGTTCGACACCAGCCTCCCCTATGAGCTGGCGGTGTACAACGAGACGGCCACCAAGCTCTTCCGCTCCGTACCCGAGGGGGTGGAGCGCTTTGACGAGCTGCGCTCGGTGCTGCCCGCCCTGCAGCTCTTCGGCGATATTGCGGATGAGGACGTGTCCCCCGACTCCCTGGTGCGGGAGTTCATCGGCGGCGGCATCTACGAATACTGAAACACTGCAGAAAAAGATCGGCGCGCCTGGCCGGCGCGCCGATCTTTTTCCGTCTCGCAGTTCAACTGCAAATAGAATTTTTTCAATTTTCTCGTTATTTACGAATTGCGCCTTCTGCAGTATGATGCAGTCGTGGGCCACGAAAACCAAAAACGAGGAGATTTATGATGGACAGCTTAAAAATCGGACAGTATATCCAGAATTTACGGAAAGCCGCCGGTCTTACCCAGAAGGAGCTGGCGGAGAAGCTGAATCTTTCCTTCCAGGCCGTTTCCAAGTGGGAAAACGGCGACTCTCTCCCTGACACCGGGGTGCTGCTGGATCTCTGCGACATATTGAACACCACGGCGGACAAGCTGCTCAACGGCGGCAGCCTTGTCGCGAAGGAGCGCAGACTGATGCGCCTGGAGGACGTGGTCACGGGCTTTCAGTATCTGGAGGATATCGGAAAGCTTTTCGGCGAGGACTGCAGCTTTTACACAGGCATGATCGAAGGGATCAACGAGAAGATGAATATGGACATCCTCAGCTACCTGAAGGACCCCACGACCCGGGAGGTCATGTACGCGGAGGTCCTGATCCAGGGGATCCTCTCCGGCCGGACCGTGGATCTGGAGGAGATCGACGCCGCCTTCCGGAACCGGCACATGGTGGAGACCATCCGGCGTTATCTGGCCAAGGCGAACGGAAGCTCCGCATCTGTCTGACACAAAAGAATGCCTGATAGGAAGTTCGGGAATGATTTCCCGGATCTCTATCAGGCATTCCTTTCAGTCCAGTTCCTTGTACATGGCAGGCGCGTCGGCCTTGCTGGCGGTCTCGCTGATCTGCGTGACCTCCACCCGCATGGTGCGGTTGCCGAAGGCGACCTCGATCACGTCCCCTTCCTTGACCTGGTAGCTGGCCTTCACCTGGCGGCCGTTGACATTGACCCGCTCCCCGTCGCAGGCCTCGTTGGCCACGGTGCGGCGCTTGATAAGGCGGGAGACCTTCAAATATTTATCCAGACGCATCGATATCCTCTCCTTTATAGAAAAGTGGATCTCAAAACTTGTTTTACAATTGAAAAACTGCGCGGCCTAAAGCCGCGCAGTTATTGTATCACAAGGAACCCTTACTTGGCAACGGCGTCCTTCAGAGCCTTGCCGATCTTGAAGGAAGCAACGCGAGTCGCGGGGATCTCGATCTCTTCCTTGGTCTGGGGGTTGCGGCCGATGCGGGCGCCGCGCTCCTTGACTTCAAAAGCACCGAAGCCAACCAGCTGGACCTTCTCGCCTGCGACGAGGGTCTCGGTGATGGCATCAAAAGTGGCGTTGACAGCCTGCTCGCAATCCTTCTTGGACAGGCCGGTCTTCTTGGCAACAGCAGTAACGAGTTCTGCTTTATTCATCGTATAATTCCTCCTAAGAATCTTTTGGCACAAGGCCATTTTTCACTTTTTTCGCTGCGACAGACAGCGAGGATAATTTACCATAAACGCTGCGGTTTATCAAGTAGTATTTCCGGTTTTTGATGCTTTTTTTCAGCGCATACGCAAGATTTTGGCTATTTTTTCTCCGCCGGGGATCAGACGCATGTCCTCCTTCGTCACGGAACGGGAGAAAATGGCAGCGGCAAGGTACACCGCCACCGCCGCAAGGATGGCGGCAGCCATGGCCAGAAGGGTGGCAAAGCGGCCATGGCCCAGGATCCGGGCCAGCAGTCCGAAGACCGCCCAGGCGGTCACGCCCATGACGGCGCTGGAGAGGACGGGTCCGGCAAAGCAGCGCAGCAGCCGCGGCCGGTAGGAGAGGCAGCGCCACATGAACACATAGTTCATCACCGCCATGACCAGATAGCTCACCAGCGTGCCCACCGGCGCGCCGTAGATGTTGATCTCTCGCCTGGCCACCAGGAACCAGTTGATCAGGATCTTCACAAGGCCGCCCACGATCAGCGTGACCATGGTGAGCTTCTCCTTGCCGGAGGCCTGCAGAATGGCGTTTTCCATCAGCAGGATGCAGACGAAGAAGGAGGCGACGCCCATCACTCCCAGAAGGCCGGGGCCTGCCGGGTGACTGCCGGGATAGAGGGTGTCCATGATGGGCTTTGCCAGCACCGCGAGGCCCACGCCCATGGGCACGGACACCAGCGCGGAGATGCGCATGGAGTCCTCGGATACCTTGCCCGCGCTGAGCCGGTCTCCCCTGGCCAGGGCCGAGGAGATGGCCGGCACGATGGAGATGGTGAGGGGCGTGATGAAAGCGGCGGGAAGATTGAACAGGGTCTGGGCCTTGCCGTAGACCCCGTAGAGCACCTTGGCCTGCTGATAGTTGAAGCCCGCGGCGCTCTGGAGGCGGTTCATGCAGAGCTTGGAGTCCACGCTGTTGAGCAGGGCCATGATGCAGGCGCCCAGGGCAATGGGGACGCCGATGGAGAAGATGTTTTTGACGATGGTGAGGGCAGAGTCCACGGTGTCGTCGTCATCCGGCACGTCCTTGGGATCCCGGACCCCGGCGGTATAGGGGGAGGCCAGCACATCATAGTGCCGGCGCTTGTAGAGCACCATGTAGAGCAGGGACACCGCCGAGCCCACGCTGACGCCGAAGATGGCGCCGGCAGAGCCCATGGGCAGCGCGTCCGGCCTGCCGGCCCTGGCCCGCAGCACCAGAACGGCGATCACGAGACCTGCCACCACCTTGAAGAGGACCTCCAGCACCTCGTCCACCGTGGTGGGGAGCATGTTGCCGTTGCCCTGGCAGTAGCCCCGGTAGGCGGAGACCATGCACACCAGCAGAATGGCCGGGGCCATGGCCCGCACGCTGGGCGCGGCGTCCGGGTTTTCCAGATACACGGCGGCAAGCCAGCGGGGGAAGAAGAACATGATGGAGGCAAAGAGCAGGCCAAGCACCGTGAAGGTCGCCAGCGCCACCCGGAACAGCTTCTGCTCCTGCCGGGCGCGGCCGTTGGCGTCCGCCTCCGCCACCAGGCGGGACAGGGCCACGGGGAGACCCGCGGTGGCCAGGGTGAAGAAGATGAAATAGATGCTGTAGGCCCCCATGAACATGGAGTAGCCCTCGTCACCCAGGATATTGCCCAGGGGGATCTTGTAGAAAAAGCCCAGGATCTTCATGATGATGACGCCGGCGGTGAGGATCGCCGCGCCGTGGAGATAGTTCTGGCCCTTCTTCTTGCCGTTCTCCTGGGGCATATGTTTTGCCATGTGTTTTGCCATAGTTTCCTCCGGGAAAAGTGATGCAGGTTTTTCCATGGACCTGCTGCTGAAACACGATTTGTATAGTATACGCTGTAAATGTTACAAAATCAAGGGCAAACGCGCCGAAGCCTCATGCCAAGCCGGAGAAGCGCCGTTCTCGCGGCCCCTCCCCGTCACTTCGTGACACTTCTCCCCGGCGCGGGGAGAGGCAAGGGCGGCTTCGTGACAGCTTTCCGTCTTGCTGCGCCGGAAGAGGCAGGCGCGCGGGATTTCGGTTGCCATACCCGGCGCTTTCTGGTATAGTGGAGGAGAAGAACTCCGGGCGCAGTCCCGGGAAAAGGAGGCAGCGCCATGCGTTGGATCTCAGAGGAGCGGTACCAGCAGCAGATGGCGGACCTGGTGGAGCCCTATCTGGCAGAGCGGCGGGAGACCGGTCTGGACGAGCGCGTTCAGGGCCAGCCCATCTACTATGAACATTACCGCTGCGATACGCCCAAAGGCGTCATCGTCATCAGCCACGGCTTTACCGAATCCGTCAGCAAGTTCAGCGAGAGCATTTATTACATGCTCCAGGCGGGCTATGAGGTCTGGGGCCTGGACCACCGGGGCCACGGGCGTTCCTTCCGGGAAAACGGCAATCCCCTGGTGGTACATGTGGACCGTTTCCAGGAATATGTGGAGGATCTGCGCCATCTGACGGAGACCCGGGTGAAGCCCGCCGCCGGGAAGCTGCCGCTCTATCTCTACTGCCACTCCATGGGCGGCTGCATCGGCGCCTGGACCATCGAGCAGTACCCGGCGCTGTTTTCCCGGGCCGTCCTCTCCTCCCCCATGCTGGGCCTCAGCTTCGGCAAAGTCCCCCTGCCGGTGGCCTACGCCTTTGCGGCGCTGAAAGGCATGGGGGAAAAGGCCAAAGAGCCCCTGTCCCCCGTCAATGCCTTCCCGGAGGAGACTTATGCGCAGAGCGCGTCCAACTCCCCGGCTCGCTTTGCCTGGTACTACGCCAAAAAGCTTGCGGACAAGCGGCTGCAGACCTGCGCCGGCTCCTCCAAATGGGGCCGGGAGGCTATCCTGGCCTGCCGCCGGGTGACTTCTCCCCGAGAGATTGCAAAAATCCGGATCCCGGTGCTGCTGTTCCAGGCGGAGAAGGACACGTATGTGAAAAACGCGTCCCAGGACGCCTTTGCCGCAAAGGCCCCCGGCTGTGAGCTGGTGAAACTGCCCGGGATGCGGCACGAGCTGTATTCCGCCGAGGGCGAGACCCTGCGGAACTATTGGGAAAAGATCTTCGCGTTTTTGGAAAGCTGATTTTTCATAACAGGCAGCAAGAAAACCCCCTGCAGAGAAAACTCTGCAGGGGGATCGTTTTGCTTGATGCGGTATTTACTGGATGCAGTTGACGAAGGAATTGATCTCATCCTCGCTCAGACCCATGCCCTCATTGCCGATGTTGAAGCAGATGGCGTAGCCAAAGCTGCCGGAGGTGAAGGTAGAGGTGTTGGAGGTGACGCCGTTGCCAAGGCAGTGGACGGTCAGACCCTTCACGGAGATATCCCAGGAGCTGGAATAGCTGTTGTAGTCGCCGGTCAGGTCCGTGCCGAAGAGGGAGTTGGCCTTGCGCACGAAGAGAACGGTGTCTCCGATGGCGTTGGCATAGTCAGCCTCGATGATGCCGCTGCGGTAGCGGTAGCCCTTGAAGTGCAGGCCTTCGGGGATGACCTGATCCACCGGGGGCGAGAAGGAAATGCCGGAGCCCTGGATGGCGGTGTCCAGATCCGAAGTCTCACGCCACTCGTTGACCACAGGTCCCACAGGCGTCGCGGTGGGCGCGATGGTGGGGGCGGGAGCAGGTGTGGCCGTGGGCGCGGGAGCCGCCGTCACGGTGATAAGCGCGGTGCCGGTGTCGGTGCTGCCCTTGTTGTTGGTGTAGCGGCAGTAGACCCGCCAGCCGTTCAGCGCCATGGGGATGTTCTCCAGCTTCATGGTGCTGTACATGCCGTTTATGATGTTCAGCGTGGGGAAGTAGTTGGCAGCAGCCTCATAGGTCATATCGGTCTGCCCGTCGGGGCTGAGGAAGTGCCACACGGCCCAAATGGCGTCCGCGTATTTGGCGACGAAGTAGGCGGTGCCTCCCTCCTGCACGGTCTCATCCGTGGGGGACTTTTTGATGATGGGCAAGCCGCTTGGCGCAGCCGTGGGCGCGGGGGTCGCAGGGGTAGCCGTGGGCGCAGGGGACACCACGGGCAGTGCGCTGCCGTCGGAGGGTGCGGCCGTCACCACAGGGATCTCGGAGGCGCTCTGGGCGCTGCGGTATTCGTCCAGGCTCATGCTGTAGACAAAGGTGTTCAGGCCCCGCTCGGGCTGGGTCTCATCGCTCCAGAAGAGCTTGCCCCGGTCCAGGGTGAAGACACCGGAGCCGCGGGTGTAGACCACCTTGTCGCTCTCGGCCCCCTGCTCGGTGAAGGTCTTTTCAATGTAGATGGCATCGTTATAGACGATGGCCTGCTTCTCGGCATCGTAGCGGCCGGTCAGATCCCAGCTGCCTCTCGTAGAGGCACTGCCGGGCCAGTCAACGGTGATGGCGGCAGTCTGCTCATCGATCGCAGTCAGCAGGATGGTGCCGCGATGGGCGATCTCTTCCGTGTACAGGCCTTCCAGAGACTTCATGTTGAAGCCTTCCGTCTCCTCGGCGGGTTTCTTTTTGGCAGATCCGCAGCCGGCCAGCAGCGTGACCACGCAGACCAGGCAGAGAACCAGGCAAAGAACGCGTTTTCTGTTCATGGGAATACCTCCTTCTTTTTTACCTTTTCAAGAAAATTATAGCACGATGGAGCGAAAAAGCAAGAACAAACCAGGATTTTACCACTCATCCCCTGATTATTTGTGAAAAGAGACGTTTCTTCCACACCGATTTTGGGAAACGTGGCGGATTTCCATGTTCTCTTCCCCACCCGGTATCAGGGTCGACGTCCCCGACAGTCTGCTCCTCCCCCCCTCTCCGAGGGAGGCGGCAGCCGGCGATCCCCGCGAGACGGCTGACGAAAGGGAGTTCCCCCGGCTCTGCTGTGCCGACAACGAGCGGGTCTGTCGTACCAATGCTGCAAGGCGCATAGGATAGTCACTGCACGCCTCCCGCGCAGACACCATTCTCCGCGCATAGAAAAACACCCCGAGGCTGACGGCGGTGTTCATAAGACAGTTTTGAAGAAAACTGATTTGGGCATCTGCCTGACAGGGTTGGAACAAAGAAAAAGCTTGCATGAACAATATGCAAATCTCATTTTTCTTTATTGCCATGCCACTAACCTCGGCTTTTCAAGATACCCTTTCCGGGAAACTCAAAGCGCCCAATAGTACTCCTTGATTTTCTGTGCCATCAGCTTTCTGCGCTCTTCCAGAAAATCAGGATAGTTACTGATATCCATGTGCTCGAAACCCGCGGGGATACAGCTCTGCCGGAGATTCTCGGCCAGTTCGTCTTTATCAACGATTCCACCGTAGACCGGCAGCTTTGTCTCACATTGCTGATATACTTCCTGCATATATTCACAGGGAGCCTTGTCGGCGATTTTAATGTTGATCTCCTGCTGCAGAAAGACATAGTTTGCAATTTGATTGTACTGTGCCTGCGGAATGCCTTTCTTGGTAAGATAGTTTTTCGGGAACAGGTGGTGAATATCCCCCCGATTTTCCAGCATGGCTTCCACATCAATCTGAGTGGAAAGAAATCCTTTGTCGTGCGCCTTGACCTGCGCAACCAGAAACATATTGAAGTAGGGACTGCTGGCAACCGATGTGTTTAGACGCTGCACAAGGTTGACCGACCAGAACGCATCCGACAGCTCACCGGCTTCGGTGAGCTCCAGAAATTCCATCGGATCGTCGTAAGCGGAAAAACGCTTGATGTCATAGTCAAAGCTCGATTCAGGAGATCCGGAATAACGTCCCGTCAGGATGGTCAAAGCGATCCAGCGGCGGACGATCTTCTCAATCTTGTTGCTGTCGATCTTGCGCTCCCGCAGGGCCAGGTACAGGGCATAACCAAAGTTCAGCACGTTCTGTGACCGGATTAGGGATCTTCTGACAATACCGGTCGAACGAACGATCATCAGATAGCGCTGATAATTCGTTTGATTGACCGCCTGCAGAACAGCCTCATGAAGCTGACGGAAGGAATCCTCCTCAATTTCGATCTTGAATTCCCGGGTCTCAAAATCACGGCCGGAAAGCAAGCTGACCAAATCAGCCAGCCGCCCGCGCTTGAACTTGTATGTAAACGCTACACGCAGAATATCCGTATAGGAAGTTTTGTAAATCGGAGATGTTTTGCTTGCCGCCCATTTGATGGCATCAAACTCGGGTCTGGCGGAAAATGCGGTGTCATTTTTCTGAATATCCTTCAGATCCTCAGGCGACTCCAGCAGATGGCAGAAGTAGTCGATCATTTTCCGGGTGATGTTTCCTCCAAAAGTCTCATTGGAAGAAATCTTGGACATGGCGAAATCCGCCTGCGATAGAACGACGCCTTTGGAGTTGATGCGGATAAAGATCTCGGTCACGCTGTCGATATCCAGGTCGTTTGCCAAGGTGATCACACCAAGGCTGTTATTCTGAATACTGCGCAGTTTGTTTATGATCGCGTTGATCTGAGACATTTGATCCGGAATCTCATTTCTCTTGCAGTATTCCATTACGAAGGAGAAAGTATCAAAAGCCGGTTCCAGCACAGGGGCGATATCCGGAATCCATTTGCTGCTGTTTCGGATCGCGTTGTTGGATACCTCGAATTTCTCTTCCAGGGGGTTGAAGGCAATCGCAATCCGTTTCCATTTGTAATGGTCGTCCAATACCTCGTTGCCGACAATCGCAGCAGCCATCGCTGTAATTCGCTGCTGGCCGTCAATCAGGACTTGTTTGCCAACGGAAACGGTTCCGTCTTTCAGCTTAACGTCCGGGTTCTGCCAAACGATGATATAGCCCACGGGAAAACCTTTATAGAGCGAGTCGATCAGATCACGCACTTTCGACCCATCCCACACAAACGGCCGTTGCATTTCCGGAATAGCGATATTGCCCGACTTAATGCTCGCAAGTAAGGTTTCGACCGTATAATGGTTTACACTATATCTTGCCATCTTTTTATCTCCTCATGATGAACCTGCATATAGATTCAATTTAATTCCGCTTTTCCAACCAGCCAGTCCAGAGCATTGATCCGGCGGATACCTTCATAATCCGCTTCGGGATCTTCGTCAAGGGTCAGTATCACTTTGGGATAGTTGTCGGAAATGCGCTGCAGAGAGGCAAGCTCACGACTAAGAGTGTTTTCGTCTCGAACACTGGCTGCGACCTGAATATACTGCACCCCTTTGTTCCCACGAGCGACAAAATCCACTTCCTGATCATCAATCTTTCCGATATAGACCTCATATCCTCTGCGAAGCAGTTCCAGATAAACGATGTTCTCAAGAATATGCCCCACATCCGTGCCGCTTGTGCCGAGCAGCATATAGCGCATGCCAATATCGACCACATAGTATTTTTCCAACGTCTTCAGATACTGTTTCCCTCGAATGTTGTAGCGCTTTGCCTGATAAATGATGAAACTCTCCATCAAACCTTCAAGGTACCGCTCCACAGTCTTTACGTCGATCTTTCTGCCGGAAGAGGTCATGGTATCTGCAATCTTTTTTGTTGAAAGCTGGCTGCCGATGCTGTCAAACACAAAGCGTGTCACGCTCTCCAGCATCATGGTATCCGAAATCTTTTTGCGTGCGGCGATATCCTTAACGACGATAGTATGGTAAACGCCCTCCAAATAATCGTGCAAAGCACTCGGATTGTCCTTCAGTTCCAGCGAATAAGGGAAGGAGCTTCCCTGGATGTACTCCCTATACTTTGCCCCAAGGTTGTCGTTGTCCCCGGTTGCGAGTACATATTCACGGAAAGACAGAGGCAACATTTTTATCTCGACGTATCTCCCCGAGATCAGCGTAGCGATCTCGCTGGAAAGCATATAAGCGTTGGAACCAGTGAGGTATAAATCGACATTTTTCCGGATATAGAGACTATCGATCACAGAAGGAAAATCGGTGCAATGCTGGATTTCGTCGACAAACACATATGTCATTTTCCCGGGTACGAGACGCTCTTTGATATATCTGTGAAGCGCAGCGGGCTCACGGAGCGCAAAGAAGTCGAAGTCTTCCAGATTAATGGCTACGATTTGCTCCTCTTTCACTCCATTTTCGCGCAGATAGTCCTGGTATATCTCCAGTAATGTAGACTTGCCACAGCGCCGGACGCCAGTCACCACCTTAATCAGCTGCTTATCGCGAAAGCCAATCAGTTTATCCAAATATTCTTTTCGTTCCAATCTTTGCTGTGCCATGGCGCACCTCCATTTTTGCTCAACAAAAGTATATCCAAAAAGAATGGAAAAATCAATAATTTTTGGAATGAATTCCTAAAATTTTTCTTTTGCTTTCATATCTCACACTCAAACAGGAACTCTTTTACCAACAGTTCTAATTGCATAAAAAACCTCTTTCTGCTCTGAATCATCAAAACAGAAAGAGGTTTAACAACGGATTTAGGCTTTCAAACAGTTTCTCCAACAGCGGACCGTTGTTCCAACAGATAACAGTTTCTCCAATTGAGGAAAAAGTTCTGGAATCAAAGGTTACTGCTTGAAAACTGCAGGAATTCCTATTTTTTTACGCCTTGCGGACCTTGTCGATGTGACGGGTCAGGTCGAGCATCTTGTTGGAGAAGCCCCACTCGTTGTCGTACCAGG
>JAFSMZ010000006.1:0-28955 GCA_017447685.1 Oscillospiraceae bacterium
CACCGGGAAATAGTGAAGAGTGAAAAGTGAAGAGTGAAGAATTGTGGTGTGCCGCTGCGCGGCACGGATCAGATCCCACCTGCGCGGCACACCTTTTTTCTTTGGCATTAGGTGCCGTCCCGGTCCTGTCTTGCAATCGGCTCTGCGCCGTGGTACAATCGCGGCAGAACGAGAAAGGACGCTTCCCATGAACGAAAACTTTTTTGCCTATATCTCCCGCATGCGCTACATCGGCCGCTGGAGCCTGATGCGCAATTCTCTGCCGGAGAACATCCAGGAGCACAGCCACATGGTGGCCGTCTTCGCCCACGCCCTGGGGGTCATCCGCCGGGACGTGTTCGGCAAGCCCTGCGACCCCAACGCGGCCGCCGCCGTGGCCCTCTTCCACGACAGCAGCGAGATCCTCACCGGGGACCTTCCCACCCCCATCAAGTACCACAGCGCCGACATTCGGGAGGCCTACAAGCAGGTGGAGGACCTGGCCTGCCGCCAGCTGCTGAACACCCTGCCGCCGGAGCTGCGTCCCGCCTATGAGGAGCTGCTCGTGGGCGAAACGCAGGCACAGCTTCATGATCTGGTGAAGGCGGCGGACAAGCTCTCCGCCTATGTCAAGTGCATCGAGGAGCGCAAAGCCGGCAACAATGAATTCCTCTCCGCCGAAAAGCAGAGCCGCCGCACCCTGGAGGAGAGCGGCATGCCCGAGGTGGCCTATTTCCTGGAGCACTTCATCCCGGCCTTCGAGAAGGACCTGGACGAGCTGGGCACCATTGAATAGTTTTTAGTTTTGAGGAGACGAGGGGACGATCGCACTCAAGGTTAGGAGAATACACATGGAAAACAGCAAGCTGAACCGGATCAACGAGCTGGCCGCCCTGGCAAAGCTCCGCCCTCTCACCCAGGAGGAGCTGGCCGAGCGGGATGCGCTGCGCAGGGAATACATCGCCGAGTGGCGGCAGGGGGCTGTGCAGGTGCTGGAAAACACCTGGGTCCAGACCCCGGACGGCAAAAAGCACAAGCTCACCGATCTGAAAAAGAAGAAAAAATAAGAAAAACCGCAGCTTGGCTGCGGTTTTTCTTATTGCTGACGTTATTTCAATTCCAGGAAGCGCAGGATCTCCTTGGTGGCAAATTCCATGGCCTTGGGATGCTGGAAGCGGTGGTCCGCTCCCTCCACGGGGACAAAATCGATCACGTTATCCTCCGCGAATTGCTTGACGTCCGCGAAGGGAACGATCTCGTCCGCGGTGCCGTGGAGGATCAGGATATCGTCAGCCCAGGGCAGGAAATCCCGCTGCGTCAGATCCGCCTCCCGCAGGCTCTCCAGAAAGACCCGGTCCACGGCGATCTTCCGGTCAAAGCCCACCGGGACGCTTTTTCCCCGCTCCAGCTGCCGGAGGTCTTCCTCGTCCATGATGGCGGAGGAGAGCACCCTGAACATGCACACCGCCGGGCAGCGCAGGGCGATCTTTCCAAAGGGGCCGAAGCCCTCGGAGAGGGACTTCAGGAAGAGATAGCCGCCGAAGCTGGTGGCGTAGCCGTCCAGCCGGGTCGGGGCAAAGCGGCTGCGGAGATCTTCGACCACCAGACGCAGATACCTGTCGCAGTCCTCCAGACGGAGGACCTTGCGCACATCCTCCCCGTGACAGGGCCAGTCAAAGCAGAGCAGGGCGCTGCCCCGGTTCTTCTCCAGCAGCCTTGCCGCAAAATGCTCGGCCGCCTTGGTCCCCTTGTGGCCGCAGAAACCGTGACCGTAGACGATCATCCGCTCCGGCTGCATGGTGTCGGCATAGAGCTTGCAGCGGATGCTGCAGCCCTCGGCATTGATGTTGTAGTATTTTTCCATGTTTCGTCCTTGTCTCCGCGCAGGAAAAAGGAGCTGTGAAAAGATTTTCACAGCTCCTTTTTGTTTGTTCAGTCCGGCAGTGCCGTCCCTCTTCTCAGAAGCGGATGACCAGCTTCTGACCGGCCTTCAGGTCCTGCGGATTGCGGATGTTGTTCCAGCGGCAGAGCTGCTCTACCGTGCAGTGGAAATGCTTGGCGATCTCATCCATGGTGTCGCCGGGGCGAACGATATAGGGGATCATCGTGCCGCCGTTCACAGATTCCAGGACTTCATCTTCCAGGGGAGCTGCATTCATGTTCTTTACCTCCATGTTCAGGATTGATCAATAGAATGTGTAGTTGTTGGTGAGGCCTTCCTTGCCGTCCTTCCAGGTCAGGTAGCCGGAGCCGCGGTCATACTTCATGGAGCCGCTGCCGCCGCTGTAGGCCTGCTCGGGAGCGCCGTATTCACCGTCGTCACCCATGGTCTCCACGGTTTTGACGCAATCGCTGTAGCTAAGGTTCCCGTCGGCGTCAAATTTTCCGTGGAAAACCCACTTGATGCGCTGGTTGTCCTTGACCCAGACCGCCGTGACCTGAACGCCGTCGCCGTAATCCACGATCCGGACGTCGATGCCGGCGCCGCTCATGTCATGGAAGGTGCCGGTCACCTGGGCGGGACCGGGATCCGGTTCGGGTTCGGGTTCCGGTTCCGGTTCGGGTTCGGGCTCGACGGGAGCGGGATCCGGTTCGGGATCGGGCTCAGCGGGGTCGCTGCCGGGCTCCTCGGTGGGCTCAGCGGGCTCCTCGGTGGGCTCGGGCTCGATCTCGGGAGACTCGCCGTAGATGTCTACCAGGTAGATGTTCTCTCTGGCGGGAGTGTTCTCATAGTAAACGGTGCAGCTGCAGCCCTCGGCCAGTTCACCGTAGAGCAGGCGGCACACAGAGGGATCCACCGTAACAGTCTCGCCGTTGGAAAGCACGATGACGTAATCCCCGCCCATGCTGATGCCATAGACGTTGCCGGCCATGGAAGCATAGATGGGTTCGGGATCCGGCACGGGAACGGGCGTGGGCGTGGGCTCCGCCTTGTTCTCCAGGGTGATCATGCCGCCGCACTCGATGGTGCCGAGGTATCTGCCGCTGTAGGTGCCGTTGAAGCGCCACTGGACGTTCATGGGCAGCTGGACAGTGCCCTCAGGCAGCTGGATGGAGAAGGTGCGGTTGCCGAAGACCGTGCTGGTCTTGCCGCCCTGGTAATTCAAGGCGGGCTGATTCATCTTGACGATGCCGTTGCCCAGGGTCAGGGTGACGTTGTCCGCCAGGGAGTTGAGCCGGATGGTGGCGTGGCGGATACCCACATTCATGGTGACCTCAGCCTGGTTCGGGCCGGTACGGACGGCAAACCAGTCGCAGTACAGGTCCAGAGCGGTGCCGGTCTCGGAGCTGAAGCCGCCCTTGCCGATGATGTCACCGGTGGGCACGGGCGCAGGCGTGACCGTGGGCACGGGGGCCACGGTAGGCTGGGTGGTGGGCGCAGGCGTGGCAGTGGGCGCGGGCGTGGGTGTGGGAGCCGCCTTGGGCTTCACAAAGAGGTAGGCGGTGTTGGTGCGTGCGGTCTGGCCCTCATAGTTGAAGGTGCAGTAGGCGCCCCAGTTATTGGCCTGCTTGGGCAGCTTGTCGATGGTCAGGGTGGTGCTGTAGAGGCCGCTGACCTGCACGCCGGGGAACTTGTTGGCAAAGTTCTGGGGGGTGTACTCCCAGCCCTCGGGGGACACGAAGGTCCAGCTCAGAGAGGTGTAGATGTTGGCATAGGCCACGAAATAGGCGGTCTTGCCCTCGTCCCGGCTCTCATTGGTGGGGTTCTTGGTGACGTAGAGGAACAGCGGCGCGCTTGCGTCTTCCGCAGGCTTCGGCATCTGGTCCAGGGGCTGGGGCAGAGGCAGCGGATTGGTCTTGTCCGGGGTCTTGTCGCCGGTGAAGACCGCGTAGCTGTCGCTCAGGGTGGCGGCGTCCACGGCGTCCTCATAGCGGAACCAGCCGAAGTTGCTGCTGACCTTGTCCATGCCGAAGAAGAGCTGCTGACCGGCGTTGTTGAAGGCCTCGGCCTCGATGGTGCGGCCCTCGGGATCCATGTAGCTCACGCTGCGCTGGCCGTTCTGCACCTGGATGTGCTCGATGGCCAGGGGCTGGTAGCTCAGGCTGCCGTCCTTCAGGGTCACGGCGCACTTGTTGGTGTAGCCCTCGTTCTCGGAGAGCAGGATGTTGTCGTAAAACAGGTAGGACCAGGCGCCGGTGGCGGGATCATAGTAGGTATCCGCGTTGTCCGACAGCAGGTCGGGGAAGGACTCGCCTTCCTCCAGCTTGGTGCTGCACTCCACCAGGGCGTCCATCTTCTCGCTCAGCTCCCAGAGCTTCACGGTGGTGGAGCGGTCGGCCTGGTGCTGGGAAGCGACCAGCACTTCCACCCGGCCGTTGTGGTCCAGGTCGGTGATGGCGTAGCGCCAGTCGTGGGAGGCGTCCTGCTTGATGGAGGGCAGGGTCTGCAGCAGCGCCTGCATCAAGGGATCGGCAGGCTGCTCAGTGGGCTGCGCATCCGGCGTGGCGGAGGGCGCAGCGGGCTCGGGCGTGGGCTGGCTGTCGCCGCCGGCCGAGGGAGCCTCCGTGGGGATGGCGGTGGTCTCAGCCTGCTGGGGCGCAACCCCGCCGCAGGCGGCGAGGGAGAGGGCCAGGGCCAGGGCCAGGATCATGCAAATAACAGATCTTCTGTTCATTTTCTTTCCTCCGGAGAGGCGGCGGAAGCGGATCGGAAAGCGCTTCCGCCGCCTGAATCAGACTTGCTTGTGTCGCTCAGGCGATCACAGCAGCATGTTGTTGACCAGGTTCTGGATCTTGTTGTAGTCATAGCCGGCACGGGCCAGAGCGGCCTTGCGGGCCTCGCCGTTGCCGTATTTGCCATCGATAACATCCTTGGCGACCTTCTCGTACTTGAGCAGGTCGTTCACCAGACCCTGAACCACATTGGGGTCAAAGCCGGCTCTGCGCAGAGCGTTCACGCGGGCTTCCCCGTTGCCGTAGTTGCCGTTGATGCAGGCGTAAGCAGCCTTCAGGTTGGCAGTCATACCGCCGGCGACTTCCTCCAGGACTTCATCGTTCAGCTTTTCCATAGTACATACTTCCTTTCATTTTTGATTGAACAGCCACCCCGCGCAGGGGCGCTGGTCGTTTACCGTCTTTTGTTCCACTTCCGCGCTGTCGCGCGGAACATGGTTCTATTATTTTACTGCATCAGCCTTTTCCGTGTCAAGTCTCTGTTTGGCCACCAGGGCCGCGAAGAGCCCATTTTTCGCGATCAGCTCCTCATAGATGCCGTCCTCCACGATTTTCCCCTTGTCCATCACCAGGATCCTGTCACAGTGGCGGATGGTGCTGAGCCGGTGGGCGATGACGATGCGGGTGCACTTGAGGGCGTCCAGGGCGTCGGAGACCTGCTTCTGGGTCTTGTTGTCCAGGGCGGAGGTGGCCTCGTCGAACATCAGGATCTTCGGCCTGGGCGCCACGGCCCGGGCGATCATCAGGCGCTGCTTCTGCCCGCCGGAGATACCGCCGCCGCCCTCGGAGATCAGGGTCTGCATGCCCATGGGCATGGCGCGGATGTCGTCCGCGATGCCGGCGATCTCCGCCGCCTCCCAGGCGTCGTCCAGACTGAGTCTGGGATCGGTGATCACGATGTTGGAGTAGATATCCCCCTGGAAGAGGCTGCCGCTCTGCATCACCGTGCCGATCCGCCTTCTGAGGGAGCGCAGATCCAGCTTTTCGATGTCCTTGCCGTCGTAATAGATGGCGCCCTTTTCCGGCTTTTCAAAGCCCAGCAGCAGCCGCATCAGGGTGCTCTTGCCGCAGCCGGTGCTGCCCACGATGGCCACGTACTCCCCCGCCCGGATCTTGAGGCTCAGCCCGTCGATCACATAGGGCATGCTCTCCCGGTAGCGGAAGGAGACCTTGCTCAGCTCGATGCTGCCGCTGAGGCGGGTGACCACGGCCTTGGTCTCGGCGGATTCCGGCTCGGTTTTCAGGATGGGCTCCGCCAGCTCCAGGATGGGCCGGATCTGCGCGGCGGTCAGCGCTATGCCGCTCAGGGACGCGAAGGCGCCGGACACCATGCCGAAGGCCGCGTTGAAGGCCAGGTATTCCGAGGGTCTGACGCCGCTCTTCACCGCCAGCGCGTACATCACCAGCGTCCCCGCCAGGGACACCGCCAGGGTGATGACGCCGCTGATCTTCAAGAACAGAGGCGGGTCATAGTGGAGCCTGGCACTCTCGGAATAGGAGGCGGCCCAGCGGGCAAAGGCCCGCTTTTCCGCGCCGGCCAGCTTGATCTTCTGCACGCCGTTGATAAGTGCGAAGCTCAATCCGTCGTTTTTCGCGTCCTTTTCCATGGCCTGTTTGCTGATGCGGATCTGCAGCAGGGAGGCCACCAGGCTCACGCCCACGCTTGCCAGGATCACCAGGATCGCCGGCAGCGCCAGGCCCGGGGCAAACTGAAAGATCTCCGTGATGTAAAGAAGCGAGGCCAGGGAGCTCAGTCCCAGGGAGAACAGCCCGCCCAGCAGCAGGCTGCAGAGCCGGTTCACCGCGCCGAAGCGGTTGGAGAGTTCACCGGAGGAGTAGTCCCGGAAGAAGGCGGCGGGCAGGTTCATCACGCGCATCATCACCGCCGCCTCCACCGCGAGGCTGGTCTTGATCTCCAGGCGGTTCATCATCAGCTCCCGCACGCTGGTGATCAGCTGTTTGGAGATGAGGGCGCACACGGTGAACACCGCCGCCCCCGCAAGCAGGCTCCTGCTGCCGCTCTCCCGCACCACGCCGGTGAGGGCATGGGTGAGACGCGGCATCAGCATGCCCACCAGGGTCGCCAGCAGCGTCAGTCCCACCACCAGCAGCAGGTCCCCACCGCTGAGGCAGTCCTTCATGTACTTCAGCAGCTCCGGGATGCCGATCTTTTTGAGCGGCAGGGGCCGGTAGAAGCAGATAGCCTCCTCATGGATCTGCGCCGCGCTTTTTTTATCCACGCTCTTTCGCTCGCCGCTCACCGGGTCGAGAAAGCTGTAGCCGGAAAAGGGCTTCGGCAGCAGAGCCACGGGCAGGTCTTCCTCCCCGTAGAAGGCAAGCATGGGGCCGAAGGCATTGCGGTACCAGTCCCCCTCCAGGCGGACGTTGCGCCGCATGATCCCGTGGGGACGGAGGCAGTATTCCAGCTGCTCGTCCGTCTCCTGGATGGAATCGGGGATCTCCTCCGGTCGGATATGATAGAATTTCAGGATCTCGTCGATGGCGGCCTTGGTGACGATGCGCTCGTCGTTCAGGCTGCCGGCGCCGCTCTGGCCCAGCACAACGGAGGCCATGCGGAAAATGGAGTCTTCAAAAAGTTCCTGATCCTTCTGCTTGCGCAGGCGGATCTGGTCGTCAAACCAACTCATTCCCACACCTCCTCAGTCGCTGGCCACGAGCTCTGTGTAAAGCCCGCCCCGGGCATAGAGCTCCTCGTGGGTGCCCCGCTCCACCACCTGGCCCTTGTCCAGCACCAGGATCTCATCGCAGTCCCGGATGGTGCTGAGCCTGTGGGCGATCACGATGCAGGTGATGCCCCGGTCCTTGATGGCCTGAACCAGCTGATACTCGGTCAGCGCGTCCAGGGCGGAGGTGGCCTCGTCCAGGATGATCAGCGTGGGGTCCTGGGCCAGCACCCGGGCGATCTCCAGTCGCTGCCGCTGGCCGCCGGAGAGGTCCTGTCCCCCCTCGGTGAGCTTGCCGGAGAAGCCGCCTTCTCTTGCCATGATATCGTCGTAGATCTGGGCGTCCCGGGCAGCCAGGATCATTTCAAAGTCCTCGATGGAGCTGTCCCACATCTTGATGTTGTTGGCAATGCTGTCCCCGAAGAGTACGATGTCCTGGTCCACCACGGCAACGGAGCCGGTGAAGACGCTCCGGTCGATCTGAGAGATGGGCTTGCCGTCAAAGAGGATCTCCCCGCTCCAGGGCTGGTAAAGCCCGGAGATGAGCTTGGAGAGGGTGCTTTTGCCGCTGCCGGAAAAACCCACCAGGGCCACCCGGCTGCCGGGCTTCACATGCAGGGAAAAGTCCCGGATCAGGGCTGGGGCCAGGGGCGAATAGCCGAAGCTCACGCTTCTGAGCTCCACCTCGCCGGAGAGCTTGGAGTAGTCCGCCGTGTCGGAGAGGGGCGTGTCGGAGAAGCTGGGATCGTCGGGATATTCCATCACGTCGTCCACCCGTTCCATCTCCGTGCGCATCTCCTGGATGGACTGGCCCGCGGAGATGAGCAGCATGGCCGGTGCCATGAAGGCGCTCAAAAAGCCCTGGAAGCTCAGGATGGAGCCGATGGTGAAGCGGCCCTCCATCGCCTGGCCCACGCCCAGGATCAGCACTGCCGCCCCCGCAAGGGAGCTCAGCAGCGTCGGGATCATGCCAAGGTACTGGTTGAGCTTGGCAAAGCGGACCGCCGAGGCGTTCACCGCGGCCTGATAGCCCGCCCATTTTTCAAAGTAGCCGTTCTCCGCGCCGCTGGCCTTGATGGTCTCCACCATCTGGATGCCGGAGACCGTGGCGGAGGCAAGCTTGCCGCTGTCCCGCATCTGGGTGCGGGTGATATTCACCCGCTTGGCGGAGATGATCTGGGACACCAGCAGGTTCAGCACGATGGTGGCAAGTCCCACAACGGTGAGCAGCACGCTGTAGCGCAGCATGACCACCAGATAAAAGATCATCATCGCCGTGTTCAGCAGCAGCGGGGCAAAGGTGTCCACCAGGGTGCCGGCGATAGAGGCGTTGGCGTTCATGCGCTGCAGAATATCGCCCGCCATGCGCTGGGAGAAGAAGCCCATGGGCATCTTCAGCAGCTTCCACAGGAAGGAGGAGCTGCCCACCAGGGCCATTTTGCCGTTGATCTTCAGGGAATAGACGGACTGGATCCAGGCCGTGAGCAGCTGGGCCGCCCCCAGAAGGGCCAGCAGGCCCAGGAAGGGCGTCAGCAGCTCCCGGTTCTCCCCGGTGAGCAGCCGGTCCATAAAGAAGTTGGAAAACACCGGGTTCACGATGCCGAAGAGGGCGCCGATGGCGGTGGAGAGCATGACGAAGGCCACCGCAGCCTCCGCGCCCACCAGTCTTTTGCGGGCGAAGGCCAGGGTGCTCTTGCGTCTGCCGCCGGGCTGAAAGTCCGGCCCCGGCTGGATCTGCAGGCAGACGCCGGTGAAGCAGCGGTCAAATTCCTCCGCGCTGACCTTCACCTCGCCCCGGGCGGGGTCGTTGAGCAGCACCTGCTTGCCCCGGAAGCCCCGGAGCACCACAAAGTGGTTGAAGTTCCAGTGGATGATGCAGGGGACGTTCAGCTCCTCCCGCAGGGACTCCGGCTCGCAGCGGTAGCCCGTTGCCTCCATGCCGTAGCTCCGTGCGGCAAGCAAGATGTTTCTGGCGTTGGACCCGTCCCGGGACACGCCGCAGTCCAGGCGCACCTGTTCCAGGGGGATCCATTTGCCGTAATAGGCCAGGATCATGGCAAGGCAGGCGGCGCCGCATTCCAGCGCCTCCATCTGCATGATCACCGGCACCTTGGCCACCCCCTTGCGGAGGGGCTGTTTCACGCGATTACTCTGCATGGCCCGCCTCCTCAGCGAAACAGCAGCTTCAGCACCTGGGTCTGCTTATAGTGGACGGCGGCGTCATACTCCCCGTCGGCAAGGGTCGTCTCGGCAAGGGCGAACATGCCCTGCTCGTCCCAGCCCATGCTCCGGATCTCCGACCGGGTCTCCCCCACGGTGACGGACATGCCCACATCCACGTTTTCCGCCGCCCGCTCCTCGTCGAAGCGGACCAGCATGCTGCCCTGGCTGACCTCCGCCTTGCCGTAGGCCACGCTGTCGATATAGGTCATGGATCCCCAGACCAGCAGACCCGCCAGCAGCAGGATCACCGCTGTCAGCAGCACCCAGACGCTGGGGTTCGTGACGCGGAGATAGTCGTTCAGCTGCTCCGGGGACTGGATCCGGTCCAGACTCGACTCACGGTACAGATGCGCACGTTCCATACTCATTTCTCCTTATCTCAAGGCTCCTCCGGCATCCTGCCGGACAGGTATTTTCTTCCATTGTATAGTATTATACCACCGCCCGGGAGGCCTGACAAGTCACAATCCCCTTGTCCCGCTCTTTCCATTTTCCCGACTCTGTGGTACAATTTCTATACAGATTTCAAAAAGGCCGAGATTTTTTTCAAAGACGATGGGACAAGGAGCCGTCCCCTGTCCCACTGTAGATAGCTAATTCTGTTATAACTGGCTTTTCAGGATATGGCTCAATGGGGGTAGTTTATGGGTTCAATTAATCAAAAAAGATATATCTCTTATTTACCTTATATCAAAGAAGGTTTTTTCAGCTTTGCTATTGACCTTCTCATCTGCTTTGTTGGAACACTATTGTTCTTCGGGATGGGGATTGTTAACATTAACGGTTGGCTCTTTATGGTTTTTCCATTATATCTTTTAGTCGAATGCTTTATAAATTATAGAATAATGCTGCTTTCTGTTTTAGAAGTCAATATGGGTTTATATGAAAAAGAAAGATTGCAGTTTGTGACAAAAAAAAGAGCACCTGAGCTTGTCGGAAAGTGGGAGCCTATCCTCCCCAAGCTTTTACCGCAATATAGTTATATTGAAAAAAGCATTTTAATTTTTAAACGAACTGATGGAACAATCATTAAATTGAGATGTGTGTTTTATGGTACGTCGTATAGAAAACCCCCTAGATACAATTCTTCAAAAGAAGACTCTATGTTAATCAATGCAGAAGAAGTAGAATATGGTCGTTTTTCTAAAGTTATCATTTCCAGGCGAGACGGAAAGACTTCAGATGATAATGGACTATGGAATAGAAGGTATTTCCAGTGATTAATTCTCTTTTGTCTTGGCCAAGACAAGGGGACGTACCTTTTGTCCCACCTGGCCCGACACAATTGAATCCTTAATCCGCTTTGCGGGGACCTCATCCACCGCAAGCGGTCCCCCTTCCCCCTGCGGGGGGAAGGCAGCGCGGCACCCCGATGGCACAAGCCCTCGGGGTGTTTTTGCGCGGTTGGGCTGCGGCATACCTCTTCCGTCCTCCCCCGAAGGGGGAGGCAAGCCGCCGAGCGATGCTCGGCGCTGCGGCGGCAGCGTGGATCTGCGCTGCAGGGGCGGCCGCCTGCGAGGCAGACGCCAGAGGGCCTGTCCAGGCACAAAAATCGTGCGGAGGATCCGCAGCAATGTACGAATCCTCCGCACGTTTTGTTGTATGCGCCGCCTTATACTAAAACCTAATAGAAATCAGACAATCTTAGCGGCTGGATTTGCGCCATACTGCGTTGCCTTCCTTGACCATATATCTCCATTATGCTCTGCGGAAGGCGCCTTGTCTGGCACAAATCCATCTCGCAAATCTTTGTCTTCTTCTTATTAGGTTTTAGTATTATTTCAGGCCCTTGATCATGGCAAGGTCGCCGTAGAGGATGGAGTCGTCCCCCAGGGAGGCGATCTTCAGTTCCACGGTATTGCGGATCTGAGGCATGCAGTAGCGGTCTACCTCGGAGAGGATCTTCTCCAGGAACAGATCGCCCACCGCCTCGATGACGCCGCCGCCGTAGAGCACCAGGTCCGGAGACAGGGTATTGATCAGGTTGCCGGTGGCCACGGCCAGATAGTGGCAGGAGCGGTCCACGGCCTCCATGGCCACCTTGTCCCCGGCGGCCAGGGCCCGCTTCAGCTTCTTGGAGCGGAAGACGCCATCCTGGATGGCCTCCGCCATCAGGCTCTCCCGGCCGCGGTTCACCTGCTGGCGGATGTAGCTGGTCATGCCCATCTTGCTGGAGAAGGTCTCCAGGCAGCCCCGCTGGCCGCAGTTGCAGAGGGGTCCCTCCGGGTCCAGGATCATGTGGCCGTACTCGGCGGCCTTGAACTGGTTGCCGGTGAAGAGGGAGCCGTTGAGGATCAGGCCGCCGCCAAGGCCGGTGCCCACGAAAAAGCCCACGATGTTCCTGTAGCCTTTGGCCGCGCCGAAGTGATATTCGCCCAGCACGCCCAGGTTCACGTCGTTGCCCACATAGAAGGGCACGCCGAACTCCTTGCGCATGGCGCCGGCCATGTCATAGTCCTTCCAGGGCAGGTTCGGGGTGAAGAGCACGATGCCCTTTTCCTGGTCGATGACGCCGGGGGCGCAGGAGGCGATAGCATTGAGCTTGCTGCGGTCGATGCCGGATTCGCGGATCATCTCCTCCACCACGTCCACAATGACCTGCTCCACGTCAGCCGAGCCCTCGCCGCTGCCCTTGGAGCGCTTTTTCAGCCGGTAGATGATCTCGTCCTTCTCGTTGAAGATGGCGCCCAGCACCTTGGTGCCGCCCACGTCCAGACAAATGTTATAGCGTTCCGCCATTGCGTCTTCCTCCTTCATTCCTTCACAAATATCCTTTTGAACCAGGCCCGGAATCCGGTCCCGGTCTCGGTTTTTTCCGTCTCGTCAGCCGGTGCCGTCCGAAGCTCCGGCTCCGGTTCCGCAAGGCTCACCTTGCGGGCGCTGAAATAGCGGTAGAGCGCCTCCTGGGAGCTGGTCCCCGGCTCGTTTCCGGCGCGGATGTAGCTGCCGTCCGGCTGCATGACGCTGGCCTTCTCCCGGTCATTGCGCAGGGCGTCCAGCACCGTGTTCAGCTGCTCCCGGGTGTCGGGGGTTACGGCCTCGGCAAAGGCCTCCACCCGCCGCTCCAGATTGCGGTTGAGCAGGTCGCCGGAGCCGATGAAGAGCCGCTGCTCCTCCCCTTCTCCGAAGCTGTAGATCCGGGAATGCTCCAGCCAGCGGCCCACCACGCTGCTCACGGTCACATGGTCCGTCCAGCCGGGCACGCCGGGGCGCAGGCAGCAGATGCCGCGTATGAAAAGCTCCACCTTCACCCCGGCCTGGGAGCACTCGATCAGCTTTTCCATCAGGTCCAGGTTATTCAGGGAGTTGACCTTGATGGCCACCCGTCCCTGCTCGCCCTTTTCGATCTCCCGGTCCAGCAGCTCCAGCACCCGGCTCTTGAAGCTCAGCGGGGCGATCCAGAGGCACTGGGCCTCCGGGGGCAGCTCCCCTTCCGCAAGGGCGGCAAAGGCGGCTTCCGCGTCCCGGCCGGCTTCCTCCCGGGCGGTGATGAGGGAGAGGTCGGTGTACTGCTCGCCGGTGACTTCGTTGTAGTTGCCGGTGCCTACCTGGGTGATGCGCATGATCCCGCCCTCGTGCCGCCGGGTGATGACGCAGAGCTTGCTGTGGACCTTGTGGTCCGGCAGGCCGTAGATCACCCGGCAGCCCGCGTCCTCCAGCATCTCGGAATAGTCGATGTTGTTCTGCTCGTCGAAGCGGGCCCGCAGCTCCAGCAGGCACAGCACATCCTTGCCCCGGTCGGCGGCATAGGCCAGAGCCGCGGCGATCTTGCTGCTGCTGGACATGCGGTATAGGGTGATCTTGATGGAGAGCACCTCCGGATCGTCCGCCGCCTCATAGATCAGGTCCACGAAGGACAGCATGCTCTGGAAGGGAAAGCTCATCAGCAGATCGTGCTTTTCGATATAGGCGAAGTATTCCCCTTTCTTCAGCCCGATATCCCGGGCGGGGCGGCGCTCCTCATAGCGGAAGGAGGCAGGCCCCCCGATGCAGGAGCGGAAGGACAGGTCGAAGGGTACGTTCTGGGTAAAGACCCGGCTCTCCGGCACCCGCAGCTTTTTGATGAGCAGGGCTCTCGCCTGGTCCGTGAGCTTGCCGTAGATGCGCACCCGCACCGGCACCTCCCGGCGGCGCTTGGTGAGCATGGTGGAGACTTTGTGGCGCAGATCGTCATCCGCCCGGTCCTCCACGTCCTCCAGGAACACGTCGGCGTTGCGCGTGACCTCCACCACGGCGGACTGCGCCACCGTCTCCTTCTTCAGCAGCAGGGGCAGGAAGTGCCGCACCAGCTGGGCGGTGAGCACGATCTTCTGGCAGCCGTCGATCTCAAAGCTCAGATAGGCGGGGATCCGGTGCAGGGGGATGATGCAGAGCTTCTGCTCGGTGCCCCGGCCCAGGAAGGCGATGATGTTCTCCTCCCCGCTCCACAGGAAGGGAAGGGCCTGGTCGATGCCGATGATCTTGGGAAACAGCAGGTCCCGGATGTCGCCGAAGAGCTTTTTGCTCATCAGCTCGTCCACCTTGCTGATCTTCTTGAAGTCCAGCACGTCCACCCGATTGGCCCGCAGCTGCTCCCGGATCTCCTTCCAGACGCTCTCCATCAGCGCCTGCTGCTCCCGGGTGATGCGCAGCACCTCGTTGATCTGCGCCTCCGGCAGCAGGCCGGAGAGAGGATCGGCCTTGTCCGGGGTCAGCAGGGCCCGGTGGGTCAGGATGCCGATGCGCACCCGGTAGAACTCCGCCAGGTTGGACTGATAGATCATCAGGAATTTGAGCCGCTCCAGCAGCGGCACCGAGGGGTCGGCCGCCTCCAGCAGCACCCGCTCGTTGAAGGCCAGCCAGCTCAGCTCCCGGTTCACATAGATGCTCTCCGGGGCGGTGATCTCCGTTTCTTTGCTCTTTTTCTTGTTGGAAGCCATAGTCAGGTCCGTCCTTATACTTCCCGGGGAAGCGCCGCTCCCCCGGGAGGATTCTCTTTTCTGCTTACGCAAGCTGGGTTTCGCAGGCCTTTTCCAGCGCGTCGATCACGATCTTCAGGGTCTTGATGCGGGCGTATTTCTTGTCGTTGGACTCGATGACGAACCAGGGGGCGTTCTCGGTGCTGGTCTTCTCCAGCATCTCGTCGATGGCGGCCTCGTACTGGGGCCACTTCTCCCGGTTGCGCCAGTCCTCCTCGGTGAGCTTCCACTGCTTCTCCGGGGTGTTCTGCCGGTCGTTGAAGCGGGCCAGCTGGGTGTCCTGGTCGATGTGGATCCAGAACTTCAGCACCACAGCGCCCCAGTCGGTGAGCTGGCGCTCGAACTCGTTGATCTCGTTGAAGGCGCGCTTCCAGTCGTCCTCGCTGCAGAAGCCCTCCAGCCGCTCCACCATCACCCGGCCGTACCAGGTGCGGTCGAAGATGCAGATGTGGCCGCTGCGGGGCAGCCTTGTCCAGAAGCGCCAGAGATACTGCCTTGCCAGCTCGTGGGGCTCGGGAGAGGCGATGGGCATCACGTCAAAGCCCCGGGGGTCCAGGGGCCGGGCAATGCGGCGGATGTTGCCGCCCTTGCCGGCGGCGTCCCAGCCCTCATAGCAGAGGATCACGGGGATCTTCTTGCGGTAGATGATGTTGTGCAGCTCGCCCAGGCGCTTTTGCAGCTTCTTGAGCTCCTTCTTGTACTCCTCGTCCGTCAGCGCCGGGGAGAGGTCCACGGAGGCCAGCTTCGGCATCTTGATGAGGGGGAAGTCCTCCTCAAAGGGCTTGCCCACATAGCGGCCCTCCTCCAGGGCCTTGTCCACCTGTTTTGTCAGCAGCTTCAGGGCGTCCCGGGCTGCCTGGTTCTTCTTTTTGCCGTCCAGCACATGCCAGGGGATCAGCTTGCCGGTCTTTTCCATGAAGGTCTCATAGCACTCCCGGAAGAGCTTGTACTCCCGCTGCTGCCACAGATCCTCCCGGGTCACCCGCCACTCGGTCTCAAAGTTCTCCCGCAGGGCGCGCATGCGCTTGCGCTGCTCCTCCCCGTCGATGTCCACAAAGAGCTTCAGCAGCAGATAGCCGCCGTCCCGCAGCTGGCGCTCGAACTCGTTCACCGCGCCGATGCGCTTCTTGTACTCCTCCCGGGTGATCTCCCGGTGCATATACTTGCGCACGCAGTCCTCCATCCAGCCGGAGTCGTAGAACATGATCTTCCCGTTTTCCGGGATGGCCTTGGCATAGGGATAGAGGAAGGGATAGCGGGACTCGCTTTCCGGGGTGATGACCGGGGAGACCACGTTGTAAAAGCGGGGGTCCAGCTCGCTGATCAGCTCATTGATCAGGCTGCCCTTGCCCGCGGCGGCCCAGCCCTCCACCAGCACGATGATCGGCAGGCCCTTGGCGCGGATGGTCTGCTGCAGGCCCATCAGATGCTCGCGCATCTCCTTGATTTCCGCCTTTAACTGGGCGGCTTCTTCTTTTTTGCGCTCTTTCTTTTCTTCGCTCATGGCTGATCGTCCTCTCTTATTATATTGAACCGGAATGGGTTTACCAAGTCAAACAGGGAAAGGAACTGCCAGGATAAGCCGGGACCTCAAGCCGGAAAAGCAATTGCGCGTGATACCGCGCAAGGATATATGGATTCGAGTTTAGTTTACGACTGCCCGCGGATGAAGTCAAGGAAAAACCCCGCCCCGGGGCGCAAAAAGGCCCGGCGATTTCAGATCGCCGGGCCTCAGACTGTGGACAAGCCTTCACCCATGCGGCGATGTAGCGACTCGCATGGGGAGATTGTGAAGAGGGGACGGGAATCCCCTCTTCACGTTCAATCCATGCAAAAATGGGAACTTTTTCGGAAGTTCCCATTTTCGCGTCTCAAGCTGTCGACACTCTGTCGACAGCTTGAGGCCCGGCGATTTCAGATCGCCGGGCCTTGTCTGTATGGCGCTGTTTTTCACTCCACGGTGACGGATTTGGCCAGATTCTTGGGCTTGTCGATGTCGCAGCCCTTCTCCTTTGCCGCGTAATAGGCCAGCAGCTGCAGCGGCACCACGGCTAGGGCCGCGGAAAAGACCGTCTCGATCCGCGGGATGAAGATCACGTCGTCCGCCTGGGAGACGATCTTTTTGTTCCCGCGGAAGGCCAGCGCCAGCACCTTGGCGCCGCGGGCCTTGACCTCCACGATGTTACTCAGGGTCTTGTCGCAGAGGGCCTCGTTGCAGCAGACGGCGATCACCGGCTGCCCCTCGTCGATGAGGGCGATGGTGCCGTGCTTGAGCTCTCCGGCGGCGTAGGATTCCGCGTGGAGGTAGGAGATCTCCTTCATCTTCAGCGCGCCCTCCAGGGCCACGGCGTAGTCGGTGTTGCGTCCGATGAAGAAGAGGGACTGGCTCGCGTAGCGCCCCGCCAGGGCGGGGATCTGGTAGTTCATGTCAATGGTCTCCTGCAGCCGCTTCGGCAGCAGCTTCAGCGAGCGCAGCAGCGCGGCGTAGTCCTCCTTCTCCACCCGCCCCAGCTTCTTTCCCGCATAGAGCGCAAAGAGGTAGAGCACCGCCAGCTGGGTGGTGAAGCCCTTGGTGGTGGCCACGGCGATCTCCGGCCCCGCCCAGGTGTAGAGCGTGTAGTCGGCCAGCTTCGCGATGGTGCTGCCCACCACGTTCACGATGCCGATGACGGTGGCCCCGCGGGCGCGGCACTCCTTCAGGGCCGCGATGGTGTCCGCGGTCTCGCCGGACTGGGAGATCACCAGCACCAGGGTGTTTTCGTCCACCATGGGATCGCTGTAGCGCAGCTCGCTGGCCAGCTCCACCTGCACCGGGATGCGGCAGAGCTTCTCGATGGCATAGCGCCCGGAGCAGCCGGCATAGTAGGCCGAGCCGCAGGCAGTGATGACGATCTTGCTGATGCTGCGCAGCTTCTCTTCCGAAAGCTCGAAATCGTCCAGCCGGACCTCCCCCTCGTGGAGCCGCGGCGCCAGAGCCGCCTTGACAGCGGCGGGCTGCTCCATGATCTCCTTGAGCATGAAGTGTTCATAGCCGCCCTTTTCCGCCGCCTCCACACTCCAGGTGACCCGGTTGATGGGCTTTTGCAGGCGCTGGCCGGTGCAGTCGAAGACCTCGATGGACTTCGGGCTGAGCCTTGCGATCTCCCCGTCCTCCAGATAGATCACGTTTTTCGTGTGGGCCACCAGGGCGGTGACGTCGGAGGCAAAGTAGTTTTCCCCCACGCCGATGCCCAGGATCAGGGGGCTGGACTCCCGCACGGCGTAGAGCGTATCCGGCGCGTCGGCGCAGAGGATACCCAGGGCGTAGGAGCCCTCCAGCCTTGCCGCCGTCTTCATCACCGCGGCCTTGATATCCCCGTCGTAGTATTTCTCCAGCAGATGGACGATGGTCTCCGTGTCCGTCTCGCTCCGGAACACGTAGCCCTCCCCCATCAGCTCCCGTCGCAGGGAGAGATAGTTCTCGATGATGCCGTTGTGCACGATGGCAAAGCGCCCGTCGTTGGAGAGATGGGGATGGGCGTTGACGTCCGTGGGCGCCCCGTGGGTGGCCCAGCGGGTGTGCCCGATGCCGATCCGTCCCGGGACCGCCGCGCCGTTTTCCGTCTTCTCACAGAGCCTGGCGATCCGTCCGCTCACCTTCTCCACCCGGATCCTGTCGGCGTCCATCACGGCGATGCCCGCCGAATCATAGCCCCGGTATTCCAGCTGCCGCAGCCCCTTCAGCAGGATGGGCGCGGCGTTCTGTTCTCCTGTAAATCCCACGATCCCGCACATGTTCCGTCCCCCCTTTTACACGCCGAAAAGCAGCTCGCCGTAGGTGGGGAAGGGCCAGCAGTCCGCCGGCGTCAGACCCTCCGCCTCGTCGCAGAGCCTGCGGAGCGCCGCCATCTTCTCCAGCAGCACGTCCCGGATATAGAAGGCCTGGGCGGTGGCGTCCTCTCCGTCCCCGCCGTCCACGCTCTCCTCCAGGGCCTCGATGGCGGCGTCGATGTCGTCCGAGAGAAGGGAGAGCTTCTCCAGCCGCCTGCGCTCCGCCCGGAAGCCCAGGGAGGCCGTGGCCTTTTCCTTTTCATTGAGCCCTGCCGCCAGCCGATCCGTATAGCCCAGGACGGCCGGGAGGATCTCCTTCTTTGCCATGTCCGCCATGGTCAGGGCCTCGATGCGCACGGTGCGGACGTAGTTTTCCATACTGATCTCATAGCGGGAGAGGATCTCCGCCGCGGAGAAGATCCCATGCCGCTGCAGCATCTCCATGTTCTCCGGCTCCAGCACCGTCTGCAGCGCGTCCGGCGTGGTGCGCAGATTCAGAAGGCCCCTTTCTTCCGTCGCCTCCCGGATCCAGCTCTCGTCATAGCCGTTGCCGTTGAAGAGGATCCGCTTATGCGCTTTGATGTTCTCCCGGATCAGTTCGTGCAGGCAGGCGTCAAAGTCCTCCGTGCAGCCCTCCAGGGCATCCGCAAACTGCCGCAGGGCCTCCGCCACGGCGGCGTTGATCATGATATTCGCGCAGGAGATGGAGTCGTTGGAGCCCACCATGCGAAACTCGAATTTGTTGCCGGTAAAGGCAAAGGGCGAGGTGCGGTTCCGGTCCGTGGCGTCCCGGTTGAAGCGGGGCAGCACGTCGGAGCCCAGGCGGATCCTTTTCCTCTCCGCGCCGGCATAGGGACTGTCCGTCTCGATGGCGTCCAGCACGGCGCTGAGCTCATCGCCCAAGAAGATGGAGATGACCGCGGGCGGCGCCTCGTTGGCGCCCAGCCGGTGGTCGTTGCCGGCGGAGGCCACGCTCAGCCGCAGCAGACCCTGATACTCGTCCACCGCCTTGATGACCGCCACCAGGAAAAGCAGAAACTGCGCGTTTTCATAGGGCGTGTCGCCGGGGCTCAGGAGATTGACCCCGGTGTCCGTGGCCATGGACCAGTTGTTGTGCTTGCCGCTGCCGTTGACGCCGGCAAAGGGCTTTTCGTGCAGCAGGCACATGAGGCCGTGCCTGCGTGCCACCTTTTTCATGATCTCCATGGTGAGCTGGTTGTGGTCCGCCGCGATATTGGTCACGGTGTAGACCGGCGCCAGCTCATGCTGGCAGGGGGCCACCTCGTTGTGCTCCGTCTTGGCATAGATGCCCAGCTTCCAGAGCTCCTCGTTCAGTTCCTCCATGAAGGCCTTGACCCGGGGCTTGATGGCGCCGAAGTAGTGGTCGTCCAGCTCCTGGCCCTTGGGAGGCTTTGCGCCGAAGAGGGTGCGCCCGGTGTAGATCAGGTCCTTCCGCTTGAGATACATGTCCCGATCCACCAGGAAATACTCCTGCTCCGGTCCCACGTTTGTCACCACACGCTGCACTTCCCGGTTCCCGAAGAGACGCAGCACCCGCAGGGCCTCCCGGTTCAGCGCCTCCATGGAGCGCAGCAGCGGGGTCTTCTTGTCCAGGGCCTCGCCGCCGTAGGAGCAGAAGGCCGTGGGGATGCACAGGGTCTTTTCCTTGATGAAGGCATAGGAGGTGGGGTCCCAGGCGGTGTAGCCCCGGGCCTCAAAGGTGGCCCGCAGCCCGCCGGAGGGGAAGCTGGAGGCGTCCGGCTCGCCCTGGATCAGCTCCTTGCCGGAAAACTTCATGATCACATGGCTGTCCGGCGCGGGAGAGAGGAAGCTCTCATGCTTTTCCGCGGTGATGCCGGTCAGCGGCTGGAACCAGTGGGTAAAGTGGGTGGCCCCGTTCTCCACGGCCCAGGCGCACATGGCGTCCGCCACGGCGTTGGCCACGGAGAGATCCAGCTTTTTGCCCCTGCGAATGGTCTCCTTCAGACTGTGGTAGACCTCGCTGGTGAGGCGGGCACGCATCACCTTGTCGTCAAATACCATGCAGCCGAACAGTTCCGGTACTGTGCGCATACGCAATCCCTCCTGAAAAATGGATAAGAGAGGCCCCGGGCCTCTCATTACGCGGTCATTCTACACTCGAAACAACAATTCTTCAAGCGTTTTTGTATCCATCCGGTCTTTATCATCCGGAAATCCTATGACACAGCAAAGGATTTCCCTATCGCTCTGCCGGGAAGCGCTGTTTCAGGCTTCGGAAATCTGCAGCGCGTCATAGCCGGATTCCCCGGTGCGGATTCGGACGACATCCTCCACATCGTAAACGAAGATTTTGCCGTCGCCGATCTCCCCTGTGTGCAGAGCCGCATTCGCGGCAGCGACCACGAGCTCCGGATCGACCTTTGAGACCACGATGTCGACCTGCAGCTTGGGCGTCAGATGCATGCTCATTTCTATCCCGCGGTACTGGCCGGTCTTACCCTTCTGCGTCCCGCAGCCCATGACGTTCGTGACGGTCATTCCCGTGACGCCGATATCGGCCATCGTGTCGCGAAGCGTGCCGAAGCGCTCCTCATCACAGAGGATACGAACGAGCGTATAGCGCTTTTGTCCGACCGGCGTCTCCCGAAGCCCGGAGGAAAGGGAGAGCGGGAACGGACGGATCCCCTCGATGTCAACCGGGCCGTTCGAATGGACGCCGAGCGTGGATTCGATCGGCAGAAAGTCTGCGTAGGCATTGGTCAGTCCATGCTCTGTCACGTCAAGGCCCTCGATCTCCTCCTCCGTACCGGCGCGGAGACCGATCGTCGCCTGAATCAGCTTGAACACCGGGATCATGCAAAGGACCGTGTAGATCCCCACGCAGAGGACCCCGAGCGCCTGTACACCGAGTTGGTGAACGCCTCCCCCGTAAAACAGGCCTTTGGCGCCATAGCGCTCGTTGCAGGCAAACAGCCCCACCGCAAGCGTTCCCCAGATCCCGTTGACGCAATGTACCGCCACAGCGCCGACGGGATCGTCCACATGGAAGCGGATATCCAGATTTTCCACAGCCAGATCCACAAGAACGCCGGACACGAGGCCGATCAGTGCGGCGCCGATCGCGTCCACGCTGGCGCAGCCTGCCGTGACAGCGACCAGACCAGCCAGCGAAGCATTGAGACACATGGAGACGTCCGGCTTCCCGTTCTTCTTCCATGTAAACAGCATACAGGTCACCGTGGCGACCGCCGGCGCGATGGTCGTGGTGCCGAAGATCCGCGCCATTTCGTTCACGTCTGCCGCCGCGGCGCCGTTGAAGCCGTACCAGGCGAACCACAGGATAAAGCATCCGAGGGCCCCCAAGGTCACCGAATGTCCCGGAATGGCGTTTGAACTTACGGAACCATCCGCATTTTTCGTATACTTGCCGATTCGGGGACCGAGGATCGCCGCGCCCGTCAGCGCCGACAGGCCGCCCACCATGTGGATCACGCAGGAGCCGGCGAAATCAATGTAATCCAGCCTGGACAGCCAGCCGCCGCCCCAGACCCACCCTGCCTCGATCGGGTACACGAGCAGGCTGATGACGGCGGAATACACACAATAGGCGGAGAACTTCGTACGCTCCGCCATAGCGCCGGATACAATGGTGGCTGCCGTGGCGCAGAAGACGAGCTGAAAGACAAAAGCGGACCAGTCAAAGCCTTCAAAGTCCCGGAACATACCCCACTCCGGTCTGCCGACGAGGCCAAGCGCGCCGTGCGGCCCCATCATCAGCCCGTAGCCGAGCAGGAAGAACATCACCGTCCCGATGCAGAAGTCCATCAGGTTTTTCATAATGATGTTCCCCGCGTTCTTGGCCCGGGTAAAGCCGGTCTCCACCATAGCAAAGCCGCACTGCATAAAAAACACGAGGATCGCGCCGATCAAAAACCAAACCGACATATCCATATCCACACCCCCAAAAAAGCGACAGAAAAGATACTGCGCTCCCCGCGGAGCACTTTTTGCCGTTAAAAAAACTGTAGGTGATTATACCGGCGGCGGAAGCTGCAGTCAAGGCTCCGGGGCATACCGGTTTTCTATGAAAGCCAGACGCTTTCCCAATGGGTCCGCCGATCTATCCATACGATTGTTAAATGGTTCGGCAAACAATATATGTATTATCTTTCCTTTTTTGTCTGTGTTATATTCATTTTGTTTTCAGGAGACAAAACAGCGATACAAGCCAAATGGCTGAGAAGAAGACAGGCCGCAAAGAAAATGCTGCCGCAGCGAGCCGGGGAGGGTGTGAGCCCGGTGCAGGCGTCTTTGGCAGGTAACACTTCGGAGCCGCGACCTGAACAGGAAGAAAAAGTAGGGAAGCCGTATACTCTGCGTTAAAGAGCGGGGAGCTGATTGGCTCCGACGAGTGATCGCTTCGGCGGTAAAAAAGGTGGCACCACGGATGCGCAGCTGTCCGTCCTTTTGTTGGGACAGGCTGCGACTACTATCCGGAGGTGCTTTTTATGTGCTGCATCATGGGTTTTTTGTCAGATCTGTACACTCCTGAGCAGATCCGTCCGTTTTTTGACCGCACCAGATCCCGGGGGCCGGACGCCACCCGGATCGAGCCGGCGGGCGCGGGACTGCTCTGTTTTCACCGCCTCTCCATCATGGGCCTGGACGAGCGGGGCATGCAGCCCTTCTCCCGCGGGAAGAACAAGCTGGTCTGCAACGGCGAGCTCTACGGCTGGCGGGCCCAGCGCCGGGAGCTGGAGGCGAAGGGCTATTCCTTCGCGGGCGATTCCGACTGCGAGCTGCTGCTGCCGCTGTACCGGGAATACGGGCTCGGCATGTTTGCAAAGCTGGACGCGGAGTTTGCCCTGATCCTGTATGACGGGGAGAGCGGCCGGCTGATCGCGGCCCGGGATCCCATCGGCATCCGCCCGCTGTACTACGGCTATTTTGCCGACGGCAGCATCGCCTTTGCCAGCGAGGCGCAGAACCTGGAGGGGCTTTGCGCGCATATCCTGCCTTTCCCGCCGGGACACTATTACGACGGCGAGCGCTTTCTCCGCTATGCCGATCTGACCACGGTCTCCGCCTATTCCACTGACGATCTGGAGACGGTCTGCAAAACGATCCGGGAAAAGCTGATCGCCGGGGTGGAAAAACGCCTGGACGCGGACGCGCCCCTGGGCTTTCTGCTCTCCGGCGGGCTGGATTCCAGTCTGGTGTGCGCGATCTCGGCAAAGCTGCTGGGCCGGAAGATCCGAACCTTTGCCATCGGCATGGATCTGGACCCCATCGACCTGCACTACGCCCAGATCGCGGCGGACTTCCTGGGCGCGGAGCACACCGCCTTTACCATGACCCGGGAGGAGGTTCTGGCCGCCCTGGAGGACGTGATCCGGCTGCTGGGGACCTGGGACATCACCACGATCCGCGCAAGCCTGGGCATGTACCTGTGCTGCAAGGCCATCCACGAGACCACGGACGTGCGCGTCCTGATGACAGGCGAGATCTCTGACGAGCTCTTCGGCTACAAGTATACGGACTTTGCCCCCTCCGCCGAGGCCTTCCAGGCCGAGAGCAAAAAGCGGATCGACGAGCTGCACATGTACGATGTGCTGCGGGCGGACCGCTGCATTTCCGTCAACTCCCTGGAGGCCCGCGTCCCCTTTGGCGACCTGGACTTTGTGCGCTATGTCATGCAGATCGACCCGGAGCTGAAGCGCAACCGCTACGGCATGGGGAAATATCTGCTGCGTCACGCCTTTGAGAAGGACGGCATCCTGCCGGATGAGATCCTCTGGCGGCAGAAGGCGGCCTTCTCCGACGCGGTGGGCCACTCCCTGGTGGACGATCTGAAGGCCTATGCCGAAACCCTCTATCCCGACGGGGAATTTCGGGACCGCTGCCGGAAATATGACTACTGCCCGCCCTTTACCAAGGAGAGCCTGTTGTACCGGGAGCTCTTCGAGAAGTACTACCCGGGGCAGGCGGAGATGATCGCCGGCTTCTGGATGCCGAACCCGGAGTGGGAGGGCTGCAAAGTGGACGATCCCTCCGCAAGAGTGCTCTCCAACTACGGAAAAAGCGGGATCTAAGATATACCCCTTGCAGTCCGGGCTCACTTTCTGTATACTTTCTTTATGTAACGAGACAGAGAAAGGGCGATGGGAATGGATCTGCGATCTTTACACTATTTCGTCGTTGTGGCGGAGGAGCTGAATATCACCCGGGCCGCCGAGCGATTGAACATGAGTCAGCCGCCGCTCTCCAGCCAGATCAAGGGGCTGGAGGAGGAGCTTGGCGTGCAGCTTTTCATCCGGGGTAAACGGCACCTGACCATCACCGAGGCGGGGCTGCTGCTGTACCGACGGGCCCGGCAGATCCTGGAGCTCTCCGCCCAGACCCGGCAGGAGCTGCAGTCCATCGAGGGTCTTTCCGGGGATCTGAACATCAGTCTGGTGGAGGGCCGCGCTCCCTATCTGCTCTCTCGCTGGATCGCGGGCTTCCGTTCCGAGTTCCCCCGTGTGGCGGTCCATCTCTGGAACGGCAGCGGCGACGAAGTCAGCGAGCGGGTGCTGCGGGGTCTTGCGGATCTGGCCCTGGTGGCCACGCCCTACAATGCCGAGCAGCTGGAGGGCTTTCCCGTGGGGCGGGAGCCCTGGATCGCCATGATGTCCCGGGAACATCCCCTGGCCGCGGAGGAGGGGCAGTTCCTCCCCCTGCAGAAGCTGGTGGGGCAGCCGCTCTTCATTCCCAACCGGCGCTCCCGGGCGGAGGCCATCCGCGCCTGGTTTGCGGAGATCGGAGAGGAGCCCTCCATTGCCGGCGACCTTTCCAACTACATTGACGCCGTGGCCCTATCCGAGCAGAACGCCGGGATCTGCATTTACCCGATGACGACCTATAACGTCAGCGACCTGATCGTCACAAAGATCATCACCGGGAGCGCACGGCAGGTGGAATACGCTCTGGTCTGGAAGCGCAGCGACCGCCCCTACGATCTCCGGCAGGAATTCATCAACTATGTGCAGGACTGCATGGAGGCGGAGCGCCTTGGCACCCAGCCCTACCGGATGCCGGAGCGGGAATATTTCCCGCCGGAGGATACCAAGTATCTGTAAGGCTGTCATACGCCCTTTATATGCCGCTTCATACGGGATCCCTATTGCCGGAAAAGCCCGGTCTTGACAGTGCTTTTGCCGCTGTGTTAAGATTCTCCCGTATTGAATCGGGACGCAAAAAAGGAATTCTTCGATGCCAGGGGCCAAGTGCCCCCTTAAGGCATCGAAGAATCTTTTTTTCGGGAGGTTTTCAGAATGACGAAATATGTATTTGTGACCGGCGGCGTGGTGTCGGGTCTGGGCAAGGGGATCACGGCGGCCTCTCTCGGCAGACTGCTGAAGGCCCGGGGCCTGAAGGTGGCGGCCCAGAAGCTGGACCCCTATATCAACGTGGATCCCGGCACCATGAGCCCCTATCAGCACGGCGAGGTCTACGTCACCGAGGACGGCAGCGAGACGGACCTGGACCTGGGCCACTACGAGCGCTTTATCAACGAGGATCTGAACCGCTGGTCCAATCTCACCACCGGCAAGGTCTACTGGAACGTGCTGAACAAGGAGCGCCGGGGGGAGTATCTGGGCCAGACCGTGCAGATCATCCCCCACATCACCCAGGAGATCAAGGACTTCATCTACCGGGTAGGCGCGGAGACCGGGGCCGACGTGGTCATCACCGAGATCGGCGGCACCACCGGCGACATCGAAAGCCAGCCCTTCCTGGAGGCCGCCCGGCAGGTGAGCCTGGAGCAGGGCCGGGAGAACACCCTCTTCATCCACGTGACCCTGGTCCCCTTCCTGCGCGGCAGCGACGAGCACAAGACCAAGCCCACCCAGCACTCGGTGAAGGAACTGCAGGGCATGGGCATCTCGCCCAATATCATCGTGCTGCGCTGCGACGAGCCCCTGGAGAAGGAGATCTTCCGCAAGATCGCCATGTTCTGCAACGTCAAACCCGACTGTGTGATCGAAAACCGCACCCTCCCCATCCTCTACGAGGCGCCGCTGATGCTGGAGGACGAGGACTTTTCCCTCATCGTCTGTCGGGAGCTGGGGCTCTGGACCCGGGCGCCCCAACTGGAGGAGTGGCGGGCCATGGTCGCGCGGATCAAATCGCTGCAGCGCCATGTGACCATCGGCCTTGTTGGCAAATATGTGCAGCTGCACGACGCCTATCTATCCGTGGCCGAGGCCCTGCGCCACGCCGGCTACGCCTGCAATGCCCGGGTGGAGATCCGCTGGATCGACAGCGAAGGCGTCACCGAGGCGACCGCGGCGGAGACCCTTGCCGGCTGCGACGGGCTCATCGTTCCCGGCGGCTTCGGGGACCGGGGCGTGGAGGGCATGGTCGAGACGGCGCGCTATGCCCGGGAGAACGACATTCCCTATCTGGGGATCTGTCTCGGCATGCAGGTGGCGGTGATCGAGTTTGCCCGCAGCGTCTGCGGCCTTGCGGACGCCAATTCCGGGGAATTTGCCCCGGAATCGCCTCACAAAGTCATTGACTTTTTGCCCGATCAGGATGAAACTGTCAGCAAGGGCGGTACGCTGCGCCTGGGAGCCTACCCCTGCCGGATCGCGGAAGGCTCCGTCATGCGCCGCTGCTACGGCGTCCCGGAGATCCGGGAGCGGCACCGCCACCGTTACGAGTTCAACAACGACTACCGCGCCCTTTTGCAGGACAAGGGGCTCTGCCTCTGCGGCAAGTCCCCGGACGGCGCCATCGTGGAGGCCGTGGAGCTCAGCGAAAAGCGCTTCTTTGTGGGCGTGCAGTTCCACCCGGAATTCAAGAGCCGCCCCAACCATCCCCACCCCCTGTTTGTGGGGCTCATCTCCGCTTCTCTGGAGGAAGAAACATGCAAAAGATCCTGATCCTGGATTTCGGCGGCCAGTATAACCAGCTGATCGCCCGCCGCGTTCGCGAGCTGCAGGTCTACTGCGAGCTGCAGCCCCACACCATGACCCTGGAAGAGATCCGCCGCTTCGACCCCATCGGCATCATCTTTACCGGCGGGCCCCACAGCGTCTATCTGCCGGATTCCCCCAGGCCGGACCCCGGGGTCTTCTCTTTGGGGGTGCCGATCCTGGGCATCTGCTACGGCTGCCAGCTGCTGGCCCAGTCTCTGGGCGGGCTGGTCACCGCCGCCCAGGACGCCTCCGCCCGGGAATACGGCAAGACCGACACGGTCTTTGACCCCTCCTGTTCCCTGTTCCGGGACCTGCCCGAAGAGAGCGTCACCTGGATGAGCCACGGGGACTATCTGGCCCGGGTGCCGGAGGGCTTCCGGATCGCCGCCCATTCCGCGGCCTGCCCCACCGCCGCCATCTGCGACGAAGAGCGCCGCTTCTACGGCGTGCAGTTTCACCCGGAGGTCCGGCACACCGCCTTCGGCGGGGAGATGCTGCGCCGCTTCCTCTATGCGGTCTGCGGCGCAAGGGGCGACTGGACCATGGCGGACTTCAAGCGCCGCAGCGTGGACGCGCTGCGGCAGCGGGTGGGCAGCGGCCGGGTGCTGCTGGCCCTCTCCGGCGGCGTGGACTCCTCGGTGCTGGCCGCGCTGCTGAGCGAGGCCGTGGGCAGGCAGCTCAGCTGCGTCTTTGTGGACCACGGCCTGCTCCGCAAGGACGAGGGGGACCAGGTGGAGGCCGCCTTCGCCGGCCGCTCCCTGGATTTCCGCCGCGTGGACGCCGGCGCCCGCTTTCTCCGGCGGCTGCAGGGCGTGACGGATCCGGAGGAAAAACGCCACATCATCGGGGAGGAGTTCATCCGCGTCTTTGAAGCGGAGGCCAGAGTCATCGGCAAAGTGGACTATCTGGCCCAGGGGACCATCTATCCGGACGTGATCGAATCCGGCCTTGGCCAGTCCGCCGTCATCAAGAGCCATCACAACGTGGGCGGTCTGCCGGCCTTTGTGGATTTCAAGGAGATCCTGGAGCCGCTGCGCCTGCTCTTCAAGGACGAGGTACGGCAGCTGGGCCGGGAGCTGGGCCTGCCGGAAAGCCTGGTGGCGCGCCAGCCCTTCCCCGGCCCCGGCCTTGCCATCCGGGTGATCGGGGAGGTGACGGAGGAAAAGCTCCGGCTCCTGCGGGAGGCGGACGCCATTTTCCGCCAGGAGATGGCCCGGGCCGGTCTGGACCGGTCGGCCAGCCAGTATTTCGCGGTGCTCACCAATCTGCGCACCGTCGGCGTCATGGGCGACGGGCGCAGCTATGATTACGCCATCGCCCTGCGCAGCGTCCAGACCTCGGACTTCATGACCGCCGATTTCACCCGCCTGCCCTGGGAGCTGCTGGACCGGGTTTCGGTCCGCATCGTCAACGAAGTCAAGGGCGTCAACCGGGTGCTCTACGACATCACCTCCAAGCCGCCCTCCACCGTGGAATATGAATGATCCGGGGCGGGCAGGCCGTCCTCCGCTCCTCTGCCGGGGAAAGGCAGTCCCCTCTCAAGTAAACGCTGATCAAATCGCCATCGGCATCTTGCGGACAATTTCCGCCCTGATTTCGTCACTTTTTCTTGCAATACACAAAGTATTCCTGCAAAAAAGTGCCATCATCAGAACGCAAATTCTCTCGCAATCTGCTCTCGC
>JAFSMZ010000036.1:0-30722 GCA_017447685.1 Oscillospiraceae bacterium
AACTGCAAAGGGCTGTGGTCGGAGCCTTTCGTGAACCGTCTATGCGGTAGGATGAACCACCAATCCACAGCATCCCTTGCAGTGTAGCACATGACCTTGGAGAGGGTCACTAAAAACTACTACTCTATAATACAAGGATGAGGAACATGATCGAAGAAAAAAGCTTTGGAAAGGCCCGGCTCTATACCCTGTCAAACGCTGTGCTGCAGGTGCAAATCAGCAGCCGGGGGGCCACGGTGACAAGCCTGCGCTATCGGGGGCAGGAGACGATCCTGGGCTATGACAGCGACGAGGGCTACCTGCGCGGCGGCGCCTACCTGGGCGCCACGGTGGGCCGGGTGGGCAACCGCATCGGCGGCGCGGCCTTCACCCTGAACGGGCAGCGCTATGACCTGGTCCCCAACGAGGGGCCCAACCAGCTCCACGGCGGGCCGGAGGCCTTTGACCGGCAGCTCTGGGAGGCGGAGCGGCTGGATGATACGGCCCTGCGCTTCACCCTCTTCTCCCCCGACGGGGAGAACGGCTTTCCCGGGAACCTGGAGGCCGCGGTGACCTACCGCCTCAACGGCGACGCCCTGCGCATCGAGTTTGCGGGCAAGTGCGACAAGGATACCGTCTACGCTCCCACGAACCACATGTATTTTGACCTCTCCGGCAAGGGAGAGGCCCTGGAGGCGCGGCTCTGGCTGGGCGCGGACGCCTACGTGGAGCCCGGGGAGGGTCTCATTCCCACCGGGCGGCTGCTGCCCTGCGAGGGCGCCTTCGATTTCCACAGCCTCCGGAAGGTGGCCCGGGAATACGACCACGCCTTCGTTCTCAACGGTGAGCACGCCTGCCGCCTGGAGGACGGCGGCCTGCGCATGGACCTCTTCACCGACATGCCGGGCCTGCAGGTCTACACCGGCCGCTACCTGGACCCGCCCCACCGGGCCTACCAGGGTCTGGCCCTGGAGCCGGAGTATCTGCCGGACGCCCCCAACCAGCCCGCCTTCCCCTCCATCGAGCTGAAGGCCGGGGAGTCCTTCCTCCGCTGGGCGGAATACCGCTTCACCGAGATCTGAAGCCGGGAAGCGCAAAGTTTTCCGCAGCCCTGCTCTCCCGGCAAATCCGCACGTCACAGCGAAAGAAAGCTTCCTCAAATCCGCAAACGAAAACGCACCCCCTGTGGGACAGAAAAAACTGTCTCACAGGGGGTGCCTCGTTATACCGCAAAAAAGCTGCGGGTGCTTTGCCGATCCCGGGGACCGGATCCGTCCCTCGCTATTTCGCCGTCACTTGCGTCCTGACGCCGCAGCGTGGATGGCAGGAACCGCATCCGCCGCAGGCTCCGCAGCTGGCACAGCTGCCGCCGCAGGAGCTTTTCCCGGCCTTTTTGTCCCGGATCATGCCGCGGAGCAGCAGACCGACGATGAGCGCGATGACCGCGATCAGCACGATATTGATCAGATTGGCAGAAAGCCATGTCAGCATAGGATCACTTCCTTAAAAGGGCAGCGGCACTGCGAGGGGGAGCTGGGTAAGCTCACAGCGCCGCCGTATCAAGAGGGTCGAAAGATTACTTTACGGTGAGCTTCTGTGCTTCCTTGTATGGCTTGAAGAGCTGCCACAGGAGAAGCGCCAGCATCATGAGCGCAAGCACCAGGCCGACGACGTTCATGCCGCCCGCGAAGAGACGGCCCAGCTGCCAGACGATGAAGGCGGTCACCCAGGCAAAGCCGCACTGGTAGCCGATGGCGAACCAGGTCCACTTTGCGCTGTTCATCTCCCGCTTGATGGCGCCGATGGCCGCAAAGCAGGGGGCGCAGAGCAGGTTGAAGATCATGAAGGCAAAGGCTGCCAGCCTGCCGTGGCCGCCGGAGAAGGCGTTGAAGTCCTCGGCCACCCGATCCCAGATCTGGTCGCCGTTCTCTTCCAGCTCCTCCTCGCCGTCGTTGTCGTCATAGGCGTACATGATGCCGAAGTTGGCGACGACCTCCTCCTTCGCAACCAAACCGGTGACGGTGGCGGCAGTGGGCTTCCAGTCGCCGAAGCCCAGGGGCTTGAATACAACGGAGACGGGCTGGGCGATCCGGGCCAGGAGGGAGTCGTCCATGGGCTCCACCTCTTCCTCGGGGATGCCCATGCGGTCGGCCACCTGGGCGACGTATTCGTCGGTCACCACTGTGTCGTCCTCGTAGAGATCGTCCACCATGCCGAACTTGCCGTTGACGGAGCCGAAGCTGGTGAGGAACCAGATGACGATGGAGGAGATCACGATGACGGTACCGGCCCGCTTGATGAAGGACCAGCCGCGCTCCCAGGTGCCCCGCAGGACGTTGCCCCAGGCGGGCAGGTGGTAAGCGGGCAGCTCCATGACGAAGGGGGCGGGATCGCCGGCAAACATCTTCGTCTTTTTCAGCATGATGCCGGAGATGACGATGGCGGCCACGCCGATGAAGTAGGCGGAGGTGGCGACCCAGGTGCTGCCGCCGAAGAGGGCGCCGGCGATCAGGCCGATGATGGGCATTTTCGCGCCGCAGGGCATGAAGGTGGTGGTCATGACCGTCATGCGGCGGTCACGCTCGTTCTCGATGGTTCGGGAGGCCATGACGCCGGGGATGCCGCAGCCCGTGCCCACGAGCATGGGGATGAAGCTCTTGCCGGAGAGGCCGAAGCGGCGGAAGATCCGGTCCATGATGAAGGCGATGCGGGCCATGTAGCCGCAGTCCTCCAGCAGGCACAGCATCAGGAACAGGACCAGCATCTGGGGCACGAAGCCCAGCACCGCGCCCACGCCCGCCAGGATACCGTCGGAGATCAGACCCACCAGCCAGGGGGCCACGTTCCAGCCCTCGAGGATGGCGCGGGAGCCGTCGGTCAGCCAGGCGCCGCCCAGCACGTCGTTGGCCCAGTCGGTGAGGAAGGTGCCGATGGCAATGCCGCCGTCCGCAATGGAAGGACCCATGGACAGGGCATAGACCAGCCACATGACCAGCACAAAGATCGGCAGCGCCAGGATGCGGTTCGTGACGATCCTGTCGATCTTGTCGGAGGTCGAGAGCTCTCCCTTGCCCTTCTTCTTGTAGATGCCCTTGAGCATGTTGCCGATGTAGATGTAGCGCTCGTTGGTGATGATGCTCTCGGCGTCGTCGTCCAGCTCCTTCTCGGCAGCCAGAATGTCCTGCTCGATATGGGCGCGGACCCCCTCGGGGAGCTTGAGCTGCTCCAGCACCTTCTCATCCCGCTCGAAAACCTTGATGGCGTACCAGCGCTGCTGTTCCTCGGGGAGGTTATGGACCGTGACCTCTTCGATATGGGCCAGGGCGTGCTCCACCGGGCCGGAGAAGCTGTGCTGCGGGATGGTCCTGCCGTTCTTTGCCGCCTCGATGGCGGTCTTGGCGGCCTCGGTGACGCCGTCGCCCTTCAGCGCGGAGATCTCCACGATCCTGCAGCCGAGCTGACGGCTCAGCTCCTTGACGTTGATGCTGTCCCCGGCTCTCCTCACCAGGTCCATCATGTTCAGCGCGATGACCACGGGGATGCCCAGCTCGGTGAGCTGGGTGGTCAGGTAGAGGTTGCGCTCCAGGTTCGTGGCGTCCACGATGTTCAGGATGGCGTCCGGCTTTTCCTCCATGAGATAATTCCGGGCCACCACCTCTTCCAGGGTGTAGGGGGAAAGGGAATAGATGCCGGGCAGGTCGGTCAGGATGACCTCTTTGTCAACGATCAGTTTGCCTTCCTTTTTCTCCACGGTGACGCCGGGCCAGTTGCCGACAAACTGGTTGGAGCCGGTCAGCTTGTTGAACAGGGTGGTCTTGCCGCTGTTCGGGTTGCCCGCCAGGGCAATGCGCAGTTGTTTGTCCATAGTTCTCTCCTATCTTCCATTCATGTTGATCCCTTCGTTGACTGCCCCGGAGGCTGTTTCGATCGTTATTGCCATCGCTTTGCCATGTCAATAACGCCTTGAGGCAAGCCGAGCGAGCCCTCGCGCCGACCAAATGCGGCGCATCTCCCGTGCGCTGCCTGCGATGCGCGCGAGTCCCGCATCGCGAAACGGCTGTATTGCAATGCGTCATTCCACTTCGATCATTTCGGCGTCCGCCTTGCGGATCGAGAGCTCGTAGTTTCTCACCTTGACTTCCACGGGATCGCCCAGCGGGGCCAGCTTGCGCACATAGACCTCTACGCCCTTGGTGATGCCCATGTCCATGATGCGGCGCTTGACCGCGCCCTCGCCGTGGAGCTTTACGACCTTGACGGTCTCGCCGACCTTTGCGTCTCTGAGTGTTTTCATCCTCATTTCTCCTTACTCTTCCTTTTGATCCAATACCGCTGTCATTCTGAGGAGCAAAGCGACGAAGAATCTCACGGGATCCTTCGCTGCGCTCAGGATGACAAGGGAAGGCTAAATCATGATTTTTTGAGCCATTTCCTTGCTGATGGCCACGCGGGACTCCTTGATCTTCACGATCAGATTGCCGCCGATGGTGTTCATCACCGTGACGGAACCGCCTGCCGTAAAGCCCAGGTCCTCCAGGTGCTTTTTCATCTCGGGGCTTCCTCCGACCTTTTTGATGATGGTCTCCTCACCCGGGTCGGCCAGTATCAGGGGCATCATCGCCTTCCCCTCCTCTCTTTTAGACAGCTCTTCCGATCGTTAGATTCTTCTAACAGCATAGTGAAAAAGAAGTGGTTAAACTTCCTTAACCTGCCGGTAGTTTAACACCTTTAATTCCGGTTGTCAATATCAAACTTCAGTTTGTGGGTTCCCCTTGCATTTTCCCCGGGTTAGTGCTATCTTTGATCCGGGTGATAACGATGAACATTCATAAATCCGCGGAAGACTATCTGGAGGCCATGCTCATGCTCAAGGAAGAGCGGGGCTATGTCCGCTCCATCGACGTGGCGGAAAAGCTGGGCGTGACCAAGCCCAGCGTCAGCTATGCCACCAAACGCCTGCGGGAGAGCGGCTATATCGCCTTTGATCCCGCCGGGATGATCGTGCTGCTGGAGCCGGGGCTGGAGATCGCCGAGCGCATTTATGAGCGGCACAAGCTCCTGACCCAGATGCTGATCGGCCTGGGCGTCAGCGAAGAGACCGCCCGGGAGGACGCCTGCAAGATCGAACACGACCTGAGTGTGGAGACCTTCGACGCCATCCGCAGGCACGCGCAGCAATACCGCTGATAATCAGAAACGAAAATGGACCTCCGATCCTTGTTCAGCCGGATCAGAGGTCCATTCTTTTATGCTCTTATTCTTTCCCTGCCAAAAGCCCGCGGCGAAGCCGCCCTTTCTTCCTTTCGCCGCCTACAGGATGGCCGCGAGGAGCACATAGATCCAGTGGGCGGCCACGCCGGCGGCCAGGCCCCCGATGGTGTGGCTCAGGATGGCCTTGCCGATCAGGTCCTTGCAGTGGAGGCTGTCCATCATGGAGGCGTGGGTGCTGAGATAGCCGCTCCAGCACATGCACATGGCGGTAAAAACGGCGATGTCGTTGGGTCCGATGAGCCGCATGCCGATGAGGCTGTCCGTCAGGCTCATGGCGGCGCCGGCAGCGCCCAGGGCGGTGACGGGGACGCCGATGGCCTCCGGGGAGGAGAAGCCGAAGAGGGGCTTGAGGATAAAATCGATCTTGGAGGCCAGCATGGGCAGCAGACGGATGCCCTCATAGGCTTCGCCCGTGTAGGTGCCGGCCTCGGAGGGGCCGTTGATAAGCATCATTACCAGGGTGCAGATGACCAGGACCCCGGGCACGATGCTGATGCCCATTCTGACGCCGCTGGCGCCGCCCTCCAGCACCGAAGCCATCAGGCGGCTGCCGATGCCCCCGTCCCGGATGGGGCGGGTGCCCCGGGGCAGCTCCGGGTCCGCCTCGGACGAGGAGGAGAGCTCCGCCTCATCTCCGAAGAATCTGCGGGTGAAGACCAGCATGATCCGGGTGCTGACGATGCTGCCCACCACGGCGCCCAGCAGGCCCACGCCCACCGCGCCGCCAAGGCCCGTGCCCATCTTGGGGGAGAGGCTGTACATATAGGTGCAGACGATGAGTCCCATGCCGAAGGCCGTGCCGATGTTGGTGAGGGCCGGGAACTGGTAGCGCTTGAAGTAATGGCGGAAATGGTGGTCCTCCGCCAGGGCCAGGATGGCCGGGTTGTCCGACAGGAAGGTGGTGACCACCCCCAGAGCAGCAGCGCCGGGCAGGCCGTAGACCGGCTTCATCAGGGGCTGGAGCAGGCGGTTTGCCAGGGAGACAAAGCCAAACTCCGACAGCAGCGCAGACACCGCCCCCATGAGCACACAGATGGCGGTGATGTAGAGCACCGTGTCGATGAGCAGCCGGTAGGCCGTGTTCATCATGGTGTTCAGGGCGTTGGCCAGACCCATCTGGACCGCGAAGAGGGTGATCAGCCCAAAGAAAAACACCGGGAAGAGGAAGGTCTCCAGTCCCAGCTCTTTTTTCACCAGGACCTTGGAGGGAAGCCTTGGCTTTTCCCGTACGGGCCGCTCCACCACCTGGGGTTTTGCGCGCACGGCGGTCTTTTTCTTTCCCTTTTGCGTCTGACTCATAATTGTCCTCCGAAAAGCGGCCCGAACCGGAGCGGCTCGGGCGAAAATGGCGGCGGAAAGGTGCCGCTGCAGGACATGCTGTGGCGTCAGGACAGATACTATAACGCCGGAGACCATTGTAGCAGATTCACAAAGATTGTCAATCGGCTTTCCGCTTCTTTTCACCGATTCGCACAAAAACGCCCCGGCTTGATCCCAAGCCGGGGCGTTGTCTTTGCGAGCACAGAAGAGTATTGAAAACCGTTTTCCGAAGGAAAACACCTCAACTATTCACTCTTCACTCTTCACTTTTCTCTTTTCACTTAGAAGATCGGCACCACCGCGCCGCCGTAGGTGGCGTTGATGTAATCGCGGACGGCGTCGGACTGGAGGGCCTTCACCAGGGCCTGGATGGCGGGATCGTTCTCACGGCCGGCCTTCACGCCCAGGAGGTTTGCGTAGGTCTGGGCGGCGTCGCCGGAGGCGTCCTCAATGGCGAGAGCGTCGGCGGAGGCGTTCAGGCCCGCGGCCAGGGCGAAGTTGCCGTTGATGACGGCCAGGTCCACATCCTCACGGGAGCGGGCCAGCTGGGCGGCGTCCATCTCGGTGATCTTCAGGTTCTTGGGGTTCTCGGCAATGTCGAAGACGGTGGCGTTGGAGGAGGCGTCGATGCCCTCGGCCAGCTTGATCAGGCCCTCCTGCTGCAGCAGGAGCAGGGCGCGGGTCTCGTTGGAGCCGTCGTTGGGGATGATGATCTCGGCGCCGTCGGCCAAATCCTCGATGGACGCGGTCTTGCCGGCGTAGATGCCGAAGGGCTCATAGTGGATCAGGGCCACGGAGACGATGTCGGTGCCGTTCTCGGCGTTGAAGCTGTTCAGGTAGGGGCTGTGCTGGAAGTAGTTGGCGTCCAGCTCGCCGCTGTCCACCACCAGGTTGGGCTGCACATAGTCGTCATACTCCACGATCTCCAGATCGTAGCCCTCGGCAGCCAGGGCTTCCTTGGCGACGGCCAGGATCTCGGCATGGGGGGTGGGAGAGGCGGCCACGCGGATCTTCACGTTCTCCTTGGGGGCGGGCTGGCTGCCGCAGGCGGCAAGGGCCAGGACCAGGCAGAGGGCGAGCAGCAGAGCAAAAATCTTTTTCATGTTTTCCTTTCTCCTTTTTTGCATTTTTGTTTTCTTCTCTCGTATATCGTATGCGCTGAATCTTCAGCGGATGCGACGGTCGGATCTCTTCACCAGGACGTTGCCGATGCTCTGGAACATCTGCACCAGGATGATGAGCAGCACCACGGCGAAGTACATGACCAGGGGCTTATAGCGGTTGTAGCCGTAGTTCACGGCGATGCGGCCGATGCCGCCGCCGCCCACGGCCCCCGCCATGGCGCCGTAGCCGAAGATGGTGATGAGGGCCACCATGAAATTGGAGATGAGGGAGGGCCTGGCCTCGGGGATCAGGACCTTGCAGACGATCTGCAGGGTGCTGGCGCCCATGGACTGGGCCGCCTCCACCACCCCGGCGTCCACCTCCCGGATGGAGGTCTCCACCAGCCTTGCCACGAATGGGAAGGCGGCGATGACCAGGGGGGCCAGGATGGCCTTGGTGCCCACGGTGGTGCCCACCAGGATGCGGGAGAGGGGCAGCACCACGATGAGCAGGATCAGGAAGGGCACGGAGCGGAGGATGTTGATGATGAAGTTCAGGCTCGTCATCACCCAGTGTGGCAGGGGGTGGATGCCTCCTTCTTCCCCGGTGACCAGCAGGACGCCCAGGGGGAGGCCGATGACAAAGGCCAGGATGGTGGGCACAAAGGTCATGAGCAGGGTCTCGCCCAGGGCGCCCAGCAGGCCCTGCTGGATGATCTTCTGCAGCAGGTCCAGTTCGGTTTCAGCAAACAAGCTCGGTCACCTCCTCGGCGGTCACGCCCGGGATGTCCCGGAGGTAGATCAGGGCGCGGGCGGCGTCGGTCTCGTCCTGAGGCAGGCCCAGGACCATGCTGCCGTAGGTCTTGCCCGCAAGGGAGTGGGTGTCGGCGGAGAGGATGTTCAGCAGGATCCCCTCCTTTGCGGCAAGCCTCGCCACGATGGGCTCGGCGGCTGCGGCGCCGTCGAAGACCAGGCGCACCAGGCGGTTTTCCGGCAGGACGTGGATCTTCTCCCCCTCCGGCAGCACCAGGCGGCGGCCCGCCTCGGACCTGGGGTTGGAGAAGACCTGGGAGACGGGTCCGGTCTCCCGGATCTGGCCCCCGTCCAGGATGGCCACCCGGTTGCAGATCTGCTCCACCACCCGCATCTCGTGGGTGATGACCACCACCGTGACGCCCAGCTCCCGGTTCAGCTTCCGCAGCAGCTCCAGGATGGCCCGGGTGGTCTTGGGGTCCAGGGCGGAGGTGGCCTCGTCGCAGAGGAGGACCCGGGGATTGGAGGCCAGGGCCCGGGCGATGGCCACACGCTGCTTCTGGCCGCCGGAGAGCTGCACCGGGTAGGCGTCCGCCTTGTCCGGCAGCTCCACCAGCGCCAGGAGCTCCTTTGCCCGCTGGCGGGCCTCCTGCTTCTTCACCCCGGCAAGCTCCAGGGGGAAGCAGATATTGTCCAGGGCGGTGCGCTGCATCAGCAGATTGAAGCCCTGGAAGATCATGCTGATGGACTGGCGGGCCTTCCGCAGCTCCCTGGGGGGCAGGGCGGTGAGCTCCTTGCCGTCCACAAGGACCCGGCCCTCGCTGGGCACTTCCAGCAGATTCATGCAGCGCACCAGGGTGCTCTTGCCCGCGCCGGAGAGGCCGATGATGCCGAAGATATCGCCGTCCTCAATGCGCAGGTCGATGTCCTTGAGGGCCTCCACATCGCCTCCCGCGGTGTGGAAAACCTTGGACAGATTTTTGATCTCGATCATATTTCCTCTTACTCCAACAAAAAACGCCCTTACAGAAATCTGTAAGGGCGGGATGATTTATCTCGCGGTACCACCTTGCTTCGCGCCATGCTCGCGCATGGACGCCTTTGAGCGTTCCGACAAACGCATCCTCTGTAACGGGAGTACCCGTCGAACGCTATCCGTCTCCGGTTCACGTCCGCAGCTCCGAGACCATGTTCCCCCGTCTTCCTTCTGTTCCTTTTCAGCAACCGGAACTCTCTGTAAAGACACCCGACGGGCTACTCTTCTCTTCCTTGCCTCTTTATTTCGGTATCGAATTGACCGCATCATACACCGAAAACCGCCTTGCTGTCAAGGCTGCCCTGTCCGGAGCGGGGGAACTTTGGGATTCTGACGAAAGAATGCGGAAAAGGAGGCCGTTTTTTGTGAGAAACGGAGAGAAGCCTGCCGGGCAGAAAGAGGCAGATTGCCGTTGAAAAACGGACTTTTGCGATTTATACTGTTAACAGAAAAACCAAGAAGGGGTGATACCGTGGGAATCCTTTCACAGCTGAACAGTCCCGTGATCTTCCTGATCTGCGGGAGCATCGTGCTGGTGGTGGCCCTGATGTGCGTGGTATTTGCCGTGCGGGCCTATCGGGCGGGGAAAGCCATCGGCATGGACGTGACCAAAATGAAGCGGACCATCGTGGCCAGCGCCACCTTTGCGGTGCTGCCCAGCGTTGGGATTTTGCTGGGCGTCATCGCCCTGTCGGGAAGCCTGGGCACGCCCTGGCCCTGGCTGCGGCTCAGCGTCATCGGTGCATTGCACTATGAGACCCAGGTGGCCGAGGCCGCGGCGGAGGCCGTGGGCATCTCCGGCCTCTCCGCCTCCCAGATGACGGCCAAGGCCTTCTCCACCATCGCGCTTCTGATGAGCGTGTGCATCATCTGGGGCATGGTGTTCAGTCTCTTCACCTGCAAGCGCTACACCAAAAAGCTGGGGAGCGGGGCCGCCGCCGGGCAGGAGAAGAAAAAATCCGCCCTGGCGGGCTTTGGGGACATCGCCATGACGGCCATGTTCATCGGCCTGGTGTCCGCCTATCTCGGCAGCTACATCGGCGGCTTCGTCTCCGGGGAGGGGCTCTTCCGCTTTGCGGGCAGCTGGCTGCCCCTGGCGGTGGCCCTGGTTGGCGCCGCGGCCATGCGGCTCTTCCTCTGGGCCCGGGAGCGCTTTGACGCCGGCTGGCTGGACAGCTTCTCCATCGCTGGGAGCATGCTGATCGCCATGGCCTCGGCCATCTTCCTGGGCAGGCTCGGATAAAGGGGGTGCGGAACATGAACGAAAAAAAGAACCGGCAGATCTATGAAAAATATCTGGAGGCTACCCACCGGCTGGGCCGCCTCTCCTGTGCTTTGACCCTGGTCCTGCTCATTGCCGCTCCCTTTGTCATGGGCGCCTATCTGGGGGCCATGCCGGACCTGGGGGCCTTCGGCAAGGGCTTTGCCAGCATAGGCCTTGTGTACTTTGTAAGCTGCGTGGCGGAATATCTCATCTATGTGCCCATGCTGGGGGCCGGCGGCAGCTACCTGGCCTTCATCACCGGCAACCTCATCAATATGAAGATCCCCTGCGCGGTGAACGCGCGGGACATCGTGGGGGCCAAATCCGGCACCGCGGAAAACGAGATCATCGCCACCCTCTCCATCGCCACCTCCTCCCTGGTGACCATCCTGGTGCTGGCCCTGGGGGTGCTGCTGCTCATTCCGCTGCAGCCGGTGCTCCAGTCCCCGGCGCTGCAGCCCGCCTTTGACAATGTGGTGCCCGCCCTCTTCGGGGCCATGGCCTGCAAGTACTACCGGCACAACGGCCGCGTCGCCTGCCCCACCCTGCTGCTGATGGCGGCGCTGTTCATGCTGGTGCCGGCTCTCACCGGCTCCACCAGCTTCATGATCATCCCCAGCGGCGCGGCGGCCATCGGCCTTGCCTACCTCTTTTACAGGCGGGACGCCGCAAGAGCATAAGGAGGAGTCGCCATGAAGATCGTTCTTTTCTGCATTCTGGGCCTCCTGGGCCTGGGGCTCACCCTGGTGCTGATCGCCCTGCTGCGCACCCTGCTGACGCCGGCGAAACAGTCCACCTGGCAGCCGAAACTGGACGCTCAGCGGGAGAAGCTCTACGGGGAAAAGCTGCGGGACATGGTCCGCTGTGAGACCGTCTCCCGGGCGGGAGATCCCCAGCGGGAGAAGTTCCTGGGCTTTCACAGGCTGCTGGCCCAGCTCTTCCCCCTGGTCCACGAGAAGCTGGAGAAGACCGAGATCGACGGGAACCTCCTCTTCTATTGGAAGGGCAAAAGCAGCGAGCGCCCGGTCGTGCTCATGGGCCACCAGGACGTGGTGCCCGCCGAGGGAGAGTGGATCCACGAGCCCTTCTCCGGGGACATCGAGGACGGCAAGCTCTGGGGCCGGGGCAGCGCGGACACCAAGTGCTCCGTCATGGCTTTCTTTCAGGCGGCGGAGGAACTGCTGCGGGAGGGCTATGTGCCGGAGCAGGACGTGTATCTCAGCTCCTCCTGCACCGAGGAGATCGGCGGCGACGGCTGCCCCAAGCTGGTGGCCGAGATGGAGCGCCGGGGGGTGAGGCCCTTCCTGGTCTGCGACGAGGGCGGCGCCATCGTTCAGGAGCCCATCGGCGGCGTGAAGAACTACTACGCCATGATCGGCGTGCTGGAAAAGGGCCGGGGCGGCCTGCGCCTCACCGCCCGCTCCAACGGCGGTCACGCCAGCTACCCGCCCAAAAACTCCCCCATCGCGCGGCTGGCCAAATTCGTGGCCCGGGTGGAAAAGAAGGACCCCATGAAGGTGGAGTTCGAGCCGGAGGTCCGGGCCATGTTCCGGACCCTGGCTCCCTACGGTCCCTTCTATCTGCGGCTGCTCTTCGGCAACCTCTGGCTCTTTGAGCCGCTGCTGAAAAAGCTGCTGCCCAGGATCTCTCCCCAGGCCGGAGCCCTGCTGAAGACCACCATCGCCTTCACCATGCAGTCCGGCTCCGACGCACTGAACGTGCTGCCCCAGTCCGCAAGCCTCACCATGGACCTGCGCTACATCCCCCACCAGGCCATGGAGGAGAGCAACCAAGTGATCCGGGAGCTGGCAAAGCAGTACGATCTGGAGACCGAGGTCCTCCACGCAAACGACGCCTGTGAACCGGTCAGCATCGATAGCGACGCCTACGCCCTGGTAAAAAAGGTCATCGGCCAGGTCTTCCCGGAGCTGCCCCCCTGCCCCTACGTGATGACCGGCGGCACCGACGCCCGCTTCTATCAGAAGATCTGCGACGCCTGCATCCGCTTCTCCCCGGTGGTCTACGGACCGGCGCAGATGAAGGGCATGCACGGCCTCAACGAGAACATCGACCTCTGCTCCCTCCCCGGAGCGGTGGATTTCTACAAGACCCTGATCCGGGAAAACCGGTAAACCATGCGGAATCCGTCCGATCCTCGTCTTTGAGTCCAACAATCTGTCATCCTGAGCAACGCGAAGGATCTCGCCCCCGGCGCAGGATTGGACATGGCAATGCGCCGTTCCGACAAAAAAGAGCCTTGAAGCCAAGCGCTTCAAGGCTCTTTTTTTGTTAGAAGAGGCTTACTGCAGCTTCTCCAGATACTCCACGATGCGGCGCACCGTGTAGAGCTGAGCGGCATCCTCGTCGGAAATGGCGATGCCGAACTCGTCCTCCAGATTCATGATGAGCTCCACCACGTCCAGAGAATCGGCGCCGATGTCGTCGATCAGGTTGGTGTCCAGGGTGATGGACTCGGGATCCATCTCGAACTGCTGGGCCAGGGCCGCCTGTACTTTTTCAAATAACATAATGCATTCCTCCGTTGTGCTGTGCACAAAAAGTAACCGTGTTTCCCTGCCGGGGGCTCAGGCCCACTCGCGGCTCTGGGGCTTGTTGGACTTGGGAGTCTCGGGCTTGACGTAGGAGACCACCACGCGGCGGTTGGGCTCCACGCCGGTGGAGCTGGTGGTGACGCCCTCGTAGTTCTGCAGCGCGGTGTGGATCACGTGCCGCTCGTAGCTGTTCATGGGCTCGAAGGCCATGGAGCGCTTGTACTTCAGCACCTTCTCGGCCATCTTCTCGGCGGAGTGGGCCAGGGACTCCTCCCGCTTGCTGCGGTAGCCCTCGGCGTCCACGCTGATGTGCATGTGCTTGTCGTTGCCCTTGTTGACGGCATAGTTGGTCAGGTGCTGGATGGCGTCCAGGGTCTCGCCCCGGCGGCCGATGATGGCGCCCATGTTGTCCCCCACCAGATTCACGCCGATGCCGCCGTTGTCCCGGCGGGCGATCTGGATCTGGGCCTTCACGTTCATGTGCTCCAGGAGGCCCGTGAGGAAGGCGCGGATGTGGGCAAACTCTTCCTCCTCGTCCACAGGGGCGGGGGCGGGCTGCTCGGTCTTGACGGGCTTTTCGGCTTTCTGGGGCTTCTCGGTCTTCTGCGGCTTTTCGGCCTTCTGCGGCTTTTCAGCCTTCTGGGGCTTCTCCGCGGGAGCGGGCTTCTCCTCGCTCTGCTCGGCCTTGGGGGCCTTTACGGGAGCGGGCGCCGGCTCATCGGGGACCTGATAGCCCACGCGGACCACGGCAGGCGCAGCGCCGAAGCCCAGGAAACCGGTCTTGGGCAGCTGCAGGACCTCCACCGTCACGTCCTCACGCTCCAGGTGCAGCTCGGCAAGAGCGGCTGCGATGGCGTCGTCCGTGGTACGGCCGGTCTTCTCAATGAATTTTTCCATTCGTTCTTAACTCCTTATTCCTGCTCGTTGGGCGTGACCTCGCTGTTCTCCACGGTATCGTCGATGGAGTCCTGCCCCTCGGAGGCCAGTGCGGCGGCCAGGGTGGCCTCTTCCGCGGCTTCCGGATTCTCATAGCGGTCGGGCACATAGGCGCGGCCGCGGGCATAGCGGCGGTTGCCCACCTGGGAGGCGGGTTTCTCGGTTTCCTTGATGCCCAGGCGCTCACGGCGGGCTGCGCGCTCGTCACGGATGATGGCGGCCTTGCGCTCTTCGCTCTTCTGCTTTTCGCTGGCCTGGAGCTTCTTTTTGCTGGTGTTGGCGTTGACCTCGGTCTTGCCCTCGGCCTTCAGCCGCTCGGTCTCCTCCCGCTTGGCCTCCAGCTCCTTCTCCCGCTGGCTGCGGGCGGCCAGACGCTCGGCGTCCTCGATATCCAGCTGCTTCTTGTAGTACTTGGTGAGGGCATAGTCACGGGCCATGCCGAAGACGCTGTTGGCGATCCAGTAAATGCCCATGGCGGCGGGCATCATGAAGCAGAACACAACGCTCATAAGAGGCATCATCATGTTCATGCTCTTGTTCATGCTCTGGGACTGGGCGTCGGCGGTGGTGGGGTTGATGGCCGTGGAGACCTTCATGGACACCCAGGACAGGCCCGCGGAAATAAAGGGGATCAGGAACAGGCCGATGGCCGCCCAGGTCCAGGGGCCGGTGAAGATGACACGCCAGTCCGGCGTATCGCCCAGAGGCACGCCCAGGAAGTTCAGGTTGATATCCATGAGGCCCTTGGTCTTGAGCTCTTCGGGAATGCTGCTCCAGTTGGCGTGGGCCAGGTTCGTCAGGATGATCTCCTTATAGCCGGCGGCCCGGGCGCTGAGACTGGACACCTGCTCGGTGAAGAGCTCGCTGAGGGAATCCACGACGGAGGCGTCGGCCATCATCATGCGGGTGATGGGCAGACGGATGATGCTGTACAGCGGGAACAGCAGAAACAGCGGCAGCAGGGACCAGAGGCAGCCGGAGGCGGGGTTGAAGCCCTCCTCCTGATACAGCTTCTGCATCTCGGCGTTCAGCTTCTGCTGGTTGCCCTCGTGCCGGCGCTGGAGCTCCTGGATCCGGGGCTGAAGGCGGGTGGTGCGCATCATGCTCTTTTTGCTCTTGGCCATGAAGGGCATGAGGACCAGGTTCACCGTCAGGCTGAAGAGGATCAGGGCCAGGCCGTAGCTGTTGGTCAGGTTATAAAACAGGACCATGAGCTTGGCAAAGGGCCAGGTGATAATTTCCCCAAAGGACATAGTTTCGTCTCCTTCTTGAAGGCTATCCCGCTCCCCTCAGGGCACGGGATCGAATGTGCCGCGCTTTCCTTTATAAAAAGGGTGGCAGCAGCTGATTCGCTTCAGGGCCAACCAGCCGCCCTTGAGGGCGCCGTACTTTTCAATGGCCTGAAGCGCATACTGGGAGCAGGTGGGACGGAAACGGCAGCAGGGAGCGCGGTAGGGGGAGATGCTTTTCTGGTAAAAGCGGATCAGCGCCAGCAGAAGCCTTTTCATACCGGGTCCTCCTTTTTGAGAAGACCCAGCTTTTCGCAGGAGGCGAGATAGGCCCCCTGGAGCTTCTGGAAGGGCGCGTCATAGGCCCGGGACCGGGCCACCAGGACCAGATCCCAGCCGGGACTCAGCCGCTCCGCGTTCAGACGCACCACCTCCCGCAGGCGGCGGCGGATCCGGTTGCGGCGGACGGCGTGGCCCAGCTTCACGGACACCGTGTAGCCCAGGCGGTTCTCGCCCGTCCGGTTGCGGCGGCAGTAGAGCACCATATAGGGGTTCACCGCGCTCTTGCCCTTGGCGTAGAGCCGCCTGAAATCGCTGTTCTTTTTTAAAGTACACCGACTTTTCAAGCTGCCTCTCCTTTGCGCTTTCTGACAATACGCCTTAAGGGCGGATCGCTCCGCCCTGAAAAACGATATCTGTGCTGTCGAAATGACCGACCCTGCTCACGGGTGCGCGGGGATGGATCAGTAGCTGAGCTTGGCTCTGCCCTTGGCTCTGCGGCGGGCGAGGACCTTGCGGCCGTTGGCGGTCTTCATTCTCTTGCGGAAGCCGTGCTCTTTCTTGCGCTGGAGCTTCTTGGGCTGGTAGGTACGAAGCATTTCTTGCACTCCTTTCAGGTATTTTGGGCCCGGCGCCTCTTAGGAAACGATGATTCAATCGGCAAGAGCGAATCCTGAGAAAATTAGAGTCCTGATGAAGGCACTTTTTCGCAGGAATACTTTGTGTATTGCAAGAAAAAGTGACAAGATCAGGGCGCAAATTTTCCAGGAGGCGCCGCAGGCGATTGGATCGGCGTTTCCTGTGGACGGCGGGTCTACTCAACATCGCAGGCAAGCCTGCGAAGTAGTTGACGGGAGAAGGGGGTTTTCCAAACAGAAAACCACTCGACGGACAGGCCGTCGAGTGGTCATTATAAACGAAGAAAGCCTGGTATGTCAACAAAAACTTGCCAGTTTCCGGAAACTTGGGCCGCAGCATCGGCCCGGACACAAGACCTTGTGGCCTGTCTCAGCGGGCGTTATAGCGCTCGATGGCCCTGGCCAGGACCTCCATGGCCCGCTCCAGCTTCTCCCGCTCCAGTACGTAGGCCATGCGCACCTCGTTGCGCCCCTTGCCGGGGGTGGCGTAGAAGGGGCCGCCGGCGGCGTACATCAGGGTGTCGCCCCGGTCGTCAAAGTCCGTGAGCAGCCAGCGCTGGAAGTCCTCCGCGTCGTCCACGGGCAGAGCCGCCATCACATAGAAAGCACCCTGGGGCACGTCGCACACCACGCCGGGGATCTTGCGCAGGCCGCGGATCAGGGTGTCCCGCCGTGCCATGTACTCCCGGCGCATGTCGTCAAAATAGCTCTCGTCGAAGGAATAAAGGGCGGCGGAGGCCATCTGGTCCACGGTGGGGCTGCTGAGGCGCATCTGGCTCCACTTGAGGCAGTGGCTCATCAGCTCCTTGTTGCGGGAGATGAGCACACCCACCCGTGCGCCGCAGGCGGAAAAGCGCTTGGACACCGAGTCGATGACGATGAGGTTCTCCTCATAGCCGGGAAACTGCAGGGCGCTCATGAGCCCTTCCCCGTTGTAGACGAACTCCCGGTACACCTCGTCCACGATGATGAAGAGGCCGTGCTCCCTGGCGATGTCCAGCATCAGCTTCATCTCCTCCCGGCTGATGACGCAGCCGGTGGGGTTGCCGGGGTTCGTGATCATGATGGCCCGGGTGCGCTCGTTGATGGCAGCCTCCACCCGATCCCGGAAGGCGTAGCGGTAGCCCTCCTCCGGGCAGGTGGTGATGGGCCGGACGCTGGCGCCGGTGAGATTTGTCATGGTGGCGTAATTGGGATAGAAGGGCTCGGGGATCGCGATCTCGTCCCCGTCGTCCAGAATGGCGGAGATGGCCATCTGCAGGGCCTCGCTGCCGCCGGTGGTGGCAAGCATCTCCGCCTTTGTGAGCTCCACGCCGAGGCCGTGGTAGTAGCGGCACACCGCGTCCAGATACTCCGGCAGGCCGGTGGAGGGAGAATAGCTCAGCACCGGCTGGTGAAAGCTGCGCAGGCTTTCAAAAAAAGCCTCCGGCGTGGGCAGGTCCGGCTGGCCGATGTTCAGCCGGTAAATGTGAAGGCCCCGCTCCTCCGCTCCTTCCGCCAGGGCGGCGAACTTGCGCATGGGAGAAAGGCTGCATTTTTCGATTTTGGACGAGAACTTCATCCGAAGCTCCTCCTTCGCTCATTGCTGTATTTGGTTGAGTATATCATAAAAGTCGGAAGACTGCAATCCTTTGATTGCGTATAAGCCTTCTCCCCGCAGGGAGAAGGTGGCGGCGAAGCGGCCGGATGAGGTCCCCGAGCGCAGCGAGAACGGAACGGCGGAAGGACAATGCTTGGCCCCTGCGGGTTGCCGGGAATCGTCCCAGGACGCAGGGACCCTCCTGTGCTCGTCCGCCCTGTCTCCCCCGCGCAGGAGGAGGGAGCACAGGCGCTTCGTGAATCACCCCTGCCCTGGCTTGCCTCCCCTGCAAGGGGAGGTGTCGCCACCGCTTGCGGTGATGACGGAGGCCCTTGCCTCCCCTGTAAGGGGAGGTGTCACCGCCGCTTGCGGTGATGACGGAGGCCCTTGCCTCCCCTGTAAGGGGAGGTGTCACCGCCGCTTGCGGCGGTGCCGGAGGGGGCTGTTCCTCCCCCAGTGGGGGAGGATGTCGTTCCGCGACAGGTGAGGGAGATGCAAAGCCCGTTTTTCTCATCGCTGGGGCTGCTCCGCCCTTCTTCCTCATCACCCTTCTCCCTCTTCTCTCTTCTTGCAAGCGGCGGCGGGATTTGCTACAATGAAGATAAAGATCCCCGGCCGGGTCTCTCGGCCGGGGCAGAGAGAAAAGGAGGCGCCGGGATGCTGCGCTTCATCATCGGAAAGGCCGGGACCGGCAAGACCGCGGCTATTTATCAGGAGCTGCGCCGGGCGGTGGAAAACCGGGAAAAGAACGATATGCTCATAGTACCCGAGCAGTACAGCCACGAGGCGGAGCGGGAGCTCTGCCGCATCTGTGGGGACAGTCTCTCCCTCACGGCGGAGGTCTTCAGCTTCACGGGTCTGGCGCGCCGCGTGGCCCAGCTCCGGGGCGGCCTGGCCGCGCCGTTGCTGGACAAGGGCGGGCAGCTTCTCTGCATGGCCCTGGCTCTGGACACCGTGGGCTCCCGGCTGCAGATCTACAACGGGGCCCGGCGCCGGGCGGAGACCCAGAGCCTTTTGCTCTCCGCCCTGGAGGAGCTGGAGACCGCCTGCATCAGCCCGCAGCAGCTGGAGGCCGCGGCGGAGCGCTGCGGCCAGGGACTGAAGCAGAAGCTGCAGGACCTGGCCCTCATTCAGGAGGCCTATGACGCGGTGGTGGCAAACGGCCACGCGGACCCCTCCCACCGGCTGACCCTGCTGGCCCGGCAGATCGAGGAAGGCGCCGTCGGCCCGGAGGCCCGGGTCTATGTGGACGGCTTTCTGGACTTTACCGCCCAGGAGCAGGCCGTGCTGGGGGCTATGCTGCGCCGCGGGGCGGAGCTCACCGTCTGCCTCACCCTGGACGATCCCCGGAGTCAGGACGAGATCTACGCCCTCAGCCGCGGCGCCTTCCGCAAGCTCTCCGCCCTGGCGGGCGAGCTGGGCGTGGAGATCCGGGTGCAGGAGCAGAAGGAGAACGGAGGCCGGGCTCCTGCCCTGCGGCTCTTTGGCGACGAGCTCTTCCGCTACGGCGGAGGAAGGCGCGAGCTGGACGCGGGCTGCATCCGCCTGGGCTTTGCCGAGAGCATCCCCGCCGAGTGCGAGGCCGCCGCGGCCCACATCCTCTCCCTGGTGCGGGAGCAGGGCTGCCGCTGGCGTGACATCGCCGTAGCCATCCGGGGCTTTGAGGACTACCGCAGCAGCCTGGAAAACGTGTTCCGCCACTATGGCATCCCCCTCTTCGTCACCCGGCGCAGCGAGATGCTGCAAAAGCCCCTGCCCGCCCTCATCGCCCTGGCTTATGAGATCATCGAGACCGGCTGGGACGTGGACGATCTGATCAGCTATCTGGGCACCGGGCTCACCGGACTTGACGAGGGGGAATGCGACCGGCTCTCCGACTACATTTATAAATGGCAGCTGCGGGGCGGCGCCTGGGAACGGGAAAAGGACTGGCGCCAGCACCCCGACGGCTACGGAAACGAATACACCGAGGAGACCCAGGCGCGGCTGCGGGAGCTGAACCTGCTGCGCCGCCGCCTGGCCGCACCGCTGCTGGCTTTCCAGCAGCGCAGCCGGGAGGGACGCACCGCCCGGGAGCAGGCCGCCGCCCTCTCCAAACTTCTGGAGGAGCTGAAGCTGCCGGAGCAGCTGGAGCAGCGCTCGGAGCGGCTCTCGGCCGACGGGCGGGAGGAACTGGCCGCCGAGACCCGGCAGCTCTGGGAGCTCACCGTCTCCGCCCTGGAGCAGGCTGCCGCCATCCTGGGGGACACGGAGATGGACGCCGGCGCCTTCGGACGGCTCTTCACCCACATGCTCTCCCGCTATGACATCGGCCTGATCCCCGTGTCCCTGGACCGGGTGGCCGCGGGAGACTTTGACCGGATGCGCCGCCGCAGTCTCAAACACCTGCTGGTGCTGGGCTGCAGCGAGGGGCGCATCCCCCTGAGCAAGGAGCCCTCCGGTGTCTTCTCCGATGAGGAGCGGGAGGAGCTGCTGGACCTGGACATCGACCTGGGAGCCGGGGACGAGGGCTTGTGGCGGGAGTTTTCCCTGATCCACAGCTGCTTCACCCTGCCCGCGGAGAGCCTCTGGATGAGCTATCCCCTCTGCGACCACGACGGAGAGGAACTGCGCCCGGCCTATGTCTTCGAGCGGGCGGAGAAGCTCTTCGGCCTGAAGCCGCAAAGGCTGCTGCCGGAGGAAGCCCGCCTGGCCGCCGAAGGCCCGGCCCTGACCCTGGCGGCCAACGCCCTGCAGGGTCCCGGCGCCACTGCCGCCGCCGCGGCGGATTACTTCCGCAAAGAGGCTCCGGAGCGGCTGCTCCCCCTGGAGCGGGCTGCCGCCGCCACCCGAGGCAGGCTCTCCCCGGAGGCGGTGGAGGCTCTCTACGGCAAGCGCCTCTCCCTCAGCGCCTCCAGGATCGACCGCTTTGCCTCCTGCCGCTTCTCCTACTTCTGCCAGTACGGCCTGCAGGCCAAGCCCTATGAGCCCGCAGGCTTCCAGCCGCCGGAGATCGGCACCTTCATGCACTATGTGCTGGAGAACGTGGCCCGGGACGCGAAAGAGCTGGGCGGCTTCGGCGCGCTGGACGACGAACAGGTGACGAGCCTGACGAAAAAATGGGTGGAGCGCTATGTCCATGAGGAGCTGAATGATTTTCAGGAGAAGTCCGGCCGCTTCCTCCACCTGTTCCGGCGGCTCTGCGCGGACGTGGAGCAGATCGTGCTGGACACGGCCCGGGAGCTGCGCCGCTCGGACTTCGAGCCTTTGGATTTTGAACTGAACTTTGCCAAGGCAAAGGACATCCGTCCCCTGGAGCTGGGGGAAAACGAGGGGGCCATGACCCTCACCGGCATCGCCGATCGGATCGACGGCTGGGTCCACGAGGACAAGCTCTACCTCCGGGTGGTGGACTACAAGACCGGGAAGAAGAGCTTCTCCCTGTCGGACGTGTGGTACGGCATGGGGCTGCAGATGCTGCTCTACCTCTTCGCCCTGGAAAACGACGGCGCGGGGCGCTACGGAAGAGAGATCGTACCCGCCGGGGTGATGTATCTGCCCGCCCGCAATGAGCTTCTGGGCGTGGACCCGGGGGCGGACGAGGATACCGTCAGCAAAAAGCACGCCGACGCGCTGCGCCGCAGCGGCCTGGTGCTGGACGATCCGGCGCTGCTGGAGGCCTGGGAAAAGGGCGAGGACAAGCGCTACATCCCGGTGAAATTCACCAGGCGCAAGGACAGCTCCGACTCCCTGGCGAGCCTGGAGCGCATGGGAAAGCTGGCAAGGCACCTGAAGCTGACGCTGACGGACATGGCCAAGGAGCTGCACCGGGGCAGCATCGCCGCCGACCCCTATTACCGCAGCCAGCAGGAGACCGCCTGCCTGCACTGCGACTATCTGGAAGCCTGCTTCTTCACCGACGGAGAAGACGGCGAGAGCTGCCGCTACCTGCCGAAGCTCAGCGACGGCAAGGTCTGGGAGCTGATGGAAAAGGAGGGAGACCATGCCTGAATTCAAAGCCACCCCTGCCCAGCAGGCCGCGGTGGAGAGCCGGGGCAGCGCCCTGCTGGTCTCCGCCGGCGCCGGCAGCGGCAAGACGAGAGTCCTGACCGAGCGGCTGATGCGTTCTATCACCGACCCGGAGCGGCCCGTGGATCTGGACCGCTTCCTGGTCATCACCTATACCCGGGCGGCGGCGGGAGAGCTGCGCAGCCGCATCATGAAGGAACTGGCCACCGCCCTGGCCGCGGACCCCCTGAACCGCCGCCTCCGGCGGCAGAGCGCCCTGCTCCACCGGGCTCAGATCGGCACCATCCATTCCTTCTGCGCCGCCTTTCTCCGCCAGCACAGCCATGAGGCCAGGATCGGGCCGGACTTTGCCGTGCTGGACGAGCAGCGGGCCGGCGGCATGATGGCCCGGGCCCTGGAAAAGGTGCTGGACGCCTGGTACGACGCACCGGAGAAGCACCCGGGCTTTCTGGACCTGGCGGACACCGTGGGCGCCGGTCGGGATGACAAACGGCTGGAGGAGCTGGTGCTGGAGCTCTACGGGAAGATGCAGAGCCACGCCCGGCCCTCCCTCTGGGCCCAGGGCCAGATCCGGGCCCTGGAGGAGGGCGCGGAGGACGCGGGGGACACCGCCTGGGGCCGGGAGATTCTGGCCTTTGCCAGGGAGACCGCCTCCTTCTGGGCGGCGGAATTTGAGCGGATGCTGGGCCTCATCGACACGGAACCTCTCATCGCCAAGGCCTGGCAGGAGGGCTATACCCAGACCTGTGATGCTCTGGACGCCCTCTGCCGCGCCCTGGACCGGGGCTGGGAGGCGGCCCGAGCCTGCCTGCCCATTCCCTTCAAGGTAGGCACCCTGCGCAAATCCCCGGACCAGGAACTCAGCGACAGCCTGAAGGCCCGGCGGGAGCTCTGCAAAACGGATATGGAAAAGCTCAGGAAGCTCTTTGCCCAGTCCTCCGAGGAGCTGCTGCGGGACCGGGCCCTCACGGCCCCGGCCATGAAGGCCCTGCTGCTGCTGGAGGAGGACTTTGACAGGACCTTCACCGCCGCCAAGCGCCGGGCCAATGTCCTGGACTATGCGGACCTGGAGCACCTCTGTGCGGAGCTTCTCCTGGAGGAGGATGGCTCCCCCTCGGAACTGGCCCTGCAGGCGCGGGAGAGCTGGGAGGAGATCCTGGTGGACGAATACCAGGACGTGAGCCGGGTGCAGGACGACATTTTCCGCGCCATCAGCCGGGACGGGGCCAACCTGTTCCTGGTGGGCGACGTGAAGCAGTCCATCTACCGCTTCCGCCTGGCGGACCCAGGGATCTTTACGGAAAAATACCGTGCCTTCCGGCCGGCGGAGACCGCCGCCCCGGGACAGGGCAGGCGCATCCTGCTGCGGGAGAATTTCCGCTCCCGGCGGGAGGTGCTGGACGCGGCCAACGCCGTGTTCTCCCGCTGCATGTCCCGTGCGCTGGGAGAACTGGACTATGACGAGGACGCCGCCCTGCGCTGCGGCTCCCCGGACTACAGCGGCTCCGTCCCCGTGCCGGAGCTGACCCTGCTGTCCCTGGAAAAGGACGAGGGCGAAGAGGAGGCCCCGGACAAGCAGGCCCTGGAGGCAGAGCTTGTGGCGGGGCAGATCCGCCGCCTCATGGCTGAGGGCATCCTGGTGAACGATCGGGAGGGCCCCCGCCCCCTGGACTGGGGCGACATCGCCATCCTGCTGCGCAGCGCCAACAGCGTGGGCCCCATCTACCGGCGGGAGCTGATCCGTCAGGGCATCCCCGTGGGCTTTGGCCAGGGGGACGGCTTCTTCCGCTCCATCGAGATCTCCACGGTGCTGTCCATGCTGGCGGTGCTGGACAATCCCCATCAGGACATCCCCCTCATCGCCGTGCTGCGCTCCCCCGCTCTGGGCTTTGACGCGGACAGCCTGGCCGCCATCCGGGCCGCGGCGCCGAAGGCGGACTTCTATACCGCCCTGACGCTCTGGTCCCGGGAGCATGCCCAGGGACGGGATTTCCTGGAGAAGCTGGAGCGCCTGCGGGCCATCGCGCCGGATCTGCGCGCCTCGGAGCTGGTGGAGCTGCTGCTGGAGGAGCTGGACCTGCTGGCCCTCTGCAGCGCCATGCGGGACGGCAGCCAGCGCCGGGCCCGGCTCATGGAGCTCTCCGAGCTCTCCGAGCGCTTTGAAAAAACCGGCTACCGGGGCCTGCACCGCTTCGTGCTCTGGCTGCGAAAGCTGGCCGAAAAGGGGCAGGAGCCCTCCCTGGGGGCGGAAAACCCCTCGGCGGTGCATATCCTCTCCATCCACAAGTCCAAGGGCCTGGAATTTCCGGTGGTGTTCCTGGCGGATCTTTCCCACAGCTTCAATCGCCGGGATCTGCAGCGCAGGGTGCTGATCCATCCGGAGCTGGGCCTGGGACCCAAGGTCACGGACCTGAAGCGGCGGGTGGAATACACCGGTCTTGCCCGCAGCGCCGTCTCCCTGCGTCTGGAGCGGGAGATGCTCTCGGAGGAGCTGCGGCTGCTCTATGTGGGCATGACCCGGGCCCGGGAGCGGCTCTTCCTCAGCGCCGGCAGCAAGGACCCGACGGCCCTGCAGGAAAAGGCAGCCGGCATGGCGGATACCCCCATCTCCCCGGTGCTGCTGGCCCGGGCCCAGAATCCGGCTCTCTGGCTTCTGGCCGCGGCAATGGCCGACGGGCAGCAGCATCTGAAGGTCTCGATCGCCGTGCCGGAGACCCCGGAGGAGCGGGAGGCGCAGCTTCTCACCGCCGCGCCGGATCCGGAGGCGGAGGAAGCGCTGCGCCGGAACCTCGCCTTTGTCTATCCCCACCGGGAGGCGGAGGCTCTGCCCTCCAAGGTCACGGCCACGGAGCTGAAGGGTCACAGCGAGCAGGACGAGGACGCCCTGAGTCTGGCGCCCAGGACCGCCCGGCCCTTCCGCCTGCCGGATCTCAGCGGGGCGCGTCCCCTCAGCGCCACGGAGAAGGGCACCGCCACCCACCTGGTGCTGCAGGTGATGGACTTTGGCAAGACCGGCAGCCGCGAGGAGATCGAAGGGGAAATCCAGAGGCTCCGGCAGGAGGGCTTCCTCTCCGAGCGGGAGGCCGGAGCCGTGGACGCGGCTGCCATCGGCCGGCTCTTCGCCTCGCCCCTGGGAAAACGGATGCTGACAGCCCCCCGGATGGAGCGGGAATTCCACTTTTCCCTTCTCTGCGAGGCGGGAGATTTCTTCCCCGGCGCCCAGGGGGAGCAGGTGCTGCTCCAGGGCGTGGTGGACTGCTTCCTGGAGGACGCGGACGGCATCACCGTCATCGACTACAAGACCGACCGGGTGAAGAACCGGGCGGAGGCCGAGGCCCGGGCCAGGGCCTACACCGGCCAGCTCCGGGCCTATGCCGGAGCCCTGGAGCGGATCTGCCGAAAGCCCGTGAAGGAGTGCCTGCTCTACTTCCTCCGAGCCGGCGAGACCGTCCCTGTGGCGTTTTGACGAGAGGAGGAAGGACCATGGCATTTCGGATCCGGTCTTATACTGCGGAACGGATCGAGGACGTGCTCCGCTTTGAGCGGGAGCTGCGGCAGGAGGAGAGCGACTGGGGCTGGGAGATCGACGAGGCCTATGCGGCCAAGGTCCGCGACAGCTTTTCCGATCCCGCCTTTGCCGATTCCATCTCCCTTCTGGCCTATGAGGGGGAGCGGGTGCTGGGCCGCATCGACTGCGCCATGATCAAGAGCCATTTCGACGGCTCCACCAAGGCCTACCTGGACTGGATCTGTGTATTGAAAAGCGCCCGTCACCGGGGTGTGGCCCAGGCGCTGCTGGCGGAGCTGCGCGCCCGGCTTCGGGAGCGGCAGGTGGACACCCTCATCGCCCTGACCGCCGCCAACGAGGAGGCCCAGCGCTTTTACAAAAGCGTTCCCCGCTCCCTCATGCGGGACACGGGGATCTGGATCGACGTCCCCTGATGCGCTGAAATTCGCGAAAAAAAGGCTTGCAATTCCCGGAACGCTATGCTACAATTCGCTTTGCGCCATGTAACTATGCGGAAAGCGCACAATCATGGCAGCCTTTGATGAGGAGCGTAATACCATGAAGCAGGGCATCCATCCCAACTACAAGCCGACGACCATCCGCTGCGCCTGCGGCGCCGTGATCGAGACCGGTTCCACCAAGCAGAACATCACCGTTGAAATCTGCTCCAAGTGCCACCCCTTCTACACCGGCAAGCAGAAGCTGGTCGACACCAGCGGCCGCGTGGATAAGTTCAACAAGAAGTACGGCATCAAGTAATCGAATAGATCGTTACCGAAAAACCCCCGCTGCGTCAGGCAGCGGGGGTTTTTCGTTGCTGGCTGCGCTCTTGCTTCCCCTCGGGGGGCAAGAGCGCAGGCCGATAAGGGGGATTCCGATCATCGCGCAGCGATACCGCAAGTCTTCACTCTTCACTCTTCACTTTTCACTCTTCAAATCACTCCCGTGAGCTTCAGGATCACCAGCGCCCCCAGCAGAAGCAGCGCGGCTGGCCAGAGAGGGAGGCGTTCCCCGGGCGGCAGAAGGCTCTCCGCCTCCGCCCGGGCGGCCTCCCTGGCCTGCCGCAGCAGCTCCTCCCGGTCCAGCTCCGGGTCGGAAAAGACATCGTCCCGCAGCACGCAGATCAGCTCCTGAAAGCGGGGATCCCTGGGCTTGAGGACAATGACGCTCCTGGCCCGTCCCTGGGGCATGGGGCGGCTGCGGCCCTTGCCGGGGCTCCGGCGGAGGCGGCGCAGCAGGCCGCCCAGACGCAGGCGCAGACGCTCCATCATAGCCGTTCCTCCACCCGGAGGGCCAGCACCGTCATATCGTCTCTCGCGCCGTAGAGCTCTTCCGCTTCCCGCAGCACCGTGCGGGCCAGACGCTTCATGTCCGTCTGCTCCTGGCTCAGGAGATCCTTGACCCAGCTGTCCTCCGGGTCCGCCACTACCCCGTCGCTGGCGATGAGGGCGGTGGACCCGGGCTGCAGCCGCAGCCGCACCACATCCGGAGCCGCCCCCTCCTGAGAGGCCAGCCCCGCGGCCAGACTCTCCCCCTTGACCCGGCGGATCTGCTTGCCGCTTTTCACATAGGAGGGGGCCGCGCCGTACTTATAAAAACAAGTCTCCCCGGTGAAGAGGTCCACGCACATGAGATCCACTGTGGTAAAGCCCCAGTTGTCTCCGCCCCGCAGCAGCAGGACGGAGTTCAGGATCTTCATGGCCACCGCCGGGTCCGCCCCGGCGCGGAGGAATTTCTCCAGGATCTCCACCACCCGGGCGCTGTCCCGGGCGGCCTCGTCCCCGGCGCCCATGCCGTCCGCCAGGATCACGCAGAGGACCCCGGCCTCGGTTTTGAAATAGCTGCCCCGGTCGCCGCTGACCCGCTCCCCTTTTTTCTTCAGGGCCGCCACCCCTACCGACACAGCCAGGGGCTCCGCCTCCAGCAGGGTCAGGCGGGAGCTGGCCTCCCGCTCCTCGCCGGGGCGGCAGAGGCGCACCCCCACCACCTGGGAGAGCTTTTCCAGATAGTCCTCCTGCCGGGTCAGAGGCGTGAGGCGGCCGCTCTCGATGACCACCCGGAGGCGGCCGCGCCCGTCCCGATAGACGGCGGTCTCCGCGTCCAGGTCCAGGCTCCTCAGATAGCGCAGGAGCCTGCGCTCCGCCAGGGGGTCCGGCCCGTTGGGGCTGCCCAGCTCCGCCGCCACCCGGCCCAGCACCTGGGAGATGTCCGCATACTGGCCCCAGGCCGCGTGCCGCTCCTCCTCCAGCCTGGCCCGCAGCTCCCTTCGGTAGTTCAAAGCCCTGAGCTCCCCGTTCACCGCCGCCACAAAGGCGTCCAGCCCGGTGCAGCGCTCCCGGAAATGCTCGGGCAGATCCTCCCGGTTCAGGCTCCCCCGCTCCTTCATAGCGGCGGTGGCGTCGTTCATGGCGGAGAGGGTGTCCATGTATTCCGCGTTCCAGCAGCGGTTCTTGTGCCGGCAGGCAGCGCAGACTGCATCCGTCGCCCGGTCGAAGACCCGGGAGACGTTCTCCTCGTTGTAGGGCTCCTCCAGGCCCTCCTGCACCACCTGCACCAGATCGGCATAGGCCTCTCCCAGGCCCCGGATCCGGGAGGCCGCAAAGCGCCGCAGGCCGGACTCTCCGCCGCCCCGCTCCGTGACCTGGAAAAGGCCGCCCAGCTGGCCCAGCACATTCCCCGGCAGCAGCAGGAAGAGCACCGAGGCGCAGAAGCACTCGATCAGCGCCCCGGTATAGACCTGGGAAGTCCAGGCGCTCACCACCGCAAGGGCATCCGCCAGCAGGAAGGACAGCACAAAGAGGAAGCGCCCGTGCCGTCCGAAAATGCCGGACAACAGCCCGCAGAAGGCATAGGCCATGGTGTAAAAGGGTACGCCGGGCCGGGCGATGTCCACCGCCATCCCCAGCAGGGTCCCCGTGGCGGCGCCGGTGAGCATGCCTCCCTTCATGGCGGCCGTCATCACCAGCAGCAGGGCAAGGAGGCGGCCCACGGAGATCGTATCCAGAAGCGTGAGCCGGGAGAGGGTCATCAGCAGGCAGGCCGCCAGGATCATCAGGGATACGCTGTGCTGCAGTTCCTCTGTCTCGGTGGTCCTGAGCCCGCCGGACAGAGCCTCCCGAAAAAAATAGCAGCCCCCAAAGGCCAGGGAGGCCTCCAGAAACAGCTCCGCCCAGAGGGGTCTCGGCGCTGTCTCATAGGCAAAGCTCCCCAGCCACCCGGTCATGACCATGACCGCGGCCGCCGCGGCGGGCATGAATAGCCGCTGCCGTGCAAGAGGCTGGTCCTGGAACACATAGGAAACGGTATAGACCAGCACGCAGGCAGCCATGTACCGCAGGCTCCAGTCCAGCCCGCCGGTGACCAGATAGCCCAGCGCCGCCCCCAGCAGCGCCGCCACCCCTGCGCCCCCCGGGCCGGCGGCTGCCACCAGGGCCATGCCGAAGGGGCCGCCGGTCTCCAGCACCCGGGCGCAGGCCATGGTGAAGCCCAGGAGAAAAAACACGCCCCAGCGTGCCAGGATCCAGTGCTGCCGCCGGGAGTCCAAACCCGCCGCCTGCAGGGCTGCCAGCCGCTTCTGTCCGTCAAATTCCATGATTTCCGCCTCCGCAGTTTACATAAGGTGAGTTCATTATAGTTATGTAATACCGTGAAAGGGGTCAAACGGCGCTGTTGAATCCAACAACATTGCCGGGAGAAATGGACGGAAATAAAAGGGCACAAGAAAAAGGACGCCCCAGGGCGTCCTTTTTCGATGAAGCTGAGCAGCAAAGAATTGGGTCATCGCAGGATTTTAACATGATACTGTGAAGGGCTGGAGCACAAAAGCCTTCCCCTGGGAGGGGAAGGTGTCGCGGCGCGTCTCCCGCAAGCGCCGTGACGGATGAGGTGGGAAGCTTTTGGGCAGAAGACTTGAGATCTCCACCTCATCCGTCTTGCCCCTCGCGTGAGATCGGGGCAAGCCACCTTCTCCTCAAGGAGAAGGCAAGGCATCGCCGCACTTTAGCGTCATAAAGTTCCGTGAAGATTTAGAAAAGCTGGAGCAAGCAAAAAGAAAAAGGACACCCGAGGGTGCCCTTTTGGGATGATAAATCCGGAATTGTTGTGATGGCGTCGTATTCTCTTCTATCCGTCCCGCTAAGTGGCGTGCCATCCCTTTTCACTTTTCACTGTTCACTTTTCACTCTTCACTTTTCACCTGCTCAGTCTCCAGTTCTCCGCGGGCTGCCAGCCCTCCAGGGGGAGCCGCTGCATGGCGCCGAAGATCTTGGACTTCATGTCCGGGTACTCCGCCGCCATGCCCTTCAGCAGGGTCTTGATCTCGTAGCGTTTGCTGGTCTTGTCCTGGGGGCAGGGGTTTTCCACCACCGGCAGCTCCAGGGCCGCGGCCAGGTTTGCGATCTTCTGCTCCCCGGCATAGACCAGAGGGCGGATCTGGGTGACGCCGCTGCGGTCCAGATAGGTCACGGGCCGGAAGCAGCTGAGCCGCCCCTCGAAGAGCAGGCTCATCATGAAGGTCTCCACCGCGTCGTCAAAGTGGTGCCCCAGAGCGAGCTTTGTGATCCCCCGCTCGGTGATGGCGTTGTTCAGGGCGCCCCGCCGCATCTTGGCGCAGAGGGAGCAGGGGTTGGACTCCTTACGCACGTCGAAGACCACTTCCTTGATGTCCGTCTTCAGGCAGGTATAGGGGATCTGCAGCCCGGCGCAGAGCTCCTTCACCGGGGTGAAGTCCATGCCCTCGAAGCCAAGCTCAATGGTGATGGCCTCCAGATGGAAGGGCTTGGGGTAGAAGCTCTGCAGGTGGTGCAGGGCCAGGAGCAGGATCAGGCTGTCCTTCCCGCCGGAGACGCCCACCGCCACCTTGTCCCCTTCCTCGATCATATGGTAATCGTCCACAGCCCTTCTCACGGTGCCGGTGAACTCGTTGAGCAGTTTTTCCTTGTCCATAGGGCCTCCGAAACTTGAAAAAATCGAATTCAGGATTTAAGAGATTTTAAGAGGATTTGCGAGCATTTACGAGCATTGAAAATCAAAATTGATTTTTTTGAAAAAAGGCGTTGACAGGGGCAAAAGCTTGTGCTATAAAAGGGGAGCGCGTTTGGGACAAGAATACCAAGCGGCGCATGAATTGTCAAAACTTTTTGATTCTATATTGGAGGCACAAAACATGTCCACTACCATGCTCACCAAGGAGAAGGTTGACCGTAAATGGTACATCCTTGACGCAGCCGGCAAGCCCATGGGCAAGACCGCCGCTCTGGCGGCCGATC
>JAFSMZ010000037.1:0-11948 GCA_017447685.1 Oscillospiraceae bacterium
CCCTTTCGGACATTACAGTTCTCTCTTTCCAGGGCATTTTCTGCATCTCCTTTATGCTCTCTGATGCCCTAATTGTACTATAAAAACTGTTACCTATGTCCTTGGACATTCTGTTACCTATGTTACCAGTCTATACAGCCCCCGGCGGCCCGTGCACGAGCTGTTCCAACAATTAAAAGCGTGAGGCGAATTCGTAAACAAGTACGGATTCGCCTCACGCTTTACTGTTTCTTGACGTCTGCAGCTTTGGGCGGCTCATAGTCGCCACTACGATCCATCGGTTTCTCCGCCGCGCCGTAGGGACGGCCATTGGCCGTCCGCCTTGAACCGGAGTCAGCAAAAACACGCAGACGAACGATGCTCGTCCCTACGGCTGGAGCGGATTACCCGCCATATTCCTCGTCCCACCAGAAGAAACCCTCGACCAGATTTCCCGTTTTGTCATAGAGCCTCCCGTTTTCGGAGTAAAAGCTTTTATTCGCCGCGTCACATACCACGTATACCCGCGGAACATAGAGCTTCTTCCCCGTATCCAATCCACCTTGATCTGCAAAGATGCTATGAATAGTCGACCCGACATACAAAGTCAGATCGACATATTCAATCTCAACATTGTTCTTATCCAAATACCAGGCGAGGGAGCCTTCACTGGGGTGTACAGCCGCGGTGGCATGCACGTTCCTGAGCTCAATGAAAAACGGGTAGCCTCCCCCACGACCGGCATATCCGCCCAAAGCCACTACCGGGAGCTCACCGCAGCTGTCCGGGATCACGATCTCGTTGGTCATCGCAGCGGGATCATAGAAGAATCCCGTTACCGCGGCTCTTTTCCGAAATCCCTCCCAGCAGAGATAGGTAAAGCCTTTTTCATCGGGCGTGGAGACAAAGTTCGTAGTGCGGGATTCATAGAACAGAGAAACAAAAAGAAGAAGCCAGAGCACAGCCGCCAGCACAATCACAGTGCAGGCCGCGATCCCAAACGCCTTCAAAATCTTGACCGCCATAATCCTCCCCCTTCAAGAGTATCCTTTTCGAACAGATAGCGTGTCCAAGCATCAGAAATGCGAAAAGATCGCTCTTTCACCCGATGAAATCCTCGTCCCAATAGAGGAAACCTTTGACCAACTCGCCCCGTTTGGTATACAGCCTCCCGTTCTCGGAATAAAACGCAGGATTTTCGAGGTCGCAGTTGATATAGACCCGCACCACAAAAAGCTCTTCCCCAGCCTCCAGGCCTCCTTGATCGGCAAAGATCTCCCGGATATTTGGACCGATATTCAAAACCAGGTCAATATATGCAAGCTTCAAGTCATGCCGGTTCACATACCAGTCAAAAGAGCCGTTTGATAGGCCGACGTTTGCCACAGAGTCAATTCCTTGCACGTCAACCCCAAATGGGCACGGCGCGCCTTTGCCCACATAGCCTCCCAACTCCACCACCGGGTAATCTCCGTAGGACTCCGGGATCGTGAACTCCGTCACCCCGCTGTCCGGATCGTAAATCAGGCCGTCAACGGCAGCCTTTTTCCCCTGGCTGCGATAAAGCAGCGTTCCTTTCCGCTCGTCCCGGGTCAAATACAGATAGCAGTCTTCTTGACCACTGTCCGTATAATTCAGGTTTACTGCGTTAGTCAAGCCAACAAAGACCAGTCCATAGCCCAGTACGGGCAGCAGCAGCGCGCCGATCAGCAGGACCAGGAACAGTGTCAGCAGGATTTTTCCCGCCAATTTCATATGCTTCCCCTCCTTCCTTCGTTTGTAAAACGAATGAGAATGCCAAAAAGTTTCAGTCGTTTCAATAGGATCGAGAAACCGGGAAGTCTCTTCCTTTTTCACTCTTCACTCTTCACTCTTCACTTTTGACTTTTTACTCTTCCACCACCCAGGGGAGTTCCACAAAGGTGGGCTCGTGCTCCAGGGCGGGCAGGATCTTCTCGAAGAGATCCGCCGTCCGGAAGCGAAGACTGGAGGTGTTGATGCAGGGGTGGCAGCCGAAGTTTTCCTCCCGCAGCAGGTCACGGTCCACCAGGAGCCGGACATGATTTTCCTTGTCGTTCATCAGGCCCAGGACGCTGACGGAGCCCGGGGTGATGTCCAGAAGCCGCTCCATGTGCTCGGGGCCTGCAAAGCTCAGGCGAGCAGAACCGATCTGCTTGGAGAGGAGCTTGGTTTTGAAGGGCTTCTCCCCCGGCATGATGAGCAGGTAGAAGTCCGTCTGCTGGCGGTTCGTGAGAAAAAGATTCTTGCAGATCTTGCAGCCGAGCATCCCCTCCACCAGCTCGCAGTCGGCAATGGTGTCGGCATGCTCGTGATCCATGCGGAAGTATTCGATGCCCAGGCTGTCCAGGAAATCATAGCAGCGCGTCTCCTTGGGGATGCGCTCCCCTTCGGGCCGGCCCCGATATAAAGTCTCGTCGATGTACATTCTATCGCCTCATCTCAGACAGTCTTGGCCAAAGATCTTGTAACGATCCCATCCTCGCCCTGCAGATAAACCAGTGCGTCCGCATTCCGCGCGTCTGCTTCCAGGAGTCCCCGCCGCACGCGCATACTGGGCACGTCAATCTGCCCGTTCTTCCATATGCACAATACTGCAGTAATTGCCTCCGGCTTGCCCGCGAGAAAGTGCTCTTCCACAGCCTGGCTCAAATCGTTGGGAAAGGAACTGATGTCGCCGGTTTTTCCTTCGATCACGAGGATCTGCAGCGCGTTCTCATGTTCCCCCCACGCAGCGATGGCCGCGTCCATCATCCGCCTGTATCGGTCCATCCTTTTTCTCCTTTCATCAAGCCCCGTATATTCGCCGGGCGCTGTACCGCGCCGCGGCGGCAGAACGGCAGCCACTACGCTGTCGTCCTGAGCGGGCATAAGAGAGTCGAAGGCTCGCTATCTCGATCCAAAGAGATCCTTCGCTAACGCTCAGGATAACAGCTTATCTCTTATTCGACGGCAGCCAGATGCGCTGCTCCTCGGCCTTGCGAATGAGTTCCTCCCGGAAATCCGGGTGGGCGATGTCGATGAGCCGCGACGCCCGCTCCCAGGTGCTGCGCCCGGTGAGATCCGCCGCGCCGTACTCGGTGACGATGGTGGCCGCCTGGCTGCGGGGCGTGGTGATGATATCCCCGCCCATCTGGGGCAGGATGCGGGAGCGGAGCTGGCCCTTCTTGTCCACGAAGGTGGAGGGCAGGCACAGGAAACTCCGTCCGCCCCTGGACATGGCGGCGCCGGTGACAAAGTCCAGCTGGCCGCCGGTGCCGCTGATTTGCCGGGTGCCGGCGCTCTCGGACGCCACCTGGCCGTAGAGGTCCACATTCAGGCAGCCGTTGATGGAGATCATCTTGTCATTCCGGGCGATCACTCTCGGATCGTTCACATAGCTGAGCGGCGCGCCCAGGATATTCTCATTCTCATGGATCCAGTCGAAAAGCTCCCGGGAGCCGATGGCAAGGCCCAGCACGCCCTTGCCGGGATGCAGGGTCTTTTTCGCGTTGGTGAGCTTGCCCGCTTTGAAGAGGGCCAGGTAGCCGTCGGAGCAGAGCTCGGTGTGCATGCCCAGATCCTTCAGATCGGACTCGGCCAGCAGCTCGCCCAGGGCGTTGGGCATGCCGCCGATGCCCAGCTGGATCACGGCGCCGTCCGGGATCTGGGGCATCACGTGGCCCGCGATCTGCCGGTCGATATCAGAGGGCTCCGGGGACTTCATCTCCCAGAGAGGGATCTTCCCCGCCTCCACGATGGCGTCCACCCGGCTCAGGGGAATGGAAGTCCCGGCGGGATCGCCGCACACATAGGGCAGGTTCTCGTTGACCTCCACGATGATCTTCTTTGCGGTGTCGGCGATCCCCCGCTCCGCGCCCAGGGCGCCGGAGAGGTTGAAGTAGCCCTGATCGTCCATGGGAGAGACGGAGAGCATGGCCACGTCCACCGTGAGATACTGCCGATAATAGCGGTCCAGGTCCCGGAAAAGCATGGGGGTAAAGAAGGCCCGCCCCGCGTCACAGAGCTTGCGCTCATAGCCGGAGCAGTGCCAGGAGTCGTAGACAAAGTGTTCCATGGAGGGGTCGCACTCCACCACCGCGAGAGGTCCCCGAAGCAGATTGCCGCGGACCTTTACATTGTGCAGTTCGTCCCGCCGTCTGGCCAGGGCCGCGTCCAGGGTCGAGGGATAACCGTTGTTGGAGCCGTAATCCACCCAGTCGCCGTTTTTGACCAGGCGCACCGCCTCATCGGCGGAGCAGAGCTTGCTGCGATATTCGCTCATGAAAGACATGAAGCATCACCTCAGGAAGATTATACCATAGCATGGACGATCAGGACAAGCATCTGTAGGGGTTTTCTCGGATTTCAAGATCCCTTGAATCTCTGCGATTGCAAATTGATATGGATCGTGAAAGCAGTCGATTCTGTTCTCTCCCATACAGGGGGAGTTCAGAGGGGCTTCCCCTCTGATTTTTCGCCTCACATGGCGAAAAACAAAGTCTGAATCGTTTCCGGCGGGGCTTTGCCTCGGCAGAAACACCATAAGCCGAACAGAGAGAGGCCTCGCGCCGACCAATGCGGGCCAACGCCCGCTGCGATAAGCGCGAGTGTCCCTGCCTGTTAAGTCCCCATAAGGGACTTAACAGGCAAATAACAAAAAGAGCTGCCGGATGGCAGCCCTTCTTGTTGAGGAATATGTTTTGTTTGTTTCTGTAAAGCTTACGCCTTCTTGGACTTGGCCTGAGCAGCCAGAGTCTTGAGGGACATGACAGCCAGGATGACAGCCAGAACCACCAGAGCGATGGACCAGATAACCTGGAAGTAGGTACCCCAAGCAGCGCCGGCAGCGATCGCGCCGAAGCCCTTGATGATGGTGAAGCACAGAGCGGTGATGGTGGCGATCAGCATGAAGCACATGGGGAAGTAGAACATCTTGTTGTTCTTGCCGATCTTGCCCAGCCAGGTGCAGACAGCCAGCATGGCGATGGAGGCCAGCAGCTGGTTGGCAGCGCCGAACACGCTCCAGATCTGGGACAGGCCCATGAAGCCCATGCCGCAGCCGATGATGACCATGATCAGGGTGGAGACAATGGGGGTGGAGAAGAACTTGGCAGCGCCGGTCAGATCCTCGTGGGTCTTTCCTTCCGGAGTCAGCAGCTCGGCGAACAGGTAACGGCACAGACGAGTGGCGGAGTCCAGAGAGGTCAGAGCGAAGACGGAGACGGCCAGGGTGAACAGGTTGTAGATCACACCGTAGCTCTTCTCACCGGCGAAGGAAGCGAACATGGTGGCAATACCACCGGCAAAGATCGTGGGAGGAGCGGAGAGCAGGTACTTGGCACCGTCGCCGGCAACAGCGCTGGTCTGGGACCACACCACGCCGATGGCGATCAGGGAGATCACGCCCAGGGCGGACTCAACGATCATGGAGCCGTAGCCGATGATCTGAGCGTCCTTCTCATTGTTGATCTGCTTGGAAGAAGTACCGGAGCTGATCAGAGAGTGGAAGCCGGAGCAGGCGCCGCAGGCGACCGTAATGAACAGGAAGGGGAACAGGGGCTGGCCGGCGGGGTTCTTCCAGCCGTAGAAGGCGGGAGCCTCGACGGTGGCAGCACCGGTGAAGGTGGCACCGATGATGGCGACAACAGCCAGGATCATCATACCGTAGAGCAGGAAGGAGCTCAGGTAGTCACGGGGCTGCAGCAGGATCCACACGGGCAGCAGGGAGGCCACGGTGACATACACGGCAATGAAGAGCACCCAGAAGGTGCGGCTGAAGTGCAGGCCGACTTCCTGGCCGATGAAAACGATGGCGATGATGCCAATGATGCCGATGACGGTGGCGGGGCCGATCTTGGCGTTCTTGCGGTACACAAAGAAGCCGAAGATAGCGGCGATGACGATGAAGAGGATGGAGGTCATAGCCGTGGAGCCGTTGGCCGCATAGGTAGCGGCGGCAGGATCGACGGAAGCGAAGGTGCCGGCCACGACAGCGGTGAAGGAGGCGATGACCAGGATCAGAACGGCGAGGGCGAAGACGATGAACAGACGCTGGGCCTTGACACCCATGGAGTCCTTCATGACCTGGCCGATGGAGCCGCCGTTATGACGGATGGAGGCGAACAGGGCGCCGAAGTCGTGCATAGCGCCGAAGAAGATGCCGCCGAGCACGCACCACAGGAAAACGGGAACCCAGCCAAAGACAGCAGCCTGGATAGGTCCGTTGATGGGGCCGGCACCGGCGATGGAAGAGAAGTGGTGGCCCATCAGCACGGCGGGGTTAGCAGGAACGAAGTCCTTGCCGTCGTAGCTGGTGTGAGCCGGGGTCTCGCGATTGGGGTCCACACCCCACTGCTTGGCGAGCCAGCTACCATAGAACACGTAGCCCAGAGCCAGCAGTACGACCGCGACCAACAGGATCAGTAATGCGCTCATACTTTTCACTCCTTAGATGAAAAAGTTATTGAACCACTTGCCTTACGCTTCCTCATGACGCAGGGCAAAGAGTTTCCGAAAGAAATCTTCCAGGCCGTGTCCGACCCGGTTGGTCACGACCGCCTCCGTGCTCAGGTCCACGGCAGCCGCGATCAGCTCCGTGTAGCCCTGGGTGGAGAGGAAGCCGTAACTTTTGGAGAATTTGCTCTTCTTCACGGTCTGTGCCGTCTCATCGGAGAGGGTATCCGTGATGAAGACCGCCTTGCAGTTGGTGTACTGGTGCTCCTTGTGGGGCTTCACCCGGGGGAGCATATCCTGCAGGGCCCAGTCCAGACACTTCCGCGCCGTGGCCGGGTCGATCTCCGGAGCGGAGAAAACGTAGGCATACTCGTTTTTCTCATTGCCCCAGATATTGGCGGACTTGACGAAGAAGTACTGCTCATCTCTGGAGCTGTAATCCGCCCGAAAAGCCAGGGGCAGGTCCGGCGCCTGCGCATCGTCCACGATGGAATAATAGGCGCTGTAGGCGTCCTTCACGATCTCCAGGAAAAAGGAACGCTCAATCGCCATGCCAGAATCCTCCAGAAAATGAACAAATTATGACCATAGCCTACTATACTGCGAAATGCATTAAAATTCAATAGCTTTTTTCGTCTTTTTTTGCATCGCTCTTCTAAATATAGGGGTCGGAACTTGTGCTGTTCCACTAAATTTAAGTTTACAGCCATCTTTTTTTGATGTATAGTAAATATGTTGCGTATAGGAAAAAACAGAGAGAATCGAGGTCGTTATGAACCATCGTTTTATCGTCCCCTGCCTGTTCGGACTGGAGGGTCTGGCGGCGGATGAGCTGCGGAGGATGCAGCTGGAAGAGGTCGCCGCGGAGAACGGAAGAGTCTCCTTTGCAGGGGATCTGTCCGCCCTGGTCCGCGCCAATCTGCGCCTGCGCACCGGCGAGCGTGTGCTGCTGGAAGTCGGAAGCTTTGAGGCCAAAAGCTTCGACGCGCTCTTTGAACAGACCAAGGCCCTGCCCTGGGAGCGCTGGATCGGCAAGGACGCCGCCTTCCCCGTCGCGGGCCACAGTCTCAACTCCGCCCTCTTCTCCGTGCCGGACTGCCAGAAGATCATCAAGAAGGCTGTGGTGGAGCGGCTCAAAAGCTGCTATCATATCGCCTGGTTCGATGAGAGCGCCGAGACGGTGCAGATCCGCTTTTCCATCATGAAGGACCGGGTATCCCTGTGCCTGGACACCAGCGGCGAGGGCCTGCACAAGCGGGGCTACCGTCCCGCTCACAACGCCGCTCCCCTGCGGGAGACCCTGGCCGCCGCCATGGTGAACCTGTCCCGCTATCGGGGCCGGGACGATTTCTGCGACCCCTTCTGCGGCAGCGGCACCATCCCCATCGAGGCTGCGCTGATCGCCCGGAACGTCGCCCCCGGCCTGAACCGTCACTTCGCCGCCATGGACTGGCGCACGCTGGACGGCGGGCTCTGGCAGGAGGAGAAGGATCTGGCCCGCTCTCTCGAGTATCACGGAGACTATCGGATCTTCGCCTCGGACCTGGATCCCAAGGCTGTGGCCATGGCAAAAGCCAATGCCGAGCGGGCAGGCGTTGCCGAGCTGATCCGCTTTGAGACCGCCGACGCCCGGCACTTTGCCCGGGAGACGGAACGGGGCGTCATCGTCACCAATCCCCCCTACGGCGAGCGCATCGGGGAAAAGGAAGAGGCGGAGGAGCTCTACCGGGCCTTCGGCGCCGCCTTCCGGGGGCTTTCCAACTGGCAGCTCTATCTGCTCTCCTCCCACACGGAGTTCGAGCGCTGCTTCGGAGCCGAAGCGAACAAAAAACGCAAGCTCTACAACGGCATGATCAAGTGCGATCTCTTTATGTTTTACAAATAAAAAAGAAGGTTTCGTGATATGAAGCATCTGTTCATTGTGAACCCCACCGCCGGCGGCAAGGACAAGACCGAAGAGGTCCGCGCCAGAGTCAGCGACGCCTTCGCCGCCCGGGAGGACAGTTTCGAGATCTATGTGACCAAAGCCCCCATGGACGCCGCCCGCAAGATCGAGGCGGAGGCCAAAAAGGCGGAGCATCTGCGCGTCTACGCCTGCGGCGGCGACGGCACCTTCAACGAGTGCGTCTGCGGCGCGGCTGGCAAGCCCAACGTGGCGGTCTGCCCCTTCCCCACCGGCACCGGCAACGACTTCTGCCGCATGTTCGGGGAGGAAAAGGATCTCTTCCGGGATCTGGACGCCCTGCTGAAGGGCACGGAGCGGCCCATCGATCTCATTGACTGTAACGGCCGCTGCTGCGCCAACATCTGCTCCGTGGGCGTGGACGCCCGCATCGGAACGGACGTACATAAATACAGCCGCATTCCCCTCATCGGCGGCGCCACCGGCTATGTGGTCTCCGCGGCGGTAAACATGTTCAAGGGCATCGCCACTCCCATGGAGATCCGCTGTGAGGACGTCAGCGTCTCCGGCAAGCACACCCTGGTCTGCGCATGCAACGGCCGCTTCTACGGCGGCGGCTTCAACCCCAGCAGGGATGCCCGGCCCGACGACGGGATCCTGGATGTGTTCATCGCCAAAAAGGTGAATCTGCTGCAGTTTGCCGCTCTCATCGGCAAATACGCCAAGGGCGACGCGGACCAGATGCCCTCCCTCATCACCCATGTCCGCACCTCCGGCGAGCTGGTGATCCGCTGCGAGAAGGAGGACGTGGCCCAGCTGGACGGCGAGGCCCTGCGGGCAAAGGAGTTCCGCATCCGCATGGTCCCCGGCGCCCTGAACCTCATCGTGCCCGAGGGCATGCAGTTTTTCGGAGCATAAAGGCCATTCCGCTTCTCTCGCGCCCCTTCCCTTTTCCCGCCTCTTCTCTCTTTTCACTCTTCACTCTTCTCTTTTCACCCTTCACGCCCTCCTCTCTTGTCACAAAAAGTTTAAAACTTCTTTTTCCCGGGGGCTTGCAAAAACAGAAAAATGTGGTATAGTAAGCATCGTTAGCACTCAGATGTTTTGAGTGCTAACGATGCTGAATTTTGTTAATACATTTGATGGAGGTATAGAAGCAATGAAACTCAAACCCTTGGCTGACCGTGTTGTGCTGAAGCAGCGTGCCGCCGAAGAGCGCACCGCTTCCGGCCTGTTCCTGGCCTCTTCCGCTCAGGAGAAGCCCGAGATCTATGACGTCATCGAAGTCGGCCCCGGCGGACTGGTGGACGGCAACCAGGTCGAGATGATCGTAAAGGCCGGGCAGCAGGTCCTGGTCGGCAAGTACAGCGGCAGCAAGGTCAAGCTGGACGATGTGGAATACACCATCGTGCGCCAGTCCGACATCCTGGCTGTCATCGAGTAAAAGGAGGCTATTGAATTATGGCAAAGCAGATCATTTATGGTGAAGAGGCCCGCAAGGCCATTGAGCGCGGCGTCAACCAGCTGGCTGATACCGTGAAGATCACCCTCGGCCCCAAGGGCCGGAACGTGGTTCTGGACAAGAAGTTCGGCACTCCCCTGATCACCAACGACGGCGTCACCATCGCCAAGGAGATCGAGCTGGAGAATGCTTTTGAGAACATGGGCGCGCAGCTCATCAAGGAAGTTTCCACCAAGACCAACGACGTGGCCGGCGACGGCACCACCACCGCCACGGTCCTGGCCCAGGCCATGATCAACGAGGGTCTGAAGAACCTGGCCGCCGGCGCCAACCCCATGACCATGAAGAAGGGCATGCAGAAGGCCACCGCCGACGCCGTGGAGGCCATCAAGGCCGTTTCCCAGCCCGTCTCCGGCACCCAGGACATCGCCCGCGTGGGCACCATCTCCTCCGGTGACGAGCACATCGGCGCTCTGATCGCCGAGGCCATGGAGAAGGTCAGCCAGAACGGCGTGATCACCATCGAAGAGAGCAAGACCGCCGAGACCTACAGCGACGTGGTGGAAGGCATGCAGTTTGACCGCGGCTACCTCTCCCCCTACATGGTCACCGATCCCGACAAGATGGAAGCTGTCATTGATGACGCTCTCATTCTCCTCACCGATAAGAAGATCTCCAACATCCAGGAAGTGCTGCCTCTGCTGGAGCAGATTGTGCAGCAGGGCCGCAAGCTCCTCATCATCGCTGAGGACGTGGAGGGCGAAGCCCTTGCCACCATCGTGCTGAACAAGCTCCGCGGCACCTTCACCTGCATCTGCGTCAAGGCCCCCGGCTTCGGCGATCGCCGCAAGGAAATGCTGCAGGATATCGCCGTTCTCACCGGCGCCACCGTGGTGTCCAGCGAGCTGGGCATGGAGCTGAAGGAAGCAAGCCTCAACGTTCTGGGTCAGGCCCACCAGGTCAAGGTCACCAAGGAGAACACCGTCATTGTTGACGGCGCCGGTGACCCCGCCGCCATCGCCGCCCGCCGCTCCCAGATCGCCCGTCAGATCGAGACCACCACTTCCGAGTATGACAAGGAGAAGCTGCAGGAGCGCCTGGCCAAGCTCTCCGGCGGTGTTGCCGTCATCAAGGTCGGCGCCGCCACCGAGACCGAGATGAAGGAAAAGAAGCTGCGCATCGAGGACGCCCTGAACGCCACCCGCGCCGCTGTGGCCGAGGGCATCGTTCCCGGCGGCGGCAGCGCTTACGTGCTGGCCTCCAAGGCTGCCGAGAAGCTCACCGCCACCCTGGAGGGTGACGAGAAGACCGGCGCCGCCATCGTTGCCAAGGCTCTGAAGGCCCCCATCATGCAGATCGCGGCCAACGCCGGTGTGGAAGGCGCCGTGATCCTCAACAAGGTCTCCGACGCGGACAGCGTGAACTTCGGCTACGACGCCGCCAACGACAGCTATGGCGACATGCTCTCCCTGGGCATCGTCGACCCCACCAAGGTCTGCCGCAGCGCGCTGGAGAACGCCTCCTCCGTCGCCTCCATGGTCCTCACCACCGAGAGCCTGGTGGCCGACATCCCCGAGAAGGCCGCTCCCGCCCCCGCCGCTCCCGACATGGGTGGCATGTACTAAGATGTAACTTTCGAGTGAGAAAGCAAGCAAATTAGTATCCATTCTTCATGAAAACGCAAACTTTTAAATGCGAAAAGTTCGAGCTTACGCAGACTTTACGCAGAAAGCTTTGCGCCTAATGAATAACTATGAAGAAGCCTCTGAATCATCAAATGGTTCAGAGGCTTTTTCATTACTGGATCTCAAACGCTGCAAAGTTCAGGCTTCCGCCGCCCTCGTAGACGAAATATAGATCCCCCAGGGAATGAGCTTTCGCTCGTCCCCTGGGGGATTTTCGATCAAAGCGTATTGCTCAAGAGCAGCAGCTTCTTCCCTTCTCTCGATCCATAGTCAGCGTTTCCAGCATCAGAGCAAACCTACCAGGTTGAAAGCCAGGATCAGGCCGGAAAACACGATTGAGACCGTGGAGCAGAGCTTGATCAGAATGTTCAGGCTTGGGCCAGCGGTGTCCTTCAGCGGGTCGCCCACCGTGTCGCCCACAACAGCAGCCCTGTGCTGCTCGCTGCCCTTGCCTCCGTGGTGCCCC
>JAFSMZ010000038.1:0-12793 GCA_017447685.1 Oscillospiraceae bacterium
CGGCTGTTAGCTTTTAGGGCATGAGAAACCCAGCTGTCATGCGGCTTTCAGAGCACGTTTTTCACGAGGGAATACGATTTCACGTCTGCCTCAGTTTTTGCCCTTCTAAAAGCTAACAGAAAACCGGCTGTGTGCAGCCGCTGCGAAAATGAAATTTGAGCCAAAACGGAAAATCGCCAGATTTGTCCGGTCGAGGGGTTGGGAAATCACGATCCTCAACGAGATGGCCGAAGGCAACAAAACTCATTTTGGAGTTTTTGGCTGCCATAGCCGTATCTTGCTTTAGAAATGTCGCAGAAAGGAAAATATGAAAAATGGATAATGAACACATGAACGATTTTGAAGATAAAGAATTTGACTTTGATTCCGACGAAGCCGAATATCTGGGAATAATCGAATCATGGGAGGACGACGGGGACGAAAGCATCCCGGAGCTGTATTTCAGCCGCCCCGATCCTTATGCCAAACAAGCCCCACACCCGGATAATCAGCGCCGCTACAACTATCGCGTTGATGAGCAGGGATGCATTGTTGTCAGGAACCCGAGCGCATGGTGGATTCCGGAAATGAAGATCATGGAGGAAATCGACGGAACGCTCTACACAGTCACCGGCAGCTATGAGGGAACAGAGATGCTGGATCAAAAATTATCCCGGATCATGCTGCATAATTTGGAGGATTTCTGATGACAAGCGAAGAAAGTTATGTTAATATCGAGCCGTCCAATCCTGTACAGACAGTTGCCCCCGAAAAGGAGGAAACAGAATTGATCAGGGCAACTGATAAAATCACCGCATTATACTGCCGCCTCTCAAACGAGGACTCTCTGGATGGCGAGAGTAACAGCATCCAGAATCAACGCCGTATCCTCAGCGACTACGCACGAGACAAAAAGCTGCCGAACCCCGTTTTCTTCATTGACGACGGATATAGCGGAACCGATTTTGATCGCCCCGGCTTTCAGGAAATGCTGGACGAGATCGAAGCGGATCATGTGGCCGTCGTGCTGACGAAAGACCTTTCCCGCCTCGGACGCAATTCCACGATGACGGGCATGTTCATCAACATTACCTTCGCCAAGCACAACGTCCGGTACATCGCGATCAACGATAACTTCGACACACTCAACCAAAACAGCGTGGATAACGACTTTGCCGGAATTCGCATGTGGTTCAACGAGTTCTACGCCCGCGATACCAGCCGCAAGGTCCGTGCCGTTGTCAAAGCCAAGGGTGAGCGAGGAGAACCGCTGACCGGATTCCTGCCGTATGGCTACGTCAAAAATGCGAACGATCCAAAGAAATGGATCGTGGACGAGGAAGCCGCGAAAGTGGTCAAACGCATCTTCGCTCTTTGCATGGAAGGCCGTGGTCCGACACAGATCGCCAATCAGCTTGAAGCGGAAAAGGTGCTGAACGTCACGGCGTACTACATGAAGGAAGGGCGCAAGTCAAACCATCCGGAACCAGCAAACCCCTATCATTGGGAGTCCAGAACCATCTCGGATATCCTTGCCCGCCGCGAGTACACAGGCTGTACGGTCAACTTCAAGACCTACTCCAATTCCATCTGGGACAAGACGACCCGCAAGAATCCGGTGGAGAACCAAGCGATCTTCTACAACACGCATCCTGCCATCATCGACATTGACACCTTTGACAAGGTTCAGGAGATCCGAGAGCAACGCCACCGCAGGACGAAATCCGGCAACACGCATATGTTCTCCGGCCTGGTGTTCTGTGCGGACTGCAAAGGTAAAATGTATTTCAGCGGCTCTCACGACGATCCGAGCAAATGGAATTACACCTGTTCGAACTCTCGCGGCAGCAACTCTCCGTGCTCGGCCCACTTCATCCGCGCGATCGTCCTGGAGCGTCTGGTCTGGAATTACACGCAGAGGGTCATTGAGCTTGTGCTCCGCTATGAAGCACATTTCCGGGCGATCATGGAAGAGAAGATGCAGACCGAAAGCAAAGCGATCCTCAAGGCCAAGCGCAAGCAACTGGAAAAAGCGGAGAAACGCATTCAGGAGCTTGACCGGCTGTTCGTGCGAACCTATGAGGACAACGTATCCGGCAAACTGAGCGACGAGCGTTTTGCCTCAATGAGCCGGGGCTACGAGGAAGAGCAGCAGGATTTAAAGGAAGCGGCAGACACTCTCCGAAAGGAGATCGAAGTACAGGAACAGCAGAACCAGAATTTAGACCTGTTCATTGAGCGTATTCAGAAGTACACGGCTTTGGAGGAGCTGACGCCCTATGTGGCGCATGAGCTGATCAAGGCGATTTATGTGGGAGCGCCGGACAAGAGCAGCGGCAAGCGCCGCCAAAGCATCCACATCGAGTACGATCTGATCGGGTTTATCCCGCTTGATGAACTGATGAAGCAGGAAACGGCATGACAAATGCCATGCCGTCCCTGCAAAGACGATAAAACTATCTTACGGGTGGAGGCCCTTGTGCCCTCCCGGCGAAACCCGGCCATGTTGTGAGAAAATGTTCGGCGAATTCGTACAATCTGCGAGTTCGCCGAACATTTTTGCAAATCTGTGTTTCCGACTGCCGGGAGGGGCGAGCCCCTCCCCTACGGTGCTGAGCTCCTGTTTCTTAGACGATCTGGAAGAGGTAGAATTTCAGATAATCCGTCTCCGGCACGTTCCAGAGGATGGGGTGATCCGGCCCCTGCTGGCGCACCTCGATCTGCCGCAGCTGGACGTTGGCCTGGCGGGCAGCGGTGCGGAGCATCTGCTGGAAGCGCTCATTGGGCATGAAGTGGCTGCAGGACGCGGTGGCGAGATACCCACCCCGTGGCAGCAGCTTCATGGCCAGATAGTTGATCTCCCGGTAGCCCCGCTCCGCCGCGTCGGCCGTCCTGCGGGACTTGGTGAAGGCGGGCGGGTCCAGGATGATGAAGTCAAAAGGCTTGTGGGCCCGCTCGGCAAGCTCCGTGAGCCGATCGAACACGTCGTGCTGCTGGAAATCCGCAATGTGGGAAAGACCGTTGCGCAGGGCGTTGGCCTTTGCCATCTCCACCGCGGCGGCGGAGATATCCCAGCCCTCCACATATTCTGCGCCGCCCTTTGCCGCGTTCAGGGCAAAGGAGCCGGTGTGGGTGAAGCAGTCCAGCACCCGGCGGCCTTTGGCGAGACGCGCCACGGCCAGACGGTTGAACTTCTGGTCCAGGAAAAAGCCGGTCTTCTGGCCGTTTTCCACGTCCACCTGATAGGTGATCCCGTTTTCGCAGATCTCCGTCAGGGGAGAGTCCGGGGTCGGCAGGCCCGGCAGGGGATACCAGCCTTTGCCCTGCTCCAGCCCCTCCAGCTCCCGGATGGCCAGGTCATTGCGCTCATAGAGCCCGCGGATGCTCTGCCCGTCCTCCTGCAGGACCTCCGCCAGAAGGGGAAACAGCAGATCTTTGATCCGCTCGATCCCCACGGAGAGGGTCTGGACCACCAGAAGGTCGGAAAAGCGGTCCACCGTCAGGCCGGGGAAACCGTCCGCTTCGCCGAAAATGAGACGGCAGCAGTCCGTCTGCCCGTCCATGACGGTCTTGCGGTAGTTCCAGGCGTACTGGATCCGCCGCTTCCAGAAGGCGGCGTCAAAGCTGTCGTTGGCGTTGCGGGAGAGGATGCGCACCCGGATCTTGCTGTGCTCGCTGAGAAAGCCGGTGCCCAGGTACCGGCCCTTGCCGCTCATCACGTCCACCAGGCCGCCGTTGGGGCAGTCCCCCTCCCGGCGGACCACTTCGCCCTCGTAGACCCAGGGATGGCCGGCGGAGACCCAGTCGGCCCCCTTGGCGGAAATGATGCATTTGGGATAACTGCGTTCGATCTTCATGGCTTCCTCCAGGACTTTTTCTGCGATTTTACCATAAGCGGGGAAAAGATACAATGAAAAATGCTTCCGCTTTCGCCCAAACTGTGGTAAAATGAAAAGCAGAGATCCGAAGAAAAGGAGAATCGACCATGTCTTACAATGAAAACACCAAGCTGAGCCAGATCCTCAGCGAGTACCCCTGGCTGGAGGAGGAACTCCCCAAGCGCTACCCGGAGCTGAAGGCCATGGACAATCCGGCGGCCCGCTTCATGCTCAAGCGCATGACTGTGAAGGACGCCAGCAAACTCAGCAAGATCCCGGCGGAAAAGCTCCTCGCAAAGCTGGAGAGCGTGATCTGTGAGCACGAAGGCAAGTAAACAGAAAAAAGCCTGGATGTGAAAAATCTTCACATCCAGGCTTTTTCTGCTTAAAACTCAAAACCGCACTCAGGCCTTGGGCAGCTGGATCTCACGCACATAGGGATCCCAGTGATCGGTGGCAACGCGGATCTCGTCCCGCAGCGCGGTGGCGTCGTCCTTGTTGTCAAACTTGCCGGCCATGATCAGGTAGAAGAAGGGCATGCGGACCACGTAGGCGTCAAAGCCCTTTTCGATCAGCATATCCCGGGCGCGCTCGGCACCCTTGAAGCTGTTGCCGGCGCCGTACTGCACGGCAAAGACAGGGGCGGTCTCTTCCTCATTGAGCGCCATGTCGATAAAGGGACCGCTGGGGTTCTCCCAGCCGCGGAAAGCCACCTTGTTGAAGACCAGAGGATCATGCCGGAAATTCTCGGCAAATTCGTCGATGGCTTCCTGCGGCAGGCGCACGTCGGTGACATAGGCGGTGTCCCGCTCGGTCTTGTTGTGGATCAGATCGCAGTAGGCCCAGGCGTCCTGCGCATGGGGGAACTTGCCGCTCATGATGCGGTAGCCGCCGTCCACCTCGAAGATGAAGCCGTCAAAGCCCTTGGAAAGCATGTAGTCGCGCACGCGCTCGGCGCCGGAGAGATGGCAGCCGGCAGAGACCTGCACGGTGTAAACAAAGACCTGGTTCTCATCGGCCTGGTAAGTCTGCCCGGCGGTATAGGTGTAGCCCGGATCCTCCGCAAAGGCGACCGCGGAGAGAGAGCAAACGGTGATGGCTGCCAGAAGCAGCGCGATCACAGTGCGAAATCTTTTCTTCATATCAATAACCTCCATAACACGATACCATTATTATAGACTCTTTTCCAAAAAATGCAATAGTGATATGACCGCTTCCGGCATTTGGACTTGCCTTCCGCTCAGCCCAGGGGCAGAGTGAGGGTGAAAACGATGGCGTCGCCCTCATAGGCGGCATGGATGCTGCCTTTGTGGCCCTGGGCAATGGCCTGGGCCGCGGAGAGGCCAATGCCATTGCCGCCGGTCTCCCGGCTGCGGGCCTCATCCGCCCGGAAAAAGCGGTCGAAGAAGCGCTCGGGGTCCGGAACCTTCTCCGCAACACTGTTCTGTACCCGCAGCACAGCCTTGTCCTCCCGGCGAAGAGAGAGCGTCAGGCTGCCCGCCTCCGGGCAGTATTTCACGGCGTTGTCCAGCAGGATGGAGAGCAGCTGCCGCAGCTGCACGGGACTGCCGGAAACGCTGAGATCCGGGGCGATCGCGGCGGTACAGGAGAGCTTTTTCAGCTCCGCCGGAGCGAGAAAGCTGTCCCAGACCTCCTGCGTCAGCGCGGAGAGAGAGACGCTCTGCCGGTCCTGCAGGGCGGCGCCCTCGTCATAGCGGGCCAGGGTCAGAAGATTCTGCATCAGATCGGAGAGGCGGACCGTCTGGGAGAGGATGTTGCGGCTGTACTTGCTCTCGCCGCCCGTGAGCTCCAGGGCCTCGGCGTTGGCCCGGATGATGGCCAGCGGCGTCTTCAGCTCGTGGCCGGCGTCGGTGATGAAGCGGCGCTGCCGCTCCATGTTCTCCGCGATGGGGCGGATGGCACGGCGGCTCAGGGCACGGACCAGCAGCAGCATGGCAAGCCAGGCGGCGATCCCGCCAAGCCCGGAGAGGGCGGCCACCCGCAAAAGCTCGTGGGCCTGCCGGCTCATGTCCAGGAACACCACGGTCCTGGACTCCGGCGCGGGCTGGACGACCCGGTAGCGAAAAGAGCCGATCCTGCCGCTTGCTTTGCCGGAGTCCAAAGCCTGCCGCGCCAGGGAGACGGCCTCCTCCTCGCTGAGATCCGCCATGCGGCTCAGGTCGGAGCCCAGGAGGGCTCCCTCGGCGTCAAAGCGGACGGAGAAGGTCAGCGCGCTCATCCGATCCCCGGCGTCGGGGCTGCGGCGGAAGAGGCCGTTTCCCTCGTCCCGCGGGAGGAAGGCGTCCCGGGGAGCCGGCCCGAAATCCTTCTGGGCCGCCAGGGCGGAGAGCAGTTCCTCCCCGTCCCGGACGACGGAGAGAGCGTTGAACAGGTTGATGCCGCCCAGCAGCAGCACCAGCAGCACCGTGACCGCGATCATGGCGGTGACGGTGAATCGTTTTTGCAGTGTGCGGATCATTTGGGCTCCTCCAATGTGTAGCCGATGCCGCGGCGGGCCTTGATCTCCACCCCGGAGCCCAGCGCGGCCAGACGCTTGCGCAGATAGCTGAGATAGACCCAGACCACGCCCAGGTCCGCCTCCGTCTCATAGCCCCAGACCTTCACCAGCATGTCCTCGGTGGAGAGGCAGCGGCCCCGGTTCAGCATCAAAAGCTCCATGAGCTTGTATTCCAGCTTCGGCAAAACAACGGCGTTTTCTCCGCAGCGCAGCTCCGCTGTCTGCTGGTTCAGCTCCAGATCCCCGCAGCGCAGCACCGTGGGAGTGAATTCCTCCCGCCTGCGCAGCATCGCCCGGACCCGGGCAAGCAGCTCTCCCATGGCGAAGGGTTTGGGCAGATAATCGTCCGCCCCCAGGTCCAGACCTTCGATCCGGTCCTCCACCTCGGCCTTGGCGGTGAGCAGCAGCACCGGCGTGCGGCAGCCCTCGCTCCGCAGCTGGCGCAGCACCTCCAGCCCGCTCAGCTTCGGCATCATCACATCCAGGATGATCCCGTCGTATTCCTCCGCCCGGGCGTAATCCAGCGCGTCCCGCCCGTCATAGACGGCGTCCACACTGTATTTATTATAAGTAAGGACGTCGGTCACGGCTTCGGACATGGCCCGTTCGTCCTCCGCATACAATAGCTTCATGTAGATCCCTCCCAGCTTGGTTCAGACTGCGGGATAGAGAAAGCAGGGGCGACAGCGATCGCCCCTGCTCTCTGCCCGCGTCTCAGCCGCGGCTCTGCAGATACTCCTGAATGGAGGCCAGGACCACGTCCACGTCCAGACCGTGGACGGCGCAGGCCTCTTCCAGGGACTCCCCGATGGAGGAGGGGCAGCCAACACAGTGCATGCCCGCCTGCATCAGAACATAGGCGATGCCCATGTCATACTCCAGCATAGCGCCCATGGTGGTTTCCTTGGTGATTTCCATGTGAGATCGTCCTTTCCCAGAATAATACGGTGCTTTCTTATGCTTTTCCCACCCAAAAGGCGGGTTTCTGTCAGCAGCCCTATTATAACAGCTTCAAAAGAAAAATCAAGAGGCCGGATAAGGGTACCAAACTGCGGCAAAAGTTGAGAAAAAACTGGAAAAGGAGATTGAAAAATAACAAAGAATTAATAATTTACTGTTGCAAAGCGAGAAAGTATGTGGTACAATGAGCAAAAATTGAGTGCAACTTAATCTGATTTGTTCAAAATGGAAAAAAATTGGATTTTGGCCGCTGTAGGGAGGCATTCACTTGTATCTGACAAAAAACGAACTGGAGATCATGGACGTTCTGTGGGAACAGCAGCGTCCTCTCTCCCGGGGAGAACTGCTCTCTCTCCCCAAAAACAAGACCTGGATGGACAGCTCCGTCCACATCCTTCTCAACAGCCTTCTTCGGAAGGGCGCGATCCGGGAGGCCGGTTATGCCAAGTGCGGCAAGACCAGCGGCCGGGTCTATGAGGCTGCGCTCAGCTGCGCGGAGTATTATATCACCACGCTGAGCTCCACCAAGGTGCAGCCCACGCTTCCCCAGTTGCTGGAGGCCTATCTGGCGGCAGTCCCGCTGGATGACGAACAGAGAGAAAAGGCGCTGGCGCTTCTGCAGAAACCGCAGAAATAAATGCTCATCCAATGAAAAATCCCGGGCTTTTGCCCGGGATTTTTTTTGCTGAGGGGGCGTGGGACGGGGAGTCTGCAGCCCGGCACCGGGAGAGCATCGTCCTGAGCCTTGGCGAAGGATCCCGCCCCCGGCGCAGGCTTCGACAGCCTTGAACGCTTCGATAAATCAGACTCACGCCGTCGAGATCCTTCGTCGGCGAAGCCTCCTCAGGATGACAGCGAGAGACGGGCGGCGCGATGAGGGCATCGCGCCCTGCGCGCGCTCCGCCTCCGCCCATGGCACGGCTGTCAGCCGCCCGCTGTGCTTCCCCCAGCGGGGGAAGCTCCCGCGAAGCGGGTGATGAGGGAGAAAGTCGGATCGTTTCCAGCGGTGGGGGATAGCGGCTTTTCCGGCTGCGGGGAGGAGAAAAGGCAAAAACTTGGACGCGAAAAGCGCCCCTGTCTAAACAAAGAAAAAGGGCAAAAGCGAGCCTGCCAAAAAACGGCCTTCGTTTTTTTGCAACTTGCACCAAAATTCCGCAAAGGGACTTTTTCCCGGCGTTTTCCTTGCATAATGGCATGCCGTGTGATAAAATACTGACAAGTATGCATAGTGGGATCCTTCTGTTCTTTTATGCAAAACTGCACTATCCGAGGGGGGACGTATATGGAGAATAAGGCCAAGATCATTACGGTCGCCGGCAAGGGCGGCGTCGGAAAGACGTCGATCTGCGCGTGCATCGTGAGGCTGCTTGCCGAGAAATACCCCGACAAGAAGATCCTCGCCATTGACGCGGACCCTGCCGTCGGTCTGTCGGTTGCTCTTGGCGTGGACGTGAAGATGACGCTGGATGATATCCGGATGAGCATCGTGGACAGCGTGGAAAACGGGGAGACCCGGGAGGCGCTGGAGCTTCTCAGCGAGGCCCGCTTCCGCATTTTCGACGCGCTGGTGGAGATGCCCGGCTTCGCTTTCCTGGCCATCGGACGGCCGGAGAGCTCCGGATGCTACTGCAAGGTCAATTCCTATCTGAAGGAAGTCATCGGCATCCTGGCCAACAGCTTTGACTATGTGGTCATTGACGGTGAGGCCGGGATCGAACAGATCCAGCGACGCGTGATGGAGAAGGTCACTCATCTGCTGCTGATCACCGATCAGAGCAAGAAGGGCGGCCAGGTCATCACCACCATCAAGGGTGTGGCGGACGATCTGATCTCCTACGAGAGGATCGGCGCCATCATCAACCGGGTCACCAATCCCGAGCTCGTGCCGCTCATGCAGGTGCCCGGTGTGGAGATCCTCACCGCGATCCCTGCGGACAGCGCTTTTGCGGCAAACGACATCAAGGGCAAGAGCGTTATGGAGCTGCCCGCGGATTCCTCCATGCTCAAGGGAGTGCAGGAAGCGCTCCGGAAAATAGAAATTCTATGAAGAAGAGGTGTAACATTTGAAAGATCTTAAGCATCTGATCTATTTCGAACGTCTGCTTGAGAACGCCGACAATGAGCTCGTGGAAAAGGCCAAGGCCGACGGCGGCGTCTGCCTGGGCTATACCTGCTTCCACATCCCCGAGGTGCTGCTCAATGTGGACAACTGCTTCTCCACCAGACTGCGCGCACCCAACACCGGCTCCATCGATATCGCCACCTACTACATGTCCAACTACACCTGTGAGTTCGCCCGCGCCCTGCTGGAGCGCGCCATCGAGGGCGGCTACCAGTTCCTGGACGCGCTGATCGGCGTGGACGCCTGCTCGATGATGAACCGCTCCATGGAGCACTTCGAGATCCTGCAGGTCAATGACAAGCCCAACTTCTTCGTCACCCACACCGACATGCCCTTCAAGATCACTGACTACACCATCAAGGCCTATGTGCAGCAGATGCAGGCCCACGTGCTGGACCGCATCCACGAGGTCTTCGGCGCCGACGTCTCCGACGCTGCCATCCGCAAGGCGGTGGAGCAGCACAACGAGGTCTGTCGGATCATCTCCGAGATCCGCGAGATGCGCAAGGCCGAGAATCCCGTCATCACCGGCTATGAGTTCCACGTGCTGAACCTGGTGACCTATGTCTGCCCCAAGGCCCTGATCCTGCCCTACCTGCGGGAGACCCTGGAGGAGCTGAAGACCCGCGAGCCCGACGTCAAGAGCCCCTTCCGCGCCCGCGTGGCCATCGTCGGCTCCGAGATTGACGATCCCAGCCTCACCAAGCTCATCGAGGGCTGCGGCGCCCTGGTGGTTTCCGACCGCTACTGCTTCGGCTCTACCCCCGGCCGCGAGGTCATTGAGCTCAACGACGAGGAGGACGCCCTGACCCAGATCTGCCGCCACTACATGGAAGTCTCCGAGTGCGCCCGCTACATCTCCGACGAGAAGGTGCTGCAGCGCCGGGAGACCGCCGACCGCCTGGCCAAGGAATTCAACGCCGAAGGCATCATCTACGAGCAGATGAAGTACTGCGACTACTGGGGCTTCGAGCGCGCCCTGGTCAGCCACATCATGCACGATGAATACGGCTGGCCCGTCCTCTCCATCGACCGTCTGTACAACAACGGCAACTCCGGTCAGCTGCGCACCCGCGTGCAGGCTTTCGTGGAGTCTCTGGAGATCAAGCGCATTCATAAAGAGGAGGGTAAAGCATAATGGCAAAGGTTCAATATCCCAACCCTAAATTCTGGAAAGCCAAAGACAATATCAACTGGAAAAAGCAGGGCGAAAACTTGATGGAGGTCATGGGCATCTTCGGCGACATGCTGAAGGAGACCGACTGGAAGGCCTTCGGCAAGGGAGCCATTGAGGGCTGCAAGGCCGATATCGAGCGCATCAAGGGCGAGTACAAGGACTTCATGGCCCTGGACAATGCCGAGAAGTGGGACCGCGTGGTCAACGGCGAGCGCAGCCTGGGCCGCCTCTACCGCAAGGGCGCCATGGCCACCGTCCGCCGCGAGTGGCGCGGCGTGAAGGACACCGCCTATGACTTTTATGAGTGGGCCCACATGTGGGGCATGCTCCTCATGACCTTTTCCAAGGACCTGATCCCCGCCATGAACAGCGCGCTGTGGTACCGCTGGATGATCTCCTACTTCTGCTGCCACGGCTTTATGGACAAGAACATCCTGGGTCTGCGCGGCTCCAACCTGCGCATGAGCCATGAGGTCACCTTCCAGATCTTCCGCTATGTGGCGGAGAACCTGGTCTTCCTCTCCAAGGCCGACCGGAAGAACGGCAACAGCGAAGAGCTCAACAAGATGCTCTTCACCTTCGACGAAATGACCATGGGCCAGATCGCCGCCGGCTTCCCCGACCTGCTTGCCATCCCGCACCAGCTGCTGCCCATGTTCCTGGTCTCCGAGATCGACCAGCTGGTCTGCATCCCCTACATTGACGCCGTTGAGAGCTACGGCCTGCCCTCCGACACCTGCCCGGTGCCTTCTTCCGAGTGCGGCGCCCTGGTCATCAACGCCCTGCCCGACATGGGCTCTCTGTTCATCTCCAGCTCCATGCCCTGCGACGGCTCCACCATGGCTTCCTCCTACTTTGCCCGCCGCTTCCCCAACACCCCCGTGTTCCACCTCTGCTTCCCCGTGCGGTATCTGGACGATGAGAACACCGTGCAGTACGCCGCCGAGGACATCAAGGCCTGCATCAAGGCCATCGAGGACGCCACCGGCGCCAAGTGGAGCTGGGATGCCTACTTCACCGCCATGAAGCGCTTCAACCAGGAGACCGATCTGGAGCTGCAGAAGTGGGAGATCAACAAGTCCGCCTATCCCCAGTTCATCGGACCGAGCTACGAGCTCTTCCGCAAGTGGAACTACGAGATGGACGGCGGCATCGACCCCCGCGTCCTGCCCTCCATGGAGAAGGTCAACAAGATGCTCATGAAGGCCTACGAGAACCGCGAGACCGCCTGGCCCGCGCGCAAGATGCGCTACCGCGCCATCGTGTGGTCCTGCCCGGCCCACTACTACGCCAACTTCTCCAACTGGCTGGCCAACTGCTGGGGCATCAACGTCCTGGTGGAGATGGAGTCTCTGAACTTCACCAAGCACCTGGAGACCGAGGACAAGGAAGAGGCGCTGCGTGACCTGGCCCGTCTGTACGAGCGCATGGTCATGCGCCGCCACACCAACGGCGGTTACCAGAACGTGGTGGACGAGTGCTGGCGCCAGGTGGAAGCATGGAACGCCCCGCTGGTCATCATGTACCAGAACGTGGCCTGCAAGAACATGGCCACCGTGCAGGGCATCCTGGACGAGCAGGGCCGTCAGCGCGGCTACGACCTGATCTGGGTCGAGCACGACCTGATGGACCCCCGCACCGTCTCCCGCCGCACCATGCGCGACAAGGTCAACGAGTACATGCGCACCGTCAAGCGCGCCGAGCCCGTGGATCCGTCCCTGGTGGAGTTCGAGGACGAAGTCTGCATGTGATCGAAAAGGCAGGGCCTTTTCGATCAGAAGGGATCGCACTCCGCTCAGCGCACGGCCTGAGGGCCGCACGTTCGCTGCGTGAGATGAGTTTTTCCCGACGTACACGCCGTCGGGAAAAACGATCCCGATTTGTTTCATCGCCTGCGGACGATGAAATCAGAGGGGAGAGCCCCCTCTGAACTCTCCCGGGAGGGAAGCACACGCCCCGACCGCTCCCCTTAGGCAGGGGAGCCAAAGATGAAGAAAAATTCAAAAGGAGATTTTATAATGAAGTATTTCGGCGGTTGTGACGTAGGATCCACCTACACCAAGGCAGTCATTCTGGACGAGAACGGCAAGATGGTAGCGGATACCACCATCAAGAGCAAGATCAATTCCGAGCAGAGCGCCATCGCGGCGATGGACGAA